>NZ_OX458331.1:1200000-1946085 GCF_949769285.1 Anaerococcus sp. Marseille-Q7828
AATGCGATTTTGAGAAATTTTATAAGAGATGAAAAAGAAATTGCAACTATTTATGAAAGAGATGACATAAAAGCCCTATCGATTAGATATTCCTTGCCAGAAGACCTAACAAATTATATTTACCAAAATTATGGCATGGATTACACCAAAAAATTTTTAAGATATATAAATAGTGAACAAATTATATCTATTAGGGTAAATAATCTAAAAACAAATAAGGAAGACTTAAAAGAAAAACTCGAAGAGTCTGGCTACAAAATAGAAGATGGGAAAATTTCAAAAAACGCCCTTAGGATTTTAAATCCAGCGGGATTAGCTGAAAGTAACGAATTTAAAGATGGACTTTTTACCATCCAACAAGAATCTTCTATGAAAACCATAGAAGTCTTAGATCCTAAAAAAGGTGCAAAAATTTTAGACTTATGTGCAGCGCCAGGCACCAAAACTTCATATATTGGTGAATATATTGAAAATGATGGAGAGATCATTGCTAACGACCTATTAGAACAAAAGCTTTCCCTAATCAAAGAAAATATTGATAGATTAGGACTAAAAAACATAGAACTTACATCTTTTGATGCGGCCATATTGCAAGATAAATACGTTGATAGCTTTGATTATGTCCTAGTTGATGCACCTTGTTCTGGCCTTGGGGTTATGGGAAGAAAAGCAGAAATACGTTATAATAGAAGTATCGAAGATATAAAAACCCTAGCTAAACTTCAAAGGGATATTTTAGCTAATGCAGTCAAATATCTGAAGACTGGAGGAAAACTTTTATACTCTACTTGCACTATAGGAAGTATTGAAAATAAGGCTAATTTTGAATACTTAAGGTCTATGAATGACCTTGAATTGATACCTATAGATGGCAAAGATTATATAGAGTATGTAAACTTTGAGGATGAAACTGACGGATTTTTTATAAGTGAATTTAAGAAGATATAATATGAAACAAAGTATAAATGACAAGACAATTAAAGAATTAGAAGATATTTTCCTAGAAAAAGGCTATCAAAAGTTTAGAGCCAAACAGGTTTTTAGGCAAATTCACGTAAATAAAGTCAATGATTTTAGTAAGATGACTGATCTTTCTAAGGATATGAGAGAAAGTTTGTTGGGTGAATTTGAAATCGATAAGGTGAGCCTACTCAAAACTTTTGAATCAAAGGTCGATTCTACTAAAAAATATTTGTTTGAACTAAAAGATGGCAATATCATTGAAGCAGTTTTCATGGACTATAAGGATAGAAAAACCATATGCATCTCATCACAAGTTGGTTGTAGGATGGGATGTACTTTCTGTGCTTCCACAAAAAATGGCCTAGAAAGGCATATGACAGCCTCAGAATTAATAGAAGAAGTTTACAGCCTTGAAAGATTAAATGGAGATATCAACAATATTGTAATAATGGGTATTGGCGAGCCATTAGATAATTATAAGAATATTACAAAGTTTTTAGAAATTATCACAGATGAAAATGGTAGAAATTTATCTCACAGATCAATCACCTTGTCTACATCTGGCTTAACTCCAAAAATATATGACCTTGCTGATTCTGGCCTTGATGTAAATCTTGCTGTAAGTCTTCACTATGCAACAGATGAGAAAAGAAAAAAATATATGCCCGTTGCCAAGAAGTATGATATAAAGGGACTTATCAAAGCAACTGATTACTATCTAGATAAGACAAAAAGAAGAGTATCTTTTGAATATGTTGTAATAGATGGTGTCAACAACCTTGATAGCGATGTCGATAATCTCAAAAAACTTCTTAAGGGTAAAAATATACATATTAATCTTATCCCATTAAATCCAATCGAAGAATTTAAGCATGGTAAGACAACAAATAAGATTATAAATGATTTTAAGGAAAAACTTACAAGAAACGGCCTAAATGCCACAGTTAGATACTCTATGGGCCAAGATATAGATGCTAGCTGTGGACAGCTAAGGAATAACTACGCGAGGTAATGATGAAATTTAGTACAATTTCCAACATTGGAAAGGTTAGACAAACAAATGAAGATTCCTACGGAAATGTTTCTATAGAAAACTATGACTTTTTTGTGGTTGCCGATGGTATGGGTGGCCACAGCGATGGAGAGGTTGCAAGCAGCTTAGCATGCACTTCATTTACTGATTTTATAGAAAACTCTAAAGTCGAAGACTTTGATAGCATTGTAGATTTTCAAGAAAAAGCAATACTCTATGCCAATAATGAAGTTTATAAGTTAGCTACAGAAAAAAACGAAAAAATGGGCACAACTGTAGTCTGCCTTTGTATAGACTATACAGAAAATATCCTACACATTGCCCATGTTGGTGATTCTAGAATTTATTTATTTAGAGCCGATGAGCTTATCCAACTAACCAAAGACCACTCACTAATTAATGAACTTATAGATAGTGGTGCTCTTAACGAAGAAGAAGCAAATCACTTTGCCAATAAGGCTGCAGTTACAAGGGCAGTTGGAGTGAGTGCTGATATTATGCCAGATAATAAATCTCTAGCATATGAGAAAGATGACATAATCTTGCTTGTGACAGATGGGCTTACCAACGAGCTTGAGCCTAAGGATATTGTTGAAGTAATCAAAAATTATGATGATGTTTTTGACATTTCAATGAATCTGGTTGATATGGCTATTGATAAGGGTGGCCGAGACAATGTGACGGTTACTACTGTTAAGATCTAAGAGGGTAGTTATGGAAAAATTAGTTTTAGACGGAAGGTATGAAATTATAGAGCAAATAGGCGTAGGAGGTATGGCCAAAGTTTACAAGGCCAAGGATAGACTCCTGGACCGATTTGTAGCTATCAAGGTTCTTAAAGACCAATACGCAGAAGATAGCGAATTTCTCAAAAAATTTAATAATGAAGCCCAATCTGCTGCCAAACTATCCCATGTAAACATTGTAAATGTCTTTGATATAGGAGAGGACCTATACAAGGGACAAAGAATATATTATATAGTAATGGAATATGTGGAAGGTCAAACTCTTAAGGATTTGATTTTATCAAAGGGTAAGCTATCTAACCAAGAAATAATAGATTATTCTGTCCAAATAGCCAAAGCTCTTAGGATGGCTCACAATGCTGGGATAATCCATAGAGATATCAAACCTCAAAACATTCTAATTGATAATTATGGTCTACTTAAAGTAACCGATTTTGGTATAGCAAGGGTTTCATCAAATGCTACGATAACCTACACTAGTTCCATTCTAGGAACAGTCCATTATATTTCACCAGAACAAGCCAAGGGCAATATAGTTGACGAGAAGAGTGATCTTTATTCCCTAGGTGCTGTAATGTATGAGATGGCAACTGGCAAAGTACCATTTGATGCTGATAACTCTGTTGGCATTGCTCTTATGCATATACAAGATGAACCAGTTATTGCCAAAGAACTTAATCCAGACCTGTCAGATCATCTAAATTATATAATAATGAAGCTTCTAAAAAAGGAAGCATCAGAAAGATTTTTAAATACTAGAGAATTGATAGATGCATTGGAAGATGAAGATTATATTTATGACCAGGAAGATCTTTCAGAAACTGCTCCAATCCCAATAGTTGTTCCAAAAGATAAGGTTACTAGCAAAGTTTACCAGCAAAACTACGATGAAGAAGAGGAAAAGGAAAAAGAAGCAGTTTATGTTTCAAATCCTGACAAGAAAAAATCTTCCAACAAGGATAAAAAGGCAAAAAAACTTTGGCCACTTATAATTCTAGCCTTAGTTCTAGTAGCAGCGGTGTATTTTTTAAGAAACAGGACTAGCAGTAAGCAAATCGAAGTACCAACGGTATTAAACCTCAATCAATCTCAAGCTATAAATGAACTTGAAAGAAGAGGGCTAAAGGCAAATATCTCACTAACAGAAGAAAGTGATGAATACGAAATTGGCAAGGTAATGAGCCAAGACCCAAGCCCAAACACCAAGGTTGACAGAGGGAGTCAAGTCAACTTAGTCATAAGTAAAGGCAGGGAAGTCGAAGTTCCAGACCTTAGAAATATGACCATAGCCCAGGCTGAAGAAGTCCTAAAAGAAGCTGGCCTTAGACTAGGCCGTACTATGACACAAAAAAGCGACAATGTAGATAAGGACCTGATTATTAGCCAAGATCCAAGATCATATAGCAAACTTCAAGCTGGAAGTGAAATAGATGTTACAGTAAGTACTGGTCCAGATGGCAGAGTTGAAACTATTGAAGTTCCAAATGTCCTTGGTCACACTGAACAAGATGCCAGAGCTATTTTAAGCCAAGCTGGTCTAGCTCTTGCGAATGTCAACTACTACAATAGTGACAATACACAACAAGGACTTGTAATGAATCAGTCAATAGCAGCAGGTACAAGAGTTGCCAAGGATTCTCAAATAGAGATATCCATTTCAACAGGTCCAAAAGAAGAAATTCCAGAAGAAAATGATATAAAAGATGTCGAACTAAGAGTTGAAATAACAGAGCCAAAAGACCAATACAATGTAGTAGTTTACGATATAGTAAACGGTCAAAGAGGCCAAAGCATTTATAGTGGAACACAAACTTATGCAGAAGTTGAAAACAATGGCGGAGTGCTCATAGTAAACGTAAGAGCAAGCGTAGGAGCCTATCTAGAAATAGTTGTAGATGGTCAATCCTACGGAGTAACTGCGGTAAATCAATGATTGGTAAAATTATAAAAGCACAAAAAGATCTCTACTATGTCAAAAGCAAAGACGAGATTTATATGTCAAAAGCAAGGGGGAATTTTCGCATAAGGGGGATTAAGCCTCTTGTTGGCGACAATGTTAAGATAGAATTAACAGAAGATAATACAGCCTACATTACACAAATACTTGATAGGCAAAATGAAATCAAAAGGCCAAACATTGCAAATATAGATCAAATGTTAGTTTTTGTAACTATCACTGATCCACCTTTGAATTTATTTAATCTTGATAAGTATCTGGCTATGTGCGAACATGAAAACATTGATGTTGTAATTATAATATCCAAAATCGACCTTACAACTGATGAAAAAATTGATCAAATAATTGATATATATGAGCCTCTTGCCTATAGAATAGTAAGTATAGATAATTATAATGATTTTCCAATGGATGTGATAATCCCAATATTAAAAGGAAAAACTTCGGCA
Organism: Anaerococcus sp. Marseille-Q7828; assembly: GCF_949769285.1. Classification (NCBI taxonomy): domain Bacteria; kingdom Bacillati; phylum Bacillota; class Tissierellia; order Tissierellales; family Peptoniphilaceae; genus Anaerococcus; species Anaerococcus sp. Marseille-Q7828. Next base: position 1,205,149 of record NZ_OX458331.1, read on the forward strand.
GTTTCAGGAGCCTCAGGAGTTGGTAAAAGCACATTTTTAAATAATCTTGTAGAAAAAAATATAGAAATTGGTGAGATTTCCCAAAAATCAAAGAGGGGGAAGAATACAACTCGTCATACAGAGATTTTTGCCATAGATGAAGATACCTTTATCTTTGATACTCCAGGCTTTGATAGTTTTGATTTTGATTTTATAGAAGATGAAAATCAACTTAAATATACTTTTAGGGAAATGAAAAACGCAAACTGTAAGTTTAAAGATTGTAATCATATAAATGAGCCAAATTGCCAAGTGAAAGAGTCCTTAAAAGAGGGTGAGATTTCACAAAACAGGTATGATAATTACAAAATGTTATTTAATCAATTGAAAGAAAGGCGAGAAAACAAATGGTAGAACTAGCTCCTTCAATATTATCTTGTAACTTTGCAAACTTAGAAGAAGACATAAAAAAAACTCAGGGAACAGATTTAAAAATGCTCCATGTAGACGTTATGGATGGAATATTTGTTCCAAACATTTCTTTTGGCTTCAAGGTTATAGGAGATCTTAGAAAGATTACTGATTACTATTTTGACACTCATCTTATGATCGAAGAGCCAATCAGATACATCAAAGATTTTAAGAAAGCAGGTGTAGATAGACTAACAATTCACTATGAAGCTTGCAAAAACCTTTATGAAACTATAAAGGAAATCAAAGATAATGGTATGGAAGTTGGTCTTACTTTTAAACCAGCAACTGATATGAACCTAATGCTTCCTTACCTTGATAAGATTGACTTGTTGCTTGTAATGAGCGTAGAACCAGGCTTTGGAGGTCAAAGCTTTATGGAAGATTCGCTTGATAAAATCAGATTTTTTAGAAAATACATAGATGATAATAATCTAGATGTAAAAATCCAAGTGGATGGTGGGATCAAAACTACAAATGTCGATAAGGTAATAGATGCAGGTTGTGATATTGTTGTAGCTGGTTCAGACGTTTTTGCTAGCGATATAAGAGAAAAAATAAATAAATACTACCAAATATTTAAGGAAAAGTCACTATAATTAGTGGCTTTTTTTTAATTAGGGGTAAATATATACAAACAAATTGTTAATATATTGGAAGGAGATAAAATGACAAAAAAAGAGAACAAACATGATTTTAAGAAAGCACCTCTAACTCCTCCAGGATTAGATAAGGTTAAAAAAGTAGCCGATAATGCTAAGCAAAAAGATTTAAAAAATAATAAAGTTGATAACAAAGGCAAGGCTTTTACTACAAATAAAGGTCTAAAAATGGCTGAGGATGAATTTTCATTAAAGGCTGGCAGACGTGGACCAACTTTATTGGAAGACTTTCATCTAAGAGAAAAAATTATGCACTTTGACCACGAAAGAATTCCTGAAAGAATTGTCCATGCCCGTGGTGTAGGTGCACATGGCGTGTTTAAATGTACAAAAGATATGAGCGAATACACTAAGGCTTGTCTATTTACTGAGGAAGGCAAAGAGACTCCACTATTTACTAGAATTTCTACAGTAGCAGGTTTTAGGGGCTCTACAGATACACCTCGTGATGTTCGTGGCTTCGCTCTCAAATTTTATACAGAAGAAGGCAACTACGATATTGCAGGAAATAATATGCCGGTTTTCTTCATCCAAGATGCTATCAAGTTCCCTGATTTTGTTCATGCAGTAAAGCCAGAACCAGATACTGAAGTACCACAAGCTCAGTCAGCTCACGATACATTTTGGGATTTTATAAGCCGCAACCAAGAATCAGCACATATGACTATGTGGGCTATGAGTGATAGGGCAATACCACTAAACTTAAGAATGATAGATGGCTTTGCTGTTCACACCTTTAGATTTGTTAATGCAGAAGGCAAGGGAACATTTGTTCGTTTCCAATGGAATCCACAACTAGGTGTTCATTCTAGAGTATGGGATGAGACCTTGAAAGTATCAGGGAATGATCCAGATAGCCAAAGAAAAGATTTGTACGATGCAATAGATGAGGGCAACTATCCAGTTTGGGACTTCTGTGTCCAATTATTGCCAGAAGAAAAAGAATTTGATTTCCCATTTGATATCTTGGACCCAACAAAAGTATGGCCAGAAGAAGATATACCAAAAATAAAAATTGGTGAAATAATTTTAAATAGAAATGTTGATAACTTCTTTGCGGAAACTGAACAAGTTGCCTTTAACCCTGGCAATATTATTCCTGGAATCGACTTTTCAAATGATCCACTTCTTCAAGGCAGACTTTTCTCATATACTGATACCCAACTACTAAGACTTGGTGGACCAAACTTTGCTCAAATTCCAATAAACAGACCAATCGCAGAAGTTCATAACAACCAAAGAGATGGTTGGCACCAACATATGATTAATCAAGGACCAGTTTCTTATCAAAAATCTGCTATCGACGACCAATCACCATATTATGAAAGTGTTGAAAATGGTGGTTATGAACATTACCAAGAAAAGGTTGACGGACAAGTTATCAAAGACCGTGACGATAGCTTCAGAGATCACTTCTCCCAAGCAACAGCATTTTATAATTCACTATCAAAAGTTGAACAAAAACATATTATTGATGCATTTTCTTTTGAACTATCAAAGGTAAAAAGAGAAGAAATCAGACAAAATGTTGTAGATATGTTTGCCAATGTTGATAAGGCAATGGCAGAAGAAATTGCAAAAAATGTTGGAGCTGATAAGCCAGATGCCAAACGTGGTTTCGACCCTGTAGGAACAAAACCTACAAAAGAAGCAAAATCAGTTAAAATGCCTGAATTTTCTCAAGAAAATACTATCTTTAAGCCAGATACACTTAAAGTTGGCATATACTCTGATAATGACGATGACTTTGACTTCAAAAAACTTGTAAAAGCTATAAAAGCTAGTAAGGCAAAGGCAGAAATCATACAAGGCAATTTAAATAAGACCAAAGATGGTTTGATGGTAAATCATAGATATGAATCAATCCATCCAGTACTAGAAGATGGGCTAATCATAGTAGTTCCAGAAAAACCAAGCCATGATTTTATGAAAAATGTAGGCGAGTTTGCAGATGAAACCTTCAAACACTACAAACCATTATGGATTATAGGAGATCCTACTGATATTCTTAGTGAAGATAAGCAAAAAGGCGATGGTGTAATGGTTACTAAGGATGGTAAGGATATCGATAAATTTATAGAAAACTTAAGTAAACAAAGATTCTGGGATAGAGACGGATCAAATTAGTTAAAAAAATACCACTAGGCGGGAAAAAATCCTACCTAGTGGCTTTTTATTTTGAATTCAAAATAAAAAAAGCATTATATTATGCTTTTTGTACTTTTCCAGATTTTAAACATTTAGTACATACGTTGATTGATTTTGGAGATCCATCTACTATAGCTCTTATTTTATGCACATTTGGTTTAAAAGTTCTGTTAACATTTTTGTGTGAGAAAGTAATAGTATTACCTGATTTTGTACCTTTTCCACAAATATCACATGCTTTTGCCATATAAACACCTCCTAGCTTTTTACAATTAATCTTTATTATTTTACCAAATCAGGAGTGAAATTACAAATTTTTTTATATCAGATAAGTATTTAAATTAAGGTATAGTAAATTATAAGATTTAATTTATTAAATCTAGGAGGACGTATGGATTACAAATCTATCTACGAGGGTAAGGACTTTGGGGATATTTCCTTTGGTACAGCTCTCAAAGATTACACAACTTGGGGCATCGGTGGACCAGCTGATGTGCTAGTTAAAGTAAATAATGAAGAACAATTAAAAAATCTTTTGATATTTAATAATGAAAACAATATAAAAACAACCGTAATAGGACTTGGATCAAATCTTCTCATAACAGATAAGGGTATAAGGGGATGTGTCTTAGTCTTAGCCGACAATTATGATGATATCAAGCTTAATGGAACTGAGATAACAGTTCTTGCGGGTACTTCACTAAATAAAGCAGCAAAATATTCAATTGATAATGGCCTAACCGGTATGGAAGAAATTTCTGGTATACCAGGGTCAGTTGGTGGAGCAGTTTCTATGAATGCGGGCGCCTATGGCAAGGAAATCAAAGATGTTTGCATTAGTGTAAAAGCATTTGACCTAGCTGGCAATGAATATAATTTTACTAATGATCAAATGAACTTTTCTTACAGACATTCAAAAATATTTGACCAAGATCTCATAGTTTCTAGTGCTACTTTTAAATTACAAAACGATGATAATAATGAAGCTTTGGAAAAGTATGAAGACTATACAAATAGACGTGAGACTAAGCAGCCACTAGATAAGAAATCCGCAGGCTCTACTTTTAAAAGGCCAGAAGGCTCATATGCATCCAAGCTTATTGATGAGTGTGGACTAAGAGGTTACAGAGTTGGAGATTGCCAAGTTAGCGAAAAGCACTGTGGATTTATCATCAATGCAGGAGAAGCTACTAGTGCTGATATGCTAGCCTTCATAGAAGAAGTTGCAGGCATTGTTTATGAAAAAACAGGTTTTAAGTTAGAACGTGAGGTTAAATTAATCGGAGACTTATAATGAAACTTAAGATAATTACTGGTTTAAGTGGATCTGGAAAGACAACTGCCCTAAGGGCTTATGAAGATATGGGTTATTATGCTATGGACAATTCTCCAGCATATTTGATTGAGAAATTCATAGAACTAAATGAAACTCAAGCAAATCCTATTGAAAAAATGGCAGTTGTAATAGATTTCCGTTCCCACAATATAGATAGCGATATGAAACAATCTTTTCTAAATCTCAAAGAGAAGAACAAGGATACTGAAATTATATATATTTATTGTAATGATAGTGTGCTTTTGACTAGATATAATGAACATCGCAGACCTCATCCACTGGGTGAATATGGTAATGTAGCAGATGGTATAGAAAAGGAAAAAGAACTCTTAAAAGAAATAAGGCAAATATCTGATAGATTCATAGATACCAGTAATTATAATGCAAAAGAACTTAAGAAAGTTATAGAAGACTCCGCATCTAACGAGAACAATATGATAATAAATCTCTTATCATTTGGCTACAAGTATGGGGTTAGCGAGGACTTTGACTTTGTCTTTGACGTAAGATTTTTGCCAAATCCATTTTATATTGATGAGCTTAAGCCGCTTAATGGAACTGATGAAAAGCTTAAGGCTTATTTGGACCAATTTCCTATAATTGATGAGTTTTTGGATGATACTTATAAGTTATTAACAAAACTAATTCCAGAGTTTAAGAACCAAGGCAAAAATACCCTTACCATTGCAATTGGATGCACAGGGGGCAAGCACAGGTCAGTTTACATTGCCCAAGCTTTGTATGAAAAAATGAAAGATGATGACTATATATTAATTATGAAACACAGAGAAAAGGATAGGTGGTAAAATGCAATATTACAAAAGACTACCCTTAGAAGATGTAAAAAATGCTAGGGAACTTGGTGGAGTACCAACCATGGATGGCAAAGTCACCAAGTGGGGCAAATTTTTGAGGACAGCAACCCTCGATGATATAAAAATTGATGATATTAAAACATTAAAAGACTACGGAGTAGAATCTATAATTGACCTAAGAAGAGCAGGAGAGATTCCCTTTGATAGCAAGTCACATGAGCTGATCAAAGAAAACTTCAACTACAATCATATTTCTCTAGCTCCATCTGAAGAATTTCGCAAGGAAGAAATACAACAAATTATCAATAAAGAAGTATCTATTGGTTCTACTTATAGAAATCTTATAGACAATTATCCTAAGATTAAAGAGATTATGGAAGTATTTGCAGCAACCGATGGCATAAGTCTATTTCACTGCCAAGAAGGCAAGGATAGAACAGGCATTATTTCCATGATTTTGATGGGTCTTGCCAATGTTGGTAGATCTGATATTATTGCAGATTATGAAGTTTCATCAGCCTACCTTGGATATATAGAAAGATATGATGAAAATGAACCATATTCTGTATTTAGGATTACCAACCCATATTATATGAAAGAAGCTTATGAATACGTAGCACGTAAGTACGATTCTTTTGAAGAATACCTAGCTTATGCGGGAGTAGACGAAAATACTATTAATAAGGTTAAGAAGAAATTATTAGACTAGGTGGCCAAAATGTCTTTTTCAAAAAGATGTAAAAAAGAAGTTTTAAAAAAAGATCCTATAGATGCTCATGCTGAACTACTTACATTTTTTCAGTATATTTCTAGTATAAGAATTTCAAATGCTAGTTATCAGGTGATTTTTAAGACTTATTCAAATACCATAGCAAGATATATCTACAATCTAATCAAAAAAGTATACGATTATTCGCCAATCTTTGAGATAAAAGATATGGATAAGGATAGGTTGTTTTCAGTAATCGTCGAAGATGAATCCCTTTCAGAAGAACTCATGGATGCTTCTAATGAGTTTTTTATAAATAAGGATTCTTATTTGGAAGATGTATCCCTTGATGATATAAAGTCATATCTTAAAATTGCCTTTGTGTTGAAAGGATCAGTAAACGACCCTCAAAGAGGCTATAATCTTGAGCTTTCAACAAATTCTATTGAAGAATCTATACTAACAAAAGAATCTATGGACATCTTTGACCTAAAGCCTAAAATTAACGACAAGGGAGAAATCAAAGTAGTATATCTAAAAGATTCAGATAAGATTTCTGACTTTTTGGCTATAATTGGTGCCAATAAGTCCTTGTTTGAGCTTGAAGATGTTAGAGCCATGAAGTCAATTAGAAACAACATCAATAGGCAAACTAATTTTGATAAGGCCAACATTGACAGAACTGTGAATGCATCACTAAAGCAAGTAGATGCCATAAAGGCTATATTTAAAGCTGGTATGATGGATGTTTTGTCAGCTGAGATGAAAGAATTGGCTGAGCTTAGACTAGTAAATCCCTATACTTCTATAGAAGAATTGGGACAAATGTTAGATCCGCCTATGAGCAAGTCCAAGGTTAATTATAGGTTACAGAAATTTATTAAGATGGCTGAAGATTTGTGAAAACAAGTCTTTTTTAATTAAGGATTAAGTATGGAAAATAAATTTACTCACCTACATGTGCATACAGAATATTCACTATTAGATGGATTTTCTAGGATAAATCAACTACTTGATAGGTGTCAAGAATTGAATATGGATTCTATTGCCATAACAGACCACGGGCAGATGTATGGGGTCATAGAATTTTATAAGGCAGCCAAGGCTAGAAATATCAAGCCAATAATAGGTTGTGAAGTCTATATATCAGAAGATGATCATCTTAAAAAAGATCCTAGCAATAAGCGCTACTACCATTTGATTTTGCTTGCCAAAAACAAAGAGGGCTATAAGAATTTACTAAAAATAGTATCTGAAGCCTATGTAAATGGATTTTATTACAAGCCAAGGATTGACTTTGACTTTATAAAAAATCACAAGGATGGGCTCATCGCCCTAAGTGCTTGCCTAAATGGCGAAGTAAATCAGAGAATTTTAGAAAATGATATCAAAAAGTCCTATGAAACAGCCCAAAAATACAAGGACTTATTTGGCAAAGATAATTATTACTTGGAGCTGCAAAACCATGGTCTAAGGGAACAAAGGCAGGTTAATGAAGTTTTAGACAAAATACACAAAGACTTGGACATAGAACTTGTTGCCACTAACGATGTGCATTACATAAACAAGGAAGATGCTTATTACCAAGACGTACTCTTGTGTGTGCAGACAGGTTCTTTGATCAAGGATGAAGATAGGATGAAAATGCCTGCCGATGAGTTTTATCTAAAAAGTTACGACGAAATGCAGGCGATTTTTAAAGACTATGATAGGGCATTAGCAAATACCCAAAAGATTGCAGATATGTGTAATCTAGAAATTGAATTTCACAATCCTCACCTTCCATACTTTAGCAAATTACCAGAGAATACTACAAACCTTGAGTATTTGACCGATTTGGTTGACCAAGGCTTGGCAAAAAAGTATGAAAATGTGACTGAAGAAATTAGATCACGTGCCCAAAAAGAGATTACCGTAATCAACAATATGGGTTATATAGATTACTTTTTGATAGTATGGGACTTTGTAAAATATGCCAAAGACCATGACATAGCAGTAGGGCCAGGCCGTGGTTCGGCAGCAGGCTCCATTGTCTCCTATGCCTTAGACATCACCCAAATAGATCCGATTAAATACCATTTAATCTTTGAGCGTTTTCTAAACCCCGAAAGGGTATCTATGCCAGATATAGACATAGACTTCGACTACGTCAGACGTGACGAAGTAGTAGAATATGTAAACGAACTTTATGGCAGGGACCACGTATCTCAAATTGTAACTTTTGGTAGGATGCAGGCTAGAAATGCCATAAGAGATGTGGGAAGAGTCCTTGATATTTCTTATGGCAAGGTTGATAGGATAGCGAAATTAGTTCCACAGGTGATTAATATGACCCTCGATAGGGCCCTTGAGGAATCGGATAAGTTCAGGGAAGCCTATCAAAATGATGCAGAAAGCAAGAGACTTATCGACACTGCAAGAAAACTAGAAGCTCTTCCTCGTCACACTTCAATACATGCGGCTGGAGTTGTAATGAGCAAGGAAATCTTGACAGACATAGTACCTTTGGCCTTATCAAATGATCTTGTAGTCACCCAATACAATATGACTGAAATAGAAGAGCTGGGTCTACTAAAGATGGATTTTTTGGGACTTAGAAACCTTACAGTTATCAAGGATACCATAAAGGATGTCAAAAAAAACCGTGGCATAGAAATTGATATAGAACAGATAGATGAAAATGATCCAAATGTCATAAAACAGTTTAATAAGGCTAAAACCATAGGCTTATTCCAATTTGAGTCTGCTGGAATGAGAAATTTCCTTAAAAACTTAAAGCCGACAGTTTTTGATGATCTTATAGCAGCAAACTCATTATTTAGGCCAGGGCCAATGGATGAAATACCAACCTACATCCACAACAAAAACAATCCTGAAGACATAACATATATTGATGAGAAATTAAAGCCAATACTTGGAGTGACTTATGGAATCATAGTTTACCAAGAGCAGGTAATGCAAATAGTTCAACAGCTTGGAGGTTTTTCTCTAGGAGAGGCTGACAATCTAAGACGTGCTATGAGTAAGAAAAAAATGGATGTCATGGAAGCCAATAGAGAAGTATTTGTCCATGGCAAGGTCGATGAAGATGGCAATGTCTTAGTACCAGGATGTATCAGAAATGGCGTAAGCGAGAAAAATGCAAATATAATTTATGATGAAATGATATCTTTTGCCAAGTACGCCTTTAACAAATCTCACTCAGCAGCATATTCATTGGTTGCTATACAAACAGCATATTTGAAACACTATTTCCCAGAAGAATATATGGCCAATCTCATATCATCTGTCATGGACAATACATCTAAGCTATATGCTTATATAAGCGAAACCAAATCAATGGGAATTGATCTGATAGCCCCAGATGTCAACATTTCCTACGAAAATTTCCATGCAAAAGATGGGAAAATAATCTTTGGCCTTTCAGCTATAAAAAATCTAGGAATAAACTTTATAAATGCAATTGTAGGTAGTCGTAATGAGGGAGAGAAATTTTCAAATTTCAAAGATTTCTTAGAACGAGTTGAGGCCTACGACTCAAGAGCTCTTAACAAAAAAGGTCTTGAGTCACTTATAAAGGCTGGTGCTTTTGATTCTATGGGATATATGAGAAGTAGGCTTATGGCTGTCTATGAGTCAGCTATGACCAATGTTCATGAGGGTCAAAAGATAAATGTCAAGGGCCAAATGAACCTTCTAGACTTTGCCGATGATTCAGCTACCAAGTCAACAGATGATATCAATATGCCAGAAATCAACGAATATCCCAAAAAAGTCAAGTTATCTTTGGAAAAAGATGTACTAGGTTTTTATATATCTGACCATCCTTTAAGTGATGCTAGCGATAGGCTATCAAAGCTAGTAAATTTCAAGACTTCATTCAAAGAAGAACTGACAGACTTAGAGATCCAGAGATTGGACAACAAATATGTTACAATGGCTGGAATTATTACTGGAAAATCTGAGATAATGACTAAGTCAAGGACTCTTATGTCCTTTGCAAGCTTGGAAGATATGTACGGTACAATTGAAATGGTTATTTTCCCAGAGACATACAGAAAATATAGGAATTTGATCGAAGAAGATAATGTAGTCCTAGTAAAGGGTAAATTACAAGTAGATGAAAATGATGTGAAATTACTTACATCAGAATTTATAGACATCGAAAGTTTGAATCTTGATATTTTATACCTGAAAACTGAATATAACAGGTATAATGATTTAAGGAGGATATTACAAGAATCCCAGGGAGACACCCCTGTTGTGATATATTTTGCGGATAAGAATAAATCAGTCAAACTTGACCAGAAACTTTGGATTAATATTAATGATAATTTAATGGAAAAACTGTATAATTTTCTTGGATTTGAAAATATTATATTAGATGGAGGAGAATTATGAAAACTATAGGAATTTTAACAAGTGGTGGCGATGCACCAGGTATGAACTCTGCCATTAGGGCTGCAGTTCGTACAGCATTAAGTAGTGGAATGAGAGTAAAGGGTATCAGAAATGGATACGATGGCTTGATGAAAGGTGATATCTATGAGATGAATGTATCATCTGTTGCAGATATCATACATAAGGGTGGTACTATACTTGGTACTGCAAGAAGCCTAGAATTTAAAGGTAAGAAGGGACAAGAAAGAGGTGCCCAAATCCTAAGAGATTATGGTATAGGGGGCCTTATTGTAATCGGTGGTGATGGTTCCTTCCAAGGAGCAAAGGCTCTTTCAGATCTTGGTATCAAAACTGTAGGAATCCCAGGAACCATAGATAATGATATGGGATACACAGACTTTACAATTGGATTTTTTACAGCAATTGAGACAGTATCTGATGCTGTAGGCAAACTTCGTGATACATCAAGTTCTCACGGTAGGGCTGTTGTAATAGAAGTAATGGGCAGAAATTGTGGAGACTTGGCACTATTTTCTGGCCTTGCTGGTGGTGCAGAATCTATCATAGTACCTGAACACGAATTTTCAATAGATGAAATCATAGAAAAAATGGAACACGGTAAGGCTAGAGGCAAGCTCCACCATCTTATAACCCTAGCAGAGGGAGTTGGAGATCCATACTCTGTAGCAAATGAACTAGAAGAAAAGACTGGAATTGAAACAAAGGTTACAGTCTTAGGTCACGTGCAAAGAGGTGGTTCACCATCAACAGTTGATAGACTACTAGGTTCAACAATGGGAGCTCACGCAGTAGAACTTTTACAAGAAGAGAAAACAGGACTAGCTATTGGATATGCTAATGGTAAACTAATTGAAGTTAGCATTGATGAAGCAGTAAATTCTAAGTCACAGTTTAACGAGAAGCTATACGCATTAGCAAATAATCTTTCACGATAGAAAGGAATCATAATATGAATCAAATGCCAGATCACTTAAAAAAGACAAAAATTGTTTGTACTATTGGTCCATCATCTGAAGCACCAGAAATCCTTGAAGAACTTGTAAAAAGTGGGATGAATGTTGCAAGACTTAATTTTTCCCACGGTACACACGAAGAACACTTAGAAAAAATCAAAACTATAAGAAAAATTAGACGCAAATTAAATACACCTATAGCTATAATGTTAGATACTAAGGGACCAGAAATTAGAACTGGTAACTTTGACGTTGACGAAATTTTCCTAAAGCCAGGAGATACATTTATCCTTACAACTAGGGATGTGATTGGTAACCAAGATATAGTATCAGTATCTTATGCTGGTTTGCCAGAAGATGTAGAAGTGGGAAGCGAAATATTTATAGACGATGGTCTAGTACAACTAGAAGTAGTTGATATAAAAGATGGCACAGACGTAGTTTGTAAAGCACTAAATAACGGTGTTTTATCCAATCACAAGGGTGTAAACCTACCAGGACGTCAAACAAATCTACCAGCAATAACACCTAAAGATATTGATGATATCAAGTTTGGTATAGAAAATGATATTGACTTCATAGCTGCATCATTCGTCCGCAAAAAAGAAGACGTATATGACATCAGAAGAGTTCTAGAAGATCACGGTGGAGAAAATATCAAAATCATTTCAAAAATAGAATCTCAAGAAGGTGTAGATAACCTCGATGAAATCATCGAAGCTTCTGATGGTATCATGGTTGCTCGTGGTGATTTGGGTATAGAAATCCGTACAGAACTTATTCCAATTGTCCAAAAAGAGATGATCAGAAAGGCAAACCTTGCATCCAAACCAGTAATAACTGCAACACAAATGCTTGACTCTATGATTAGAAACCCAAGGCCAACTCGTGCAGAAACAACAGACGTAGCCAATGCTATCATAGACGGAACAGACTGTGTCATGCTATCTGGTGAGACAGCTGGAGGAAAATATCCAGTAGAAGCAGTTCGTACTATGAGAAACATCTGTATAACGACAGAATTATCAGATGACTTTAATAAGAATGTATACGAAACAGACATATCAAGCTTTAACAACGTAACAAACTCTATTGCAAGAAACACTTGTGAAATTGCCAAGGAACTTGAAGCATCAGCTATCATTTCATGTACATCAAGTGGTAATACATCAAGAGTAATCTCTAAATTTAAACCAAGAACTAATATAGTTGCAGCCACAACAACAGAAAAAGTTGCAAGACAACTATCAGTTGTTTGGGGAGTATATCCAATAGTAATCCAAGAAGCCAAAGAAACAGATGAATTAATCGAAAGAGCAATATTTGGAGCTATCAACGAAAATTATGTTAATGAGGGAGACTTGACAGTAGTAACAGCTGGTATCCCATTAGGCGTATCTGGTAACTCAAACTTAATAAAAGTTCATATCATAGGCGACATCATTACGAGTGGTACAGGTATAGGAACTAAGTCTGTAGCAGGAAAAGTATGCCTAGCATCAACCAAAAAAGAACTAGAAGAGAAATTTGAAGAAGGGGATATCCTAGTAGCCAAATTTACAGACTCTGATATCACAGAATACATCGAAAAAGCAAAAGCTATAGTAACAGAAGAAGGTGGACTAACAAGCCATACTGCTATATCCGCAGTACACTTTGGAATTCCAGCAGTAGTAGGTGCATTTAACATCAGAAACTTAGTAAATGATGGTGATATAATCACAGTAGATCCAATAGGTGGAGTAATTTACAAGGGAGAAACAAAAGTTATCTAATGATCCTAAAAGATTTAAAGATAATTGATATCATCCAAGACGGCAGAGGAGTAGCAAGAACAGATGCAAAAACAGTTTTTGTAGAAAACGCAATCTATGGCGAGACTCTTGATGCCGAAATCATAGCTGAAAAGAAAAATTTCTTAGAAGCTAGGAAAATAAAAACAAATATAAAAAGCAAATTTGAAAGAAAACCTCCATGTCCATATTTTTATGAATGTGGGGGTTGTTCTATAATGGATATCAATTATGACACACAAATAAAATTAAAAAAGAACTTGATAAAAAATGCCATAAAAAAATCAACACATCTAGAAATTGAAGATATTGAAATCATTGAAAGTCCAGAATTCGCATATAGAAACAAGATTCACTTACAAGTAGACAAAGACGGTGGCCTAAATTATCTTAAAAAATACTCAGATGAAAAAGTTAAAATAAATAATTGTCTGATAGCAAGTGATTATATAGGTCAAAATTTAGGTCAAATAGAAGAAATAAGTAAAGAAATCAATGGGAAATTCGACGGAGTTATTACTGAAATCTCCATTCGCACAAACAATAAAGACATCTTATTAAATCTTTACGGAACTTATGATAAAGACTGTCAAAAATACATCAAAAAGAACTGGCAAAATTCAAAATTTCATATCAATTTGATAGACAGAAGAAAGGCATATGCAATAAATGGCAATGGCAAGTTAGACTTTAAAATAAAGGATAAAACATTTAAAATCAGTGCAGATGACTTCTACCAAGTAAACCAATATCAAATAGAAAATCTCTATGGTGTAGCAAGAGAATTTTTAGGAGAAAATCAAAAACTCCTAGACCTCTACTGCGGAAGCGCAACAAGCTCCATGTCAATCAATGACGATCACATAGTAGGAATAGAAATCAACAAAAATGCTATCAAAGATGCCAAAGAAAATGCCAAAAGAAATGGTTTAAAAGATTATAAATTCATAGCAAAAAACGCAAAGTTTATCGATAGCAAATTCATAAAAGAAAATAAAATCGATGCAATAACAGTAGACCCACCAAGGGCAGGCCTAGACAAAGAAGTAGTAAAAACAATTGCCAATGCTGGCATAGACAAAATAGTCTACATATCCTGCAACCCTCAAACATTAGCCAGGGATATCAAAAGATTTATGGATAGGGGCTATGAACTTAAAAAATTAAAGGCAGTAGATATGTTCCCTCAGACTATGCATGTGGAGACTATAGCGTTGATACAAAAGATGTAAATTTAGAAATCCTGCATTTTAAGCAGTTTCATAAGCATTTTGTCTTCGATAAAGATGAAGAAGGATACGTCAAAAAGACCCCAAAAAACTACATGGACGTAAGAGTAGTTTTACAACTGGTATGAGGAGACACAAAGAAAAATATAATAAGATAAAACCCATTTTATACTTTCTACAAGAGTAGCTTAAATAAGGCTGCTCTTTTTTATTTTAAAGAAAGGAGGTAAGGATGAATTTTGATTATTTTTATAATAGGCAATCTGAAATGTATAACTTCATTAGGTTACCTATGGTATTAATGGAAGATGAGATTTTTAAGAGCATTTCTATTGAAGCTAAAGTTTTGTATTCATATATGCTTAATCGAATGGGTCTTTCATATAAAAATGGCTGGATAGATGAAGATGGAAAAGTCTTTATTTACTACACAATAGAAAGAATAAAAGATCAATTTAATTGTGCGAGTGAAAAAGCAAATAAATTAATATCTGAACTTGATATTAAATCAGGAATAGGACTGATTGAAAAGAAAAGACAAGGACTGGGAAAGCCTAATAGAATTTATGTTAAAGACTTTATGAGCATATTTAATAATATGGAATTAAAAAATCAAGAAGTTCGAAAAACAAAATTACAGAAGTTCGATAATCGAAATTCAAGAGATTCGAATATCGAAAGTCAAGATTTTCGAAAATCGGAAGGTAACTATAACAATATTAGTAATAATGAGTTAAGAAATAATGATTTTAATAAAGGGCAAAAGTCTTATGGAATATATAAAAATATATTTTTGACTGATGAAGAATACAAGGACTTAACAAATGAGTTAGGAATCAGAATTAGTGAGTACATTGATAGGCTCTCATCTTATATGAAAGCAAATAACAGAGTGTATCAAGACCACAAGGCAACGATAATCAATTGGTATCTTAATGATCAGGCAAAAAACATTAATGATAATACAACAAGGAAAATGAATTACGATATAGGAGAGAGTTTATGACAAGCTTAAAAGATTTTGTATTAAGAGAAAATGATATTGAGAGAAATGGTCATATTTATTGTAAGGTATGTGGCAAAAGAGTCGATGGAGAATTACTTGACATTGGATTTACAAAGTTTATTCCAAGAATTAAATGTGAGTGTGAAATAAAGAGAGATAAGGAAAATGAAGCAAGAGAAAGACTAATGAAAATATCATCGCTAAAAAAAGATTGCTTCTCATCGCCAATCCAACACCAGTATACTTTTGAGAAATTCTTAAATGAAAAAGGTCAAGCTTACAAGGTTGCTTACAATTATGCCAAGAGTTTTGAGCAAATGAAGGAAGACAATGTTGGACTGTTATTTTATGGAGATGTTGGCAGTGGAAAGACTTATCTTGCTTGTTCTATTGCAAATGAATTAATTGAAAGAGAACAAGTTAAAGTTAAGATTATGAATTTATCTCAGGTTATAAATCAAATACAGAAATCAGCATTTAAGCTAGATTCAAATGAAATTATTAATAACCTCTCTAATATTCCTTTGTTAATCTTAGATGACCTTGGAATTGAAAGAGATACATCTTATGCAAGAGAACAAGTATATAACATTATAAACTCAAGATACTTAAAGGGTAAGCCGACAATTTTTACTACAAACTTATCATTGGAAATTATTCAAAACCCTAATATTGACCTTGAGTATCAGAGAATATATTCAAGAATACTTGAAATGACAATACCAGTTAAAGTTACAGGAGAAGATTTTAGAAGAAAAATCCATCAAGAGAAGTTAAGAAAATACAAAGAGTTACTTTTATATGGAGGTGGAATAGATGATTAATGAAGAAGTATCTAGGTCAAGTCTTAATCTTGAAGTAAGACTTGCAAAAGCAACAAGTAAAGCAATTCTTGATGCCTTAAAGAAAGTACACAAGCAAATAGAGGAACAAGGAGGCTTGAAAAATGTAATAAAAAATAATGGAGAAGAAGTAAAACTAAAGGATATGGTTAAAAAGGGACAGTTAGAAGAAATTAATCTAAAAGATCCTGAGTTAAAAGAACTAAAGAAAATTTTAAATAAACACGGAGTGAAGTTTTCTGTTATGAAAGATAAGGAAACTGGTAACCACTCTGTGTTTTTTCAATCTAAGGATATAAAGGTAATGGAACATGCCTTTAAAAAAGCAGTTAAGGCTTCTGAAAGAAAGGCCGATAGAAAAGATTCAATAACAAAGACAATAAATAAGTTTAAAGATATGGCTAAGGACACCATTAGCAAAGATAAAGTTAAAAATAAACATAAGGAGCAAAGCTTATGATAAGTAATTTAAAAACATTTGAAAATAAGAATTTTGGGAAACTCACTGTTATAGAAAAAGACGGTGAGTTTTTCTTTATAGCAAATGAAGTAGCAACTATGCTAGGATATGTCAATCCAAGAAAAGCTGTTTATGACCATGTAGATGAGGAAGATAAGGGTGTAACGAAATGGAACACCCCTGGAGGAATACAGAATATTTCAATAATTAACGAATCAGGATTGTATTCACTTATCCTTTCATCAAAACTACCACAAGCAAAAATATTCAAAGCTTGGGTAACTAGAGAAGTCTTACCAAGTATTAGAAAAAACGGAGGATATATAGTAGGGCAAGAAAAGAAAACTAATGAAGATCTACTTGCAGATGCAATTCTTGTAGCCAATAGAATTATTGCCGAAAGAGAAGAAGAGATTGAAGAATTAAGAACAAAGGCAGACTATTATGACAAATTAGTAGATTATAATCTACTTACAAACTTTAGAAATACTGCCAAAGAGTTAGGAATACCACAAAATCAGTTTATAAGTTTTCTAATGGATAAAGGATTAATTTATAGAGATAAGAAAAAGAAACTCTTACCTTATGCAGATAAGAACAAGGGATATTTTGAAGTAAAGGAATGGGTTGATCCACTAGGTACACTTGTAGGAATACAAACATTTATAACACCAAAGGGAAGACACTACCTACTAATTTTATTAGATAGTGAAGGTTTCTACGATGAATAAGGTATTAGAAGCCATTCTTTCTGATATTAAAAACCTAATTAAAATAGACAACCCAAAGAAATTTATATTATCAAACATTCCCTATCTATCATTTTTCTATATTGGAAATATTTTTTCTAAGCACATCAATTCTTATGTAGGAGGAGATATTATTGATAGAATAATGGTAGGAATTTCTGATATAGGAACTTTATCCTATATACCAAGCCTTAATCCAAGGGACTTGTTAGTAGGTGTTTTTGTTGCTGGTATTGTTAAACTAATTGTTTATATCAAAGGAAAAAATAAAAAGAAATATAGGCAAGGTAAGGAATATGGATCTGCAAGATGGGGAGAAAATAAGGATATTGCTCCATATATTGATCCAAAGTTTGAAAACAATGTTCTTATAACTAATACCGAAAGACTTACAATGAACTCAAGACCTAAAAACCCTAAATATGCTAGAAATAAAAATGTATTAGTAATAGGTGGTTCTGGATCAGGTAAGACAAGATTTTATGTAAAGCCAAATCTAATGCAAATGCACTCTTCCTATGTAGTAACAGACCCTAAAGGCACACTTGTGTTAGAGTGTGGAAAAATGCTCTATGAAAATGGATATGATATAAAGATATTAAATACAATAAACTTTAAAAAATCTATGAAATACAATCCCTTTGCTTATTTGAGAAGTGAAAAAGATATTTTAAAGCTTGTTCAAACCATAATTGCCAATACCAAGGGAGATGGAGAAAAGGCAGGAGAAGATTTCTGGGTAAAGGCTGAAAAGTTATATTACACTGCCCTCATCGGTTATATTTATTATGAAGCACCAGAAGAAGAAAAGAACTTTAAGACACTATTGGATATGATTGACGCAAGTGAAGTTAGAGAAGATGACGAAACCTATATGAACCCAATTGATAGGCTCTTTGAGGCTCTTGAAAAGAAAGACCCAAGTCATTTTGCAGTTAAGCAATATAAGAAATATAAGCTGGCAGCAGGAAAAACTGCTAAGTCCATTTTAATATCATGTGGAGCAAGACTAGCACCTTTTGATATAAGAGAGCTTAGAGAACTAATGAGCGAAGATGAATTAGAACTTGATAAAATTGGAGATAGGAAAACAGCTTTGTTCGTAATAATATCAGATACAGATGATACCTTTAACTTTGTAGTTTCAATAATGTATTCTCAATTATTTAATCTACTATGTGATAAGGCAGATGATGTGTATGGTGGAAGACTTCCAGTTCATGTTAGGTGTCTACTTGATGAGTTTGCAAATATCGGTTTGATTCCTAAATTTGAAAAACTAATAGCGACAATTCGTTCAAGAGAAATATCGGCAAGTATAATACTACAAGCACAATCTCAATTAAAAGCAATTTATAAAGACCATGCAGATACAATAGTTGGTAACTGCGACTCTACACTCTTTTTAGGAGGAAAAGAAAAAACAACAGTAAAAGAATTATCAGAAACCTTAGGAAAAGAAACTATAGACCTATATAACACATCAGAAACAAGATCCAACCAAAAATCTTTTGGTCTAAATTACCAAAAAACTGGTAAGGAACTTATGAGTCAAGATGAAATAACTGTAATGGATGGCGGTAAATGTATATACCAACTAAGAGGAGTAAGACCTTTCTTGTCAGATAAATTTGATATTACAAAGCATAAGAATTACAAGTTGTTGGAAGATTATGATAAGAGAAACTTGTTTGATGTGGAAGAGTATTTAAAGAATAGAGATAAAATAAAAATAAACAGGAACAGTTTGATTACAAGATTATGAATTAAGCTTAGGATAAAAATATTTTTGGTATAATATCTATATATAAACCATGGAGGTAGGCATATGAGGTCTTATGAAAGTAATGAAGAATTAAAAAATGAGATAAAGAAAACTTTTGAAAAGTATATTTCTGAGTTTGATAATATACCGGAAGAACTAAAAGACAAAAAAGTAGAAGAAGTTGATAGGACACCGGCAGAAAATCTTGCCTATCAAGTAGGTTGGACAACTTTACTCTTAAAATGGGAAGAAGATGAGAAAAAAGGACTGGAAGTTAAAACGCCATCAGATAATTTCAAATGGAATCAACTTGGAGAATTATATAAGTGGTTTACAGATACTTATGCTCATAAATCTTTAAAGGAGCTAAAAGAACAACTAACACAAAATGTAGAAAATATTTGTCTTATGATAGATGAATTAACAGATGAGGAGTTATTTAAACCCCATATGAGAAAATGGGCGGATGAAGCAACAAAAACCGCAACTTGGGAAGTTTATAAATTTATTCATGTAAATACAGTAGCGCCATTTGGAACATTTAGGACTAAGATTAGGAAATGGAAGAAATTAGTTCTATAGATAGAAAAGTATAAATAAGTTTACTTAGGAGGATTTTATGGCAGTTGCAAATATCAAAGTTACATTAAATTGCCCAATAGAAAAAGTATGGGATAAAGTTACTGACCTTCGTGATTTTGGTTGGAGAAGTGATATCAAAGATATCAAAATTATTGATGATAAGAATTTTGTAGAGATTACAAAAGATGGGATAGAAACAAATTTTAAAGTTATAGAATATACGAAACATCAATGCTGGTCTTTTGAAATTGAAAACGCAAATATAAAAGGAACTTGGATAGGAAAATTTTATTCGAATGGAGATAAAACAACATTAGATTTTACAGAAAATGTTATTTCTAAAAAATTTATATTTAAACCTTTTGTAGGATTATATTTAAGAAACCAACAAAAACTGTATTTTAAAGATTTGAAGGAAGCACTTAATTGTGAAGAAGCAAGTCATGTTCAAGTGTTATGAAAATAATAAAATAGATAAATTGGAGTAGCCTATTCATATATTTATATCTTTTCGAAAGGATAAAACAATGATAGAAAGTAGACCTAAGTTTGATAAAATCACATCGTTTGATGAGTTTAATAAATACTATTGGTATCGTGAAGAACTTTCACAGATATGCAAGTTATTAGGATTAGAATATAGAGGTACAAAACAAGAACTCACTTATATTATTGAGCAGTACTTTAAGGGTGATGTGATTAAAAAGTCATCAATAAAAAACATAAAGAAACAAGTTGATTATATTACTTTAGATATGCCTTTACTTGAGTGTGAATTTTCCTTTAATTCAAAATTCAGAGAATATTTTTCTGTTGTAACAGGTGTTTTGCCTTTCAAATTTACTGCAGATATGGCAACGGCTTGGAGAAAAGTAAAAAGAGAAAATGATTTGAGTTTTACAATTCAAGATATGCTCAAAGTTTATTATGGAAAATCAGATTATGCTAAGTATGATAATTCGGTTTGTCAATGGAATCAATTTTTAAAGGATTTTTGTGCAGACGAAAATAGTTGTAACTACTCTAATAAAATACAAGTAGCTGCAATTCTTTGGAAAGAAGTCAGAGATTCAAAAAACAAAAAAGTTTATTCACGAGAACTTATAAAAAAATATGAGGATAAAATAGAAGACTATCACAAGTAAACAGAAACTATTTTTTTGAATGAAAAAATTAATACAGATAGATGTTAGGCGATAGAAATTAAAAACTCTATCGTCTTTTTTTATACTCAAAATTAGGAGGTTATGATGGTAAGGATAAGAAGTCCCACTTAAAACAATTTAATATATAAGACATTTAGCGATTGAAATATAAGTTCAGTCGCTTTTTTAATTGAAATTTATAGATTAAGGAGAAGAAATTAATGGATAGAGAAATGATAAATATTAATGCAAATTTAGTTAAGGAAGCTGAATTTTCAGAATTTGAAAAAGATGGAGAAAATGTTCAAGTAGCAAATTTTGCTCTTGTAAAAAAATATGGAAAGGGCAAAGAATATACAAATTGCTCAGTATATGGAGAAAAGGTAGAAATTGTAAAAGATTTTGAAAAAGGAGATCTAATCCATGTCTTTGGATATTTCAAAGAAAATAAAAAAGGAGATAAGGTCTACAAGAATTTTATAGTTAAATCACTAAACAAAATAGAAAATAAGAAAGAAAATGAGGAGGAATAATATGGAATTTTTTACAGCTGGAGTTGGAGTTTTAAAGACACTTGTAACTGCAATTGGTGCAGGTTTAGGAGCATGGGGAGTTATTAACTTGATGGAAGGTTATGGTAATGATAACCCTGGTGCTAAATCTCAAGGTATTAAGCAGCTTATGGCCGGTGGGGGAATTGTACTAATTGGTATTAAATTAATTCCACTACTTGCAAATGCTTTAAATTAGGAGAAAGTCTATGTTTGGTATCTTTGACAAGCTAACTGAATTTTTTAAGGATATGCTACTCGGAGGTATCAAAGCAAATCTTGAGTCCATGTTCTTAGATATAAATGACAAGGTAGGAGTTATTGCAACTGATGTTGGGAAGACACCAATGGGTTGGAATGGAGAAGTGTATAACTTCATAAAAAACATTAATGATAATGTGATCGTTCCAATAGCAGGTCTTATCATAACAGCAGTTTTATGTATTGAACTCATAAATATGGTTATGCAAAAGAATAATATGCACGATACAGATACTTTTGAGTTTTTCAAATACATTATAAAGATGTTTATAGCAGTCTACCTTGCAAGCCATGCCTTTGAATTTTCAATGGCAGTCTTTGATGTGGCACAAAATCTTGTAAACAAAGCGGCAGGGGTAATCACTACTTCTGCCACTGTTTCAGGAGATCAGATAGTTGCAATGGTTGATACATTAAAAGAAAAAGAAATAGGTGAGCTTTTAATGATATTAGTTGAAACAAGCCTTGTAAGGATTGCAATTCAATGTATATCTTTAACTATTACCTTAATAGTATATGGGCGTATGTTTGAAATATATGTCTACTCATCAGTATCATCCATACCATTTGCGACTATGGGAAATAAAGAATGGGGTCAGATTGGAACAAATTATATCAAGGGACTTTTTGCCTTGGGATTACAAGGTTTGTTTTTGATGGTATGTTTAGGTATCTACACCGTTTTAATAAGGACGGTACAGATTACAGATATTCACGCAAGCTTGTTTAGTATATTAGGATATGCTCTACTACTTGGACTTATGATGTTTAAGAGTGGAACAGTTGCAAAAAGTATTATGAATACGCACTAGGAGGAATAAATGTTAAAAAAGAAAAATTGTGCTTTATTGGGACTTGGAATTTTATTAGGAGGAACTTATGAAATCTTAAAAGAGAAAAAAAGAAATGAAGAGATTAGAAACTTAAAGAGGAGAATAAATAGACTAGGAAGATGTCACAATGAATTTGTTATGTATCAAGGAGAATACAATGACAGAAATGAAGAAAATCAAGAAGAATTAGAAGAAAGAATTAGCTACCTAGAAGAAGAAACAACATCTAATTATGACCATATACTTGAACTTTCCAAAGAAGAAGTAGAGGGAGATTAAAATGGCATATGTACCAATACCAAAAGATTTGGACAAGATTAAAACAAAGGTTGCCTTTAACTTAACCAAAAGACAACTTATAGGTTTTTCGGTGGCAGGACTAATTGGCATACCAACCTATTTATTTATGAAGAAATATCTACCTAATGATGTTTCAATCATTGTAATGCTAATAGTAACCCTGCCAATCTTTTTTATAACCTTATATGAAAAAGACACTTTAACTTCTGAAAAGTATTTTAAATTTTTCTATCTTCATAAGTTTTATCAACCAACTAAGAGAATAAGAAAGGAGGCATACCTTGAAGCTAAGAAAAAAGCAAATCAGCGACTTAAATCTAAGGGAAAAACAATTAAAAAAAGACCGAAAGGAAGTAAGAAGGCTAAAAACAAAGAAAGATCCAACAAATAGTCTTCTAAGTTTAATTTTAAATAAAGAGAAAAAGAGATTTACAGTTGAGGATACAATTCCATATATAAGAATGTTACCAGAGGGCATTTGCCAGTTAGATGAAAAAAATTATTCAAAGACAATTTCATTTCAAGATATAAATTACCAGTTGGCATTGGAAGAAGATAGAGATTTAATCTTTAACCAATTTGCCAACTTTTTAAATTCTTTTGATCCAAGTGTCCACATTGAACTTTCGTATGTAAATCAATTAGGAAGAAATAAAGACCTACAAGATGCAATTAAAATTGCTGATAAGGGAGACTTCTATGACGATGTAAGAAAAGAGTTTAGGGAGATGTTAAAGCTTCAACTTGCAAAGGGGAATAACGGACTTAAAAAGATGAAGTATATAACCTTTACCACAGAAGCCGATAATCTAGAGCAAGCAAGAGCAAAGTTAAATAGACTTGAAGTAGATATTTTATCTAACTTTAAATCTATGGGAGTAAGAGCAGAAAGCCTTGATGGAGAAGAAAGACTAAGACTTGTTCACGATATGTTAAATCCAGACAAAAACTTTGATTTTTCATATAAGGATTTGAAGAAGAAAGAGTCTACAAAATCACATATAACTCCCAATATCTTTAATTTTACACCAGCAAATAATTTTAAATTTGGGAAATTCATTGGAGCGACGAGCCATTTTCAAATACTTGCAAGCGAGTTATCAGACAGAATGTTATCTGAGTTTTTAGATATTGATGACAACATTTATGTGGCATTTCATATAGATGTAGTTGAACAAGCAGAAGCTATTAAACTCATTAAAAGAAAGAACACAGACCTAGACAGAATGAAAATTGAAGAACAAAAGAAAGCAGTTCGAGCAGGATATGATATGGATATTATTCCATCAGATATAAATACTTTTGGGGCTGATGTTAAGTCAATGTTATCTGACTTACAAAATAGAGATGAAAGGCTCTTTGCAGTATCCATAGTAATGATGAATTTTGCTAGGACTAATCAAAAATTAGAAAATACAATTGCTCAAATTTCATCAATTGCAAATAGACATAATTGTCAGGTAAAAAGATTATCTCATCAACAAGAGCAAGGACTTGTTTCTGTCTTACCTTTAGGAGTTAATCAAGTCGAGATAAAAAGATTTTTAACTTCATCATCAACGGCAGTATTTATGCCTTTTACAACAGAAGAGCTATTTATTGATTCGGCAAATTCTTTGTACTATGGCTTAAATGCCCTTAGCCAAAACTTGATAATGGCAGATAGGAAGAAACTAAAGAACCCTAACGGACTAATATTAGGTACACCAGGTTCTGGTAAATCTTTCTCGGCAAAGAGAGAGATGGCAAATGCAATTCTTGTAACAGACGATGATGTAATTATTTGTGATCCTGAGGGTGAGTATTCAAACCTTGTAAAACAATTTAATGGAGAAGTTATTAAAGTTTCGGCAAAGTCAAAGGACTACCTAAATCCACTAGATATAAATATGAACTATGGAGATGGGGACGCACCTTTAAAGGATAAGGCAAACTTCATAATGTCTATGCTTGAACTTGTAGTAGGAGGATCTGGTCTTACTGCTGCAGAAAAATCTGTTATAGATAGGTGCTTACCAAAGATATACCAAAAATATTTTGAAGACCCAAAGCCAGAAAATATGCCGATTTTAGGAGATTTATACGATATGCTCCTATCTCAAGAAGAGGGAGTTGGTAGAAAACTAGCAACAGAAATGGAAATTTATGTTAAGGGAAGTCTTAATGTCTTTAATAATAGGTCAAATGTTGACTTAAATAGGCAACTGCTCTGTTTTGATATAAAAGAGCTAGGAACACAACTTAAAAAAATAGGTATGCTTGTAATTCAAGACCAGGTTTGGAACAAGGTTTCCTTAAATAGAGGAAGCAAGTCTACAAGATACTATATAGATGAGTTCCATCTTCTATTAAAAGACCCACAAACTGCTTCATATTCAGTAGAAATCTGGAAAAGATTTAGAAAATGGGGCGGTATTCCAACAGGTATAACTCAAAACGTAAAAGACCTTTTAACAAGTCAGGAAATTGAAAATATCTTTGATAATACAGACTTTGTTCTAATGTTAAATCAAGCATCTGGAGATAGGGATATTCTTGCTAAGAAATTAAAAATATCGCCTTATCAGTTAAACTATATTACTAATTCAAACGCAGGTGAGGGACTATTATTCTTCGGAAATACTATTGTTCCATTTATAGATAAATTCCCTAAAGACACCATGTTATATAAGCTAATGACAACAAAACCAGAAGAAGCTAAGTAGGTGTGATATGGATAAAAAACTAAAAAAAGATTTTCAAAAGAAAATTATACGAAATAGGGACGCTCCTGAAAAGAATCTTGAAAGTAAACTTGTTCATTCAGATGATTATACCAATAAGATTATTAAGACTAAGGATAGGTTCGGAGATAAAATTTCAGAAAAAGAATCTAAACTTATTCACGAGAATGTATTAGCAAAAGATCAAAAACAAGATAAACTAAAAGATTTTCAGAAGTCTAAAAACAAGGAAAGAATCAGAAAAGAAATTTTAGATAATAAAGATAAGACCAAAGAAATAAAACAAGCTAATCTTGAAATAAGGACAGATGAAAGCTTTGAACTTGATGAAGACTTAGATGTAGACTTTAAAAAAGTTGATTTTGATAGTGAAAACAGTAGAAATATTAATTCTAATAAACTAACAACAGATGATATTTCAGCTAAGGCTCAACCAATAAGCAATAAGAAGCCATCAAGTAAAAGACAAGTTCTTAAAAATTACGAGGATAAACTTATCCATAATAAGGATAAATTCCAAGACAAAATCAACGAGAAAGAGTCTAAGCGAATCCACACAAGTGAAGATAAACCTATCGAAGCAAAGAAAAGCAAGAGAATATATAGAAAAGAAAAGCTTGTTAAAGATGAAGTAAGTAAGAACGAGAGTAATGCTAATATCGATAAAAAGCAAAAGCTTTATCAAGAAAAGAAGTTTAGAGATAAGGAAAAAATTTCTAAAGAGATAGATAAAGAAAATAAGCTAAGCGAAGTTGATACAGAAAAAACTTTTGATAATCCTGAGATTAAAGAAAATAATCAAGAATTTATAAAAGATGAAAAGGAAACAAGCCTTAAACCTTCAGAACAAAAGAAAGCTAATAAAAAGAAGACTTACTACAAGAGAAAAAATTATAAAAGTGATAAATTCACTCGAAAGAAAATCGATGACTTAAAAAATGAATCTAAGAAAGTTACAACGAAAGATTCTAAGAAAGCACAAGATGTTAAAGACTTTATCTCAGATAAAAAGATTGGAGAGCTTGAAAAGTCTAAAAGTAAGCTAAAAGATAATATCTTAAAAAATAAAACTAAAGGAAGTCTATCTTCTGGGGTTTTATTATCTGGAGCTAAGTCATCAGAGTTAGTGAGAGATTATCTAAGTTCAGGATCTGACAATACTGGTGTAGAATCTGGAGAAAAGGCCGCTAATGTAAGCTCTAAGCTCCAGCATGGAATAAGGAAGTATAAGTTAGACAAAAAGAAAAAGTCCTTAAAAAAGCTATCTAAACTTGATAAGAAAATAAGAAATAGAAAAAGCAAGCTGGAGTTTAAAAGCGGCTTGGAAGATTTAAAAAAGTCAGAATCCTATATAAAGAAAAATAGATTTAAGAAGTTTTACCAAAGAAAACAAATGAAGAGCATGATAGCTAAAAAGCACGAAGCAAGACTTGTAGATAGAGTAAAAAAAGCTATTTTAAGTTTAGGTAAGGCTTCTAAAGAGCTAATAGTAAGAAAAAGCAAGATGGTTCTATTTCTAGTAATAGGACTAGGTCTTATGCTATCAATAATGATTGGTGGTGGAAGTGTTGGTATGAGTGGACTAAGTAACTCAGTAAACTCAGTAATGACAACAACATACCTATCACAAGATACAGTTCTAAGTGAAGTTAATCAAGAATTTTCATCAATGGAATATGACCTACAATCACAAATCGAAAGTGTAAAAACAAGTCATCCTGGATATGACGAATATATTATAAATAAAGAAGGAGAAATTGGTCATAATACCCATGAACTTTTATCCTATATAACTTCAAGATGTGGAGAAGTAAAATCAGCATCTGAAGTAAAAGGAATTTTAAAAGAACTTTTCGATAAGATATATAAACTTGATTTTAAGGAAGAAATTGAAATTAGAACAAGAACAGTAGCAAGAACAAGATATGATAGTCGTGGTAATCCTTATACTAGCTATGAAAAAGAAGAGTACGAATATAAAAAGTTAATTGTAACTTTAAAGAAAAAAGAAATGGATGAAGTTGTTAGGGAAATATTTAAAGATTATCCAGACAATGTAGTTCATTATGAAGCTCTTCTTGAAGCTAAGGGGAATATGGGAGATGTTTTTGGATCAGGTAATGGGGACTTAGGAGAAATAGTAGACAATCCAAACTTTGGAAATCCTGGTCTTGCTTTTGATTCAGCTACTGCAAAAGCCTTATTTAATGAAGCAGAAAAACATATAGGAAAAAGATATGTGTTTGGAGCAAGTGGACCATCTAACTTTGACTGCTCAGGATTTGTATGTTGGTCATTTACAAAGTCTGGTGTAAAGAGAATGCCAAGAACAACTGCATGGAGAATATACAAAGACTATTGTAACCCAGTAAGTCCAAGCGAAGCTCAACCTGGTGATATTATATTTTTCCACTCAACATATAACAGTGGAACACCAATATCTCATGTAGGAATATACGCAGGTAACGGAATGATGATTCACGCAGGAGATCCAATTCAATACACATCAATAAATTCAAAATATTGGAAATCACACTTTTATGGTTTTGGAAGACCAAGATAGAAGGGAGATATTATGTGAACAGAAAACTTATAAGTATTAGAAACAAAAAGAAAAAAATAGAAGAGAAATTGAAAGATTTAAATGCAAAATACAAGGAAATTTGTGATGAAGAAATACAAGTTGAAAATGAAGAAATAATTGTAACTCTTAGGAGAAACAATATTAGCTTGGAAGAATTAATGGAGAAAATTAATGATAGAAAAAGAGAAGAAAAATTAAAAGAAAAGGAGAACATTCATAATGAAGAAATTTAACACGAACAAACTAAGAGCCTTTTTTATGGCTCTTTTATTAGTTTTAACATCAACTTCAACTACTAATGTACTAGCTAAATCTGATGATGCAGATGTTAGTAAAAAAGTGATAGAAAGTTCAATAAGTAATATTAATGATTTAGAAAATCAAATCAAAGACTTAAATGATAAGAGAAAAGAAGACCAATCAAAGATAGATGAATTAAAAGAAAAGTTAAAATCTTGCAAGGATAATGGAGAGAAACTAAAACAAGAAAAGGCTAAGTTAGAAGAAGAGATTAGAGATAAAGACAATAAGATTGCTCAATTGAATAAAGAAATTGAGGATCTTAAAAATTCTAACAATGATGAACTAATAGCAGAAATTACTCAGCTTAAAGATGAATTAAAAAGATTACAAGATGAAAATGCAAAACTAAAAGAAGATTGTTCATCTACAAAATGGGAGTTAGAATCTGAAAAAGAAAAGACCGACAAAAACGAAAATAAAATCAAAGAAATGCAAGAAAAGCTCGAGTCTTTAGAAGGGGAGCTTGCAAAGAAGACTAAAGAAATTGAGGATAAAGATAATAAAATTAAGGGTTTGGAAAAAGCTCTTGATGAAAAAGATACTAAGATAAAAGACTTAGAGTCTAAAAAGAAAGAAACAGAAAATTCTAAGTCAGAATGCTTTAAGAAAATTGAAGAGCTTCAAAAGGTTATTGATAGTTTAAAAGTATCTTCTGAAAATACAAAAAAAGAATTAGAAGATAAGATTAAAGGACTAGAAGAAAAACAAAAAGCTTCTGAAGAAGAAATTAAAAAGCTAAAAGAAGAATTAGATAAGAAAATCGAAGAAGCAAAGAAGTTAATCGAGGAAGCAAATAAAAAATCGAAAGAAGAACTTGAAAAACAAGCTAAAGATGAAAAAAACAAAAACCTAAACCAAGACTTATCTAAGAAATTAGATGAACTTCTAAAACTTCAAAAAGAAAACAAAGAGAAGAAAGAAGATAAGAAATCTCAAGATAAGAAGTGGGACGAAATTTTGAAAGCTGATGACAAGAATATCCTAAATCAATTTGATCTTAACAAGATGAAAAAACAAGAGGAACAACAATCCAAAAAACAAGTTAAAGATGAAAAAGAATTTGCAGTTTTTCAAGTAGACAAAAACTTTTATAACATTATCAACAAAGATGGTAAGACAACAGTTTACATGGATGTAAAAACTTATGTAGACCAAGGAAGAACTATGATTCCAGTTAGATATATTGCCTATACTCTAGGTTTTAATGTTGAGTATGACAACTCTACTCGTGAAGCCATTTTCTCAAATAAAGAGAATAATATCTTAGCTAAAAAAACGTTAAGACTAAATATTGATACTGGTGTTATGAAAGATTCGGATGGTAAGGTCTACAATTCAGATGTTAAGCCAGTGATTATAAATGGAAGAATTCATGCTTCAATTTCAAATATTGCTAAAGCTTTTGGAGCAAGTCATGGAGATATTAAAGATGGTAAAAACCAAACAATAGAATGGGACAATGCTAGAAAAGCAGTCTATGTATTTAAAAATGTAAAATAAGAAAGGATAAAAAAATGAATAAGAGCATTAAACGAGGAGTAGCCATAGCGTTACTCCTTTTTACATTTACAGTACCAGCAACTACATTTGCGATGACAAATGAAGGACAGATTGAAAGTCAAAACGAATCAATCTATGAACCACAAAAAGAAGAATTTGAAAAAATGTTGAAAGATGATGTTTTTACACCATCAAAAGAAGAAATTCCTTATCAAGATGTTCCAAGAATACCAGGAAATACAAGTGAAGCAAACAAGCCTTCAAATAATCCTCCTAAGAAAACACCACTTGTAAAAGGTGGTAATACTAAGGCAGTAAATAGTCTAGCAACACAAGAAAATAAGGCAAGAGGTTCAGTAATTGAAAATGTAGATAGGAATGGAAAAGATATTACACCAAGTGGAGATACAGAAAAAGATAAAGAAAATCCAGTAGATGTAAGACAATTTTTAACATTTCAAACTAAAAGTGGAAAAACTATGCACCTAATAGTGGATCACTCATCAAATCAAGATAATGTAAGGCTATTGACAGAGGTAGGAGAACAAGACCTACTTAATATGATTGAATCAGAAGATAAAAATACTATAAAGGTTGAAGAGCCTAAGAAAGAAGAAGTAAAAAAAGAAGAACCTAAGACTGTTCCAGTAAAAGAAGAAAAGAAAAGCGGAATAGGTTCATTTCTAATTGTTATACTTGTAATTGGAGGAGTAGTAGGAGCAGGATACTATTTTAAGGTAGTCAAAGCTAAGGAAGATAAAATGTTGGAAGACTTTGAAGAAGATGATGAGGATTATATTAGTGAGTCAGAAGATGAATCTGACAATGATGAAAGTCATGAAGAATCAACAGAAGATGAAGATGATGAACTATTATAAGGATATGAAAATTTAATCTAAATTGATTATTTCTCCCGAATATGATACAATATTTGGGAGAAAGGTGGTGCAAAATGAATTCCTATTTAGATCAAATAAAAAATAGAATTAATGATTTTGATAGCAGAAAAGTTTTTATAAACAATGATTTCTTAGATATAGCAGGAAATGAAACTGTTCGTAGAACTTTAAATCAACTAGTTAGTGAAAATAAAATAAAAAGAGTAATTAATGGATTCTATTATAATCCAATATACAGTGAATTAATTGGAGAGTACGAGGCAGTATCGATTCACGAATTAGCAATTGCTATAGCAAGAAAATACAATTGGAATATTGCACCATATAATAGCACAGCCTTAAACTTATTAGGACTTTCAACACAAGTACCAACACATTATAAATATATATCTAGTGGAAGATATAAGGAATATAAAATTGGAGATACCATTTTAGAATTTAAAAAAGTAAATCCAGGAGAAATTGCCAATATGTCCTTAAAGACTGCAACAGTTATTCAAGCAATTAAGTCTTTAGGTAAAGAAAATATAACTAGCGAAGTTATACAAAAGATAAGAGAAAACTTAAGTGAAAAAGAAAGAATAGACTTAATGAACGAATCAAAATCAGTGCCAGCATGGATATATGAAGTAATAAGGGAAATTTGTGAGGGCAAAAATGAATAAGTTTTATATAGAAAACAAAGAAGACTTAAGAGTTTTAATGGTAAATACAGCTAGAAAGAGAAATATATCTGAGGCAGTTATTGAAAAGGACTATTGGGTTACTTTTATCTTAGATTATCTATTTAATGAAAACAAATGGAGGGAATATTTTACCTTTAAAGGAGGAACATCACTTTCAAAATGCTTTGGACTCATTGAAAGATTTTCTGAAGATATAGATCTAATCTTAGACTGGCGAGTATTAGGCTATGAAGAAAAAGAACCATGGTTAGAAAGGTCAAATACCAAGCAAGATAAATTCAACAAAGCAGTTAATGAAAAGACAGAAGAATTTTTAAGAGAAGAATTTTTAAAAGTTTTAGAAGAAGATTTAAATGATATGGACTTTGAATTTTGTGTTGATAGTCTCGATCCACAAACAATTCTATGTAAATATCCTAAAATCTTTGAATCTAATTATTTGACACAAAATATAAGGCTTGAAATAGGAAGCCTTGCAGCATGGACACCTGCAATTGATGTTGAAGTTTTGCCGATAATTGGCGAAGCATATCCAAATGTATTTAAAGAAAAAACTAATATAAGAACAGTATCATCAGAGAGAACTTTTTGGGAAAAGGCAACTATACTTCATCACGAAGCGAATAGACCTGAATCTTCTCCTATGCCACATAGGTATGCAAGGCACTTTTATGACTTATATAAAATAGCAAAATCAGATTATAAAAACAAAGCCTTAGAGGATAAAGAGTTATTAAAAAAAGTGACTGAATTTAAAATGAAATTCTACCCTAGAAAGTGGGCAAGGTATGAAGATGCATTAAATGGTA
The DNA here is from genome assembly GCF_949769285.1 of Anaerococcus sp. Marseille-Q7828. Lineage (NCBI taxonomy): Bacteria > Bacillati > Bacillota > Tissierellia > Tissierellales > Peptoniphilaceae > Anaerococcus > Anaerococcus sp. Marseille-Q7828. The sequence goes on from NZ_OX458331.1 coordinate 1,237,664, forward strand.
GATTGAAGTTAGTCCCAAGAGAGTTTCGATTTTCTGAAATAGAAAAAGATTATAAGGCTATGTCAGAAATGATATATGGAGAATATCCAAACTTTGAAGAGATTATAAAAGTTCTTCAAGAACTAGAAAAAGAAATTAATAAGTAAATAGAATTCTCCCGAAAATAATATAATATTCGGGAGAAATACTTTGAGCGAGAGAGAAATCTTTCGCTCTTTTTTTATTTATGGAGGTATTAATGAAGTTAGTAATAGCAGAAAAGCCAAGCGTAGCAGTTACAATTGCAAAGGCAATTGGATCAAGAGTAAGAAAGAACGGATATTATGAGGGAGGTGGGTATATTGTTTCTTGGTGTGTTGGTCATTTAATTCAAATGGCAAGACCAGATAAGATAGATGAAAAATGGAAGAAATGGACAATAGACACTCTTCCTATAATTCCAGAAGAATATATTTATGAAGTATCTAAAAGCACTAAAAAACAATATGGAGTTTTAAAGAAACTTTTAAACGATAAGAACATCGACACAGTTATAAATGCTTGTGATGCTGGAAGAGAGGGAGAACTTATCTTTAGGCTTGTATATAATCAAGCTAAATGTAAGAAGAAGATTAAAAGACTTTGGATATCTTCAATGGAAAACAAAGCTATTGAAGACGGCTTTAGAAATCTTAAAGATGGAGAAAACTTTGAAGACCTATATAGATCAGCAAGTGCAAGAGCCATTGCAGATTGGCTGGTAGGAATGAATTTAAGTAGGCTTTATTCTTGCATTTACAAGGAAACATATTCAGTTGGTAGAGTACAAACTCCAACTCTATATTTGATAGCTAAAAGAGATAGCGAAATAAACCTATTTAAGAAGCAAAAATATTATACAGTTGACCTATCTTATGGAGGATTGAAACTTGTATCAGATAGGATTGATAGAATTGAAGTTGCAGAACAACTATTAAATCTACTAGAAGATGAAATAGTTATTACAGAGGTGGAAGATAAAGAAATAAGCACAAAACCAGATAAGCCTTATGATCTCACTACCTTACAAAGAGAAGCAAATAAATATTTTGGATATTCAGCAAATGACACTTTAAATCTGGCGCAAGGCTTGTATGAAAAAAAGATAATCACATATCCAAGAACAGATAGTAGGTATTTAACCGATGATATGGTTACTACTATGAAAGAATTATTAGAAGGACTTGAAGAAGATTTTAAAATCAATGAATCAAACTTTAAGTCTATTTTTAATTCATCTAAGGTTACAGACCACTATGCGATTATTCCTACTATATCAGGTATTGGAAAAGCTAAAGATTTATCTGATAAAGAAAGCAAAATCTATAATCTAATTAAGGATAAATTACTTGCTTCATGTTCGGATAACTTAAAGGAATCTAGTAGAAAAATCAGATATGAATATGATAAATTTAACTTTAATGCAAGTGGCAAGACTATAATCGATGAAGGTTATACCAAGTATCTAAAGAGCTATGGAAAAGAAAAACAAGAAAATGAATTACCAGATATAAAGACTGGAGATAAAATTAAGCTAACTTCTAAAAATATATCGGAGAAATTTACAAAAGCTCCGAGTCATTATAATGAAGATACACTTTTAAAGGCTATGGAGAATGCAGGGATTGAATCACTGGATAAAGATATAGAAGTTGAAAGAAAAGGCTTAGGAACACCAGCTACAAGAGCAGGAATTATTGAAAATCTTATCCATAAGGACCTTATAAGAAGAGATAAGAAAAATCTACTTGTAACAGAAAAAGGCAATAGGCTTGTATCGATTGTAGAGGATAAGTTTAAATCAGCAGGAACAACATCTGAATGGGAAATGAAACTTGTAAAGATTAGCTCTGGCGAAGTTGATAAAGAAGACTTTTTAAGAGAAATAGAAGATAGTATAAGGGAGCTTGTAGATAGGTACAAGAATAATCTAAATGAATAAGGTAAAAATATTAGAGCTTTTCGGTGGCATAGGTGCTATTAGAAAGGCTTTTATTAATTTAAAGATACCTTATGAAGTAGTTGATTATGTAGAAATAGATAAGGCTTGTGTTAAATCATACAACGCACTTTATGGAGAAGACTATAAGCCAAAATCAGTAGTAGGATATAAAGCACCTAATGAGAATATAGACCTAATTATGCATGGAAGTCCTTGCCAAGACTTTTCAAGAATAGGAAAAAAGCAGGGAGGAGTAAAGAATTCAGGAACTAGATCAAGCTTACTATTTGAAACAATTAGAATAATTAAAGAAATGAAAGAAAAACCTAAATGGATAATTTGGGAAAATGTAAAGGGAGTCCTTGATAGAAATATGAGGGACTCCTTTTTTATTTATCTAAAAGAGTTAGAGAGCCTAGGATATGAAAGCAAGTATGAAATCTTAAATGCAATGGACTTTGGCATACCTCAAAAAAGAGAAAGGATATTTGTTGTTTCATGTCTTGGAGCAAATAACTTTTCTTTTAATAAATTGGAGAGAAAAGAAACAAGACCACTAAGTGAATTTTTGGAAAAGGATGTAAGTGAACTTTACACCATGACCCAACCTTATATGCTGAAATTTTTAAATAAAGGTATAGATAACAGTTTTAGAGGGCGACTAAAAGTGATTAAAGATTTTTCTTATACTATTTCTACAAAACAAATGAGAGTACCCAATTCTGGAATAATAGATATTGGAAATGGTAAATATAGGTATTTAACAGAAAGAGAATGTTTAAGACTCATGGGTTTTGATGACAGTGATATAGATAAACTAGACAAAGTACATCCAAGAAGAAAAAATTGTACTTCAAGCAAGCTATATAAGCAGGCCGGCAATTCTATTGTGGTTGATGTTTTAATGGCTATTATAAAAGAAATTCATAGAATGGAGGTAGGAAATGCAAGTAAATGATTTTAAGAATATACAAGAAGCAATAAAGTATGAAGTTTTGCAAGATGAAAAAGAGTATTTAAAACTCTTAAAAGTTATAGGTAACAATCAAAAATATGATTTTTCTAGCCAACTAAGTATATATAACAAAGAACCTGAAGCTAGAGCTTGTGCGACTTTTGATATGTGGAAAAAATATTTTGGTCGAGTTGTTATGAGAGGTCAAAAGGGTATTCCAATTTTAGTTGGAAGTGATGTAAATCAAAGAATTTCATATATTTTCGATATTAGTCAGACCACATCAATGGATAGGAATATCAATGAGGTTAGCTTATGGCAGTTTGATCACGAAAATCATAACGAGGCTTTAAAAGAAATAATAAGAGATTTTTCATTTGAAGCTAGTGATTCACTTAATGAAAATATATTTTCTTTAAGTCGAATTTATGGAGATGAATATATTAATTTGGCTCTTGCTGATTTGAGAATAGATATAGAGGATAGACTGAGTTTTGAAAAGTTTATGAGAGACTCAATATCCTATGCAGTAGCTAATAGGTTTAATACAGTCTATCCTATGGATATGGAAAATTTAAAAAATAATTTTTCTAGGATTAATACAATTTCTTTAGAACAGATAGGTACTGTAATATCAAGAGTTAGTGAAGATATTATAGATAGAACAATAGAAAAATCTAAGGAAATGGATCGTGCTAGGCTGCTGACAGAAAGGGCCGATGCCGACTATAATAAAGATATAGAAAATATAAATGAAGATAGAGGAGGTCAAGATGATTTATATAGACGAGATGATAGGTCAAGAAGTAGAGATGGACGAGTTTTCACAGATGGAAGCGACAGAGGAAATAGCAATGAAGATCGAAGAGAAAACCTTGGACATGATGGAGAAGGATCTGGAATTTATGGAGAGATTTCCGAATCCGACTTACGCAGTTCTAAGACTGTCTTACCTAGTAGGGAGCGAGGACATGGAGAACTGGAAGAAACTTCAGGAAATGTACGAGGAGAAAACACTTTTGAATCATCTGAAGGAAATTCAAGATCAGGCAGTGGACTTTATCAAGAGAGAGAAAGTCAAGATGATGAAAGCACAAGGATTGACAGAGAAGATGATGAGAGAGAATCCAGAGGAATACCAAGGACAGATGAACAACTTGATAGCAACAGTGAAGAGAATAGCAATCAAGGAATACGTGGAAGCTTAGAAAATGAAATAAGCCAAGAAAAGGAAGCTGATGAAGCTTCTTTTTTTGATGATAAAAACACTGAAAACGGAAAAGATTATTGGATTGTAGAATTTAATGAAAACCACGAATTAGTTCCCGATTATAGTGGGCAGATAGTAACTAAAGACTTAATTAATGTCCTAAGACAAAAGGATATTGATGTTAAAGACCATAATCAAACTCTTGGAGAAAATGAATTTGGAGAAATGACTGATGATTATATCGGATATTTCAAATTCTATTTTGACCACTATGTAGACGGAGAAGTTGTCGAGCATTATAGGATTGACCTTGGTGATGGTGAGGAAGTAAATGAGCGTGAATTTTCATATTTAGTAGAACAAGTTGCATTAAGTGAGGAAAAATCTTTACAAGAAGAAGTTAAGGAAAAGATAGAGCCTAAGTTTAAGATAGGTGATCAGGTTAGATATAAAGATAAGGACTTTACCATTACAGATTTTGATGAACTAAGTGGAGGACTTAAAACTGTAACCATTAGAGATAATATGGAATATATGGGAGGTATGAATAGGGGTTCGGAAGTAATTCCATATAGAAACGATTCATACCTTGAAGAAATCTTTGAAAATCTAAGTCAAACATCAGAAAAACTAGCAGTAAAGGTTGGTAAGGAATTTATTTTAGAAGATGAGAATACCTTTGATGGAATTAACTTAATTGAAACTGGAACTAAGGTAGAAGTTAATGGCGAAGAATTTCCTTTATATAAGGGTAAAACATTTGAAGAAAGTAGAAAGATTGATGAGCTTTTAGATAGTGGAAATTATGAGATATACAAATTATCTGAGTATGAAAAACAAATTGAAAGACAAGTAGAACAAGAAAGCTTTATAGATAACCACAATCCTGAAATTGACCAAATGATGGATAGATACAATGTCCCAAGACAAGCAGCCGAAAACTTATTTAGGGGTAAAGAAGATTTAAATAATCTAGGCTATGAACCTAATAAGGAAAGACTAAGTTTTGCTAGAAATTATGATTTGAAAAATCATATCTACTCAGAATACCTTACACCATCAGAAAAGCTAGATAAAAATATCAAAGCTATTAAAATGCTAAAAAGACTTGAAAATGAAAATAGGAGTCCAAGAGAGTATGAACAAGCCTATCTGGCTGATTATCTGGGTTGGGGTGGTCTTGCCGATGTCTTTGATGAAGAAAAGGGAGGACAATGGCTCGAAGCAAGAAATATTTTAAAAGAAAATCTAACAAATGATGAGTATATGAATGCTAAAGAGTCTACTTTAACATCATTTTATACACCTAGAGAGGTAATGGATGGAATATATAAGACTCTAACAGATATGGGGTTTAAGACCGGGAATATCCTTGAGCCATCTGCAGGGGTCGGTAATTTTATTGGTAATATTCCAAATGAAATGAAAGCGTCTAAAATCTATGGAGTAGAAAAAGATAGTCTAAGCGGAAGAATAGCAAGAGAACTTTATCCTGAAGCTAATATTCAAATTAGAGGCTTTGAAGAAACAAACTTCTCAAATAATTTCTTTGACTTGGTAATAGGAAATGTTCCCTTTGGAGATTTTAAAGTTAACGATCGTGAATATAACAGAAATAACTTTCTGATTCACGATTATTTTTTTGCAAAGTCAATAGATAAGGTTAGGAATGGAGGAATTATTGTCTTCATAACATCATCTGGAACTATGGATAAAAAAGATGAATCTGTTAGAAAATATATTAATGCAAGATGTGAGTTTTTAGGAGCTATGAGGCTTCCTAATACAACATTTAAAGGACTTGCTGGTACAGAGGTTACTTCAGATATTATTTTCTTGAAAAAGAGAGATTCAGTTATAGAAAGAGATGATGATTGGATACACCTAGCAACTGATAAAAATGGTTTGACTTACAACAAATATTTTGTAGATAATCCTCAAATGGTATTAGGGGATATGAAAGAAGTATCTGGAAGATTTGGAAATACAATTACTTGTGATGAAAGAGAAGACGAAAATCTAAAAGATTTAATGGATCTTGCAAGTAAGGAAATATCTTCAAATTCAAAATATGAAGAGGTCGAACTATTGGAAGATGAGGAATTAAGTCTTCCAGCAACAGACGATGTTAAGAATTTTTCTTACACTATCATTGATGAAGAAGTCTACCTAAGAGAAAACTCAGTCTTAATCAAGCAGAATATATCAGATAAAAACAAAGAAAAGATAAAAGATTATCTTGATGTAATGAGTGCTTTAAAAGATGTAATAGAAAAACAAAAGGATGATTTTTCTGATGAAGAAATAAAAGAGTCACAAGCAAAGTTAAATGAAGTCTATGATAACTTTTCAAAGAAACATGGCTTTATTAACTCCTTATCAAACACTAGAGCCTTAAAGGAAGACTCAAACTTTCCTTTAGTATCATCAATAGAAATACTTGATGATGAGGATAATTTCAAAGCTAAGAGTGATATATTCTCAAAAAGAACAATAACAAAGGCAAAAGTAGTAGACCATGTAGATACTTCTCTTGAAGCTTTAGTTTTATCAGTTTCACAAAAGGGATATGTAGACTTTGAATATATGGAATCTATCACTAATAAAGATAGGGACACCTTAATTGGTGAACTTGAAGGCGAGATATTTTTAGATATTAAGGACACAGACCTAATAAATAACAGAATGCCCTTTGAGAACTTTGACAATGACGATCCATTTCATTTTTCATATGTATCTGCTGACGAGTATCTAAGTGGCAATATTAGAGAAAAGATTGGTTATCTCAATTCATATATCGGAGAAATTGAAAATGTAATAGATTTAGCACCTTCTGAAAAGAAAGACACATTATTAAACGAGTTAGGCAAACTCAAATATCAAAGAGAAAAATTACAAGAAGTTATGCCTGAAGAACTCACTGCTTCTGATATAAATGTAAGGTTAGGAGCAACATGGATACCTCAGAAAGATATAGAAGACTTTACTTTTAATCTTTTAAAAACACCAGGTTATGATAGGTGGAATATAAATGTTAGGTTCTCGCCACACACAAGTGAATGGAACATTGAAGGTAAAAGTGTTGACTCAACTAATGACCTTGCTAACATGACTTATGGTACAAGTAGAGTGAATGCCTATAAGCTAATTGAAAATGCTCTTAATCTAAAAGATACGAAGGTATTTGACCAAGTAATAAATGATGATGGGTCTAAGACTTCTGTATTGAATAAAAAAGAAACTATGCTTGCAAGTCAAAAGCAAGAACTGATAAAAGAAGAATTTAAGAATTGGATATTTGAAGATCCTGATAGAAGATATAGGCTAGAAAAGATTTATAATGAAAAATTCAATTCAATTAGAAATAGAGAATTTGATGGTTCTAACTTAACTTTTGATGGAATGAATACTGAAATTAGACTTCGAGAACATCAAAAAAATGCCATAGCAAGGACTCTTTATGGTGGGAATACACTACTTGCCCATGTAGTAGGAGCAGGAAAAACTTTTGAAATGGTAGCTTCTGCTATGGAATCTAAAAAGTTAGGACTTGCAAGTAAATCATTATTTGTAGTTCCTAACCATCTAACCACTCAAATTGGTAGAGAGTTTATGCAGTTATATCCTTCAGCAAACATTATGGTGGCCGATAAAAAAGACTTTCAACCCAAAAATAGGAAAAGATTTATTGGTAGGATTGCAACAGGAGAATATGATGCGGTCATCATAGGACACTCTCAATTTGAAAAAATACCGATGTCTAAGGAATATCAGGTAAGGCATATACAAGACCAAATAGATGATATAGTTTCCTTTATTGATGAGAACAAAAGAAATAGAGGGGAAAATTTCACTGTAAAACAACTAGAAAAGACAAAGAAGAAACTTTTAGTAAGACTTGAAAAACTAAATGATGATTTTAAAAAAGATGATGTAATAACCTTTGAAGAACTAGGAGTAGATAAGTTATTTATAGACGAAGCTCATAATTACAAAAACCTATTCTTGCATACAAAGATGAGAAATGTTGCGGGTATCGGTCAGAGTGAAGCCTTTAAGTCTTCAGATATGTATATGAAATGTAGGTATATGGATGAAATGACAGGTGGAAAGGGAGTTGTATTTGCTACTGGTACACCAATATCAAATTCAATGACAGAGCTTTATACCATGCAAAGATACCTTCAATATGATGATTTAAAGGCAAGAGGATTAGAACATTTTGATGCCTGGGCTTCTACTTTTGGAGAAACAGAAAATACCTTTGAATTATCTCCAGAAGGCACTGGATATAGGCAAAAGACAAGATTTTCAAAGTTCTATAACTTGCCAGAGTTGATGAGCATGTTTAAAGAAGTAGCAGATATAAAGACTTCAGATATGTTAAATTTGCCAGTTCCTGAAGCAAATTTTGAAGTTATAAAAACAAAACCTACTGAGGAACAAAAAGAAATATTAGAAGCTATTTCAGAAAGAGCTGATGCGGTTAGAAACAACCAAGTCGAGCCAACAGAAGATAATATGCTAAAGATTACAAATGATGGTAAGAAACTTGCTCTAGATCAAAGATTAATAAATCCACTACTTCCAGATGATCCTAATTCAAAGGTAAATGTATGTGTAAAAAATATCTTTTCGATCTGGGATAAAACAAAAGAAAAATCATCGACACAATTAGTATTTTCAGATATGTCTACACCAAAAGGAGATGGAGAATTTAATATCTATGATGATATTAGAAACAAGCTAGTGAATATGGGAATACCAAAAGATGAAATAGCCTTTATCCACGAAGCAGATACAGACAAACAAAAAGATGAACTATTCTCCAAGGTAAGAAAAGGAGAAGTAAGAGTATTATTAGGTTCTACTCAAAAAATGGGAGCAGGTACAAATGTACAAAATAAACTAATAGCCTTACACGATTTAGACGTCCCTTGGAGACCGTCTGATTTGGAGCAGTTCCAAGTGGGACAAGTAAAAAAAACAAGGACTATCTCAATAAATACTAACGTAAGCACAAGTATAAAATAGGCTAAAGTGACTTATCAGCCTATTTATGATACAATATATCTTAACAATAAAACGGATAAGGGGTAATAATATGGCAATTTCTTATAAACCATTATGGCACTTATTGGTAGAAAGAGAAATGAACAAAGAAGACTTAAAAAGAGCTGCAAACATAACAAGCAACATAGTTTCAAGAATGAGCAAAAATTCTTATGTGAACTTAGAGTCACTAGAAAAGATTTGCCTGGCATTGGATTGCAGAATTGAAGATGTTATAGAGATTCATATAAATGAGGTGGAATAAAATTGGAAAATCTATCACAGATCAGAAGAGCTGAAATGCTTGAATACCTAGATCATCTAAAAGAAATTCCACAGATGATGAAAGTAGGATTGCACTTAGCAAGATTGAAACAGCCTTAACTGAGAAAAAATATGGATTAGTTTGGGAAGAACACGAAGAAGAAGTGGCAAACAACTCGTTCATATCATACTAGTTTTTAGAGAGGTAGAAGACAAAAATATATTAGCTGATGAAAATGGAGATTTTAATTTTCTTTTAGAGGAGGATAATCTACACTCCCTTAAATTATTGGAAAAGACTAGAAGATTTATTTTAATGAGGTGTTAGATGACAGAAAATAACATTCCAAAAGTATTTATATCATATTCATGGGAAAGTAAAGAACACTCTGATTGGGTTAAATATTTAGCAGATAAATTATTAGCAGACGGTATTGAAACCATAATAGATAGCTATGATGTAAGTCCAGGGGATAGACTTCCAAAATTTATGGAAAGCTCGATAAGAGATAGTGATTATGTAATAATAATATGCACTGAAGAGTATAAAAGGAAAGCTAATAATAGAGAAAAAGGTGTAGGTTATGAAAGTCATATAATATCTGCGTAACTCTACAACAATCACAATGATAGGAAGTTTATTCCAATCATTAGACAAGGAGATTTCAATACAGCTTTACCTACTTACCTAGACGGAAAACTTGCAATAGATTTAAGAGGTAATTCATTTAATGAATGTGAGAATATCTAAAAAACTAGACAAGAACCATTCCTATAGGAATGGCTAAATACTGACACAAAAAAATGTATCAACCATTGCCCTTTTATCAGGATTTAGGTTGATACACAAAATTATTTACAGACCCTAATTATAGGATGACAGTAATTCAAAGTTCTACAAAAGTTAATTTTGCCTATTTAAGGCTTGATTCCACAAACCAAATTTGTTTGTTGTAGTCCTCTATATGATCTTCCATAGCATTAGCTACAGGGAAATTATCAGCTTCATCTGCTTCCTTTCTAATCTCTAGTGCGAGTTCTTTTTGAAGTTTTATGTCAGATAGGACTATTTCTAATGCTTCTTTAATAGATACTTCTTTAGAAGTTTCAATCTCTTTGATTGTAGAAATTTCTAAATATTCTTTTAGATTAGCAACTGGAAATTCTCCAGACATTCTGATAAGCTCAGCAACTTCATCAAGTCTTTCACCAGCCTTATCATATTCAGATTCAAGATACTCATGTACAGATACAAATTGAGAGCCTACGATATTCCAATGTAGATTATGGATTTTAATGTTTAGTACTGCAAGATTTGCAAGATATGTGTTTAATTTTGTCATTTTCTTCCTCCTTTAAAATGATTTTAATTATCTTTATCATTATATGCAATAATAATAAAAAAGTCAAGTCCATAATATTGAATAAAATTTACTAGCAAATATTTATTATTAAATCCTAATATCGTAAAAATGAACAGAAGAAAATTAATTCAGAGATACAAAATCACATCATGCAACAAAAAGGAATGGAAGAAAGATAGAACATATACAAAAGGAAATATTAGATATTATCGAAAAGAGTATTATATAAATTTAATAATGAAACTTTGAAAGGGATAGCAGAAATGTTATCTCTTTTTTAATACAAGAAAGGATATAAGTATGAAAAAATTAGAACAAATAAGACAAGAGTCAAAAGAAATAAAAGATAAAATTGATAATACAGAAGAAAGATTAAGGCAACTAAAAAATCAAGAAAAGAAGATATTAAAACAAGACATAGTAAAAAGAAGAAAAGAAAGAACACATAGGCTAATAACAAGAGGAGCAATCTTAGAAAGCCTTATAGAAAATTCAGAAGAACTAACAGATGAAGAAATAAAAATCCTACTAGAAGAAGCAACAAAGACAAAAGAATTTAAAGAAACACTAAGAATAATGAGAGCAAATTAAGAAAAAATAAAGGGGTTTGTAAATAATCAAATCTCCCTTAGATTTTCTAAGGGCGCAATTATACACCCTAAAGGGTGCTTGCGTCCTGCGGAGCCAAACCCTTGCAGGGAGCAACAACCATTCGCTTTTTAAAAGTCAAGGGTAAATAAACTCGCTAACGCTCGCCCTTGACTTTTAAAATTTGAAATGAAAGTAACAATTAAGCCGACATACTGAAACAACAAAAATTAATTCAGTAGTCGGCTTTTTCTATTCTATCATTTCAAAACGCTCATTCACAAAGAGGATATAGAAAATCTATTAAGCCTCCACATAAAACAACAAAAAAGAAAGGAAGTGATAAAAATGGCAGACAGTTTTCATTTTTCAGTAAACATAATATCAAGAGGAAAAGGAAAAAGTGCAGTAGCAAGTGCAGCATATATAAGTGGAGAAAAAATAAAAAATGAATGGGACGGAGTAACCCATGACTATACAAAAAAACAAGGAGTAATTAGCAAAGAAATATATTTACCAGATCACGCACCAGAAGAATATAAAGACCGAAAAACCTTGTGGAACTCGGTAGAACTATTTGAGAAAAACTCTAATGCCCAACTTGCAAGAAACTTTATCATATCTTTACCAAAAGAGTTAAGCATAGAAGAAAATAAAAAGATGATAGAAGAATATGTTCAAAACAATTTTGTAAAAGAGGGAATGATAGTAGACCTAGCAATTCATGATGAAAGTAGAGAAGGAAATCAAAACATTCATGCTCATATAATGACCATAGTAAGACCAATAAATGAAGATGGAACATGGGGGCAAAAAAGTAAAAAAGAATATATCCTAGATGAAAAAGGAGAAAAGATTTTAAACAAAAATGGAAAACCTAAGACAAGAAAAGTAGAACTAACAAGCTGGAACGATAAAGGCAATGTAGAAAAATGGAGAGAAAATTTTTCAGACCTTTGCAATGAATACCTAGCAAAAAACAAGATAGAAAAAAGAGTAGACCATAGGAGTTTTAAAAGACAAAATTCAGATTATCTACCGACAATCCATTTAGGATCAGCAGCAAGTGCAATGGAAAGAAAAGGAATAGAAACTGACAAGGGAAACTATAATAGAGAAATAAGAAAATATAATGAACTTGTAAAAACAATAAAAGAAGAGATAAAAACATTAAAGGGTTGGATAGGGAATTTATTAGATAACCTAACTAATGCTTATGAAAAATTTAAGGATATAGAAAGAGATAAGGTAATAGACAACCCTAAACTTTTCAATCTAACAAATTATCTATTAACTTATTCAGAAATTCAAAAAGAAAAAAGTAAATACCTAAAAGGATATGCCAAAACTTATAAAGAAAAGTATGACTTCAAAAAGCTAACAAGTGCATATAGTTATTTAAGAAAAAATGACATAGAAACCATAGGTCAGTTACAAACAAAAATAGAAAGTTTAAAGTCTAATAGTTATAGGCTAAATAAAAAAGCAAAGACAATCCATAAAGAAATGGAAGATGTAGAAAAGAAAATTCTATACTATGAAATCTACAAAGCCAAAAAAGAAGTTTATGAAGAATATCAAAAGAAAAACATATTCACAAAAGACACATTCTATAGTAAACATAAGAAAGACATAGACCAATATAAGGTAGTAAGCGAGAAATTAAAAAAACTCCTATCAGATAAGGAAAAACTAAGTCCTAAAAAATGGAATGAAGAAAAAAATCTTTTAATGGCAAATCTTGAAGAAATAAATAAAGAAAAAGACAAGATAAAAGATGAATACCAGGAAATTAATCATATAAAATATTCAGTAGATTTTGTAAATAAAGAACTTGGCATAGACTTATCCATAGAAATAGATAAGTTAATAAAACAAGGTGAAAAACCAAGTGTAATAGCACAGATTAAAAAATTCCAAGACCAAGTTATTAAAGATAATGAATACAGAGAAATGATGAAAAACAAGAAAATGGATCAAGAAAGATAAGACCTGGTAAAAATATCCTATCCAAGCTATAATATGACCAAGAAAATAAAGGCAGATCTAGGAGGTAATAGAGATGAATAAAAGGCAAGAGCTAATAGATGAACTCATAAAAGCAGATCAAGATGGAACATACAAAACCTATAAAAGCACAGAAGAAATAAAAGCGATGAGCAATGAAGAAATACAGATTATATATTCCAACATGAAAAACTATCTATCAGACAAAAGAACACACATAAACTACTAAAGGTGGAAAGGCATTGTAAGCTATTTTAAAGTATAAAAGGTACAAATACCTAAGAAAGCTATATAAACATCAAAATAAGGCATTCCACCACTACCAACAACCAAATAAAAACAAGCAAAGGGAAGTATAGAAAAATTAAAGCCTATACTTCCCTTTTTTTAATTCAAACAAAGGAGATAAAACATGATAAACGAAGAAATAAGCAAAGAAGCAGGTCAAGCAGCACAAACCATAATATCATACACAATAAAAACAGCAAAAGAATCAATCAATCTTGAAAAAGAAATAAGAAAAAAGATGAATGATACCTTAGAAAAAGCAAATGGAAACTTAAAAAGTCTTATGGGAGATAAAATGAAAATAAAAGACTTATATAAAAAAGGACAACTAGAAAATATAAGCGTAGATCAAAGCGACCTCAAAGACTTAAAAAAAGAACTAAACAAACTTGGAGTAAGTTTCTCAGTAATGAAAAACAAAGAAAACCAAAACTATGAAATATTCTTCCAAGCCAAAGACATAAAAGTAATGGAATATGCCTTTAAGCAAGTCATAGCCAAAGAAAATAAAAAAGAAAAAGAAAGTATCCTAAAACAAATAAAGAAATACAAAGACCTATCCAAGAACAAGGATAAGACAAAAGAAAAAGTCAAAAGGAAAGTAAAAGAAAAAGTAAAACCAAGCAAAAAAGATATGACCAGAGAAATCTAAGGGAGTAACGAAAAGTTACACCCTTAAATAACAATAATAACAAGACTTCTAAAAAGCAGAAGTCCAGAATTCCGAAAATCGGAAATCAAGAATTTCGATTATCGAAAATCTGGGAAATATCAAGGCGGATAGGATATAAAATTGAATAAATATAAAATTTATGATAAAATTACACTGATAATAGTTATTAATAGGAGATAGAAATGTTAAAAAAAATTTTTTGAAAATGTAAAAAATCCGAAAAATAATTTCGGCGGTCGCTTCATGGTGAAAGGAATGAATATTGGTCACGAAAAATTGGCGAAATGGGGCAGATCCTTTCTGAATATTAAACCATCAGATGTAGTTTTAGATCTAGGATGTGGCGGTGGACGTAATGTTCAATACTTCTTAACAAAGGCTAGAAAAGTATATGGAATGGACTATTCTAAAACAAGTGTAGATATTGCAAGTTCAGTAAATAGCGAAGCTATAAAAGATGGCAGGTGTAAAATTATTGAAGCAGACGTGGCTAAACTACCTTTTGAAGATGAATCCATAAATATAGTAACTGCCTTTGAAACAATTTATTTTTGGAAGAATATAGAAGTATCTTTTAGGGAAATCCATCGTGTTCTAGTAAAGGACGGTCAGTTTCTAATATGCAATGAAGGAGCATATAGAGAGCATAAAAACATAAAAAAATGGGCGGATATGCTAGATTTTGAAGTTTATTCACCCGAATATCTTACAGAAACATTGAATAAGATAGGATTTAAATGCGAATGCCATCTTGACGAGAAAGAGCATATAGTATTGTTAGCTAGAAAATTATAAAAGAATTTGCGAATAATGAAAAATAAATCATAAGGAGAAGTAGAGAAAAAATCTACTTCTTTTTTTATTGCAAGGAGGATTAGAATGGTAACAAACAAAAGATATTATTGGATAAAATTAAAAGAAGAATTTTTCACAGACAAAAGGATAAAAAGACTAAGGAGAATATCGGGAGGAGATACCTACACGATAATCTACCTTAAACTTCTACTACTAAGCCTAAAAGATGAGGGCAAACTCTATTATGACGGAGTAGAAAGTGATTTTATAAAAGAGTTAGCACTAACGATAGATGAAACAGACGATGATGTAATGGTCACAGTTAATTATTTAATCAATCAAGGCTTATTAGAAGTTGTAACAGAAAATGATGAATACTACCTAACTGAAATACCAAACTTAATCGGATCAGAAACAGCCTGGGCAGAGAAAAAAAGAAGATACAGACAAAATAAACAGAGGACATTGTCCTTAATGAGTCCAACCCATGTCCGACAAGAGATAGAGATAGAGAAAGATATAGAGATAGATAAAGATAGAGAGGGAGAGATAGATAAAAAGTCCACCCCCATCTTTTATGGAGAATTCAAAAATGTAAGGTTAAGCAAAGAAGAATATAAAAACCTTAAAGAAAAATTAAACTCACACACAGAAATAATGATAAATAAACTATCAAGATACATGGAAAGCAGTGGTAAGACCTATCAAAACCACTATGTGACAATTTTAAAATGGTATGAAGAAGATAAAGATAAACTAAGACAGAAAGGTTTAAATAAAAAAATGAACTATGACGTAGGAGAATCTTTATAGATAAAAAGAGGTGGGAAGGCATTATTAAAGACTTTAAGTATAAAAAGGTATAAAAGTATGCCAGAGATAATAAAAATGTAAATATGACACCTAAAAGGCGATTAGAAAATTAAAAATCTAATCGCCTTTTTTTATTGCAACAAAATGGAGGAATTTTATGGAATTAAAAAAGAAAAAACGAAGTGGAAAAATCAACTATGAAATAAAGCGAGTATATGTAGGGAAAAAGCCGATTGAAGAAGTATTTGAAGATATTATCGAGCATGTAGTCGAAAGAAACTTAGAAAAAGACAGAGAAAACAAACAAACGCAAGCGTAAGTATTGATTGACTAAGCGGGAGTATTTTAGTATAATTTAATTATTGAGATAGTCCTGTTTAGAGAAAGGAGATTGAAATTGAGCAGGACTAAAAAATATGTAGCAGGACTTTATTGTAGACTATCAAAAGACGATGGAAACTCAGTTGAGAGTATGAGTATATGGTCACAAAAAGTAATGTTAAAGCAATATGCAGAAAGTAACGGTATCGCTATTTATGATTATTATGTAGATGATGGTTATTCGGGGACAAACTTTGAAAGACCATCATTTAAGAAGATGATTACTGATATTGAAAACGGAAAAATAAATTGTGTTATAACAAAAGACTTATCAAGGTTAGGAAGAAACTATCTTCAAAGTGGAGCATATATCGAAATGTACTTTCCACAAAAGAACATAAGATATATTGCAATAACAGATGGTATAGACACATTAAATAGCAATCAAAATGATATTATGCCATTTAAAAACATTTTAAATGAGATGTATGCAAAGGATACTTCCAAAAAAGTTAAAAGTGCAATTCAAAGCAGAATGAGAGAGGGAACATATATAGGCTCTAAAGCTCCATTTGGTTATCTAAAAGACCCTAATAATAAACGCAGATTAATCATAGATGAGAAAACTAAACCTATAATAGAACTCATTTATAAACTGTGTTTAGAGGGTAAGGGTACTCAACTTATTAGCCAGGAGTTGATGAAGAGAAAAATTCCAAGACCAAGTGCTTTTGTTGAAAATGCTGAAAAGCTTTATGGACTAACAGAAGAAAATAAATATCAATGGTCACATAGAATGGTGTTAAATGTCTTGCGAGATCCAGTTTATTGTGGAAATATGGCAAGAAATAAAAGACCTACCTTATCATTTAAGAACTCAAAAAGAATGTATATTCCTAAAAGTGACTATATTTATGCTAAAGATACCCACGAGGGAATAGTCAGTGAGGAAATATGGGAACAAGTTCAAACAATGATTGATAAGAGGAAGTGTAACAATAAAAAGGGACTCTATTATGACAACATTTTTCAAGGACTTGTAAGATGTCCTAAATGTGGTTATGCATTGACACCAAAAACTGATTATAGGCTTAAAAAGAAAGAACTCATAGACTTTGTTCACTTTTCTTGCTCCACATATAAAAAATATGGAGTAAATGCTTGTTCATCACACAGAATTGAAGCTAGGGATATATATAATATTGTTCTTGAAGATATACAATATCATGGAAGTATGGCACTATCTGCTAAAGAAGACTTTGTAGAAAAGATAATAGAAAAGATTGAAGTAGAAAAAATTGACGAGGGAAAAGAACTATCTAATAAGCTGGAGCTTAAAAAGAACCAATTAGCAGAATTAGACAGAAGCTATGAACAGTTATATGAAGATAGGTTAGAGGGAAATATAACCGAAAGAAACTTCAATCTAATGAATGTGAGCATATCTAAAAAACAAGACAAGTTAATCGAGGAAATCAAGGTCTTAGAGGGCGATATAGAAGTATCTTTTGAAACTGAAGATAACTACAAGAAATTCATGAATAATATTAGCAAGTACGCTAAGATAAAATCGCTAAACAGATATATTTTAAATCAAATAATAGATAAGATATATGTCTATGACAAGGAAGAAATAGACGGTCAAATTAGCCAAAAGGTTGAAATTCACTACAAGTTTATAGGTAAATTAAATTGACCACTTCGGACTACTCACCAGACCTAGAGCAAAGAAGTGGTAGAATTGTTCGTCAAGGTAATGAAAATGATAAGGTAAATATCTTTAGATATGTAACAGAAAATACCTTTGATGCTTATTTGTGGCAGACAATAGAGAATAAGCAAAAATTCATTTCTCAAATTATGACAAGCAAGACACTTGTGCGTGTTGCAGAAGATGTTGATGAAGCAAGTCTATCTTATTCAGAAATTAAAGCTTTAGCTACAGGTAATCCTCTAATTAAAGAAAAGATGGATTTAGATAACGAAGTTACAAAACTAAAAATGCTTGAAGCAAACTACAAGTCTAATAAATATAAGCTTGAAGATAAGGTAAATAAATATTATCCTCAAAGTATTTTAAAAACTGAAATAGAAATACAAGCAGTTAATGAAGATATTGCAAATGTAGAGAAATTAGGAGAGGGAGATAGCAAATTCACTTCAATCAGTCTTGGTGCAAATAAGATTTTAGATAAGAAAGAGGCTGGAGAGAAGCTATTAGAAGAAATAAAAAAGGTAAAGATAAATGATAGTAAGATCATTGGTAAATATAGAAATTTAGACTTACAAGTTTCATATAACTTTATGACTAATGCTCATACCTTTAAACTCCTAGGAAAAGCAGAATACTTCGGAGAGTTTTCAAACTCTACTGATGGCAATATAACAAGACTTGATAACGTAATTGAAAAAATGCCTTCAAGACTTGATAGGTTAAATCAAAACCTTGAAAACTATAAAGAATCTTTAGAAAATGCCAAAGTAGAATTAACTAAACCATTTGAAAAAGCAGATGAGTTAAGGGATAAGACACTAAGACTAGCTGAAATTAATAAACTTTTAGATATGGGAGAAGTAGAAGAATTAGAAAACCAATCACCACTATTAGAAGATTTAAAGAGGGCGATAGTTGATTATTCTAACTACGAGTTTTCAGAATCTAATAGCTATGACGATTTTGACAAACTATATCCTGATTTAAGTCATATAGGACTTGCCTATACAGAAACACCTGATGGTAAGCACTCTATTCAATATGAGGTAAATTTGGAAGAAAAAACATGGACTCAGTATGTAGATAATGTAGCTATTAGAACAGAATCTTTTGTAGAAGACGGTATATCTGATTCACAAGCTATTAAAGACATGACTGAAGCCATAAAGATGTCAAGTTTTGATGATCTGGTATCAGTAGATGAAGAAGATTTAAAACAAGCTCTAGGACTAGAAATAGATGATGATGGAAACTTCTATGACCCACTAGCAAAAGATCTTGATAATGATGGAATACCAGATAGGTATGACAATGATTTTAAAGATAGTGATTACTTTGAATCAACTTATGATGTAGAGGATAATCTTCAGGCAAGGGAAGAGAAACCATCAATATTGGGACAAATATCAAAATTCAAATCAGAAGAAGAAAAAGATAAAAATCAAGAAAAAAGTAAAAAGGAACAAGAAAGATAGAAGAGGGCGAATAGCTCTCCTTATTTAGTACAAGGAGGAAATTATGGAATACAAAGATATTAGAGAAAACTTAGAAGAAATGATGAATGATAATTACAAGGATTTTATAAAAGCACTTGTGAGCATAGAAAAAGGTGTTAATGATGAAAAGGCACTTGAAGAAGTCTATGTTTTATTTATGATCAAAGACACAACAGGTCTATTAAATGATGACTTTGACTATATGATTGATGATATGAAAGAACAAGGTAAGATTGTTGAAAATTCCAACGAACTTGAAGAAAAAGACGACCTCATAAATCTCGTGGGTAATATATCAGGTCAAGTAGAAAATCTTGAAAGAGAAAATGCTAATGGAGAAAAGTTCAAGGTAAGCAACTTTTCAATTGTTTCAAAAGATGACGATGGGAATAAAATTTATACCAATTGTTCAGCCTATGGAGATAAGACAAAAGATTTAGAGAACTTAAAACAAGGAGATTTTGTTAAAATATTTGGACAAGTAAAAACAAGTATTGACAACAACGGAAAGGAACATAAGAATGTTCGTATTTTGTCTTCTAAGCTCTTAAAAGCAAAAGAACAAGTAAAGAGTCAAGACAAGGATAAAAAGTCCATATTAAAGCAAATAAAAAGCTTTAAGACAGATGACAAAGCTAAGTCAACTAAGAAAGACCATAGCAAAGGTGCAGAGAGATAAATATCGGCAGTCTTCGGACTGCCTTTATTTTTTTATATGTATATAGGTTGTATAATGACGTAATAGGGGAAAGGCGTTTTAAATATATTTCATATATTTTTTGACCACTCTACTGTATCTTCCATCCGATAACTTTTCTCCCTAGACATATCCATAATATGGGCCCTATGAGCAAGTCTATCAACGATAGCCCCAGTAAGCATAGAATCTTTAAAAACCTACTCCCATCTTTCAAAGTTCAAATTCATTGTTAAAATTATTGATTCCTTATCAATTCTAGATGATAAGAGTTTAAGGAATCTCACATCCTATCTTATCAAATGAAACATAATCAGGCTTTGAGGTGAATTTACGTAAAGAGCAATGCTAAAGCTTAAAAAATACCTATCTAACAAAGGTGAATTTTTATTTTTATCATATTATGTAGATGGATGTAAATGAATATTATTTTTAAGTATATGTTATTTTTAATTGCTTCATTTCATATTGACTGGATCGGTCAATTTTGATATACTCTAAATGACCAGTTGGGTCATCGGTTTATAAAGAAAGGTGGTTTTGATCATTTATTCAAAATTTAATAACTTAAAACCAGAAAAACAAAAGCAAATTATTAACGCAGCTATAAAAGAATTTGTTCGAAATGGTTTTGAAAAAGCATCTACTAACGAAATTGTAAAAAGAGCTAATATTTCAAAAGGCTCGCTGTTTAACTATTTTAACAGTAAAAAGGATCTTTACTTGTACTTGATTGAGTATAGTAGTAAAGCAATCGTGAATCTAAATGAAGAAATTGATTTGTCTGAAACTGATTTATTTAAAAGAATCGAAAGAGTTGCTTTACAAAAGTTCTATGTTCAACAAAAGTACCCACAGGCATTTGAATTCTTGGCATCAACTAAACAAGAGGAGTCTGTAGAAGTAAAGGATATCATTAAACAAAGGCTCAATCCAATCTATAATCAAGCCATAAATAAATTATATAAAGACATTGATTACTCTAAATTCAGGGAAGGAGTTGATATTGAAAAAGCAATTGAGATTTTGAATTGGACGATGTTTGGTGTAGGAGAGAAAGGACTAAAGGAATTGTTTACCTTTGATGATATTGGTAGATTTGGAGAGAAATATCTAGAAGAGTGGAACGTTTATGCCGAATTACTGAAATACAGCTTTTATAAATAAAACTAAATTAAAGGTGTATTGAAATGAAAATATAATAGCTTTAGATTTTTATCTAAAAAAATTTTAAAGGAGTGTGTCTATATTATGACCGATATAGTAAAAGTACAAGGATTACAAAAAAAGTTTGGTAAATTTCAAGCATTGCGTGACGTTTCGTTCACGATAAAATCGGGGGAAGTGGTAGGGTTTATTGGTCCTAATGGTGCTGGGAAATCTACAACTATTCGTGCCCTATTAGGAATTATAAAACGTGATGCTGGTATTGCCGAGATATTCGGTAAGGATGTTTGGAAGGATAGCCTTGAAATTCATAAGCGAATTTCTTATGTCCCTGGAGATGTTGCCCTTTGGGGATCTTTAACGGGAGGAGAAATTATCGATCTCTTCATTAAATTACATGGTAGTGGAGATAAAGAAAAGCGCGATTATTTAATTAAACGTTTTGAATTAGACCCTAAGAAAAAAGCCAAAGGATATTCAAAAGGAAATCGTCAAAAAGTTGGATTGATTGCAGCATTATCTGTTGATTCTGATTTATATATTTTTGATGAACCAACATCTGGTCTTGATCCTCTAATGGAACAAGTTTTCCAAGAAGAAGTTGAAAAAATTAAAGCATCTGGTAAAGCTATTTTATTGTCCTCCCATATTTTAAGTGAGGTAGAACGATTAGCAGATAAGGTTGTAATTATACGCCAAGGTGAAATTGTTGAAACTGGAACCCTTGATGAATTACGACATTTAACTAGGTCTACTGTCACTTTAGTGACAAGTGGAGATGTATCAAAAATGGCTTTTGTAGATGGAGTACATGATTTTGTTCAAAATGATAGCCAAGCAACATTCTCTGTCGATAATCAATATCTCAATAGTATTTTAATTGAAGCTAGCAAATTAGGTGTCACAAGGTTTGAATCTATACCGCCAACACTTGAAGATTTGTTTATGCGTCATTATGAAAGCTAAACCGTGGGAAGGTGGAAAAATTATTATGAAAGAAAAATTTGCTCGTTGGAACATATTGTTTTTACAGTATTTAAAACGAGATTGGAAAAAAATTATTATATGGGTATTGGGACTTGGCATGTTTTCGGCTGGATTTGTTCCAGCTTTCAAAGAAATAGCAAAAGGGCAAGGTTTAGTCGGCATGTTCGAAACTTTGCAAAACCCTGCAATGATATCTATGGTAGGGCCGACCCCAGTTGAAACAGGAGCTGATTATACCTTAGGAGCAATGTATGCACATGAAATGTTGTTGTTTTGTGGTTTGTTTGCGATGATAATGTCTATTTTACACGTGATAGGTCATACTCGTAAAGAAGAAGATCTTGGCCTTACTGAGCTACTGCGTTCCTTTCAAATAGGTCGTCAGGCAAATTCTCTTGCAGCAATAGCAGAGATAGTCTTTATCAATGGTATACTAGCACTTTTTATTGCAGTAGTAATGATAAGTTTCGGTGCCGATACGATTTCTATTTTTGGTTCCGTGTTATACGGGGCATCAATTGGAATGGCAGGGATTATTGGTGCTGGGATTGCTCTAATAATGGCACAAATTATGCCCACGTCATCGGCTGCAACAGGATCATCATTAGGAATTGTAGGCTTACTATACATTGTTCGTGCTGGAACAGATGTCTCCAATGTTGACTTATCTATGATGAATCCTTTGGGCTGGACATATTTAACTTTTCCTTTTACAGATAATAATTGGTTTCCACTTATTTTTGCTTTAATTTTCAGTATAATAGTGGTGTTCATAGCTTTTTCACTTGAAGGTGGCCGCGATATGGGGGCTGGATATTTACCGCAAAGAGAAGGGCGTGAAAGTGCAAAGCAGTCTTTGCTGTCCGTCCGAGGATTATTTATAAATATTAATAAAGGTGTCATTATTAGTTGGTTAATCGCATATGTTGTTATGGGTGCTGCCTATGGTTCGATTTATGGAGATATGCAGACATTCCTAGAAAGTAATGAAATGATGAAACAAATGTTTTCTCATACAGGATTTTCTATTGAAGAATCATTCACAGGCACAGTTATGATGGTTTTGATTGGTTTAGTTTCCATTCTACCAATTGCGATTGTAAATAAACTCTTTTCTGAAGAAAGACGATTACACTTAAGTCAGATTTATGCAACAAAAGTAACCCGCAGTCAATTATATTGGACTAGTATAGGGTTATCGATATTAAGCGGATTATTAGGAGTTTTATTAGCAGCAGGTAGTCTTGGAGGTACTGCTATCTCTGCGATGGGGAATAGCGGAGAGATGGATATTGTTGACTTTTTTGCTGCTGGCTTTAACCTTTTCCCTACTGTTTTATTCTTTATAGGTCTGGCAGCGTTAGCTCTTGGATGGGCACCGAAACTAGGTAAAATAGTGTATATTTATCTTACATTCTCTTTTTTATTAAATTATTTTAGCGGCTTAATAGACCTCCCGGAATGGTTTTTAAATACTGCTATACAAAGTTGGATGCCTCAAATGCCAATGGATGATTTTGAAGCATCAGTTTTTCTTACAGTTACTATAATTAGCATTGCTTTAATAGTAATAGGTTTCTTGGGGTATAGTAGAAGGGATATGAATGAAGGAGCTTAAATTGATTGAATAGTAAATAGTGTAATCTAATGATTTAAATTCTTGTGTTGTAGGTTTTAACATTAGTCGATGAAAGCAATTAAATTTTATTATTACAGTTTCATATATTTGATAAGGATAGAAGTATTCTAAACTAGAATTATATTTCGATTCTTTTGGCGACCATTAGAAAGCTAGTCGTTATGTTCCCACGAACGTACAAATTAGTCGATATGTTCCCATATACAACAGTTTCGCTAAAAATCATAAATACATCAATTCTATCAACTCGTCCCACGTTGAAGCAGCAATTCTGATGACGTATTGTGGTTTGGACAAGGAATAATAGGAGTCAACCACAACATGTAGTGGTTTGAGTACGAAAATTGGGTCAAAAACAGGCTAAAAAATACCGTTTTTTGACCCTTTTAAATAGGGCATTTGACAGATGACATTTGATGTTTCGGGATTAAAAATCCATAGGGTGAGGTAGATTAGCACAGAACTTTATTGAATAGAGAAATTAAAAGTGATATAATCAGTTGCATAAGGAGGAGTTAAATATGTGTACATGTATTGCAGTAGTAGATATTACTTTATCTCATTTATAATGAAAAAAATTAAAGGAGGTAAAGGTATGGGTATGTTTTCTATATTTGTTATTGAGAGATTTCATTATCAACCAAACCAAAAATAATTGGTTATAATGAGCTCTTAAGATTAGTTCATTATAACCGGCAAGGAGAAGGTTATAATGAAACAGAAAAACCCGAAAAATACGCAAAATTTCATTACATCTAAAAAGCATGTAAAGGAAATATTAAAATATACGAATATCAATAAACAAGATAAAATAATAGAAATTGGGTCAGGAAAAGGACATTTTACCAAGGAACTTGTGGAAATGAGTCAACGGGTGAATGCTATAGAGATTGATGAAGGTTTATGTCATGCCACGAAAAAAGCAGTTGAACCTTTTCAGAATATAAAAGTTATTCATGAGGATATTTTGAAGTTTAGCTTTCCTAAAAATACAGACTATAAAATATTTGGTAATATTCCCTACAATATTAGTACTGATATTGTAAAAAAGATTGCTTTTGATAGTCAAGCGAAATATAGCTACCTTATTGTAGAGAGGGGATTTGCTAAAAGGTTGCAAAATACCCAACGAGCTTTAGGTTTGCTGTTAATGGTGGAAATGGATATAAAAATTCTTAAAAAAGTGCCACGAGCATATTTTCACCCTAAGCCTAATGTAGATTCTGTATTGATTGTACTTGAAAGGCATAAACCATTTATTTTAAAGAAGGACTACAAAAAGTATAGATTTTTCGTTTATAAATGGGTAAACAGGGAATATCATGTTCTTTTTACTAAAAATCAATTAAGACAGGTGCTGAAGCATGCGAATGTTACTGATCTTGATAAATTATCCAATGAACAATTTTTGTCTGTTTTCAATAGTTACAAATTATTTCAATAAATTAAAAATAATTAAGCGTTCTCTAACTTTAAGAGAACGCTTAATCTTATTACATTGAAAAATGCATTCTATTATTTTCAATTATTATGATATAACATAACTATCATTTTACTTATTTGCATATTTGCACGAAAATATAGTTATCGACGACTATTCTGATAATAGCAACTAATATAGTCAATGATAACTCAAAATTTATTGATATAGTAGGTATATGTGCAACTAATTAGGGAAGATTTTAGCTTGCCATTTCTGAAACAGCTAAAACAAGTATTGCGTAAAGAATGCGCCAGTCTTCCCATGGACTTAAAATGCTTGCTTGGGGCACACATAAAACCCCTTGAACAATCTATTGACAGAGTTGAAGGACTGTCGGAGATTCTAAGACGAAGTAATCCTAAAATGGCCCTATGCCATACAGATATTCATAATTGGAACTTGATGCAACGGGATGAGCAGTTAGTTCTAATTGACTGGGAAGGCTTGAAATTGGCTCCAGTAAAAGCTGATCTCATGTTTTTTGTTGATAAGCCATATTATGATGTATTTATGAACATATACCTGAAATTACACAAAGATTTTTTAATCAATACGGATGCTTTGTTATTCTATCATATTAGACGTAAACTAGAAGATATATGGGAGTTTATTGAACAACTTTTATATGACAATCAAGAGGATAAGGAAAGAAATGAAACTATAAAAGTTCTTGATGGTGAACTGAATAACTTAGTGTTTTGAAAAAAGAATAATGTATTATTAAGCTAAATAATATTGGAGAAGAAAATGAATAAACAAGAATTATATCAAATTGCTTTCAGTATAATTAATCATAAAAAGTTACGGAACTTTGGAACTTCAGGGCATGTGGAGACGGTGGTATTGATGTCAAGGAAAATAAGATAATAGGCTATAAAAGTGTTGAAATTAATGGTTTTGGGGTTTTAGAAGAAATCCTAAAAGCCATTTTTCTATTTAGATAAATATCTTAATTATAATTAAAGAATAAATTGAGGATCAAGAACCTCAATATTATATAGAAAATAGCCACGAAGCGATCATACCAAAAGAAATCTTCATGCAAGTCTAAGAAGAAATGGATAGACGAGCTAATATGGTAAGTGGCAAAGGGAAAAGAAGAATCTATTCCAGTAAATACGCCCTTTCAAGTATTGTCTACTGCTCTATATGTGGGGATATTTACAGGAGAATAGCATGGAATAATAGAGGAAAGAAAAAAACAAGTTATTTATAGTGTTAAATTACCAACACTCTTATTACTTCCTATGTAATGTTTACAGTTCTAGTATCATAACTTGTTCAATTAGAGGATTTAAACAGCTTTTTGTGGGCTGTTTTTTCTTTTATAAAAAATGATATAATAAATTATGAGATGCGTATTTATTGCTTATTCTCACATGCTTGTCTGTCCAATTATTGGACTAATAGGTTTAATACTTGGGGTAAGGGAAAAAGATAGGTTTTTTATGGCATTAAATGTCCTTTTTATCTTATTACTTCCTATAGCAATGTTTGCTAGTCATCTAGTAGGATCTCTTTAAGTAAGAGAATAAGTTTAAATTAAACAAAGTATAAATTTCTAATTATCTTTTTATATTTTCTTAAATGCTCGTAAAGCCTTATTCTATGTGCTTTCGAGTATTTTTACTGTAGGAAGATACTTCACGTTTCTTTGCATATTTCCTCATGTCTTAGCTGTCAGAAGTGGTAAATAAGTAGTAAATTCATTTGTACTACTAAGCAACAAGACGCTCCTGTTGCTTCTCTTTATTCAAGCGTTTCATTTCTGCCATTGCAGAATCGAATGTTGCATGTGCGTAATAGTTCAGCGTCATGGCTATATTAGCATGTCCCATAATGTACTGTAATGCCTTTGGATTCATTCCTGCATTTGCATAGTTGGTACAGAATGTATGTCGCAAACTATGTGGAGTGATGTGTGGCAATTTATCCTCGTTATACTTATTGTATTTCTTAACAAGACCTTTCATCATGCCGTTGTAATCACTTGCCACTTTTGGATAGTTCTTTCTATTAAGAAAGAGGAAATCACTATATCCATCAATCTCAACACGCTTATCATTCTTTCGATTCGCTAACACTCGCTTAAATGCTTGATAGGCTTCTTCAACCATAGGAACTTGACGTTCGCCACTTTTGGTCTTTGGTGTTTCAATGTAGTACCCAATTTCAGTATCTCTCAATAGCTGATGGTCTATATTGACAAGACGATTCTCAAAATCTAAATCTGGAAGTGTCAAACCACCAAACTCTGAAATACGAAGACCTGTTTTTAAGAGTATCAGAATTTCATCATAATTTTTGCTGTAGGTTTTATCAGCTTTTGCAAAGGCTAACAGTTTTTCTTCCTGTTCTTCTGTTAGTACGGTCTTAGGGACAGTATCATCATCAAGAACTGCTTTCAGTTGAAAGTCAAATGGATTCTTCCGAACACAATCATCTTGTATAGCAATATAGAATGAAGCCTTTAAAGAACGTTTGTAGTTATTGATGGTTTGATAAGCATAACCATTTTCACTCATTCTAATAGCCCATTCTTTAGCGTCTGATGGCTTAATACTGTCAATACTTCTTACACCTAACTTGTCTTTCTTCAAAATATCCATAAGATATTTGCGTCCAGTTTCAGTGTTTTTTCTAACCTTTGGTCTTTGAGCGTTCTGTTTTGCGTAAAGCTGGCAGAGTGTCATTTTCTTTCCTACAACATCAATACCATCATGAATGTCTTTCTGTAACTCTGCGATTTTCTCTCTAAGTGAGATACAATCACGCTTTCCTGCTGGTACTCGGTCTGTAGCCACAAGTTTCCACGAGTAAACAAATTGCGGTTCTCCAAATGAATCTATATATTTGTATAAGTATCTTCCGTCTTTTCGTTGGCTCTCTCCAGTCTTTAAGATTCGACCTTTATTGTCACGTCTTTTTTCTGACATGGCATTTGCTCCTTTCCTTTATGGAAAGAGCCTTGATACGACTTAATACTATTTTATCATATACAAGACCCTTTGGCGACGCTAGATTGCGTCCAATGTATCTATAATTTTTTCAAATTGTTTTCGTTTAATCTGAATACGATTGCCATTCATAATCAGCCAATTTGCATTTTTATTTTCCTCTGCCAAGCGTCGTAGCTTGTTTTCGCCAATACGAAAATATTTTGACGCTTCTTCAATGGTTAGGGTATAACGTTCCCAAATAGGAATGTCAGTCTGCTTCATAAAATCCTCCTTTCCAAATCACTTATTTGGATTTCATAAAAGTTGTTTTACCAGCAATCGAACAGCTTTAGCAAAGCTCACGGGAGTTCCACCCCTGCATGGTTCTCATGTAGCCATACTCATTGCCTGCGACGGTTTTATCACGCTCGGACTATTGACTGTATGGGAGTATCATTATCACGATAAGAATGTCGTTGCAGGCAATCCTGCTAAAGATTGCTTCTCGGATCACTAACATGAATCGCTCGCTATCTTTATAAGATAGGTCATGGCGGTTAGTTCCGTTGGCTCTTTTCTTATCGAAACGTATTCGATTACTTTTATTCAGTTTTCAAAGAACAATGGCTCGTTAGCCTATCAAAACACATTGAAAGCTCAATATGCTTTGGTGGAATAACAAACCTCCCTGTTCGGGAAGCGTGGAATGGTTTAGCACGCTTCCACGAAAGGAGAGAGGATATTACTTAATTTCAAATGACAAAATCTTTGTAATCAGTCTGGTTTCCATTCTTCCACGTAAGACTTCATCAACGACCATACTTTGATTGCCATATTCATCTTTCATAAGTCGTAGGGAACGCTTCGTTATGTACCCTCTGTAATGATGTAGAATCTGGTTAATCGCTTCGGTATCGCCATCTGTTGCCTTTACAATGAGAGGAAAGGGAATCATAGGATATTGTGTTTTCATTCTTCAAATTCCTCCATAAACTTTTTAATTAAGGCTAGTCCACTGGTTCTATGCCGATAGACAGTAGAACGGTTCAATTTCAACAGGTCTGCAATTTCTGAATCGCTCATGTCCATAAAGTAAAACAGCAGTAGAATTTCACGTTTCTTGTCTGGCAACTCACGTAATGCTTCACTCAACAAATCATTTTCAACGCCTACTGATAACCCATTGAGTGTAAAAATCTGAAAGTCAGTTGAATAGTTATCTGTTGTCGCAAACTGGCTAACAAGATAATCGCCAACATCCGAAAAGGACACCTCACGCTTTGCAATCCTTGAAAGATAAAGCATATAATTCTTTCGCTCGTCTTCCATAGCACGTTTACAGATATAGTCAAACTGATTTTCTATTGTGGTCTGAAAAGAAGATGGTTTCATGTTTCTCACCCCCTTTCTGTCTAGGAAAGGAAGTGAGCCTTGCTCGTTTATCTCCTTTCACTCTTAGTCCCAATGTGAAAGGGGGATTTGTTGCATTACTGATAAATAAACTTTGTAAAAAAGTTCTGAATAGCCAAAAAAGCATATAAACAGATTTATTTCTCTGTTTACATGCTTCTGTTATTCTATCTATATGATTTATAAAACCACATTGGTGGACGTACTTATCTATTGCAGATAGACGACTTTTTTTGATAAATACTCAATGTGGGGAACTTGATTGTATGTGATATACTTCATGGCGACTTTGACCTCCAACAAACCGCCATTTGGAAGTAAGATACAATATTTTAACAGCATAAATAGCACTACCATATAACGGTTTTTTTTATTGGCGTTTAGTAGTGCTTTTTATTAAATATGAACCTATAAACTATATAACATGTTTTTCTATACCTGTTTCTAATTCAATAGGAACAGTAAAATGTATAGAGGTGGTCTACTATGCGTAAAAAAGAAGATAAATATGATTTTAGAGCCTTTGGTTTAGCCATTAAAGAAGCTCGATTGAAACGAGGTTTAACTCGTGAACAAGTGGGAGCATTGATTGAAATTGACCCACGTTACTTAACTAATATTGAAAATAAGGGGCAACACCCCAGCATACAAGTTCTTTATGACCTTGTATCGTTACTTCATGTTTCCGTTGATGAATTTTTCTTACCTGCTAATAACTTGGTAAAAAGCACCCGACGATTACAGATAGAGAAATACATGGATAGCTTTACAGACAAAGAACTATCCTTAATGGAATCTTTAGCCAGCGGTATCAACGAAGCAAGAAACATCGAAGACTAATTAAAAGAATCCATACATAACGGAAAGAGCCGATAAAATGAGATTGTATTAATCTCATTTTATCGGCTCTGCGTCTTTGCGTCTGGCTCTGTAATCACAGTTACTTTGAACTGCTTTATTTCAATTAAATTTTCTTGTCTGCATTTCGGACAATAGAGGGGGAATTTTTTTAATTCAGTATCTTCCCTTATCTTTAATCGTGTTTTATTTCCACATACAGGACACAATATCCACTTGTAGTTTATAATAACTATCTCCTCCTTTACACTTTAATTCAAATCTTTATTAAAGAATATTTCATCTTATTTAACAAGAAACCATATTTATATAACAACATAAAATACACTAAGTTATTTTATTGAACATATATCGTACTTTATCTATCCTACTATTTGGACGACGGGGCTGGCAAACAGGTTCACCGGTAGTAACATGGTACCCTTTTAACTCTGTTAAACAAACACTACGTCCATTTGTAAAGAAAGTTAAATCACTACGATATTCTTGAATACATCGAGCAGGGATTTCTCCACTAAGAATGACCTCATTATTTTTCAATTGAGTGTCTACGATGTTCGCACAATATTTAGGAGCATCGTTGTATGCTCGTGAAAGATATTCCTGTGGCGCATAAATTTTAAAACTAAGATATGGCTCTAACAATTCTGTTCCAGCTTTTTTTAAGACTTGTTCCAATACAATAGGAGCAAGCATTCGAAAATCTGCTGGGGTACTAACAGGGCTATAGTATAAGCCATACTTAAAACAGATTTTACAGTCCGTCACATTCCAACCATATAATCCTTGTTCGCAACCATAGCGTATCCCTTCCATAACTGCATTTTGAAATGATTGATTTAAGTATCCAAGAGAAACCGAGCTCTCATACTGCATTCCACTTCCCAACGGAAGCGGTGATACAGATAAACCAATGGAAGCCCAGAAAGGATTTGGCGGCACTTCGATGTGAATGGTATATTCTGCATTTTTTAACGGTCTCTCCATATAAATGACTGTAGGCTCTTTTAGTTCTATCTCCACATGATACTTTTCTTGCAACAGTGCACTAATCACTTCCATTTGTACTTTCCCTAAGAAAGAAAGTATAATTTCATGTGTCGTAGAATCCACGTAATATCGTAGAAGCGGATCACTATCTGAGATTTCCAAAAGGGCATCAAGCAACATTTCTCTCTGTTCAGGTTTACTCGGTTCAACAGTTGTTTGTAGTAGAGGGTGCGGATTTTCAATCTTTTTTCTCTGTGGCAATAGTTTTGTATCTCCAAGAACACTATTTAACTTCAAAAACTCATTTTGCAAAATAACAATTTCTCCAGAATAAGCTCTATCAATCTTACATAATTCACCATTTATTGAAGTATACATTTCTGTAACTTTTATTTTTTCTTTTTCTGATACTCTAACCGAATCTCGTAAATGTAGTACTCCACTATAAAGGCGTATATATGCAAGACGTTGTCTTTTTTTTGTATATTCAATTTTGAAAACATTTCCGCAAAGTTCAGACGGACCTCGATGTGTTGATGAATAAAATTTATTCGTAATCACTTCTATAAGGTTATCAATCCCTATATTGTTTTTTGCACTTCCGTGATAAACAGGGAACAGGGAACAATTATGAAATCTTATGCTTTCCTCTTGTTCGAGTTCCAATGCTTCTAATGATTTACCGGACATATATTTCTCTAAAAGGTCATCGTTTCCCTCTATTACCGTATCCCATTGTTCAGATTCGGTAAAGTTCGTCACACACATATTAGGATACAGTTCTACCTTCTGTTTGATTACAATTTCGGCAGAAAGTTTCTCTTTAATATCCTGATAAACCGTTGATAAATCAATTCCATTTTGGTCAATCTTATTGATAAAAAAGATTGTGGGAATCCCCATTTTCCTAAGTGCATGAAATAATATACGAGTTTGTGCTTGTACGCCATCTTTTGCAGAAATCAGTAGAATTGCCCCATCTAAAACTGATAATGAACGATATACTTCTGCTAAGAAATCCATATGTCCTGGCGTGTCTATGATGTTCACCTTCGTATTTTCCCACTGAAAAGAGGTTATTCCTGTCTGAATTGTAATTCCTCTCTGACGTTCTAAAAGCGTATTATCCGTCCTCGTTGTACCTTTGTCCACGCTTCCTAATTCTGTAATCGCTCCACTGTTATATAATAAGCTTTCTGTTAAGGTAGTTTTTCCTGCATCAACATGAGCTAAAACTCCAATATTAATAATTTTCATGTGATTTTCCTCCATTCAAAAACCCAAAAGGGCATAAAAATCCCAGTGATAAATACTTTTATCACTGGGATTTTTATGCATAATCATAGGTATACAAAGCATACAGATATTCTCTGGATACTTTAGAATCACATGATAAAGGTATTCTTAAACTGGGTACAAAAAACTAAGCCCTCCTAAAAAAGGACATCTAATTATTTGTTCCCGCTATCAAATTGACAGTTTATTTAAGAATACCTTGCCGCATATTTATTAACTCCTTTTAAATAGATACTTAAATAATAGCACGTAAGAGCATATTTGTAAAGGAATCTCCAATTTTTTATCAAAGAGAGTACGTGATTACAAAATAGCTGTAATAATGTACCAATATTTGTTATTCTATAATCTTCCAATTACTCCCGTTCTTTTCAAGTACCAAATCAAATTGAGATACCTGCGTTGCTTTGGTCTGCTGGTCGATATACTCCACTGTCAGCGATACCGTGACTTGATTATCCTTACGATTGTGAATAGGATTTACCAGTTCTTGAAAGATGTACTCTTTTCCGATTGGTTTTAATATCCCGTCATTCACATAGTAGGAAAGTTCACTGGCTGTCGCTGTAGGATAGAGCTTGAAGAACGTCGTTAAAAACTCATTGATTTCATTGGTTGTAATGGAATCAACCGTCCCCTCACTTTCAATGGCTTTTGGTTTATAACTTGATTTCTTAGGTATGTTGGTAATGGTCGGATTCTTAACCAGTACCATATTTCCAGAACCATCTACATAGACACTCACTATATAAGCAGAGTGGACGGTCTTTGTATTTTCTCCCTCTGTAATGAGCTGGTCTACACTGTAGGTTACATTAAACTCATTGTCGCCAGTTGGCTCTACCGTCCATATCTGAAATCCTCTTACAGAAGACGATACAGGAATATCTTTGCGTACTGTATCAACATTGAGAGCTTGAAGTTCATCTGTCAGATAGCCTTTTAGACTTTCCATTCGATTATCAATGGACTTATCGGATTGCTCCCATGAATAGTAGACTTTCGCAAAGTTCTCTACAAAATTTTCTACATGATGAGTATCAACGTATTCCTTTTCTATGATAGTTGTTTCGTGAATAGTATGAGTATCTATAGCTGTAAAGTGCTTGAATATCGCAAAGCTGAAACTAAGCCCTAAAAGTACCCACAAGGCAATCACAACCTTTTTATGAGGATTGACCTTATAGTAGACACGAGGTTTCTTTTCCTTTGGTATCTGTTTTTCTTTATTCTGATTTTTTCTAAATTTCATCATTAAATCTTCCTTTCTCATTGTTTGATTCGTCCTGCTCCCACTAAATGCTGTTGCCAGTAGGGGCTTGTTAAGTCGGCATAACCGATTGGGTCGCCTGCATGAAACATACGGTTATTGCCAAGGTATATCCCAACATGAGTAATATAAGAGCCAGCGTTATAGGTAGAATGAAAGAAAACCAAATCGCCAGCTTGTGCTTCCGATAGTGGGATATGCTGGGTCACATCATATTGCTGTTGTGCGGTTCGTGGTAAGTTAATTCCAGCTTTTCCATACGTCCATTGTGTCAGTCCGCTACAATCAAAAGAAGTAGTCGGGGAAGCTCCACCGTAAACGTATCGCCAGCCCTCATATTTCAGTGCTTCGTCCATGATGGCTTGTACCGTATCATCATCAAACTCTGTTGTGACAAGATACTGCGTTACCAGTTGCACATAAAACATATTGCCATAGTTGTATCGCCAGCCCCCATTGATAGGTATGGCTATGGGATTGGGGTAAGACACTTTTTCGCCACCTGAATACTCTTTTGAGAAACTTTGAGCCAGTTCAAAGGTATATTTATTTCCACGATTAGCCACATACCCTAAGAAACCACCACCATAATTGTAGGACTGGATAACCGATTCTAAATCTACACTGAGCCTTTCGCTACTGGCTAATAATTCACTGAAATACTTCACACCTTGCTTAATGGATTCTTCTGTACTCAATGAATTAGGTGGAAGACCGAGGGATTCCGAGGACTGCATAACATCTTCCGCAGTACCGCCCGATTCCACCTGTATAATCGCAAGAAGTATGTTGACATATTCTTCAACGCCATATTCTTTGGCATATTTTTCTACCATAGGCTTATGAGCCAGCACTTCTGCGGAAACATTCACACCTCCATAATGAATATTGGAAATTCCGCTGTCCTGTTCATCTGAAAATAAAATGGCAACAAACAGAAGCAGTGAGAAGACCATCAAGAATAATCCAGAACCACCAATCACTAAAGTTTTCAACTTCATGGTTTCTTACCGACTTTCTTAATGGTGGCGGTTTTGATTGGTGGTCTACTTCTTGTATTTTGTAGTGGTACTCTTTGAACAGTAGACGGACGTTCTTTTGTGATTGGACGTTGTGAAGTTCTATCTGCTGTAGTGGTTGAAGTTGCTGGCTTTTGAACGGTTTTTTCTTGAACGGTATTGCCTTGGCGTTCCACTTTTGGACTTGAAAAATCGGACTTAACTGCTGGACGCTCTTGTTTGGCTTGTTGAGATTCCTTATATGAAGTCTGAATATTAGACTGTTTTGAGGTCTGTTCATCATGATATTGTTCTTGTCTTGTAGTCGGTCTTTCATGAACAGAAGAAGCAGGCTGTTTTTTCTGTTTGACCTGTTCCATTTCAGAGCGACGCTTCGCAATGGTTTTTCGCCTTTGTTCCTGCTGTTCCTTGCGTCCACTGGCTCTGTCCGCTTTGGTTTGAGAAATACTACTGGTTAAATCACGGACATTCTCTTTTACTTTGGATTTTCCTTGATATACTGCATATCTTGCATTGGTCGGCAAATCTTTAACCTGTTCTTTCAAACCACTAGCAGTGTCTACCATTCTGTCTTTGGTATCAGCTACTGTACCGATGGTTTGACCGATACGTTTTCCAAGTGTTGATTTTTCCTTTCCGTCTGGTCGGGAGTGATCTGCTTGTGTCCTTGCAGAACTCCCCGAACCCGACTGTCCTTTTTTACCTGTAACAATGGCAGACCCAGCCCCTAGAGTAGTCATGGAACGTCCAAGTTTCCGCTGTAGACGGTGCATGTGAGCGTGCATAAGCATACGAGGTTTTCTCATCACACGACTTCCCACACTTTGAGAATCGTTACTCTGTAGAGAAAACATACTCATTAAATCGCCCAGCTTGAAGTAGATTCCTGCAAAGGTCACAATCTGTAGAAAAGCAATCAAAAAGAACGGATAACCAGCCGATAAGGTATAGAGCATGGTTGAAATACTAAATGCTGTCGTAATAATCAATGTGATTCCAGCTCGTGTCAAAATGGTATTAAAGAGCTTTGTTATGGCTCGTTTTGACATACCATCAAATGATGGAATCATGCTTAAAATAAAGCTCACAGGCAGAAACATAGCATAGATGATAAAAAGTACCTGCGAGAAAATCATGATTCCTGTTAATAGGAATACAAATATGGAAATCCCAATATTGAAGACAAATAGGAAGAAGACTGTACCTAAACGGTTAATGGTCTTTGTAATGGTTAGATTGGTATTGCTTCTGTCTTCAATTTCTTCCGCAACAATTTTTTCTCTGTCTTCGCCATTGTTGGAATCTGGGCTGGTGGAGAGCAGGCTTTCCACACGGTCAATACCGATACTTTCAATGTCTGAACTGTTGTATTGAAGCAGTAGCCACGGTTGCTGAACCTGTATGGAAAACAGGCTATCTCTGATTAAGTCCACGCTGTCCTTGCCTTGACTATCGGAATGGGGCATGACAATCTTCGTGCCAAGTGATAAACTGGCATTACTGATGTCTGATGAAAAGTCATTGATTTTTTTAATGTAGTCGGGAGCGTAGGCAATAAAGGAAGCCGATAGGATAAACACCAGCACAAAATTCATAATGGCATGAATTGCCTTTGTGGTTTCTCTCTTTATCAGTCCCGTATAGGCAACATAAACCCCAAGAACCAAAATCAAGAGTAAGAGGAATCCAACATAGAAACCCTCTGTTGAAAATCCGTTTGCACTCACACCAGCTAAGGTCTGCATATTCTTACCAATGGAATCTGCTGTAGCGGAAATGAAGTCTAAGGAATAGGCTTCCTGTACTAAGTAACCTGTCGCATTGGAAACATACAAACTGATTGTCCAAATAAAATTGGTAATGGCATATAGTCCATACATGACCTGTTTTCCAATCCCGTCCGACCAGTTCCACGGAAGCCAGCCCCAGCTATTATCCACATAAAAATCCAGTTGATAGTTTTCAAGTGGGTATCGGCTGTATTCATTTGCCACATTGACCGTATCATCTACCAAGCCCGCAGCTTGAACCACCGTTCCCAGCATGGCTAAAAGAAAAATGGCAATCACAAGTGTGAAAGCCACTGTCATTGCCACTTTACCTAGACGTTTCAGCGTCCAGTTTGATTTTATTCTGTTTACTATTGATGGTTTCACATTTACACCTCTTTTCGCACAGGTGGTCTGGTATCAAAGGCATGGAGCAGTTCTTCAAATACAGGGTGGAACTGTATCACACCGACACGACCATATAAATCACTGATAAGGCATTGCCCGTTTTCCAAATCACGCAATCGCTTCTGATTGTTTTCGTCCTCTGGGTCTACACCAAAAAAGGCTAAGGTCTTTTTAATCTCGTTAAGGTCAGTGGAACGAAATGCAAATTTTAAGCCGAGGTTATTTTTCAGTTTTTCATCTAAGAGGTCGTCTGTATTTTGGGTCACGAAATATACCCCAGCGTTCATAGCACGACCAGCCCGAACCAGCTTCATAGATAGTGTTTTTCCTTGTGCTACCTGTAAAAAGCTCCATGCTTCGTCTAAATCTACAATCTTGAAAATGCTTCGGTCTGTATGGATAAAGTCTAAAGCAAAGGTACTAATGACAATCAGCATAGCAACGGATAAAAGCTCCATAGTGGTATATTCCTCAAAGGAAGTTTCCTTGTCGGGAAGTACCAAGTCCGCAACCTGTATAATGTTCAGTTGTTTTTCTAAGCTGATAGACTGCTCCACATAACCATTACTGAATAATAAATGTGCAAAGTCATAGTCTGTAAAACTTTCGATATGGTCGGCTATACTGGTACTTAGTGGCGTATTCTCAACCCGTAATTCCTCAATCACTTTCATCAACCCTCGTACTTCACTATTGGTTACTGCACGAATGGCTTTTCTAAGGATTGGGAAGCGTTCCCCATCACGAGAGGAAATCCCCGTAAGGAATGTCAGAATATCAATAGCCAGTGATTCAGAATCTTTGGGATTTTTCATAATCACATAAGGGTCAAGTAAGCCTTTGTTTTTCTCATCAGAAGTCAGAGTGACGATATTGATTTCATGGGAAATCTCTGGCAAGGTTTCTTTCCATCTGCCACGTTCTGCTTTTGGGTCTACAATCACTGCTTGTGCCCCATAAAGCACCGCATAATAGACGATAAGGTTATTCGCAAAGGATTTACCACCACCCAGCGAACCAACAAAAGCCGACGCTAACGCATTGGTTACTGAACCCTTAACCCCTTGACTGGCAAGAGCAGGTTTCAGATAGACATTGCGTCCAGTATCTAAGCTGTAGCCAACATAAATCCCCTCATTTTCCCCCAGCATTTGAGTAGCACCAAAACCTAAACCAGCGAGGAAATCAGAGGTCACGTATTGAATATAATCATTCATATAACGCTTGCTGGCAGGTAAAAATTCTTCATGTAAGCCGAGCATATCCCCAAATGGTCGTACCAGTTTTACGCTTAAATCGTCATAAAAATCTTTCACTTCATTACAACGACGTTTGAGTTCGTCAAGATCATTTGCTGATACCCTTACCACATAAGACAGCTTGTACATAGATTCCTTGCTTTGGTCTAAATTGGTTTCCAGCTCATTCACACTTTCCAGAGCTTCCGCCACATTGGAGCTGGTTTCATTATCACTTTGCCAAGCGTGGTTATCCAAGTCTTTCAGTTCTTTCTTTTTATTGCGGACAGTAGATAGGGCTTTACGATTCGCTACAATTTCCACATTCATTGACGTATCAATCGGGAATGTAAATTGCTGTTGCTGGTAGTAGAAGATTTCAGAGGACGGGAAGTCCAGTTCTCCGACAATGCTGTTAATGGTAAAGTAAGCTACATAGACGGTTTCATCTTCCTGCTGGATTTTCAAATATCGCTGTTTTTCTTCCACCAAACAGCGAGTAGGCTTAATCAAGTCATAGTATTTAATCAGCGTTTCATTATCCAGCTTTTTCTTTGATAGATGGTACTCATACTCTTCATAGGCAGTGCCTGTCTGTCCGTAAAGGTGTTCAATCAGATAGCCGAAGTCGTCCTTATCTAACCTGCGGATTTTGAAACGACGAGAGATTTTATTTTCTAAGAGCTTTTCCATCTTCTGAAAACGCAGGATTTCATCATTACTCATACTAACAAAATCGCCCATCAGCTTATGGTTCACATCATAGACAAAATCAGACAAAGCATTTTTTGCTTCAACGGTAAGACTTTTCATAGAAAACTCCTGATCGTTGAGAAGCAACTTAAAGCCGATAAAGAAACGGTAGTTCACTTGATTTTCGCCAATCATGGATATTAAAGCGTCTGTCTGTTGGTCGATTTTGTCATAGGCAACCGCTTTGAGCTTGCCAGTGACTTCATTTTTGGAACGCTCTTGTGCAGAACGTATGCTGGATTCTGTACTGATTTGTAAAGCATGAATTTTGCCATCACGATTTTGTGCGATAAGCTGTCTGAAAGAATCATGCACTTGTATTTTCTGTTCTGGACTTAGAAATGAGTAATTGTAAGGAACAAGCTCATAGTAAGCATAACATTCCCCGTCTTTATTCCAGACGAGATTGTTTTCAATGTATTTAATTGGATATGCCATAAAATTCACTCCTAACTGCTGTAATGGCTTCTTGTGGCTGGTTTCTGCCAAGCGTTACTTTTTTTCCTGCATAGGTCAGCTTTGGTCGCAGTGCATAAGCAATGACAGACTTCAAAAATCCATAAGGCTTTTTACCATCAAAAGTTTTTGTAGACATAAACCATGTGAAAGCCACAGGAATCCCAAAGTATTTGAGAAATGCTCCCTCTATCATGGAAAGAGGGGGCAAGTTGCCAAGTATCATCACTGCAAAGAGTGACACGACAAACCATGTCATTTGCGTAAAGGTTATGGGAAACGGAAGTCTAAAATCATTGATAGAATACAGTACCTTTTCCACAGACCAGATACTGGTATAGCTTCGTATTTTCTTCATGTAATCAATCCTTTCATAAAAAATAGGGGTAGCTGATTGAGCCACCCCGTAAAATAGAAAATCTGCCAGTAGTAATGTACCGACAGATTTAATAGACGATTTCAAAAATCCCATGATTGGTTGAGATAAACGTTCCTGAAAGGTCTAAATCCCGACCATAGGCTTGATAATCAATATAGTTTTGAAGACTAGCTGGTACTTCGCCTAAAGCACCCGTTTCTTCAATGTAGTAGCGTGCCACGTCATACATATCATCACAATCGGAATGAATGATAATATCCTCTTGATGTTCGCTTAGTTCTTCAATGCTTGAAAAATGAGTGAGCAGAGCAGATAGCTCCGATTGTAATTCTTCGGGTAATTCCGATACCATTTCCCATAGTCGATTGAGTTCGCCAATGGAAGTGTATTCGTCAACCGTAAAGGGTAACTCGTAGTCATGAATGGCGTATTCCTCATATTCATCATTCAAGCCGATTTTCTCTTTGACTTCCTCAAAGTCAATGGGAAAGGTAAACCACGCACCGACCAATTCGCCCTCATTGTATTTGCCTAAATTCGCAATATAGACTTGCATATCGTCCATATATTCACGTCCTTTCTTTGTAGAGATTCAAAAATCCCTACCGCACTTCGTTTGGTGTACCATTCCTTTGCGGAACATAAGAAAACCACTTATATTCCACAAAAGAACGGTTTTATTTAAGCACCAATAATGCGATTGAATAGCTCTAGTAAAATGTCTTTTACTCCAGCAGCGTTGAAGACTAAGCCAACCGCAATAATCGCAATAATTAAAAAGCCAATCAGTTTGCTAAACTCACGCTTGAAGCCAAGATACAAGCCAATCACAACGATTGCTAAAAGCACCAGTGATTGAGCGTTTGATAGAAACCAGTTATAAAGGTTTTGTCCAAAATTCATAAAAATGTTCTCCTCTCTATATTCAATGAATTTGTATTTGAGTTATTTTTTTGTTGTTATCACGTCCTGTTCTTTTACTGACTGTTGCTTCAAAATCTGCTTGTGTCGGTCTGTCAGTTTCGCATGGTCGAGAATGTCTTTTACAACCTGCGTCTGGTTGATTTCATCAAGTTTAATCGCAACCTTTAAGGTCGGGGCAACTTGATGAGATAGCCAGTTCAGCGTCCTTTGGAAGGAGTAAGGCTCTGGTTTTGTGGTTAGTTTTAATCGTTCACGATTGTTCCCAATAAACCAAGCCCATTCTTCATTCAGTTTCCAATCAGAACGAGGTTTGGAATCGTCTTTATCTACAAAACGGATATACCGATTGATAATTTTAAAGGCGGTATGCTCTGGA
This sequence comes from Anaerococcus sp. Marseille-Q7828, assembly GCF_949769285.1. Classification (NCBI taxonomy): domain Bacteria; kingdom Bacillati; phylum Bacillota; class Tissierellia; order Tissierellales; family Peptoniphilaceae; genus Anaerococcus; species Anaerococcus sp. Marseille-Q7828. The sequence goes on from NZ_OX458331.1 coordinate 1,279,222, forward strand.
TTGTCATAGACGAGTAAATCACGGACTGCATAATAGGCACGCTCATTTTTCAATCGAATCTAAAAACGGTTTTTTACTACTGCGTCTTCAATGGGAATATCATTTTTCTTGTACTGCTCGTAGTCCTTTTCATAGATACAGAAATAAACTTCACTTTGTAATGAACCGATATAGAGGGTGTTTCCCATACATTCCTTTTCCTCTTTGCGTACCAGTTCGCCACTGCGATAGCTTTTAAAACTGCGGAAGACGGAGATACATTCTTCCTGTTGGCACTTTTCAGTGAGTACAGGGATATTTAAAATCCCTGTCTTATCGTTAATGGCAAGGTCAAGGCGTTTCATCACACCGCCAGCCACCAAAACGTCCATAAAGAACTCATACCAGCTTCTTTGTTGTGCCAGAAGATAGCTTTCAAATTGTCTGCACCCACGACCTTTCAATTCCACCAGAACTCCTTTGTCCAGTTCATGGGAGCAAAGGACGAATATGTCGCCTAAAGCATAATGCTCTGAATAAGAATAGAAACCATAGTCCTCATGAAGAAAATAGGACAGTTTCAGTTGTAAGATGTTTTCGACCACCTGCTGTACGTCTGTTGTCGGAAAGCGAATTCTTACATAATCAAACAGCATTTCAAGGGGAGCGTCGGGATTGAAGCGTTCCAGAGCTTCCCAAAGGGACTGCTGTAAATCCTCTGATGGCTTGACTTTTCCTGTTTCAATATCGCTTAGATACTGCCTTGTAATACCAGTCGCAACAGCTAAACGGTTTTGAGATAGTCCATAAGCCAAGCGTTTTTCTTTTAAATGCTGTAACCAAGTTTGTTCATTCAGTAAAAATCCCTCCAATCAAAAAGGCGTATGTCAACTTTTAAAGCCCATTTGACATACGCTGAAATTTTGTAAATCCCTTGTAACCAAAGGATTTTCTAATGTTTTTTTGACTGTTTCCTGTCGATTTGTACCCCCCTGTTAGATACGGGGGGTTAAGTGCTGGCGTGGCTATTGCCACACCAGCCAGCAAGATCAGTCCACACCTGCGACTTCCGCTTCGCACGTCGCCTGCGTGGACTGTCTGCTGTTGGATAACTTTTTAATTTCCTCCAAGAAATCATATCCTTTTGGTACAAGGGGAGTATAAAACTCTGATATGACACTTGTTCCTACATCAACATAGCCACGACCTTTGATTCGCTTTAAGAAGAAATCCTTTTGTACGTCACTGCCAAACATCATGCCATAGCCCATTTCAGACATACGACCTAAAGCCACTCTGAAATTAAACTGATCACGGATTCCGTCGCCTAAATATTTTGCGTCTGGACGTTGACAAGCCAGTATTAGAAAGAAGCCAGCTTGACGACCTAACATGACAATCTGTTTCAGCTTATTCATAACTGCGGTGTTTTCTTTTGTTCCCAGCATTTCCATGAAAGCGACGTATTCATCAAAGATTAAGAAGTGTGCCGGGAGACCTAAGTAAGCATAATTTTTGCCAGTCTTATAGTTCTTCATCTGCTTCATTTCCTCACTACGTTTCATCATTTCTTCATAGAATGTTTCAATGCAAGAAAGCAAGTCTTCTTTTCTATAGTAGACATTTGCCATCACAGAACCTAAGTCCGCAAGATCAGCATTTTTCGGGTCAAGAATATACAGTTTTGAATCTGTATGAAGCAAGGCTTCAATCAGTGTCAGTATAAAGTAAGTTTTACCGCCACCTGTACCACCAGCAATCAACATATGAGGGAGCTTATCATATTCCCACCATACGTTTTTCATTAAGCGAAGTTTACCATCTTTAGCTTCTACTTCATCAATAGAAATACGACTGGCTATGGTGTCATAGAGCAAAGTATATTCCACATAGGAATCCTTTAACTCTTTATCCGTCAGCTCACAGTACAAGCCACTCTCTAATTTCTTTTCCAAGTGTAAGAGTTGGTCTTGATATTTTCCCAGCGTGATTTCCACCCGTATCTGTATCAAGCCATTTTTAAGTCGATAATACATTTTAGGGAAGTAGGTTATCTTTTCCTTTGTACGACCAGCACTATCTTTAAAGAAACCCTCTGTTTTGACCTGTTCAGATTCATACCACTTGTTTTCAAGTATCATCTTTGCCAGTTTTTGACGGTGGTAAAGTTGTTTAACCGTATCATAGCGAACCCGTTTGAATACAAACGCTACCAGCAAGCAGATAAGAATTGCGACACTGAAACTGATAATTAAATAGGGAATGTCAATCTTATCTGCTTGTGATAGGTTAAAATCCTGCCAGTTGATCTGCTGGATTGTCTTCACATGAAACAGTCCGACAACCAGCAGGAAAACAGGCAGGAGTGACGCTATCGTAAAATGAAAGACTAAATCTTTACCAGATGGGCGAATCCTTTTACCACGCTGTTTCATGCGAAAAAGTCTCCTTTCTACCTAGCGACTATTTGTCTTGTGTCGGTTCTTTCTTTGCTTGTGGTTGAGCTTTGAATGAACTAGAATCCTTTGTCAGCACAATATCGTCTGCCTTGATATACCAGTCAACATCTGCTCCTTGATAGGTGGCAGTAGCAACGGTGTCCGCAATGGGATTGATAAGTTCCACCCGTGCGTTATAATCAAACTCTTTCAAAGGCACGCTGGCAGGAATACTTACTTGAATCATGCGTCCTTGTCCTTTGGATTTTAAGTCATAGGTACGTTCCTTGATTTCATCTGAAACCGACCCGTCTTCATTTTGGATTCTCACTTCACGACGTAGAGCAGAGAATTTCAATTCTCCAAAAGTCGTGTCTTTATCTAATACAATGCCATTTGCTAATCTCATCATTTTTCCTCTCTTTCTTTATTCTTTTATCATGTCGTCAGCATGTAAAAGGTAATTTGTAAAACCACGAGTGCCGATTTTGTAGCCCTCTGCGGTAATACGTGGATTGACTAACTTCACACGTTCCTCAAAGCCGAAATGTTTTTCGCCAGCTTCAGCAGGAAGCACCACCACAATATCATCTGCTCTTTGAACATCAGAATAGAGATTATAGCTTCTTGATAAGACAGTTAGCCGTCCGTTGATTCTTCGCTGAACGACTTTATCCTCGCCAGCAAATTCTAAATTGCCGAATGTTTTTTCCATGTTGGGAATCACAAATTTAAGTTCCATATTTTTACCTATCCTTTCTTTTTTATTGGCTGAATGAATGTTTGATGGTCTTAAAGAGTGGGGAACGACCTTTTGATTCTTGATTTTTTGTTTTCATAAGTTCACTTCCTTTCAAAATCGGGTAAAAAAATAGACACCTCATTTTTTGAAGTGTCTACCTATTAAATATTCAAATTTTATTGGAAGTATCTTTATATCTTCACTTTTCAAGGATAAATCGTCGTATCAAAGCTCATTCATAAGTAGTAAATTAGTAGTAAATTGAGTGGTTTTGACCTTGATAAAGTGTGATAAGTCCAGTTTTTATGCGGATAACTAGATTTTTATGCTATTTTTAGAATAAAAATTTGTAAATAATTTTAAAAAAGCTATAAGTTTATCCGCTTATAGCTTTTTATCTCTCCACTTCCTTTCCATAATAATTTTCATAGTTTTTCCTATACTGAACAAGGTCAGAAAATTGTTCTTTATTCAAAGAATACTCTTGCATAAGGGTGTTCTTTTTTTCTTGCAATTTATCGAGATTTGATAGTATTTCTTTTGTGCTTGGAAGCTTTTTATAGTTTTCTAAAATTTCTTTAGCGGCTATTTTATAAACAGAAAGTTCACTATAATATTCTTCTGCAAACTGATTATCTTCAGGATTTTTCTTGTGGTATTTATAGATTTCATGATACTTATTTATAGAATTTATATTTTCCATATCTTGGGATAAACTCTTCATCTCAGCTTCAATTTTCTTTATTTTATCTAATAAGTCTTGTCTATCATCAGCAGATTTTTTGATCAGATCATCGAGTTGAGTAATTGAATTAATTCCTTGTTCTCGAAGTTTAATTATTGAATCAGCCATTGTTTTGATATTGTGCTTTCTTGCCCAAACTTCATAACCTTTAGAGGATTGTGCTTTTTCATTAGTAGATATATCAATAACATTTCCTACACGCTTTTTAGTAGGATTAGCTTTGTTTTTAATAGATAAATCTATTCTTTCTTTGATTTTTTCCTCAGTATAATCTTCTCCGATAGTCTTAGCTCTTGTAAATCTTTGCTTATCTTTATGACGAAAAGCAATGTGTTTACCAAACTTAATTTCATAATCAATAGATTTCATATTATCTAAAAATTCTTCCCACGATTTAGACTTATTAATCATTCTGTCTATATCAAATTGCAATTTAGATTTCCAAGAATTGCCTTTCTTGTTTTGGTCATATTCATACCAAGATTTACCAGCAGTTTTATATTTTCTTTTGTAAGCTTCATAATATTCATCAATGACTGAAAGCATATTTTCTTTACATAATTCGTCACTTTGATACCTAATTTTATGGTAAGACTTTTTGTTAGATTGGTAGCATTTACCAGTCTTGTAATTAACATTATTAAAAATAATATGGTTATGGATATGCCATCTATCTATATGAGTTGCAAGAACAAATTCATAATCTTCTTTTAAAATTTTCTTACATAATTCCATTCCAATTTCGTGAGCTTTTATAGGATCAACCTCTCCTGGTAGAAAAGATTGGATTAAATGCCTAGCCAAAACTGTACCTTTAGTATCATTGTCTTCTCGTGTTTTCATAAACTGAATATGGGCAGTAGATGGATGACATTTAAATGAAGAAACCAAGACTTTTTCATCAGTTTTTTCACTCTTGGTTATATAATCTATTGCCAAATTTAGAGTTGATTTTATAGGATGTATTTTTGTAATTGCCATACTAATCACCAGAACTTTCTTTTGATTTATTAAGAAGTAGGGAATGGATCTGCCATATTTCTCTTGATAATTTTTCTATCTGCTTATTCATAGATTCAATTTCATTTTTGTAAATAACACCAGTTGTATTAGTAGCTTTTGCAATCTGGTTTATATTATTTGTTGCATTTGAAAGTAGCCATTGTAAGTTTCTAAATGGTTCTAAATCTACAACATAAATTTCTTTTTCTAATACACATTTCCTAAGAAAGTGGGACATGGTTTTGCAATTTGCAAGTTTCATTTTCTTTTCAAAAACTTCTTTTTCTTCATCTGTTAAATATATTTTTAGTTGATTATTTCTTTTTCTATTATCCATAGTATTTCTCCTTATCATAAATTATTGGGGTCTTAGGGTTCTCCCTAACAAGGTAAAATTGATAAAAAAAGAAGCAGTCCATAAAGGTTCTGCTCCATCAATTTTTCGTAAGTGGGTACTCACTTACTGTGCTTGCTATTAAAGTTATAAGCGTTAAGCGTATATTAAGTTATTCTTCTAATTTTTTAGTATTATCTTCTAGTTCTAGGAACTTATCAAAATCACTTTTGTAGAGTCTATCTTGTATTATTCTATATTTTTCAAATTCACTCTCTGCGTGTTTTTTAGCAAGTGCTGCAGAGACTTTTCCTGCATCGTTTAAGATTTCTTTATCCCATAATTGTAAAAATCCATTCAATCTTTTTTCCCAATCTTCCATTGTCATTGGGATATGTCTTTCTGCTTGTAGTTCTGCCATGTCTAAATAAGATGAAACAATTCTTTGCATTTGATTTAATTCTTCTTCGTTTAAATAATTTTTTGCAACTACTACATCATATTTATGAATTTTTGAATTTGGAGAGCCTTCCCAAGTAGTAAGTCCCATATTTTTAGTTTTGTGATTGGCTCTATCTACAATTAATTCGGCTGCAGTTTTTCCATGAATTGCATAGTGCAATTTATTTTGAATAGCTGCAAAAAATCTTTTTGTTGCTTTTGCAGATGGATCATAGTCTAAAGATGTGGCATAAATATCTGTGATTTTTTGATAGAATCTTCTCTCAGATAATCTAATTTCACGAATTTTTACAAGTAATTTTTCGAAATAATCTTTGGTAAGTTTTGTGCCAGAATTTTTTAATCTTTCATCATCCATTGCCCAACCTTTAATTGTAAAATCTTTTATAATTTGGTTTGCCCACTTTCTAAATTGGACTGCACGTTCGTTATTTACTTTAAACCCTACTGCAATAATTGCTTGCAGATTATAGTGCTTTGTTTCCCTTGAAACATTTCTAGAACCTTCTTTTTGAACTATTAGGAAATTCCTAATAGTTGCTTCTTCTTGTAATTCACTATCGGCATAGATTTTTTTAAGATGTTCATTTATTGTGGCGACACTAACATCATAAAGAGCTGCCATCATTTTTTGAGTTAGCCAAATATTCTCATCTTCATATCTAATTTCTATAGCTTCTTGATCATCACCATTTGCTGCAATAAAAGTCAAGTATTCAGCAGCAGATGATCTAATTTGAAGTTCCTTTTTATCATGATTTTCGTCTTTATTTTTATCCATTTCTTTACTCATAATTTCCTCCAAATATAAATTTCATTCTACTTTTAAACACTGGAATACTAATCAAGAATACAATTACATAATGTATATAGGAATTTATCATCATATTTTTTGCTATTGGTAATTGATGATAAGTTTGACCTATTATTTTAAAAGCACTTAGTGTGCTTGTAATAAAATCAAGTGCCAACCATAGGGCAACTGATGAGCCTATAAAAGCAATTATATAGTTTAAAAACTTGCTAACTTTTGGTAGCTTTTGATTTATTAAAACTAGCAATATTCCATAAACTATTACTACTGTAATTGAAAGGGGAATAGCTAATTTGTTATCTAGTCTATCTTTTATGGATATATAAAATCCTAAACCTACAACTATAAAATCAATCAAAAATGCTGAAATTTTTACAGAGTAGGTAGAGATGAGATAGTAGAAAACTACTCCAGAAAGGATTAATAAAATATATCCTGCAATAAAAATTCCCATAGAGTCTCCTAATAATATTCATCGTGTTCAGGGCGATAGTTTTTAAGAAAATCTCCCTGAGGTATATTAACATTAATTGGTTTATTAAACTTGCCCATTTTTGCTAACTCAGAAATTTTTAGATTTAGTAAATTTATATCAACACCTAATTTTCCAGCGATTTCATAATCACAAACTTGATCATTTATATTATCGAGGACATCTTCATCTCTAATTAATAAATGAGCTGCAAAAATATTAGCTTCAGTTTCAAATTTATTTGTAGGGTTTAGCACTGTTTGGTCATGAAAAGCTCCGCCACTCATACAATAATCTCTGTGAAGTTGATCGTGACCTAATTCATGTGCTAATATAGTTTTTCTATTAAAATTTGTGTTGCTACTGATAAAAATAAATCTGTTCCTTTGAATATAATGGTACATTCCTAAAAGTATTTTTGTTTCAGGTAGATATACCAGGTTAATATTCAAAGCTTCTATTAATTCGATAGGATCTCGTGTCTTATATTTTTTTATAAGTCGATTAACCTTATCATATATATAGCGATTCATGCTCATAAAATCACCTAATCTTTTTTCTTACGACCGTATTTCTTGTTTTCTCTTTTAGCCTCCCAATAAGCACGAGTAATAGCTTCAAAAGCAGCATCTTTATCTTCGTCAGAAATTTCTCCACCAGCAAATAAAGAGCTTAGACCTTCTGTTAATGCTCTAGCTTTTTCTAATTCTCTTTTGCCACCCATGTTATAAACTCGATTTAAAAACTCGTCACTTTCTTCTAGAAGATAATTGTAATCACAGTCCATAACTTCAGCTATTTTTTTGTAAACCTCGACATCTCTTGGGTATCTTTCTCCGTCTTCATAATGTACAAGAGTTCTTGTACTTATTCCTATCATCTTTGCAAAATCTGCTTGACTTAACTTTTCTTTTTCACGAAAATCCTTTAATCTATCCGCAAAAGCCATAACTTTAACCTCCTGAACTAATGTGCTTTTATAACTTTCGATACGAACAATAGTGCTTGAATTATTTTTCAATTTGAGATATAATACAAACTGAACTTATATTCATATTATAGCACAAACATTCAGGATTGTAAATAAGTTGTATTGGGGTGATTAGATTGAGAATAAGTAAAACTTTAAAGAATATAATGAACTTGTATGCAGATAGCAACTTGAAATTTGAAAAAATCAGTTCAGCTGCAAAACTTATTTTAAGTTTATATAGACAAGTTACTTGGGCAGTAGATAACAGGGCAAATTTTATGATGTTTGAGAGTAAAGAAAACTATGGCTTAACTTCAGAATCTGCTTACTTGTATCTTTCTACATTTGCTCCAGAAAAAGTTGAAGAAAAGTTTAATAATAGAGTTTCCAATGTAATGGATAGTAAGCTTATGCTTTTAATAATTTATGACGCCTGTGTAAGGCTAAAAGTTTATCCAGAGTATGGAGAAATCTATCATAAGATTATTTATAACTACTACATTGCTGAAAAAAAGATTACTGATGAAGCTTGTATGAGAAGTGTATCTTTAGAGAGAACTGTTTATTACCAAAGAAAAAAGGAAGCAATTGCATTGGTTGGTGTAATAATTTGGGGATATACTTTACCGACTGCTATTAGCCAGCTTGAAGACGGTCGTAGCATTGAAGAAATAATGAACATCTAAGAAATTAATTTATGACGAACTTATTGCGTACTATTTCCGAATGAAAAAAGTACCATATACGAATTTTATGTGTACTTAAGTGCATATATAATATTCATGATGGGTGATTTGCACCTAAATTTAATATTGGCATTTATTGACTGAAAGAATTTATTTTCTTTCGGTCTTTTTTTATGCCCAGGAGAATATATGCATAGAATTAGAAGCCCTCCTTGTGTGAATTTCATTTTCAAACAAAAGAAATTCAAGCGGGCAAGGAGGAAAAATTAATGGACAAAGAATATTATTTATTTGTAGAAGGAAAGAAAGTATTTGTTAGCAAGGAAGTATATCTTGCTTATCATAGTGAATTGAATAAAGAGAAATATCAAATGAGAAGAGACAGGTTAAATAACTGTTTCTTTTTTTGTTCCTATGATCATGATGGTAATTTTGAAGAAAATTTGGAAGATCTGGAATTTGATGTTGAAAAAATTATCGAAACAAAGGAAATGATTGAAGAAGTAAGAAGAGCTATTTCTAAACTCAACCCTGTTGAAAGGGATTTGATAGAAAGTCTTTTTTATAAAGAAGAAACAATTAGAGAAGTAGCTGCTAAACTCAATATATCTCATCCAGCCGTTATTAAAAGGCGTAATAAAGTCTTAGAAAAACTAAAGGAAATGTTGGATGACTTTTAGATGACAGTTGCCAAGAGGGTCTAATTTTCACTGTTACTTATGCAGTGGGAATTGGACCTTTTTATTTATCCAAATTTATTTTTGAAAATTGGTTACCAAGAAAGACTTCTTTTCACTGTTAAGTATAAGAGGGTAATTTTAAACAATTTTGTTTCATCAAGATAAGTATTTTCTGATGGTCAAATTTAAAAAAGATTAATAACTCTCGATAAATTTTGAACCTTAACAATTGAATAGACCAAGACAAGACGTTAATCATTTTTGGAGCGTAATAACCTATCCGCCAAGATCTTTCTGCTGAATAATTCGGCAAAACAAGTACTGCTAAGCTATAAGCAAGGGAAGAAGAAAGGGAGCGATAAGTAAGAGTTTGAATATAGGGAGGGATACCCTATTCGCTATGAAGAAAATGAGGATAATGATACTTCTAAGGTTGAAGCCGGCTCATCCTGAATAGAGGCGGAGGTGAGATTCCTATGTTGCTAATCCAAGGCACTTGTCAATGTCAAAAAACTTAAATTTACATAGGAGGTTATTATGAAAGCAATAAAAGTTTATAGCATGAGAGTTGCTATGTTATGTAGACTTTATGATCTTAAATTAATTAATGATAAGGAATATACAAAAATAAAAAATAGAATAGAAAATGATTATAAGAAGAGAGATAGAAAGTAGTTAATCTTGTGATATAATAACACTGTAGAAAGATACAAAATGGGAAGGAGGTAAAATGAATACTAAAGTAAAATTAATAAAAGCTTCAAATACAGGAGCTAGAAATAGAAATGCACTAGATTTAGATTTAAAACGTGTTGCAGCATATTGTCGAGTTAGCACTGATAGTAAAGACCAACTTGAATCATATAAATCGCAAGTTGATTATTACACAAATCTAATAAAAAATAATAAAAACTGGACTTTGGCTGGCATATACGCAGATGAAGCAACCACAGGAACAACTGCTACCAAAAGAGCTGATTTCATGAGACTAATTAGCGATTGTCAAAATGGAGATATAGACATGATAATTACTAAATCTATATCAAGATTCGCTAGAAATACATTAGATACCTTAAAGTATGTAAGACTATTAAAGGAAAACAATGTTGGTGTAGTATTTGAAGAAGAAAATATAGATACTTTGACAATGGATGGAGAGCTATTATTAACAATATTAAGTTCAGTAGCTCAACAAGAAGTAGAAAATACCTCAGCCCATGTAAAAAAAGGACTGAAAATGAAAATGGAAAAGGGGGAACTTATTGGTTTTCAAGGTTGCCTTGGCTACGACTATGATCCTACAACAAAAAGTATATCTATAAATGAAGAGGAAGCTAAAATTGTTAGATATATTTTTAAAAGATATTTAGAGGGCAATGGTGGTTCAGTCATTGGCAGGGAATTAGAAGAACAAGGATATCTCACTCCTAGAGGTAAAACAAAATGGTCTGACACTACAGTGTTAGGAGTAATTAAAAATGAAAAGTATATTGGTGATATACTAATGGGAAAGACCTTCACAGTTGATCCCATAACAAAAAGAAGACTAGCAAACTTTGGTGAATCTGATAAATATCATATTGAAAATCATCACGAGCCAATTATATCAAGAGAAGACTTTGAAAAGGCACAAGAGATTAGACTCAGGAGAGCACAAAACAGAAACACTATAGCTAACAAGGATAGAAAAAGAGAAAAACTATCAAGACAATACGCTTTTTCAAGTATGCTGGAATGTGGATTTTGTGGCGAAATACTGTCAAGAAGAACTTGGCACACAAGTTCAATTTACAAAAAAATTAACTGGCAATGTGTAAAGTCAACAAAAAAAGGTAAAAAATATTGTCCTCATTCAAAAGGAATACAAGAAGCAGCAATAGAAAAAGCATTTGTTGAAAGCTATAGGCAATTATGCCATGCAGATTCAACAGTAATAGATGATTTTTTAAAAATTGTAGAAGAAGAAATAAATGATAATACTTTAGTCAAAGATTTGAAAAAGTTAGAAAACCAATTAAACAGAATCATTATTCAAGAAAGAAAGTTAGTTGATCTTCATTTAGAAGATAGTATAGACGAAGAAGTTTATGCTAAAAAGTATAAAAAACTTACAAAACAAAAAGAAGAATTACTTGATGAAAAGAAAACACTAGAGCTAACTATCAAAGATGAAAACTCTATTAAAGAAAGATTAAAGCAATTTAAAAAGGTCTTAGAAAACAAAGAAATTATAGAGGAATTTAATAGAACAGTATTTGAAAGCATAGTTGATAAAGTCGTGGTGGGAAGAATTGATAAAGACGGAAAAGTTCATCCTTATGACTTAACATTCTATTTCAAAACAGGAGTTAAAGATAGTCAAGATTCTAATAATTTCAAAGATAAAAGAAAAAATGCCAAAGACAATGACATTAATAAATTGTGTTCCTACAAGAATGACGAGGATAAAAAATTATGTACCCAAGCAAAAGACAACGCACGTGGAAACTATAGCGTTGATTAGGAAGATGTATGAGTAGGAAAACTCTAAAATACATGAAATTAATAGATTCATGAATTTTGGCTTATAAAATTAGAAGCTATATTTTTAGAAATTGATAGTAATTGGTTGTGAATATTTGATATATATAATAAATATACCTTATGAAGGAGTTAAAAATGCAAATAATGGAAACAGATCGTTTAATACTTAAGGTTCCTACTTATGATGATTTTGATGAGTTATACTCAGTTCACGCAAATCCTGAAACTAATATCTATAATCCAGGATGGGAAAAGCCAAGCAAAGAAGAATTTATGGGGACTTTAAATACGATTATTGACCACCATAAAAAGTATGGATTTGGTTATTATTCTTTAGTAGATAAAGTTGATAATAGAGTTTTTGGTTTGTGTGGTTTAAGGTTTACAACAATAGAAGATAAAAAATATTTGAATCTGTATTATAGAATAGATCCATCTAAAACGAGAAATGGATTTGTAAAAGAAGCAGCTAGAAAAATAATTGATACTATTACTTGTGAATTAAATAATGAGTATCAAGTAGTGGCTTTAACTTTAGATAAAAATATTCCTTCAAGAAAAACTGCAGAATCCTTAGGTTTGAAATACAATAAAGATTTTGATGATGTAGATGGGAAAGGAAACGTGTATTACTTTAATTAGTTATAAAGTTGTAAAACTAAATCTAGATAATTGACATGCATCTTAATGCTGCATGTATGAAAATAGTATTATTATGTCCAAGAAATGTAAAAAAGCGCTTTTTATCTATAGTAAAGACTAAAAGAACGTAGAGGCATATCTTTATTAATAAAAGATTCAAAATAGAGAATACTAATTTAGATTAGGGAGATAAGTTATGAAATCATATCAGCAAATAAATAAAGAAACTATTGACAAGTGGGCTGAGAATGGATGGGAATGGAGCAAACCTGTTTCACATGAAGAATTTCTAAAAGCTAAACAAGGAAATTGGAATGTATTTCTGACACCAACGGTACCTGTTCCGCATAATTGGCTTGGAGACTTGAAAGGCAAAAAATCCTAGGATTGGCTTCTGGTGGTGGACAACAAATGCCAATATTTAGTGCCCTAGGTGCGGAATGTACTGTCCTTGATTATTCAACAAAGCAAATAGAATCTGAGATAATGGTTTCTAAAAGAGAAGGCTATGAGATAGAAGTTATCGAAGGAGATATGACAAAGAATCTTCCTTTTGAAGATGAATCATTTGATATAGTTTTTAACTCTGTTTCAAATTTTTATGTTGAAGATGTATACCATGTATTTAATGAAGCATACAGAGTGTTGAAAAAAACTGGTGTTTTATTAGCGGGGCTTAATAATGAAATTAATTATATTGTGGATAATGATGAGAAAGAAATAGTTTGGCAAATGCCATTTAATCCTCTGAAAGATGAAAAAGCAAAAGAGTTTATGGTTAAAGAAAATGCAGGGATACAATTTTCACACAATATGACTGAACAAATCGGTGGTCAACTTAAAGCAGGCTTTACCTTAGTTGACATATATGAAGACACAAACGGATTTGGTAGATTGTATGAATTAAATATAAAATCGTATGTATCAACAAAATCAGTAAAATTATAAAAGTATAATTGCTAATTAAACCATATTTGATTATATAAACAGCAGAAAATTAAACAAGATATTCAGATTTAACAACAAAGATGCTAAATATTGGGTAAACATTAACTAAGAATAATGTGCAAAGGAGATTTTATGTACGATTTTATTTTTAACATACCAACTAAAGTTTTATTTGGCAAAGATCAACTTAAAAATTTGCCAGAAGAAATTAAAAAATATGGAAGTAAAGTTCTTTTGGTTTATGGAAGAAACAGTATAAAAAAGATTGGTCTTTATGATGATATTATTAAGCTATTTAATGAGAATTCAATAGAAGTTTTTGAGCTTTCTGGCATAGTTCCAAACCCTAGAATTGATAAAGTTCGTGAAGGCGTTAAGATTGCCAAAGAAAATGATATTGACTTTATCCTTGCTGTCGGTGGTGGATCTACTATTGATACTGCCAAGCTTGTAGCAGTAGGTGCAAAATCATCGGCTGATCCTTGGGATATAGTTATTGGCAAAGAAAAACCTAGCGATGGTATAGCTCTAGGAAGTATATTGACCCTAGCAGCCACTGGATCAGAAATGAATGCAGGTTCTGTAATCACTAATGAAGAAACAGGACAAAAACTAGGTTGGGGCTCTGAATATGCGAGACCAAAATTTGCTCTAATAAATCCAGAATATACTTACAGTGTAAATCAATACCATACAGCTGCAGGTACTTGTGATATTATAAGCCATACTTTAGAAAATTATTTCACTTTGAATGATGGGGCATATTTAGATGATAGATTTGCAGAAGCAATTTTAAAAACTTGTATTAAATATGGACCAATAGCACTTAAAGAACCAGAAAATTATGAAGCTCGCTCTAATCTAATTTGGGCAAATACCTGGGCTATCAACGGCCTACTAAATGCTGGTAAATCTACAGCATGGTCAGTTCACCCAATTGAACACGAGCTTTCTGCTCTAAGAGATATCACTCACGGTGTCGGTCTTGCAATACTTACTCCTTATTGGCTAGAATATTGCTTAGATGATGAAACAAGCAATAAAATCGCCACATTTGGTTACAATGTATTTGATATAGAAAAAACAGGCTCTACAATGGATGATGGAAAAAAAGCTATAGAAGCACTAAGAGAATTCTTTACTTCCATTGGTATACCAGAAAACTTAAGATCTGAGGGATTTAGAGAAGAAGATCTCCCTATAATGGCAAAAAATTGTGTAAATAATAGGCCAAAACCTCAAATAGATGGATTTAAACTTCTTAAAGAAGAAGACATTTTAAACATATATAAGATGGCTCTATAATTATATGGCAGATATTGAAAAATTAGCCAAAGATATTGTAAATAAAGGTGATTCTGCAGAAAGCATAATTATTTTTGACAATAAAAATAATAAGACCATAGAATTTGCAAATGATAAAGTTTTCGATGTAAGGTCAATCTCTAAGACAGTCTTATCCCTAACTTGTGGAATTTTAATTAATGAAAGTAGGGGAGAATTTAACTTAGATACCTATATATATCCAATTATTAAAAATAAGATGAATTTAGAAAATGAAAAGAATTTAGCTTATCTTAAAGAAATTAAAGTTAAACACCTTCTAACCCATACAACTGGATATAGAGACTTGCTATTATACAGCAAAGATATAAGAGAAAGTGATTATGGCGATCTATTTGATTATGTCATAAATTACCCTTTGTATCACAGGCCTGGGACCCACTTTCTATATTCAAATGCTGGATATTATCTCTTAGCTGTAACTATGGAGGAATATCTAAAGTACGATCTATTTGACTTTGTTGAAGAGAAATTATTAAAACCTTTAGGAATTGAAAATAGGTCTTGGGGCAAATATGGAAACTATATTGCAGGCGCCACAAAAATAAACTTAAATGCCTATGATATGCTTAGAATAGGTAAGCTTATCATTAACAATGGCTACTATGATGATTTGCAAATAGTAGATAGCAATTATATAGACTTGATGCAAAAACCACACAATAAATCTATGTACGAGGTTAAAAGAAAGTATATCTCTGAAGACTACTATGGTTATGGTATATGGATATCTGAAAGAGGAGTTGTATTTGCATCAGGAACTGGTGGTCAGCTTATAGTAATATTAAAAGATAAGAATATGATTATTGTAACTACAAATTCAGGGTCAGACAGCAAAAGTTACAAAATAAAATCAGACATTGACAAATTAGTTGATATTATATACGAAGATAGGAGATAGAAATGGATTATAAACATATTGACGAATACACTAAAATTTATGAAGACCACAAAATATTACTAGATAATCTAAGTAAAGCTTTGGAAGAATTTAAAGATCATCAAGAAGAATTAAATAAGCTTGAAAAATATTATTATTCTGAAGAATTTATGAAAGACTATGATGCATCAAATAAGGGGGAGATACCAGATGATATTATACAAGGTATTCTTACCGAAGATGCAATTTACGATTTACTAGGTGACAATTATTTTATAGCAAAAGATTTATTAAATCTTGCTAATGATATTATCCAAGACAAATAAATAAAAAATAGACCTTAGCGATTTGGCTAAGGTCTATTTTTATATGGTGCGCCATCAGAGGCTCGAACTCTGGACACCCTGATTAAGAGTCAGGTGCTCTACCAACTGAGCTAATGGCACTGAAGAATACTTTTCTATTATATAGCACCATTATAGTTTTGTCAAGTTAATATATGGACCAAATTTTTACAATTTGATTACTAATCTGATCAAAAGTCCATTCTATCTTAGAATTTCTAAGGCTATTTGGATCATTTATTATAAATTTACCATCTTTATATGAGTCTATCACAAATATATGGCCAAATAGAGTAAAATATCCTCTATTTACTGAAACTAAAAGGGGACCCTTTTCCAATGCCTTTTTCATAGCTTCTTCGTTTAAGGCAACGTCCTCAATTTTATAGTCATATTTTTTTGCTCCATCATAAAAGAAGTTCCAAGATATACCTTCGTTACCCATGTAGTTTTGAGCATCTTTGGCGATTTTATCAGGTGTGATGGAATCATCTTTCTTTAGCCTAGACAAAATCATAGCCATAGATGTAGGTCCACAGCCACTAATACCAATATTTCTATTACCTAGCTTGTTGTAGGCCCATCTATTGTCCCATTGGATAAAATAGGGAGTTTTTCTTTCTAAATCAACTGATTGGCCGGGAGTGTATGGGAAATTGGTTAAACCGTTATTCATATTATAAACAAATTCGATTGTGTCCTCGTCATTTCCTGCCAAATATGCATCTATATTATCCAAATCATCGAAGTTATCATATACCCACTTGGCTTTTGGATTTTCGCCTAACCATGATTCTATATTTTTCTTAAGCTCATCCTTGTTATCGGACTTAAGTTTAGGATTTGTGTTTTGGTCAATATCTTCATCATTAGATAGCGCAAGTCCCTTTTTAGGTATAAATGTATCTATAGCAAGTTCGTTTATACTTGTAAGAATATTTAAATTTTCTTCATTAACTATGCCTTCATTTTCTCTAATATCATCTTTGGAACAAGAAGATAAAAGGGGAATTAAGAGGGCTATTATAAGATATTTTTTCATAAGATTACTTTACTATTATAAAGATATGCTTCAATACTTGTGATAATTATTAAATTTATGATATAATATTTCGGTAATGTTTCTTGGCACCCATTGTAAAAAATATCAAGGAGAGAAAAATGAATAAGAATTTTACAAAGGATACTAACTTTTTGGTTAGATCTGCAGTAGTTGCTGCACTTTACGCAGTGTTAACTTTACTTGTACCTATGCCACAGTATGGACCTATACAATTTAGGTTTTCAGAAATTTTGGTATTATTAGTTTTCTATAATAGAAAATACATACCGGGACTAGTTTTAGGATGTGCTATAGCAAATTTATTTAGCCCTATGGCATGGTTTGATGTTATATTTGGTACTTTATCTTCATATATAGCATTTAGATTGATGGAGAAGACAGATAAGTTATTTATAGCATCTTTATTTCCAGTACTTATGGTCTCTGTACCTGCAATAGGAACTTATCTATTGCTAGATAATACAGGAGCATTCATAACTATGCTATTCTCATTTATGGCAAGTGAATTTGTAATGGTTTCTATCATTGCTGTTATTATTTTTAAAATCCTAGAACAAAATACTGGTTTTATGAAAATTATTACAGAATTTTAAAAAAGCTCCCAATTGGGAGCTTTTCTAGATTTTATTTAGTTTGTCAATTATAGCTTCAATTTCTTCTATTTTTTTTAGGCCATCTTCCTTATCTTCATTGCTAATAGCATCGTATACACAATGCTCTAGGTGTCCCCTTAGAACATCCTTATTTACATTTTTTAATATAGAAATTGATGCCATCAATTGATTACTTATATCTATACAGTATCTATCATCTTCAACCATTTTTATTAATCCATCGATTTGCCCACCGACAGTTTTTAATTTTCTAATGGTTTTTGCTTTATCAGCATGCATTATTTATATTCGATACCCTTATATTCATATCCTGCTTCATTTATAGCTTCTTCAATTGCTTTCTCGTCAGCAGTTCCAAAATATGTTACTTCAGCGTTTTTATTATCTAAATTAACTTCTGCATTTTCAACAAATGTTAATTCCTTTAAAGCTTTTTCTACATTTGCTTTACAGTGATTGCATGTCATTCCATCTACATTTACTAATAATTTATTTGTTTGTGCCATTTTATTTTCTCCTTTATTATTTTCATTTATTTTTCTTTCTTCTGGGTTTTCATCTAATATTTTTTCAATTTCTTTTTGATTTTTAAATTCAGGTCTAAATCCCTTTAACCTTAATGAGTTAATACATACAAATATAGATGATACACTCATAGCAAAGGCTGCAAACATAGGATTTAGAGTAATTCCAAAGCTTGGATATAATAATCCTGCAGCTACTGGAATTAAGATAACATTGTAGAAAAATGCCCAGAATAGATTTTGCTTTATAGTTTTAATTGTTGCTTTAGATAATTCAATTGAACTAACTATATCAAGCAATGAGTTTCTCATTAAAACTACATCAGCTGAATCTATAGCAACATCAGTACCATTACCTATAGCCATACCTATATCACTTCTGGCAAGTGCTGGAGCATCATTTATACCATCACCTACCATGGTTACTTTCTTACCCGTATCCTGGAGTTCTTTCACAACTTTATCCTTATCTTGAGGAAGAACTTCAGCAAATTTCTTATCTATATTAAGTTCAGATCTAATTGCTTCGGCCGTTGTAGCATTATCTCCAGTTACCATAGTTACTTCATAACCTAGGTTTTTAAGCTCATCAATTGCTATCTTAGATGTATTTTTAGCAACATCTTTTACTGCTATAATTCCAAGTACTTTCCTTTCATCAGAAAAATACATTGAAGTTTTGCCTTGGCTTGCATATTTTTCAGCTACACTTTCATAATCAACTAGGTCAATATTTTCTTCTTTCATTAGTCTAAGGTTACCAGCAAAATAAGTCTTAGAATCTACTATAGCTTTGATACCCTTACCAGATAGAGCATTAAATTCATGAACTTTAACTGGATGAATGTTATTTTCATCAGCATAAGTTGTAATAGCTGTACTTAGTGGGTGTTCGGATGAACTTTCTATACTTGTAGCAAGCTCTAAGAAATCTCTTTCATCCATGCTAGTTTCTATATCAGTAACAACTGGTCTACCTTCAGTAATAGTTCCTGTTTTATCTAGTAGGATTGTATCTACCTTGTGTAAGTTTTCTAGGGATTCAGCATTTTTAAATAACAATCCAAGCTCAGCTGACTTTCCAGTAGACACCATTATAGACATTGGTGTTGCAAGACCTAGGGCACATGGACATGATATTACTAATACTGAAATCATAAGATTTAAGGCAAACTCGAAGTCATACCCTAAAAGCATCCATATAACAAAAGTAAGTATGGATATAACAATCACAACTGGTACAAATACAGCTGAAATTTTATCCGCCATTTTTGCAATTGGTGCCTTAGTTTCATTAGCCTCATTTACTAGGTTAATGATTTGAGCAAGGGTTGTATCTTCACCAACAGCTGTAGCTTTAAACTTAAATGATCCATCTTTATTTATAGTAGCTGTTACTACTTGATCATCTACACTCTTATTAACAGGAATAGATTCACCAGTAATAGCTGATTCATCAATTACTGAAGAACCTTCTACTATTACACCATCAACTGGTATGGAATCACCAGGTCTAATTAGGATAATATCACCCTTATTAATCTGATCAACATCTACTTCTTCTTGCTTTCCATCTACAATCCTTGTAGCTTTTTTAGGGGCAAGGTTGATTAAGTTTTCTAGACTAGCCTTTGTCCTGCCCTTAGATTTTGCTTCAAAATATTTACCTAAGGTTATTAGTGTAAGAATCGTTGCTGCAGATTCAAAATATAGGCTATGCATATAGGTATTTACTAAGTCAAAGTCTCCAAAACCTAGACCATAAGCCATACGCATTATAGAAAAGATTCCATATATTGTAGCTGCACTAGATCCTAAGGCTACTAGAGTATCCATGTTAGGAGCCCTATTTATAAGGCCTTTAAAACCAGATGTAAAGAATTTTCTATTCACAAACAATACGGGGATAGTTAATAAAAACTGTAAGAAAGCATTGTTTAAAGCACCTTCTGGTCCAGTTACAAAATCTGGCACAGGTAATCCTACCATTGGTCCCATAGCTAGATACAAAAGTGGGATCATAAAGGCAAAGGAAACTTTTAATCTATGTTTGGTTTCGTCTTCTAATGAATCCTCATTTTTTTTACCACTCGTTTTAGGTGTTTCTGCTGATTTTAAACTTGCACCATATCCGATACTTTCGACAGCATTTATTATATCATCATCTGATATCTTGCCATCATCATAATCAACACTCATAGATTCATTGATAAGATTGACATTGACATCATTTACACCGAGCTTTTTTACAGCTCTTGTAACATTAGCCTGGCAAGCAGAGCATGACATGCCTGTTATATCATAACGTTGTTTCATCTAACCTCCTTCTAACACCCATAGGGGGTGTCAGTATCACTAAACAATTTTTAGTTATTTTTGTCAAGCTAGGGTATCTAAAAATAAATAGGAGGAACTTATGAAAAGATATAGGATTTTGTTTAAAGGAAGAGTCCAAGGCGTTGGTTTTAGATTTACTGCAAAGATGATAGCAGATAGATTAAATTTAACAGGTAGTGTCAAAAATTTATATAACTATGATGTTGAATCTTATGTACAAGGAGAAGTAGAGAATATAGAAAGATTCATATATGAATTACAAAACCAAAGATTTATTAGGATAGAATCGATTGATAAAACTGAAGTTGATACGATCCAAGATGAAAATTCTTTTGATATAATTGGCTAACTATTGATTAACTTTTATTATAAGATATATTAAAACTATGAGTTTTAAAAATAAATTTTCAAAAGTAATAGCAAAAATAGTTAGGGCAGGCCTTAGGCTTACAAAACATAATGCCACTAGTCTGCCAGGATATGTAGCTTATAAATTAGATAAAGATATACTAGATGAGTTATCAAAAAATACCAAGTTTATTTTCGTAACAGGAACAAACGGAAAGACTATGACAACTCATTTTTTGGTAAGCATACTTAAACAAAGGTATGACAAGGTCTATACAAATGAATCAGGATCAAATATGATTCAAGGTATTATCACAACATTATTAGATAACCCTGCCAATGAAGAGACAATAGCAGTGTTAGAAGTTGACGAGGCTAATCTAGTTAAAATTGGCAAAAATATAAAGGCTGATTATGTTGTATTTACAAATATCTTTAGAGACCAAATGGATAGGTTTGGCGAAATATATAATATATACGCAAAGCTTATTGATGGAATGAAAGTTATGCCCGATGCAAAAATAATTGCAAATGGAGATTTGCCAATATTTAATTACAAAGAAATGAAAGACTTTAATAGGTCTTACTTTGCAATAAGAGATTATTCAAAGGCTAGTGATAACTATGAGTTAGATGCAGAACTTAATTCAGATGGGATTTTGTGTCCGAACTGTCACAGCGTACTTAAATACAGATTAAATAATTACGCTTCATTGGGTGATTATGCATGCCCAAATTGTGATTTCCGCACACCTGATATAACATACAGCATAGATGAGCTTATAAAGCTAGATGCTAATTATTCCGAATTCATATTAAATGTCAAAAAATATGAGGTAAATGTCGGTGGCTTATATAATGTTTATAATGCTCTTGCTGCGCTAAGTGTAGCAAAGGAGCTTGGACTAAGTGATCAAGAGATTTACCAAGGACTAAGAAATCAAAAAAATGTCTTTGGCAGACAAGAAAATGTAGTTATAGATGGTAAAAACCTAACTATAAACCTAGTAAAAAATCCTACTGGTCTTAATCAGATAATTGATCTAATGATGCTAGAAGAAAATGAAATATCTCTAATTTGCCTATTGAATGATAAATACGCTGACGGAACCGATATAAGTTGGATTTATGATTCATATTATGAAAAATTAAAAGACCTAGATATTAAAGATATATATGTCTCTGGAATCAGAAAAAAGGATATGAAAAGGCGACTAGAAATAGCAGAAATATTTGATGGTGAAATTTCAGAATTCGATTACGAAAAAGAAATTTTTGATGTGATTAAAAATTCTAAAACAGATAATATCTATATACTATCGACCTACACAGCAATGTTAAAATTAAGGGAGGTATTAGCTTTATGAAAAATATAAATATATGCCACCTTTACGGTAATTTACTAAATACTTATGGAGATGTTGGAAATGTTATGGCTATTAGCCACGAAGCCCACAAAAATGGTTATGAAGTAAACACCAAGATTGTAACTGTAGGCGATGATTTTGATCCTAATGATTATGATTTTGTATTTTTTGGCGGTGGTCAAGATTATGAACAATCAATAGTCCAAAAAGATCTGGGTGAAAAGGCTAGCAAACTAAAAGAATTTATTGAAAATGATGGAGTCTTGCTTGCTATTTGTGGTGGATACCAGCTATTAGGTAAGTATTATTATGATGCCTACAACAATAAGATAGATGGCTTATCAATATTTGCTCACTACACTAAGAATCAGGAAAATAGCAAAAGATTCACAGGACCTATAAAAATAAAAGACAGTTTAACTGGAGATATTTACGAAGGTTTTGAAAATCATGGGGGAGTTACATTTTTATCTGATGACCAAAGTCCTTTTGGTATTGTTGTTGAAGGTAATGGAAACAATGGTTCTGACAAGACAGAAGGCTTTAGATACAAAAATACTATTGGCACCTACCTACACGGACCATTACTCGCTAGGAATGAAGTTTTATGCGAGAATGTATTTAAATTGATCGAAAAAAATGCTAATTTATCCAAGTAATTACTTTAGTGCAAAATAAGTATAAATTTATTAGTTAAAAATTTTTAAAATTTTATACCAATTTAACAATAATGTAGTATACTAATATAGAAAAGAAAATACCTTTTAGGGGGAAGTATGACAGATTCAAAATTACGAAATGAACAAACCGATGAACTTTTTGAAGCAATCTTGATGTTAAAAGATGTTGATGAATGTTATAGTTTTTTTACAGATATATGTACAGCTAGAGAAATTCAATCAATAGCTCAAAGATTACACGTAGCTAAGCTATTAAAAATAAGAAAAACATATAATGTAATTGAAGAAGAAACGGGGGCTTCTACTGCAACTATCTCTAGAGTTAATAGATCATTAAACTATGGTCTAAGTGGTTATGACCTTGTTTTGGATAAGCTTATAGAAAAAGATTTAAAGAAACAAAGAGAAAATAATAAATAGAAAATAGTAAATTTCTAAGATACAATATAAGAGTTGGCTTATGCCACTCTTTTTTTGTAGTATAATTAATAGGTAGGAAGGATTTAATTATGGAATTTGAAGGATTAAATGATAAGCAGAAGCAAGCCGTATTACATAAAAATGGCCCCTTGCTGGTATTGGCAGGAGCAGGCAGTGGTAAAACTCGTGTATTGACTACGAGCATAGCAAATTTAATCGAGAATGAAAATATAGATCCAAGAAATATTTTAGCAATAACTTTCACAAATAAAGCTGCAAATGAAATGAAAGATAGGGTTTCAAATCTATTGAATATGGACGTAAGCCATTTATGGATAGGAACTTTCCATTCAATTTGTGCAAGAATTTTGAGGATGAATATTGAAAAAATAGGATATACATCAAATTTTACTATCTATGATACTAATGATCAGAAAACCCTAATTAAAGATATAATAAACGAATTAGGTTATAAAGACACAATTAGTCCTAGGAGTGCCCAAAATTTAATTTCTTCTCTGAAAAATAAATCTATTAGCCCAAAAGAATTTTTAATTATAGATGGCTACTATCAAAATAAGAATGAGTATTACGAAATATATAAGTTATATGAAAAAAGAAAGTTTGAATACAATGCTCTAGATTTTGACGATTTGATTGAAAAGGTACTGGATTTATTTGCTAAAGATAAAGAAACTTTAAAGTATTACCAATACAAGTTTTCTTATGTATACGTGGATGAATACCAAGATACAAATAAGTCCCAATATGAACTTATAAAGTACTTTGCTAGCTACCATAATAATGTTGTAGTCGTAGGAGATGCTGACCAATCAATATATTCTTTTAGGGGAGCTAATATTAATAATATCCTTAACTTTGAGAAAGACTTTGAGGATGCTAAGCTAATAAAGCTTGAACAAAATTATAGGTCGACTTCAAATATACTAAATACTGCTAATTCTTTGATTGTAAATAATATAAATCGTAAGGATAAAAATCTGTGGACAGATAATGACAATGGTGATGAAGTAATATATAAGAGCAATTCTGTTGAAAGCGAAGAAAGTAAATTTGTAGTTGATGAGATTAAAAGTCTACAAAATAATGGTTATGCCCTAGAGGATATTGCAATTTTATATAGGACCAATGCTCAATCTAGGTCATTTGAAGAAGCTTTGATGAAAAATCTGATTGACTATAAGGTAGTTGGTGGACTTAAATTCTATGATAGGAAAGAAATCAAAGATTTGATCTCTTATCTAAAAATTATTGTCAATCCAAAGGATGACTTAGCTTTAAAAAGAATAATTAATGAGCCCAAAAGAGGTATAGGGAATAAGAGTGTTGAACAAATGGAGAAGATCGCTACTGATAACGAATTATCCATCCTAGATCTTATAAGAAATCCCCTTTATGACTACCTACTATCAGATAGGCTAAAAAATTTAGCAAATAAGTTTTATAATCCACTAAGTGACATATTTGATAATGTGGATAAGTATAAAATAACGGATTTAATTAATGAAACACTAGAAAAATCTGGCTACTTAAAGGCTCTTGAATCTAGCTATTCTGTTGAGGACAGGTCAAGAATTGATAATATAAATGAGTTTATATCAGCGGCTAGCGAATACGAAGAAAATAATCCAGAAGATACAATTTACGATTATCTGGAAAATTTAAGCTTGATATCTGACTTGGAGAAAACTGAAGACAGTGACCAATCTGTTTACCTAATGACCATGCATGCGGCAAAGGGACTAGAATTCCCAGTTGTTTTTGTTGTTGGCTTGGATGAAGGATTATTTCCAGGTAAAAGATCAATCGATGAAGGTAATATAGAAGAAGAACGCAGGCTTTTTTATGTTGGTATCACCAGGGCCAGGGAAAAGTTATACTTAACTAGCAGTCAAGTTCGTAGGGCCTATGGGAAGCCAATATATTACAAGCCATCTCGTTTTATAGATGAAATCAGAGAAAATATAAATGAATTAGAAAATTCATCAATTGGACAATTCACCTCTAAATCTTTTGAAAGAGCATCAAATGAAGATTATATGAGGGAAAAGACAAGACAATCAGTACTTGATACAAAGTTAAAAGCACGTAAGAAGGATGATGAAAGCTATCAAATCGGAGATAAGGTAATGCATTCTAAGTGGGGCCAGGGCATGATTGTCCAGATAAAAGAAAATGAAGACGGTAATGAGTTGGTTGTTGCTTTTGATAAAAAAGGACTAAAAAAACTTAACCAGGATTATGCTCCAATAACAAAGGTGTGATTATGGGAAAAATAGAAGAAATTAATGAATTAATAGAAAAAATAGAAGAATTAAACTACCATTATTACACCCTCGATGCGCCTTTGGTTTCAGATGGTGAATATGACAAACTATACGATAGGTTAAAAGAACTTGAAGAAGAAACTGGATTTTCTCCAGAAAATTCGCCTACCAAAAAAGTTGGTGGCCAAGTATTAGAAAAGTTTGAGAAGCACTTTCATATTTCAAGGCTATATTCCCAGGATAAGGCCCAGTCATTTGAAGATCTTGAAAACTGGATAGGAAGAGTAAATAGGCTACGCGATTCCTACAATGAAAGCCACGAAGATAAGCTTGATGATATAGAATACATCTTAGAATATAAATTTGATGGCCTGACTATTAATCTAACTTATGAAGATGGCGAATTGATAAATGCTGCTACTAGGGGTAATGGTAGTGTAGGAGAAGAGATATCATCCCAAGTCCATACTATAAAATCAGTGCCTAGAACTATTAAAGAGCAGTCACTTTTAGAAATTCAAGGTGAAGCTTTGATGCCCTTATCTGAGCTAGAAAGATATAATAAAGAAAATGAATTTCAGCTAAAAAACGCTAGAAATGCCGCGGCTGGAGCTCTAAGGAATCTAGATACAAATGAAACTAGAAAAAGAAATTTAATAGCCTATATATATAATATTTCTACCACTAATTTAGATTTTAAAAGTGAAGAAGAAATGTTAGACTTTTTAAAAAATCAAGGTTTTCAAGTTCACCCTTACCACAAAAAAGTTAAAACCTATGATGAAATAATCAAAGAGTTAGATAAAATAGAAGAAGAACGCAAAACTTTGGACATCTTAACAGATGGGGTTGTAATCAAGATTAATGATAAAAAAACTCAACAAGCTCTAGGTTATACAAACAAATTTCCAAGATGGTCATTAGCTTATAAGTTTGAAGCTGAAGAATACACAACAACGCTTTTAGATGTGGTGTGGAATGTAGGAAGAACTGGAAAAGTTACACCATCTGCGATTCTTGAACCGGTTGATTTTTCGGGAGTCACAGTATCTCGTGCAACCTTAAATAATTATGATGACATATTAAGAAAAAAAGTTAAACTAGGATCAAGAGTATTTATAAGAAGGTCAAATGACGTTATTCCTGAAATATTGGGAGTTGTTGATGAAAATCAAGAGGGAACAAAAGTAATAGAAAAGCCAAGTCATTGTCCATATTGTGGCAGTGAATTAATAGAAGGCAATGTTCATATTATTTGCCCAAACTCTTTATCTTGTACTCCACAACTATTAGCAAGGATTGAGCATTTTGCATCTAGAAATGCTATGGATATTGAGGGACTTTCTGAAAAGACTATCGGCCAATTAATGGATGAGCTTGGAATAAAAGAAGTTTATGATCTCTACGATCTAACTTATGATGATCTTATTGATTTAGATCGTTTTGGTCCTAAAAAAACAAACAATCTCTTAGATGCAATTGAAGCTAGTAAAGATGTGGATTTAAATAGATTTATATATGCAATTGGTATACCAAATGTAGGGGAGAGAACAGCTAGAGATTTAGCAAGTCAATTTAAAAACTTTGATAGTCTAAGAAAAGCAGAAGCTAGTGAACTAACACAAATCCCAGACATTGGAGATATAACTGCAGAAAACATTATGGAATTTTTTGCGGATGCAAATATCAATGAAGCAATTGACTTGCTCCTATCAAAGGGAATAAATATAAATGAAGATATAAATGAGGCTTCAACAAGTATATTAGAAGGCTTAACCTATGTAATAACTGGAACCATTGACAACTATAAAAGAGATGAGATTAAAGACTTAATTGAGAAAAATGGGGGCAAAGTCACAGGCTCTGTTTCAAAAAACACTGATGCTTTAATCTGTGGAGAAAACGCAGGTTCCAAGCTTGATAAAGCAAAAAGTTTAGATATTAAAGTAATTGATGGCAATGAACTAAAGAAATTTTTAAACGAACTAGAAGGGAAGTAGTATGGATACAAAGGAAGTTGAAAAGATTTATAATCTTTCCAATCTGAGCCTAGAAGGTAAGGATTTGGAGCTTATGACTGAAAAATTCAATCAGGTATTAGATTTTATTGAGGGAATTTTTGATGTAGATACTGAAGGTGTTCCTATGACAGAAAGTATTTATAACCATAAAGCAGTATTTAGAGAGGATGAAGTTTTTGAAGAAACTTCAAGAGAAGATGCTCTCAAAAATGCTGGTGACAAAGAATTTGGATATTTTAGATTGGATTGGAAGTTATAGTGGATATGATGAATATAGAAAATTTAGTAAATAAGTTTAAATCTGGTGAAATTTCAGTAAGCCAATATACAAAAGAAACTTTAGATAAAATTAAAGATAATAAATATAATGCATATATTTCTTATGATGAAGAAGATAGCATAAAAAGAGCTGAGTATTTAGAAGAAAAACTAAAAAACGGTGAAGAACTTGGTAAGCTATTTGGTTTACCAATCACTATTAAAGATAATATTTCCTATAAAAATATGAAAATGACCTGTGGATCTAAAATGCTAGAAGATTTCACACCAATATATAATGCCACAGTCATAGATAATCTTTTGGATGAAGATGCTATCATAATAGCAAAAACTAATATGGATGAATTTGCTATGGGTGCAAGCTCAAAAACATCGTATTTTGGTCATGTACAAAACAATCTAGATACTGAAAGAATATCAGGCGGATCTTCATCAGGATCAGCTGTATCCGTATCAAGTGATGATGTTTTGGTATCAGTTGGAACAGATACAGGTGGATCAGTAAGAGGACCTGCATCATATACAAATATTATCGGATACAAACCAACCTACTCGTTAATGAGTAGATATGGGGTGGTATCCATGTCAAATACTTTAGATCAAGTTTCTCTATTTGCAAAAAACATAGATGATTTAAGGACTCTAGCTAGTGTATCTTCATCTGCTGATAAAAATGATATGACTTCTATACTAGAACCATATGATTACCAAAAAGAAAGCTATGATTTTAAAGGCAAAAAAATTGGATATATCTCTACAGAAAGCAATCTTTACCATGGGATTGATGATGCAGTAAAAGAAGACTACCACAATGCCCTAGATAGACTCAAAGAACTTGGAGCGGAATTAATTGAAATAGAATTAAAATATGCTAAGTTCGCAAATCCTGTTTATAATATTGTAATGAGTTGTGAAGTTTCATCTAATATGAGCAGATTTGACGGGGTTAGATTTGGTCATCAAACTAAGGACTATAAGGATGTAAATGAACTTTTTGTAAAATCAAGATCTGAAGGCTTAGGAGAAGAAGTCCAAAGAAGAATTGCCCTAGGTACTATGTATCTATCTGCCAACGATGGTCAAAAAGTCTATAAAAAAGGTCTACAACTTAGAACATTGATAAAAGAAGAACTTGAAGAGTATTTCAAAGAAGTAGATTTGATAGTCACTCCAACAACAACTAATCTACCACCAAAAATCTGCGAAAATAATGACGATCCACTCAGTGATTTTAGAGCTGATGGTTTTAATGTAATAGTAAACTTAGCTGGAATGTGCGGAATATCAGTACCAGTAAGAGATGGACTTTCTGGATCTATCCAATTTATAGGCGATAGATTTGATGATAATAATATAATCAATGCTGCACAAAGATTTTTAGAGGAGGAATAATGACTACAAAAACAATAATAGGACTAGAAATCCACGTAGAATTAGCTACAAATACAAAAATGTTTTGCTCCTGTAAAAATGAATTTGGAGCAGTACCAAATACTCATGTATGCCCAGTATGCCTAGGTCATCCAGGGGCTCTTCCAGTTGTCAATAAAAAAGCAGTTGAACTTGCTATAACAGCTGGTCTTGCTTTTAATTGTGATATAGCCAAAGATCAAAAAATGGATAGAAAAAAATATTTCTATCCAGACTTAACAAAGGGATATCAAATAACACAATTTGACAAGCCATTTGCTACAAATGGTTATATAGAGCTTAAAAATGGTAAAAAAATCG
This sequence comes from Anaerococcus sp. Marseille-Q7828, assembly GCF_949769285.1. Classification (NCBI taxonomy): domain Bacteria; kingdom Bacillati; phylum Bacillota; class Tissierellia; order Tissierellales; family Peptoniphilaceae; genus Anaerococcus; species Anaerococcus sp. Marseille-Q7828. The sequence continues at coordinate 1,308,902 of NZ_OX458331.1, forward strand.
GTCTTATAGAAATCCATATGGAAGAAGATACCGGTAAGTCTAATCACGATGAGGAAAATAGAGCTCTTATGGATTATAACAGAGCTGGTGTGCCATTGATTGAAATAGTAACAAAACCAGACATAAATTCACCAGATGAAGCTCGTGAATTCGTAGAGACCCTAGCCTCAACTTTGAAATTTTTAGAAATATCCGACTGTATCATGGCTCAAGGTTCTATGCGTGTAGACGTTAATATCAATATGGTTGATGAAGAAACTGGCAAAAAGACAGCTATTTCTGAAATCAAGAATATGAACTCTATTAAGGCTATAGAAAACGCACTAGCTTTTGAAGAAGAACGTCATAGAGAGCTTCTAGCAAATGGGGAAAGTGGAATAAAGGAAACTAGACGTTGGGATGATGAAAAGCTTCAAACCATCCATATGCGTGATAAGCTTCTTGGAAATGATTATAGATTCTCTGTAGATGGGGACATACCTGAAATAAAACTTGAAGACATTTTCATAGACAATCTTAAAAATAATCTACCAGAGCTTCCTAGCAAAAAAGAAAAAAAATACACAGAGGAATATTCCCTAAGTGAATATGATGCTAATCTTTTAGCAAATGATAGAAACCTTGCTAATTTATTTGAAGAAACTAATGAAATTGTAAAAGATCCAAAGGTTGTTGCAAACTGGATACTTACAGAATTATCAAGAAGACTCAATGAAAGTGAGATTTCAGCTGATCAAATGAATCTATCTATTGAAAACTTTGCCAAACTAATAAACCTTGCTAAGGATAATAAAGTTAATAATAACGTAGCAAAGAAACTTTTAAGAGAAATCTTTGAATCAAATGAAGATCCAGAAAAATTAGCTGAGGATAGAAATTTACTACAAATATCTGATAGCAATTTCCTAGAAGAAGTGGTAGATGAAGTCTTAGCAGAAAATCCAGAATCTATCGAGGATATCAAAAATGGTAAAGATAGAGCTTTTGGTTTCTTAGTAGGTCAAGCTATGAAGAAGACTAAGGGTAAGGGAAATCCTGTTGAAATAAATGCATTACTTAAGGAAAAAATAGGAGAATAGGAGTGGATTACACTCCTTTTTTGGAATATGAAAACACTTATCAAAAATACATCAATCCTAGATATGCTTAGTCCTGATATTATCAATGGAGATATTTATATTGAAGATGATAAAATACTAGAAGTAGGGTATCTTGAGAACTTTAAGGCTGATAAAGTTATTGATGGTACAAACTTTCTAACTATGCCAGGCTTTGTCAACTGCCATACCCATGTTGCCATGAGTTATTTTAGAAATTATGGCAATGATACTACTTTGATGACTTGGCTAAATGATTATATATTTCCCGTTGAAGAGAAGTTAAACGATGAGATTGTTTACAATGCATCTATTTTATCTTTTGCTGAAATGATTAAATCTGGTACAACAAGTTTTGCTGATATGTACTTTTTTGAAGAGGCAACTATCAAAGCCTTGGAAATAGGCAAATTGAGGGCACAAATCTCAAGGGGCCTATCTTCACCAGATTCAGGTGATTATAGAATTAATGAAAATATCAACTTGTTTAAAAATTATGATGGGAAAGATGATAGAATAGATATTGCCCTAGGACCTCATGCTGTATATACAATCGATAAGGATTATTTGAAAAAAATAGCAAGTATTGCGAGAGAATATAAAATGCCTATTCACATCCACTTATCAGAAACTAAATTTGAAAATGACCAGTGCATGAAAAAATATGGTCAAAGTCCAACAGAAGTATTCGATGAATGTGGAATTTTCGATAATAGAACTATAGCAGCACATGGTGTATATCTAAGCGATGATGATCTAAAAATCTTAAGTGAAAAAAATGTTTCTATAGTTCATAATCCTACAAGCAATCTAAAATTATCTTCAGGTATACTAGATGTTAATAGATTGATGGATGCTGGAATAAATGTGTGTTTAGGCACAGATTCAGCAGCAAGTAACAACAAGCAATCAATGCTTAGAGAAATAGAAATGGCTGCTCTTTTAGCAAAATACCATTCTCCAGATGCTTTGAAAGCATTCGATATATTAAAGATGGCTACTGTTAATGGTGGAAAAGCCTTGGGACTTTTTGACCAAATAGCTAGTATAGAAAAAGGTAAGAAGGCTGATTTAATTTTGATTAATCTAGATAATATTAATCACTTACCAAATAATGATATACTTAGCTCCGTTTGCTACTCAACTTATGAAGATGATATCAAGTACGTATTTATTGATGGAGACTTAGTCTTAGATAATGGTAACTTTGTATATCTTGATGAGGAACATATTAAATCAAAAGCAAAGAGTTTATCTAAGGAATTAATATGATTGGAGTGGATTTAGTTGATATCGACAAATTTTCGTCGAAAAGCAATATCCGAAAGATTTTTACTGAAAATGAAATTTCTCATGCAGAAAGTAAAGTAAATACAAGTGAATCTTTGGCTGGAATTTTTGCGGCAAAAGAAGCTGTTATTAAGGCATTTGGCTTCAATCTATACTATATTTTAAGAAAGAAAATTGAGATAGTATATGAAAAATCAAAGCCTATTGCCTATATCAACGGACAAAAATCCATGGCAGATGTTTCCATAAGCCATGATGGTTCATATGCCATTGGCGTTTGTTCTACTAACATGCACAATATTCATATAATAGATCAAGAAGTTAAAAATATTTTACCAAAAAGAAAATCTGATAGTCACAAAGGTACATATGGTAGAATTGGATTATTAGGTGGAAGTCCTGGTATGGCAGGATCTATCTACATGGCTAGCCTTGCCACTTTAAGATCGGGTGCAGGTTTAACTTATATTCTTGCCCCAGAATCTATAGCAGACATTCTTGCAATAAAATCCAATGAACAGATAATAAAACAAATAGGCTGCTATAGTTTTTGCTACGACGATACTGTAAAAAAACAGATCTTATCAGCTAGTGAAAATTTGGATGTTCTAGCCATTGGCCCTGGTATGGGTCAAGCTCAGGATTTACATAGATTAATTGATGAAATTATCAATAATATCAATAAGAAATTTGTTATTGATGCTGATGGTATCAATGCCATTAGCAAAGATTTAAATATATTAAACGCAAACAGGGAAATGATACTAACACCACATCTGGGAGAATTTGCCAGACTAAGTAAACTTTCGGTTGATGAAATAAAAAAAGATAAAATAAATCTAGCTAAAAATTTTGCAAAAACTTATAACGTAGTTTTGGTACTAAAAAGTAACCAAACAATTATAACAGATGGTGATAAACTATACATAAATAAAATTGGAAATTCTGGTATGGCAACAGCTGGAAGTGGAGATGTCTTGACAGGAATAATATCTTCACTTTTTAAAAGACTAGATGCCTATGAGGCAGCAGTTTTGGGAGTCTATATCCATTCTTTAGCTGGAGATTTAGCAGCTGACGATCTTGGAGAAGAATCTATTATTGCAAGCGATATTATAAATTATTTACCTGATGCATTTAAATTATTAAGGAATTAGTATGGAATCATATCTTAATGTAAATTTAGATTACATTGATAGAAATATAGAAAATATAAGAGCATTAAAACCCAACAAACTATTTTGTGCAGTACTCAAAGCGAATGCATATGGTCTAGGACTTGTTCCTATAGCTCAATCAATTGAAGACAAGGTTGACTATTTTGCAGTGGCAAGATTGGAAGAGGCAATTTGCCTTAGAAAGAGTGGTATAAAAAAACCGATCATGCTTTTAGGTTATATAGCCTACAATGAGGTTGATGAATGCATAAAATATGATGTAGACATCCCAATATATGACATTTCATATGCTAAAAAGATTAATGATAATATCAACAACAAAGTGAATGTACATATAGCTATTGATAGTGGTCACGGGCGATTGGGTTTTAGAGAAAATCAGATTGACGATATTTTAGCTTTGAAAAATCTAAACAACTTAAATATTATAGGCATTTTTAGCCATTATTCGACAGCTGATGAAATAGATCTTACATTTACTAAATTACAAAATGAAAGATTTGAAAGAATCTTAACAAATACCAGTAAATATTTTGATTTTAAGTACATACATATAGAAAATAGTGCTGGAGCTCTAAAGATTAAAAGCCAAAGTAATATGATGAGAGTAGGGTTGGCTTTATATGGCTTATATCCATCTATCGAAATGCAAAATAATGTTAAACTATATCAGTCATTTGAATTCAAAACACATATTTCATTTGTAAAGAATATAGAAAAAGGAATGCCAATTTCATATGGTCGTACATATATAACAGAAAAAAATATGCAAATTGCTACAATTCCTATTGGATATGCTGATGGTTTTTTGAGAGCTTTTTCCAATGTAGGGGAAGTTCTAATAAAGGGAAAGCTTTGCAGAGTTCTAGGTAGAGTATGTATGGACCAAATAATGGTTGATGTTACAGCTCTTGACGTAAATATTGATGATGAGGTTATAGTATATTCTGATATTTATGAAGAAGCTAATAAAATTAATACCATAAGCTATGAATTAATGACAGACATAGGTATGAGAATTCCACGTGTCTACATAAAAAACGGTAAAGTAATAGATGTGATTAATTATTTAGGAGAAATCTATGAAAATTAAAAGAGGAGATTTATTCTATGCAGATTTATCTCCCGTGGTTGGCAGCGAGCAGGGGGGAGTAAGACCTGTAATTGTCGTACAAAATGATGTCGGCAATAAATATTCGCCAACTATTATAGTGGCTCCAATAACTAGTCAACTAAATAAGGCAAAACTTCCCACTCATGTGAAGATTAAGGGCAATGAATTTGGCCTGCCCAAAAATAGTGTAGCTCTTCTTGAGCAATTAAGAACAATAGATAAGAGAAGGTTACGCGAAAAAATAGGAACATTTGATAACAATGTCATGGTAAAGATAAATGAAGCTATGGCTATATCATTAGATCTAATAAGTGATTATTAAAAAAAGGTGCCGTTGCAAATATATAAATGCAACAACACCTTTGTTTTTATGCGCCAATTTTTACTTGATCATCTACAATCATATGAGCAAGGACATCTGGATTACCACAACCTGTAGTAATAACTAAGTCCTTATCAGAAACTATATCGTATATATAATCTCTTGCTTTTTCAAAAGTTCCAATATATTTAGCGTTAATTCCTTTTTTTACTAAGGCATCAACTACATCTTTAGAATGGATTGTTGGGTCAAACTTTTCTCTAGCTGCATAGATATCTGTAATTATAACTTCATCACAAGCGTCAAAACAATTTAAAAAGTCGTTAAACAATGTTTTAGTTCTACTGTAAGTATGTGGTTGCCACACACAAACTAACTTACCGTCAGTATGTTCTCTTAATGCTTCTAAGGTTACTTCTATTTCTGATGGGTGGTGACCATAATCAGTCATAATAGTTGCATCATTAACGTGTCCTATTATTTCCATTCTTCTTTTTAGGCCAGAATATTCTTTGATATTTTCTTTTATAGTTTCTAGATCTATGCCGTTTTCATATGTTGAAATAATAGCAGCCATAGCATTATTTATATTATGTCTACCGATAACTCCAAGTTCAAAATGTTCAACCATGCCATTTTTCATCTTTAAATCAAAATTTGGTCTACCAATCTCATCAAACTTAATGTTATGGGCTACGTAATCTGCATCATAATTTTCTTGAGCATAGGTTATTAGCTCACCTTTAACTGAATCAATTATCAATCTATTGTTAGGCTCATTCAAATTTAGAATTGTCTTAGAATTTTCGTCTTGATTTTGCAAATAACATTTAAAAGTATCAACTATATCCTCTAAATTTTTATAATAGTCTAGATGATCTTCGTCGATATTTAAGACAATAACAGTTTGTGGGTAATAATATCTAATATTGCCCTTGTATTCACAAGCTTCTGTTACTAGATATTTTTGCTCACCAACGTGAACATTACCCTTCATTTCTTCAAGTTCTCCACCGAGAAGAATAGTAGCATCTTCTTTGGAATTTAGTAGGATTTTTGAAATCATACTGGTAGCTGTGGATTTTCCATGAGACCCTGAAACAGCTATTGAATTTTCATAGTTTCTCATTAGAGCGCCTAGAAAAACTCCTCTACTAACCACCGGAATATCTAATTTTCTAGCTGCAATAATTTCTTCATTATCATCTAAAATTGCATCAGTATAAACGACCAAATCAGGATTTTTTATGTTATCCTTACTTTGACCAATAAAAATATCTGCTCCTTCATCTTTTAGATGTTTAGTAATTTCTGTAAGTGACCTGTCTGAACCAGACACTTCATATCCTTTATTTAACAACAAAGAAGCGATACCGCTCATCGAAATACCGCCTATTCCAATAAAATGAACCTTTTTAAAATCATGTTCATTTAAATTAAATTCAAACATTATATCTCCTAATTAGTTTATCTTTTGGGTTTATATCATATATCATATGCTTTTTTAATTTACTTGTAAAGTACTTTGACCTGTGTTAACATAAAATTAGAAAATTATGACGGAGGATTATATGAAGTATGTAATTGGAAATGATCATGGTGGTCTAGATCTAGTTGATGTAGTAAAAGAAACATTAGAGTCGCTTGGACATGAAGTTATTCACGTGGGAACTACTGAGAATGAAAGTGTTGATTATCCAGATTTTGCAAATCTTGCCTGTCAAAAAGTTCTAGAAAAAGAAGCTGATTTTGCCATATTAATCTGCGGAACAGGTATAGGAATGAGTATATCAGCTAACAAAATATCCGGTATAAGAGCAGCAGCAGTATCTGAATGCTATTCAGCAAGGATGAGTAGGGCCCACAACAATGCAAATTGTTTATGCATTGGAGCTAGAGTTATTGGCAGTGAAACAGCAAAAATGATAGTAGAGGAATTTGCTAAAACAGATTTTGAAGGTGGACGCCACCAAAAAAGGGTTGACAAAATAATTAATTTAGAATCTAATAAATAAGTTAGATTTAAAAAATCATCCAAAAATGATATCATATAATTAATGAAGTTTATAAAAGGAGAGTTAAATGAATATACCTACACCACATATCTCGGCTAAAAGTCCAGATGAAATTGCTAGTACAGTATTAATGCCAGGAGATCCACTCAGGGCAAAATATATTGCAGAAAATTTCTTAGAAGATGTCACTCAATTTAATAATACCCGTGGAATGCTTGGTTTTACTGGATATTATGAAGGAAAGAGAGTTTCTGTAATGGGTTCTGGAATGGGAATCCCATCATCAATGATTTATTACAATGAATTGTTTGGTGGATATGATGTTGACACAATTATAAGGATTGGTACAGCTGGTTCCATGCAAGAAAATATAAAGCTACACGATATAGTAATAGCTACAAGTGCTTGTTCAGAAAGCTCAATAAATGATAATCTATTTGCAAATATAAACTTTTCACCAACCCCAGATTTTGACTTAATGCTAGAAGCTTATAATAAGTCAGTAGATTTAAATTACACAACCCACTGTGGACAGGTTCATAGTTCAGACCAATTCTATAATGAACTACCTGAAGGTGTATTTGAAAATCTAAAAAAATACGGGGTTTTATGCGTTGAAATGGAATCATATGGCCTATATATGACCGCAAGAAAATATGGCAAGAAGGCACTAGGTATATTTACTATTAGTGATTCATTAGTAGAAAATGTTGCAGATAGTGCAGAAAATAGAGAAAAATCATACACAGATATGATGAAGTTAGCATTAGAAATCGCTTAGGAAATTTATGATAAAAACAATAATATTAGCAGCAGGTGAAGGGACTAGGATGAAGTCACACAAATCCAAAGTTTTACACAAATTACTCAATAGAGAAATGATTAGATATGTTGTGGATTCTTCAAAATTAGACGAATCTCAAACTATTATCATTGCTGGCAAAAATAAAAATGCTTTAGAAGAAATTTTTACGGATGAAATAATTGTTGAACAAAAAATAGGGGAAGCTTACCCTTATGGAACTGGCTATGCTGCCTCCCTTGCAATAAATGAAATCGAAGATGATGATACAGTTTTAGTATTAAACGGGGACATACCTCTAATTACAAAAGCTTCCATAAAGGAATTTGTGGACAATCACATAGAAGCAAATTCTTGCGCTTCTGTATTATCTACTAGAGTAATTAATCCTATTGGCTATGGAAGAATCATCAGAGATGAAAAAGGGGAATTTATAGGCATAGTTGAGCATAAAGATCTTGACCTATCTCAAAATTCAATTGATGAAATAAATACAGGAATATATGCTTTTAATGGTAAATGCTTCAAAAACTCTGTGACATGTCTAGAATCAAATAATGAACAAAATGAACTATATCTTACAGATTGTATAGATATATTATATAACCAAGGCGAAAAGGTTATGGCCTTTACAGCCCATGATCCTAGCGAATTTTATGGAATTAATAATAAAAAAGAGCTTGCTGAAGCAAGTAAAATACTACAAAAACGAGTAAATGATAATCATATGATAAATGGAGTTATAATTGAAAATCCAGATATGGTTATCATAGATCCATTAGTAAAAATTGGACAAGATACAGTGATTTCTGGTCCAGTAAAACTATTGGGACAAACAGTCATTGGAGAAAACTGTATAATAGAAGGATCAACAAGGATTGAAGACTCAAAAATAAGTAATGATGTAAAAATTGACAATTCTGTTATAGAATCTTCAAGTGTTGCCGAAGGAACTGATATAGGTCCTTACTCTCATTTAAGACCAAAAGCTAATCTGGGCAAGAATGTTCACATTGGTAACTTTGTTGAGGTCAAAAACTCAAATGTTGGAGATAATACAAAAGCTGGACACTTAGCTTATATTGGAGATAGCGACCTTGGTAGTGGCATCAACATAGGATGCGGAGTTATTTTTGTAAATTATGATGGTAAGTTCAAACATAGATCTATAGTGGAAGATGATGCCTTCATAGGTTCAAATTCAAATATAGTAGCTCCAGTTAATATCAAAAAAGATGCTTATATTGCAGCGGGATCAACAATTACAAAAGATGTTAGCGAGGGTATGTTATCTATAGAGCGAGCTGAACAAAAAAATATTGCTGGTTATACTTATAAAAAACGACAACGAGATATGGAAAAATCAAAGGAGAAATAATGTCATCTAAAAATTCACAATCATTCATCCAAAGAGGGGAACTAAAATTACTAAGTGGAAATGCCAATCCAAAGCTTTCTCAATCCATTGCAGATGCGTTGGGTGTTAAACTAGGAGAATCCGAGATTGAAAAGTTTAGTGATGGTGAAATAAAAATTAAAATCAATGAATCTATTAGGGGAAAAGATGTGTATATTGTTCAACCTACATCTTATCCAACTAATGATAATCTTATGGAACTACTAATTATGGTAGATGCTTGTAGAAGAGCTTCAGCAGGTTATATCAATGCTATAATTCCATATTATGGTTATGCTAGGCAAGATAGAAAGACTAGAGGTCGTGAACCAATAACTGCAAAACTTGTTGCTAATCTACTGACAATAGCTGGAGTTGATAGAATTATTACAATGGACTTGCATGCTGGACAAATTCAAGGTTATTTTGATATACCAGTAGACCACTTTTCAGCTATAAGACTTCTATCAAGCTATTTTACAGATATGGCGTATGATAAACCAGATGACTTTGTTGTAGTAAGCCCTGACTTGGGTGGTGTAAGAAGAGCTCGTGAATTTTCAGATTATCTAAAACTTCCAATAGCTATTATTGAAAAAAGACGTCCGATGCCAAATGTATCAGAAGTAATGAGTGTAATAGGCGATTTCAAAGGCAAACACGCCATACTTGTTGATGATATGGTTGATACTGCTGGTACTATCACCAATGCTGCTAACTATTTGATCGAAAATGGAGCAAAAGACGTTTATATAGCAGCAACCCATGGAGTATTTTCAGGAAAAGCAATAGAAAGACTTTCTGATTCTTCTGTAAAAGAGGTTATTATAACAAATACAATTGAACTTCCAAAGGAAAAACAACTTGATAAGATAAAACAATTGGAAGTTGGACCATTACTTGCTGAGGCAATTCATAGAATCAACACCTATGAATCAATAAGTGGTCTTTTTGATGATGGAGAATAGATGTATTTTATAGTAGGACTTGGCAATCCAGGTAGGCAATACGAAAATACCAGGCATAATATTGGATTTTTGATTATTGATTACCTTGCCAATAAACACAATATTGACGTTAAAAAATCAAAATTTAAATCACTATATGGCCAGGGAGAAATTTCTGGCCAAAAAGTCATGCTCATAAAACCACAAACTTACATGAACAATTCTGGTGAAGCTTTAAGGGAGCTTAGGAACTTTTATAAATTTGAGGAAGATGAGCTTATAGTAATTGTAGATGATATAGATATTGATTTCGGAAAAATAAGAATAAAGAAAAAAGGTTCTGCAGGAACTCATAATGGTATGAAGTCAATCATTTATCAATTACAATATGATACCTTTCCAAGGATAAAAGTTGCAGTAGGCAAAAAACCAGAGTATATGGATCTTGCTAACTTTGTATTAAGTGGTTTTAGCGAAAAAGAAGTTGAGATAATAAGAGAAGAAATAAAACTTGCAACTGAAGCTATTGAAACATTGCTTGAAAGTGGCATTGACAAAGCAATGAACAAGTTTAATTCAATAAATTTGTTGGAAGAGTTGTAATGAATCCATTAATTAATAGATTAGTTAATCTTGAACAAATAAAAACTGTAAATGAAAATATAGGAAATAGCTCTCCAATATATATGCATGGACTTACAGAAGGGATAAAAGCACATTTGGTTTTATCTCTTTTTGCAAGTTTAGATAAGAATATTGTTTTAATAGCCGAGAATGAAAAAAGAGCTAAAGAATATTTAGCCGATATCAATAGCTTGGAAGATATTGGATTATATTATCCAGCCTATGATATTAATTTTTATAATATAAAATCAATTGATGATCAAATCACCTCTGATCGTATGCAAATTTTGATAAAACAAGCAAAAAAACAAAAATTCATTACAGTTACTACTCTTGATGCCATAAAAAATAAATTGACGCCTTTACACAAATTTAATGAGAGTTTTGTTAATATAACAAGCGAGGATGTGATTGATGATGCAAAGCTTATTAAGACTTTATCAGATTTAAACTATACAGTTACATCTTTAGTTGAAAATAAGGGCGAATTTTCTAGACGTGGATCCATAATAGATTTTTGGCCAGTAGATTATGACCACCCAATACGTCTAGAATTGTTTGATGATGAGATTGATTCAATTAGAATTTTTGATGAAAAAAATCAAAGAACCATTGAAAATATTGATGAAGTTACAATTTCTCCCTTAAATGAGCTTATATATGATGTTAATGATTTTGATGCCGCAATAGTTGAAATCAAAAAAGAGATTCATAATATTAGCCAAGATGATAGCAATGACCAGAAGTTAGTTGATAAATACAATCAAATAATAGATTACCTTACAAATAGTCGCTACGTATCAAATTGGGACTTGATAAATCCTTACAGAAAAAGCAATTATGAAGTTTTTACAGATTACTTAGCAGAAGATACAGTTTTTGTATTTGATGATATTTCTAGAATAGCTCAAGCAGAGGAAAACAATGAAACTAGTTTTATAGAAAATATTACCTATCAAAGGGATAGGGGTGAGGTATTTAATAGTTTTAAAGATTTACTGCTAACTAGTAATGACATATACAAAAAAATTGAAAGATTTTCTATTGTAAATCTCACATCTTTATTAAAAAGATCAAAGCTTTTTAGCCCAAGGCTTTTAGTGGATTTAAAGACAATGGAAGCAGAAAATTTTAATAAAAATATCGATGCTTTTGTTGAATTTACACAAAATTTAGAAAGTAAGGCTAAAGTTTATGTTCTTACGTCAAATGAAGATAATAAAGAAAAGCTATACGATGTTTTCAAGTACAATAATAAATCCAATGCTTCATATAAAGATACAAGTCAAGTAAGTATATCTGATATATATGCCAAAGAAGGATATTATATACCAAATGCTGAGCTATATGTATTTACTCAAAAAGAGCTACAGGGTCATGGTAAGAACAAAGCTCACAAGAAGATTAAAAACAAATTATCTTCATCAGATATCATAAACTATTCTGATTTAGATATTGGTGATTATGTTGTACATGAGAATAATGGTATTGGAATCTATAGTGGCCTGGAAAAAATTGAAGTTAACAATATTCAAAAGGACTTTATTGTCATAAATTATAAGGGCAATGACAAGGTATATGTCCCAATTGATCAAATGAATCTAGTTTCCAAATACATTGGTAACAAGGGAGAAAGGCCAAAACTATCAACACTAGGCTCACCTACTTGGACTAAGGCTAAGCAAAGAGCCAAAAAAGTAGTAGATGAAATAGCTGATGACTTGGTAAAACTCTATGCACAAAGATCAAAGATTCGTGGTCATGCCTTTGGATCAGACACACCATGGCAAAATGAGTTTGAAGAATCTTTTCCTTACGAAGAAACCTATAGTCAAATACGAAGTATTCGTGAGATAAAAGACGATATGGAAACTGATAAACCAATGGATAGGCTATTGACAGGTGATGTTGGTTATGGAAAAACAGAAGTTGCCTTAAGAGCTGCCTTTAAGGCTATTGTAGACGGGTATCAAGTAGCTTTTCTTGTTCCAACCACAATACTTGCAAGTCAACATTATGAGACGGCAAGGGATAGATTCAAAGATTTTCCTATGGATATAAGGCTACTGTCTAGGTTTAATAGCAAGAAAGAACAAGATCAGACAGTTAAGGACCTAAAGAATGGCAAAGTTGACTTTGTAATAGGTACTCATAGGATTTTATCAAAAGATGTATCATTCAAAAAATTGGGTTTATTAATAATTGATGAGGAGCAAAGATTTGGTGTTAAAGATAAGGAAAAGTTAAAAGGACTTAAAACTAACTTAGATGTCTTAACCCTATCAGCAACACCAATACCAAGAACCTTACAAATGTCTCTGGCGGGTATTAGAGACTTATCAACACTTGATGAGCCGCCTGAGGAAAGACTTCCTGTTAATACCTATGTCATTGAATACGATGAAAATATTATTAAATCTGCCATAGAAAAAGAACTAAACAGAAATGGTCAAGTATATTTTGTATATAACAGAGTTCATAATATAACTTTATTGTACAATCACCTAGCTGAACTAGTACCAAATGCAAGGATAGAGATAATCCATGGCAAATTAAGCCCTAAACAGATAGAAAATATAATGAATGATTTTGTGATTGGGGATATTGATATTTTGCTTTCTACAACCATAATAGAAACTGGGATGGATATTTCAAATGTGAATACCCTTATAGTATATGATTCCGATATGATGGGGCTCTCCCAACTTTACCAGCTAAAGGGTAGGATAGGTAGAGGTAATAGGTCTTCCTATGCTTATTTTACATATAGGAGGGGAAAAGTTTTATCTGAAATTAGCGAAAAGAGGCTAAAATCCATTAGAGACTTTTCTGATTTTGGTAGTGGTTACAAAATTGCTATGAAAGACTTGGAACTAAGAGGAGCTGGAAATCTCCTAGGTGAAAGCCAAAGCGGCCATGTTGAAGCAGTTGGTTATGATTTATATGTTAAGTTCTTACAAGAAGCTGTAGAAAAAGCATCGGGCAAAGAAGTAGATATTAAAAAGAAATCTGATGTATATATAGATATTAAAGTCGATGCTTATATTCCAAACTCATATATAAGTGATGAAGCTCAAAAAATTGAAATGTATACAAGGATTGCAAGCATTAGTGATAGCGATGACTATAATATTTTGGTCGAAGATTTGATAGATATTTATGGCGATATTCCAATAATGGTGGATAATATAATGTATGTATCTCTTATTAAATCCTTAGCTGAAAAAATAGGCTTTAAGGAAATAAGAGAATTGAAAGGTTTTGTTAATTTATATTTTGAAAATAGAGAAGATTTTTCTTTGGAAGAACTAAAGGAAATAAGCACATCATTTAAGGGTGAAATGCAAATGGATCTATCGGATAGACCATCTTTTAAGATTCCAATTTCAAAAACAAAATTAATTGATACCTATAATCTTTTACAAGTAATTGATAATACAAGGAGTAATGATGAAAAAAACAAGTAAATTAGTAGCACTTTTATTAACAAGTTCAATGTTTTTAGCAGCTTGTAATAACAATCAAGATGCAAATAAAAAAGAAGACACAAAAGTAGAATCAACAGAAAAAGCGGCAAAAGAGTCTAATTCCCAATTAGATGATAAAACCGTTGCTATGGTAAATGGTGAAAAGTTGACCAAGGATGACTATAAAAAAGAAATTTCTTTCTATGGGGCAACTCTTGCAAGCCAACAACAACTTAAAAATTCAGTTATCCAAATGATGATTCAGGATAAACTTATTGCTGATGATTCAGCAAAAAATGATTTAAAAGTAGATGATAAAGAAGTTTCAGACGCATTTTTACAACAAGTTGATAGACTTGGTGGCAAAGAAACATTCGACAAGATGTTAGATGACTACAACATGGATGTAGAAATGTTTAAGGAAACCATCAAAAAAGATTTAATGTATAAAAAACACAAAGAATGGTTTGACAAAAATCATGAAGTAACTGAAGATGAAATCAACAAATACTATGAAGAAAACAAAGACCAATTTAAGAAAGTTGATGCATCTCACATATTAGTAGAAGATGAAGAAACAGCTAAAGAAGTAAAACAAAAATTGGACGATGGAGAAGACTTTGCAAAATTAGCTGGCGAATACTCTAAAGATACTGCCAACAAAGACAAGGGTGGAGAATTAGGAGAATTTGCAAAAGGACAAATGGTTGCAGAATTTGAAGAAAAAGCTTTTGCAATGAAGAAAGATGAAATAAGTGATCCAGTTCAAACTCAATTTGGTTGGCACATTATTAAGGTTAATGATGTAAAAGAATCTGCAGAAGATTCAAAAGAACAAATCAAGACTTTATTAGCTAATGAAAAATACAAAAATTACCTTCAAGAATTAAGAGATGGTGCAGATGTAGTTACTGAAGATTCTAACAGCACAGAAGAAGAAAATGCTGACAGTGAAGAAAAAGAATCAACAACAGAAGTTGAAACTAAAGAAGATGCTGATTCTAAAGAAGAAGCAGAAACTGAAGAATCTGATGAAGCAGACAAAGATAAAGAAGACAAAAACAACTAAGCTATTATTAGCTTTACTTGTTATAATAAGCTTAAGCTCTTGTAATAATAAAAAGGAATACAAAAATTCTATAGCCTTAGTTGGAGATGTTCCTATTAGCCAGGAATTATTTACTAAAGAGCTTGAGTATTATCAAAAGTTTTATACCAAAAAATACGGCGAAGATTATTTGGATATCGAAGTTGCTAAAGGTAAGACTAATAATGATGTCCTACAAGAAGAGTTGACTGATTCCTTGGTAAAAGATCAACTTATGCTAAATGACCTAAAGGCAAATAATATTAAAGTAGATGATTCAAAGGCAGCAGAATTAAGAAATGATCTAGAAGATCAGCTAGGTGGAAAAGATTCATTAAAAGCTAATATTACTGCCATAGACTTAAGTGAAAATGACTTTAGTGATGTTTTATATAGAGACTCTATAAGAAAACAACACTATGATTATTTCATAAATCATAATAAAATAAAAGACAGCGAAATCTTAAGCTACTACAAAAAAAACGATAAATACCATAGGATGTATAAGTATGATGTCTTAGTTTTTGATAACGAGAATGAGGCAAAAAGATTTAGGGAGAAGATTAAATCTTCTGATGGCTTTTACCAATATGTCAAAAGTCCTATTAAGAATTATGATGTCATAAGATCGGATTTTGTGTATATAGATGATCCCAAAATAGAAAAAGCAAATGTTAGCAAAAAAGATGAGCTAAGTGATGTATTTGAATTTGATGATAAGTTTATGATTTTGATGATTAATTCTTATAATGAAAACGAGAATGAATTATTAATCAAGCTTAAGGAAATATATTTGAAAGAAAGTTACGAAAAATATCTAAATAATTTGACGAAAAAGACTAAAATTAGGCTTTTTATCTAATATAAGTCTTGAAAAAAGACAAATTGTTTTGTATAATCAAGTATAGAGTTAAACAGAATCATATATTTGATTTATAGGAGGAAATATGAATAAATCAGAATTATTAGTAAGCATTTCAGAAAAAAGTGGACTTAAAAAAAGTGAATCTGAAAAAGCTTTAAACGCATTAATAGAAACAATTACTGAAACATTAGCAAGTGGCGAAAAAGTTCAGTTAGTTGGTTTTGGAACATTCGAAACAAGAGATAGAAAAGCTCGTGAAGGAAGAAACCCAAGAAAACCTGACGAAGTTATTAAAATTCCAGCTTCTAAAGCACCAGTTTTCAAAGCAGGTAAAACATTAAAAGAAGCAGTAAACTAAAAATATAAAAAACAAACCGGAACTTGAAATAAAGGTCCGGTTTTTTATATTTCTTTATATCTATCTTTCATACTAATATTTGAGTCGACAGTAATGGTTTTAAAATCTTCATAATATACCATGCCAGGGGCAGCTCCTTTGGCTTTGTTGACATTTTTCTTTTCAGTATAATCTATATCTATTTTGTTATCATTTGATATTGATGAGTTTATAGCTGCAAGATAGGAAGCAATTTCTATATCTTCTTGATTTATATTATCTGATCTTAATATTACATGGCTACCAGGAACATCTTTTACGTGGAACCAAAGATCATTTTTGTTAGCTAGTTTCAGTGTGATGTAATCATTTTGTTTAGAGTTTTTGCCTACATATATATCTGAGCCATTGTTAGTCTTATAATGATATGGTTTGGATTTTGAATTTTTCATTCTTTTCTTTGTTGATTTTTTTATCAAACCATTTTCTACCATCTCTTCTCTAATATCATTAATATCTTCAATACTTTTAGTCCTTGATATAAAGTCTTTTAGTTGTCGTAGATATTCTAAATGACTTTTTTGCTTAGGTAAGTCTTTTTTAGCGTAGTCAACTGAATTTTTAATCTTTTTAGCTCTATTATAGAAACTCTCAGCATTTTCCCAAGGTGTTTTTAGAGGATCTATGTTGATTGTGATTTCTTTATTAGCATCGTAGAAGTCAGAAACGATTATTTCCTTATCACCTTTTTTTATTCTATGAACATTTGCAGATAGAAGATCTCCATTCTTCCTTAAATCAGCGAGTTTTTCTTCGTTTAATATATTCGTATTCAATATGTCGATTTTCTTTTCAGTTTGTTTTATATGAGAATCAACTTTTTTAATATAGTCTGTTTTAAGCTGATTTAACCTATCGTTGGTTTTGTTATATTCATAAAAATGTTCTATGGATTCGCTCATCAGATTGTATTGAATTTCTTGGTAGGCAAGATGGCTTAATTTTATTGTATGAAATTCTTTGACTTTTCCGTCTTCTTCATAAGAGTAGGATTCTAGATCATCATTTATAATTCTATCTTTTAAATCATATAATAGGTCATTTAGTCTAGCTTTCTCATCCTCACTTACTAATCCCCATTTTATATTTGGTTCTATACCAGCCCTATAGATTAATTCTTTTCCTATAATAGGGGAGAAACCCTGGTAATTTTGATAGAAAATTTTATAGGGAACGGCAGTATCCGCTAACCTTTGATCCAAAGTTTTAATATCATAATCTTCTACACTAATATCGTGTTTGCTATCTTCTATGAATTCATATTTTAAACCTGGTAATAATTGTCTTACCTGACTCATAGAAAGATTAACTCTTTTTATTGAATCAATTATCCTATAGTCATCATCAGTTAAAATGATATTTGAATGTTTGCCCATAATTTCAACAATTAATTTTTTGGATGTATCAAAGCCCATTTCATCAATTGAACTAATAGAGAAGATAACTACTCTATCCAAACCTCTTTGTGTTATATCAACAATCTTACCTTGGTTTATATGTTTTCTAAGTACCATAGTAAAATTTGGGGGTACATCAGGGTTTTCATATTTTTTATTAGTCAAATGGATTCTAGCTTCATTGTTATTTGCACTAAGCAACAATTTATAAGCCTTACCCATTGAATAAACGTTAAATACTATATCATTTTTAGAAGGTTGGGTTATTTTTTGAATCTTACCTCCTAAAAGTGTTGTTTTTAGTTCATTTACTATTTTTCTAGTAACTATTCCGTCATAGCTCATTTCTTCACCTCCTTGCTATTATACTTTATTTTCTAACTTGTAATAAGAAAGGCTAAAAGTAAAATAATTATAATAAGGAGGCGTAATGAAGAAAGGTTTTTTACTAGTAGTATCTGGTCCTTCAGGAGTTGGAAAAGGTACTGTCCTTCATGATCTTATGAATACACAAAAGAATCTTGTTTATTCAGTTTCAGCAACTACAAGAAATAGGAGAGATGGCGAGATTGAAGGAGTAAGTTATTTTTATAAGACTCATGATGAATTTAAGCAAATGATTGATGAAGATGAATTTCTTGAATATGCCAAGGTACATAACAATTATTACGGAACTCCAAAAGAATTCGTAGAAAGAAAAATTAATGAAGGTAAAATTGTAGTTCTTGAAATAGATGTCCAAGGTGCAGTAAATGTCAAACAAAACACTGAAAATGCTGTTTTCATCTTCCTCGCTCCACCCAGCCTATCAGAACTTAAAAATAGGATAGTGGGTCGAGGTACCGAAACAGAACAAGACATCAATGTTAGAATGAAAAATGCTAGAAAAGAGCTTGAGTACATCAAGTACTACGATTACCTTGTTATAAATGATCACATTAACTCAGCTATTAACTCTGTAAACGAGATTATTAATGCTGAAAAGCATAAGGTCTTTAGAGAAGAAGATTTTGATATAAAGGAGATTTTAGATGAATAACCCATCTTTTAAGAAGCTATCAGAAATTAGCCCAAGTAGATACGACATTTGTATGATTGTATCAAAAAGAGCAAGAAGAATTGTAAGTG
Organism: Anaerococcus sp. Marseille-Q7828; assembly: GCF_949769285.1. Lineage (NCBI taxonomy): Bacteria > Bacillati > Bacillota > Tissierellia > Tissierellales > Peptoniphilaceae > Anaerococcus > Anaerococcus sp. Marseille-Q7828. The sequence goes on from NZ_OX458331.1 coordinate 1,328,028, forward strand.
GTTCTGCTCCACTAACTAAAAAAATTGAAGCAAAACCAGTCACACAAGCCCTAAACGAAGTAGTTGAAGGTAAAGTTTGTAAGAAATGATTAAAGGAAAAAATATTTTACTAGGGGTTACTGGAGGCATAGCTTGTTATAAAGATCTTGAGTTATGCTCAAGACTAATAAAAAAAGGTGCCAACATAAAGGTGATTATGACTCCTAGTGCGACAGAATTTGTGAGACCATTAGCTTTTGAAACCATGGCAAGGTCAGAAGTTTACTCAGATATGTGGGAAGGTCACCATGATATAGTTCATCATATTGATTTACCTAAATGGGCTGATGTAATGCTTATAGCACCGGCTTCAGCTTCAACTATTGGTAAGATGGCACATGGAATCTCAGACAATTTCCTAACAGCCGCTTACTTGGCTTGTGCCAAGGATGTTATCATAGCTCCATCTATGAACACTCAAATGTTACAAAATCCTGCTACTCAAAAAAACATTGAAACTTTAAAATCTTATGGCGTTAAGGTCATAGCTCCAGAATCAGGAATCCTTGCTTGTGATACAATAGGTGACGGTAGGATGGAAGAACCTGAACAGATTGTAGAATACTTGGAAGACTACTTCACAAATAAAGATTTGCTTGGCAAAAATATAATAGTGACTGCTGGACCAACTATAGAGCCTATAGATTTTGTAAGATATATTACCAATCATTCATCAGGTAAAATGGGCTACAATATAGCAAACGAGGCTAAAAAAAGAGGAGCCAATGTAACACTTATATCTGGACCTGTTAAACCTTTCGAAATAGCTGGTATTAATCGAATAGAGATAAAAACAAATGATCAGTTAAAGTATGCTATAGAAAGTAAATTTGATGATGCAGATGCACTAATAATGGCTGCAGCCCCTGTAGATTATAGGGCAAGTGAAGTTAGCGATAAGAAAATCAAAAAATCAGGATCCAATTTAAATATGGAATTTATCGAAAATACTGATATACTTAAACATTTTGGATCAGTAAAAACTAAGCAAACCATTATTGGATTTGCTGCTGAAACTGATGATTTGATTGATAATGCAAATAAAAAACTAATTTCCAAAAATGCTGATTATATTATCGCGAATGATTTGAAAAAAGAAGGCGCAGGATTTAACACCGATACCAATATTGCAAGTATTATTTCAAAAGATAATGTCATAAATCTTGATATAATGACTAAGGTAGAATTAGCAAATAAAATATTAGATTTAGTTAGGTGAGATTATTTACGCTAAAGTTATAATCGATAGTAAGAGTAGGTTTTTAAATAGACCTTTTACTTATCGTATTCCAGAAAAATTTAATAAAAAAATAGACATAGCAATGAGAGTTTTAGTTCCTTTTGGTAAAGGGAACAAAACTAGCGTTGCTTTTGTTTATGAAATTTTAGATGATGTAAAGCTTGATTTTGAGATAAAAGATATATTAGAAATAATTGATCAAAAACCTCTTATATCAAAAGAGCTAATTGATTTAGCTTTTTTTATGTCCCAAAAATATATGTCACCCATACAAGCTTCTTTAAGTCAGGTGATGCCACCTACTGAAATAAAGAATATTAAGACCTTTTATCAATCAAAGGATGAGGATATTGGAGAATTTACAAAGTTTTTAAAAAAACCAAAAACAATGGAAGAGATAGTAGGGGAATTTGGGGATGTAAAAGATGATATTATCTCTTTACTTGATGATGAGAAGATTTTAGTTTCCTATGATATTAAAAAAACTCAAAAGATATCATATGACCAGTATGCTAAATTAGTAGACAATTCAAATATTAAAATTAGTGGCAATGCGATTAAGCAAAAAGAAATAATAGAATTTTTGAAAGAAAATGGACCATCAAGTGTTAAAGAAATACTGATGAAAACTAAGTCTAGTAAATCTAGTTTAAATTCATTGGTGAAAAAAAATATTGTCGAATATTATTATATCGAATCAAAAAAAGAACTAACAAAAGAATATAAAAAATATGACAAATTTATCTTAAATGAAGAACAACAAAGAGCTTATGATAATATAGTTGATAATCCTTCATCTGACTTTTTATTGTATGGAGTTACAGGATCTGGTAAGACAGAAATTTTCCTCCAAGTTATAGAGAAAGTAATAAAAGATGGCAAAGAAGCAATAATTTTAGTTCCTGAAATTTCACTTACTCCCCAAACCATTGAAAGATTTAAGGGTAGATTTGATGAAAAAATTGCTATTATTCACTCTAGATTAACCCCTAAGGAAAGATTTAATCAATGGAGGATGATTAATAATAGAGAAGTTAAAATAGCAATAGGAGCAAGGTCAGCAATATTTGCCCCTTTTAAAAATCTTGGAGTGATAATTATCGATGAAGAACATGACCAATCTTATATTTCTTCCAAAGACCCCAAATACCACACAGATGAGATAGCAAGGTTTAGGTCATCTTACAATAATTGTAATCTTATATTAGCAACAGCAACACCGTCAATAAAAACAATGAATAAGGTGGAAGTTGGCACATATAAGTTGATACACTTAAAAAATAGAGTTAACAAGAGACCGCCATCTATCGAAATAGTAGATTTAAAAGAAGAATTAAAAAGTTCAAATTACTCAATTATTAGTATGAGGCTAAGGGAAGAGATTGAGAAAAACTTAAAGAATAAAGAACAAACCATTTTGTTTTTAAATAAAATAGGACACGATTCTTTTACATTTTGTAGGTCTTGTGGTTATGTTGTAAAATGTGAAGCTTGCGATGTAGCTATGACTTATCATAAAAGGGTTGATAAACTTGTTTGTCACTATTGTGGACGAACTGCAAATCAACCTAAGGTTTGTCCTGTCTGTCATTCCAAAAAAATTAAAGAATTTGGTGCAGGAACAGAAAAGCTAGAGGAAGAAGTAAGAGAGTTATTTCCACAAGCAAGAGTTCTTAGGATGGATAGTATGGTTGCCAATCAGAAGAATTCTTATGATATGATGTATTCAGCTATGAAAAATAATCAGATTGATATATTGCTTGGAACCCAGATGATTGCCAAAGGATTGGACTTTAAAAATGTCACCCTAGTTGGCATAATATCCGCAGACTTGTCTTTAAATGTTGGAGATTTTAAGGCTCAAGAAAACACCTTTCAACTATTAACTCAAGTTGCTGGAAGGGCAGGGAGAGACAAAAAAGACGGAAGAGTTATAATTCAAACATACAGACCTGATAATTTTGTCATCCAAGCTGTAAAAAACAATGATTATGAGAGCTTTTATAAAAATGAGATTGTTGAGAGAGAAGCTTTTTCATATCCGCCTTTCAAAAATATAATTACAGTAAAAATTATAAATGTATCAAGATCTAAGTGTGCTAATATTTCTAAAGAATTTGTTGAATGCTTAAAAAAGAAATTATTTTCTAAGGAATCTATTGAAATAATAGGGCCTAACCCTTGTAAGATTTCAAGAATTAACAACAAACATAGGTATAATATCATTGTAAAAGCCTTTGATAGTGATCTCAAAGTAACTATAGATGCAATTAATCATTTGCGAAATAAATTTATAAACAAGTATAAGGATACAAGTTTTATCCCAGCCCTAAACCCTAGCATTATTAATTAAGGAGTGTATATGTTTGATTTTTTTAGAAGAAAAAAAGATAAAGAGAAGACTGAAGAGCTAAAAAAAGAAAGCGAGAATTTAGCCTTAGAAAATGAAATTGAAGAAAATGATATAGATGATGATTCTAACAAAGAGTTTAAGCTAGATAGTCATGAAGATAATGAGACATTAGTATTTGAAGCTGGATCTATATCAACTGATATGGAAAGTAATAACGTTGATAATGATGATATCAAGTCTTTTGATGAAGAAAAACTAAACGAAGATACTAGCGAAAATCATTTTGATGATAATTTTGATGAAATAGATAACCAAGATACATCAAATGAAGAAGAAACTCATATATTTTTAGAAGAAGAAATTGACGAAGCTAATCCAGAATTCGAGAACAATGATAGTGAAGTTAAAAAAATAGGATTTTTTGACCGTATTAGAAATGGATTAGTAAAAACTCGAGACCAGTTCTCCTCTCAAGTTAAAAATCTATTTACTGCAAATGTAAAGATTGACGATGAACTGTTTGAGGAATTGGAAGAAATTCTTATTTCAGCCGATATAGGAATGGATACAACTCTTGCTATAGTTGATAGTCTTCGCTATGAAATAAAAGAAAGAAAGATTAAAGATCCAGACCAAATATATCCACTGCTTGAAGAAATAATGGTCAGACACTTGGATAGAGATAATCTAAACAACGACTTAAATATTAATGATACTGACCTAGCTATAATATTAGTAATTGGAGTAAATGGTGTCGGTAAAACTACTACTATTGGTAAGCTTGCCTATAATCTCAAAAACGAAGGTAAGACTGTTATGCTAGCAGCTGCCGATACTTTTAGAGCAGCTGCCATTGAACAACTTGGGGAGTGGGCAGATAGGGCAGATGTAGAAATGATAGCTCACCAGGAAGGAGCAGACCCTTCTGCAGTTATATTTGACGCCATACAATCGGCAAAAAATAAAAATGTTGATGTATTAATTTGTGACACAGCTGGTAGACTTCACAACAAGAAAAACTTGATGAAAGAGCTTGAGAAAATTAATAAAACTATTGATAGCCACGCAGGAAAAGCAACAAGAGAAAATATCCTTGTATTAGATGCCACAACCGGACAAAATGCAGTAAGTCAATTAAGAGAATTTAAAAATGTTACAGATATCACTGGCTTAATATTAACTAAACTAGATGGAACTGCAAAGGGAGGAATTATATTCCCATTACAATATGAACTCAACGTACCAGTAAAATATATTGGCCTTGGTGAGGGCATTGATAACCTGGAAAAATTTGATTCAAAAACTTTCGTAGATGCTCTATTTTAGCTATTGAAATTTTAACAAGTCTATAGTAAAATATTACAGTACTACAAAAATATACACATTCCTGGATAGATGCTTCGTTGCCAGATAATGGTTAAGTATCTATAAGAAGGGGATGGAAGAAGAAAACGGAGGAATAATATATGGCAGTAGTTTCAATGAAAAAATTACTAGAAGCTGGTGTACACTTTGGACACCAAACTAGAAGATGGAATCCTAAAATGTCTAGATTCATCTTCACAGAAAGAAATGGAATCTATATAGTAGATTTACAAAAAACTTCTACTCAACTTGATGAAGCATATGCAATGATTAGAGATATTGTTGCTGACGGTGGTGAAGTTTTATTTGTAGGAACAAAAAAACAAGCACAAGATGCTATCGAGCAAGAAGCAAAAAGATCTGGTCAATATTACGTATCTAACAGATGGTTAGGTGGTATGTTAACCAACTTTAAAACAATTAGAAAAAGCATTGACAAACTAAAAAGATATGAACAAATGGAAGAAGACGGAACATTCGATCTTCTACCAAAAAAAGAAGTATTACAATACCAAAAAGAAATGGACAAACTAGAAAAGAACCTTGGTGGTATCAAAGAAATGACAAAACTACCAGATGTTCTATTTGTAGTTGACCCAGGTGAAGAAGCAATAGCTGTTCATGAAGCAAGAATACTTGGTATCCCAGTTGTAGCAATTGTTGATACAAACTGTGACCCAGATGAAGTTGATTTAGCTATTCCTGGAAACGATGATGCAATCCGTGCTGTAAAACTTATCACATCAGTAATGGCAGATGCTGTTATCGAAGCAAACCAAGGAAGCGAATTTGCTCCACAAGAAGAAGATGTTGAAGACCAAGCAGATGAAGATTTAGAAGTTGTTGACCAAGACGAAGAAGAAATAGAAGAAAATTAAGGAGTATAAGATGGCTATAAGTGCAAGCTTAGTAAAAGAATTAAGAGAAATGACTGGCGCTGGAATGATGGACTGCAAAAAAGCTCTACAAGAGACTGATGGTGATATCGACGCAGCAGTTAAACTATTAAAGGAAAAAGGACAAGCTACACTTGATAAGAAAGCTGGACGTATTGCAGCTGAAGGTGTTATCGGTTCATACATTCACAATAATAAAATAGGTGTTATCGTAGAAATCAACACAGAAACTGACTTCTCAGCTAATACTGATACAGTTAAAGACTTTGCTCGTGACATAGCAATGCACATTGCAGCATCAAACCCATTATATATTTCAGAGGCAGATGCAGACGAAAAAGATATAGCTGAACAAAGAGAAATCCTAACAAACCAAGCAATCAATGAAGCAAATGAAAATATGCCAGAAGACAAAAAGAAAATGATTGCTGAGAAAAAGGTTGAAGGAAGACTTAAAAAATACTTCTCAGAAGTTTGCCTATTAGACCAAGCTTATATCAAAAATCCTGACCAAACAGTTGAACAATATCTAAGAGATACAGCTAGCAAGGTTGGTGAAAACATCAAAATTAGAAGATTCGCTAGATTTGAAGTAGGCGAAGGTCTTGAAAAGAAAGAAGAAGATTTTGCAGCTGAAGTAGCTTCACAAATGAACGCATAATAATTTTAAATTATTTAAGTGTCACCTATATTTATAGGTGACACTTTTTAAATAAAAGCTTATTGGAGTATATATGTTTAAAAATTTTAAATGGTTCCTAAAATACTCTAAGAAAAATTATATTATAGGATCAATATCTCTTATTATTACTGATATAATTTCTTTATTTTTACCTTATTTAACAGGTAAGTTAATAGATATGGTTTATCTAGGAACCCTTACGATGGACACCTTCATAAAAATGATAGTAATAGCATTAATAATGGTTATTTTAAAATATGTAACAGCTATTGCATGGTCTTATAATATTTTTAAATCATCGTCGTTGATGGAATATGTTACTAGAGATAAACTTATGAGTAAGTTTTTGAAACAATCTCAAAGATTTTTTGAACAAAATTCTACTGGATCATTAATGAGTAAATCTACCCAAGATGTAGGCCAGGTGGCTATGTTTGCTGGTTTTGGAATATTGGCATTTTTTGATGCTTTAGTTTTCCCTATATTTATTTTACTTATGATGGTAACTACGATTGATTTTAGGTTAACAATATTTTCGATATTACCTATGCTTGTTTTTTTGATTGCTTATTCAAAGCTTGTAGGTAAATGGTATATAAGATCAAAAGCTGTAAATGAAAGCTTTGATGACTTAACTAATAGAGTTTTAGAAGATGTTGAAGGCATAAGAATTGTTAGAGTTTTTAATATTGGTGATATTAGATACAATAATTTTAAGGAGTCTGCAAGGGAACTAGCTGATAAAAGTATTGACTTAGCTAGGCTTCAATCATGGATGGAGCCATCAGAAAGATTTACTGTTACCTTAGCTTATATAATTTCGATTGGTTATGGATCAGTATTGATTTCTAGAGGAGATTTAAGTGTAGGCCAAGTAGTATCTTTCACTTATTATCTAAACATGCTTATATGGCCAATGTTTGCCTTTGGTGAATTTATGAATTTAAACCAACAGGCAAATGCAGCAATGGATAGGATAATGGAAGTACTAAATTATAAGGAAGAAATCCCTAATTCTGAAAGTTTAGAAAATGTGGACAATAATCCATCCATTAGTTTTATAGAGCATAACTTTACTTATCCATCAAATAATGAGAAAGTATTAAAAGATATAAATTTAAGGATTGACCAAGGAAGTTCTTTAGGTATTATAGGTAAAACTGGATCTGGGAAAACATCTTTGATTAGGCAACTACTTGATATATATAAGGTAGATAAAGAATCTATTATAATTTCAGATGACAGCTTTAGTGAGATATCATCAAAATCTTTCAAAGATAAAATAGGATATGTTCCACAAGAACATATGATATTTTCTGACACTTTGAAAAACAATATCAGATTTTCCAAGCTTGATGCTAGTGATGAAGAAATAGATGAAGCTATTTCTATTGCTGACTTTACAAAAGATATAAAAAAATTTTCTGATGGTCTAGATACACTAACTGGCGAGAAAGGTGTATCCTTATCTGGCGGTCAAAAACAAAGACTTGCTATAGCTAGAGCTGTTTTGAAAGATCCGGATATATTGATACTTGATGATGCTATGAGCGCAGTAGACGCAAATACAGAACAGAATATAATTAAAAACCTGTCAACTAGTAGAAAAGATAAAACGACAATAATTATAGCCCACAGGATAAGCCAGGTTCAAAATTGTGATAATATAATTATTCTAGAAGATGGTAAAATAGTTGATTCTGGAAATCACGATGAATTGATGAGTAGAGAGACTTGGTATAAAGACCAATATATTAAACAGATAAGTGGAGGTAATAATGGCTAATACGGATAAACAAGTAAGAAATTTGCTTAAAAATTATGCCTTAAATGAAAAAACGTCCTTTATCAAAGGTTTCGTGCTTTCGCTTTTAAATACAATATTGCAACTGCTTTCGCCACTAATTATAGGATACATTATAAATAATCTTTTGAAAAAAGGTATAACAAGTGCTGATTTTACAAATATAATCAAATATTTGATACTGTATTTTTTAGTTAATATGATTGCTAGCTTATTTTTAAATAGAGCTTTTATTACTTTTCAAATTGCATCAAATGATATAGCTTATCAAATGCAAAATGATGTGTATAATAAGGTCAATTCTTTTCCAATTGCTTATTTTGATAACCTACCAGCAGGAAAAATATCATCTAGAATTACTAATGATACTAATAAAGTAAAAATGCTTTTTAAGCTAATAATAACAGATATTACAACATCTATGATTCTTGCTGTGGGGCTTGGGATTACAATATTTATTACAAACCCAATTGCTGGTTTAATGTTAATACCTTTAGCTCCTATCATATATATAATCTATAAGTCTTACACTTCTTACACGCGAAAATATACTGGGGAAATTAGGAAAAACACTTCTGAAATTAATGCTCAGATTAATGAGTATATTCAAAACATGGAAGTTATCCAAGTGTTTAATAAAGAGGATTATATAAAAGATAAATTCGATGAGACTAATAATCATATATTCTCATTATCTAGTGAACTTGCCAAAATAAGGTCCTATTCAGGTTATAGAGCAATGGATATAGTTTCTTACTTGGCATCATTAATAATTTTGGTTTATTTTGGTTTAGGTCAAATCACTGATTATTACTCAGTAAGTATTGGTAGTTTATATGTGATATTTGAATACACATCTAGATTGTTTAATGAAATAAGATTTATAATAATGAGGGTTGGAGAAGTGAATGAATCAATGGCTAGTGCCAGCCATATTTTTGAAATATTAAAGTTAGATAGCCAGGAAGAATTATTTGATACAATTGACGATATCAACCAAAAAATTACATTTGATGATGTGAGATTCTCTTACACAGAAGGCGAAGAAGTTATAAAAGGAATCTCATTTGATGTCAATGCAGGTGAATCTGTAGCCTTTGTTGGTCAAACTGGTTCTGGTAAATCGACATTAATTAACCTATTATTAAATTTCTACTCTCCCCAATCTGGTAAAATCACAATAGGGGATAAGGATATATCAAAGGTCAATAGAAATGATCTAAGACGTGATATGGCTGTAGTTCTTCAAGATGCCTTCCTATTTAAAGGAGATATTGGCGAAAATATATCTTTAGGATATGAATATAGCGACAAAGAAATTAAAGACGCACTTAGGGCAGTAGGGGGAGATAGGTTAATAAATAAAGGAATCCACACTCAAGTTATGGAAGGTGGATCAAACTTATCCCAAGGAGAGAAACAACTTATAAGTTTTGCAAGAGCCTATATAAGAAATCCTAAAATATTAATTCTTGATGAAGCTACTAGTAATATAGATACTGAGACAGAAGCTATAATTCAGCAAGGCATTGAAAAGTTAAAAGAAAATAGAACAACTTTTATAATAGCTCATAGACTTTCTACTATTAAGGATGTAGATAATATAATTGTATTATCTCATGGAAGAATCGTAGAAATGGGAGATCACAACAAACTTATGACATCTTCTGGCTATTATAAAGAAATGTATAACAAGCAAATGAAAGAAAATTATAGTCTCTAATTTTATTAGAGGCTATTTCTTTTGCTAATAAAAATCATTTTATGGTATAATTATAAAGGAATGTAAATTCCAAGTAAAATTTTATAGGAGGTGATAATAAATGGATAATCCAGTTGTTATAATCATTACTGTCGCCTTCGTATTGTTAGCTTTTATTTTAGGCTTCATATATCATAAAGTAACTAGTGAAAAAAAGATAGGCGCGGCAGATGCCTTAAGTCGCCAAATCATCGAAGATGCTAATAAACAAGCAGAAACTTTAAGGCGTGAAACTCTTAAAGAAGCAAAAGATGAAATATCTAAAATCAAATTAGAAAATGATAGGAAGTTAAACAAACGTTCTAATGAACTTGATAAAAAAGAATCGCGTTTGTTTAAAAAAGAAGAAAGTCTTGACAATAGAGCTTTATTGATTGACAAAAAGGCTGATCAGATCTCTAGCGATCAGAAGAGGTTAAAACAAAAAGAAGACAGCATTGATAAACTGATTGAACAACAACAGTTAGAATTGCAAAATATCGCAGGTCTCACAAACAACGAAGCTAAAGAAATTATACTAGAAAATGTCAAAAACGAAACAATTCACGAAACAGCAAAACTGATCAAAGAAAGTGAAGAACGCATAAAATCTGAAAGCAAAAAAATTGCAACAGAAATACTTGCAACTACTATACAAAGATATGCTGCAGAACAAGTAGCTGAAAATACTGTATCAGTAGTGTCTCTTCCAAATGATGAGATGAAAGGTAGAATTATCGGACGTGAAGGTAGAAATATTAGGGCCTTCGAACAATTATCAGGAGTTGACTTAATAATAGATGATACACCTGAAGCGGTAGTTATATCATCCTTTGAGCCAGTTAGACGTGAAATTGCAAAAGTAGCACTAGAAAGATTGATTCAAGATGGCCGTATAAACCCATCAAGAATTGAAGAAACACTTCAAAAAGCTGAAGAAGAAGTTGAACAAAGAATCATAGAAGATGGTGAAGAAGCTGCTGAAGCTGCAGGAGTTCATAATCTACATCCACAACTTATAAGAATGGTTGGTAAGATGAAGTTTAGAACCAGCTATGGTCAAAATGTTATGAAGCACTCTGTTGAAGTTGCTAATCTTGCAGGAATGCTTGCTGAAGAAATTGGCGCAGACGCGCAAACAGCAAGACGTGGCGGACTTCTACATGACATAGGTAAATCTATAGATCAAGAAGTAGCAGGAACTCATATAGAACTAGGTGTAGATGCAGCAACCAGATATGGTGAAAACAAGTATGTTATAAACGCTATCCAATCACACCATGGTGAAGTTGAACCAAATTGTGTAGAATCTATATTAGTTCAAACGGCAGATACAATATCTGCTGCCAGACCTGGTGCTAGACGAGAAAGCTTAGAAAATTATATTAGAAGATTAGAATCTCTTGAAGAGATAGCTAATTCATATCAAGGAATTGAAAAATCATTTGCTTTACAAGCTGGTAGAGAACTTAGAATAATGGTTAAACCAGAAAAAATAACAGATGATGAAATGATTGTAGTTGCTAGAGAGATTGCAAAAAGAATTGAAGATGAATTAGAATATCCAGGAGAAATAAAAGTAAATGTTCTTAGAGAATCAAATGCGATAGAATATGCAAGATAATTATTAAAAGTAATTATGACAAACTGCCATTTATTTAGTGGCAGTTTTTAATTGCTATAAAAGTGCAAAATAGAGAGAGGCTTGTCAATATAAATTATTGCACAAAATAATAATTTTGTGCAATAATTGTAAATTTTTAAAATATCAGTACAATATTATTATAAAAACTAAAATTTACCTTATTTGGAGCAATTCATGAACCAACCAATACTACTTATAGACTATTTAAACTTTTTAAAATCAATTCGAGGCCTATCACCCAATACAATTAAAGAATACGGATACGATTTGGAAGTTTTTTTCAAATATCAAATTCTAAGAAAAGTTTATTATGGAGATCAAAGCTCATTTGAAAAAGAATTTAAAGATAAAGATATGAAAAAAATAATTGATGCCAAATTCTTATCTAGTCTTAATATAGCTGATTTTTATGCTTATCTATCATATCTAGATAATGAAAAAAACGACAACCCTACTACTAGATCTAGGAAGATTTCAGCTATAAAGTCTTTTTATAAGTATCTATACCAAGAGATTGAAGTTATTGATGAGAATATAACTGAAAAGCTTAGAAATCCCAAAATCAGCCAAAGACAACCCGTCTACCTCACTTTAGATGAGACAGAAAGATTATTATCTGTAGTTAACACTGAGAAAAATGACTTTTTAAGGGCGCGTGATTTAGCCATTATATTCACTTTTCTTACAACTGGAATGCGATTATCTGAGTTAGTATCAATAAATGTATCGGATATAGAAAATGATCATTTCAAAATAATTGGAAAAGGAAATAAAGAAAGGACAATATATTTAACCGAAAACGCTCTAAAATTAATTCACCATTATTTAAAAATTAGAAATGAATATTTGGATGGTATGTATATAGAAGCTCTATTCATTTCTACAAGAAAAAAGAGAATTTCTAATAGAGCTGTCCAATCTACCATAGAAAAATACCTTAATAAGGCTGGATTTGATACCTCCTTGTACTCTACCCACAAATTAAGGCACACAGCTGCAACTTTGATGTATAAGTATGGCAATGTAGATATAAGGGCTCTAAAAGATATACTAGGACACACAAATATTTCAACAACTCAAATTTACACCCACTTAGATGATGAAGACCTTAAGGATGCTGTAAATAAGAATCCGCTTACAAAATTAGACCTTTAGATAAAAAATCAAGGGTACCTATATGTATCCTTGATTTTTAAAACGGCTTAAAACGAGTTTTAGAGCGAGCTTTCCATGGTAATAATTTAATCCACCTTGTAGATATGCAATATATGGACTTCTTAGTGGACCATCTGCAGAAAGTTCTGATGTTGATCCTTCTACAAAACCACCAGCAGCCATAATCACAGGATCTTCATATCCTGGCATTGGAAATGGTTCTGGAATTAAATTTGAATCAACTGTAGAAGCTTCTTGTATAGCCTTACAAAATGTGATGACCTTATCTGGATCTTCAAATTTTATCGCTTGAACTACATCGCTTTGAGGATCTCCGATTTTAGGGATAACTTCATAACCTAGTTCGTTAAATACTTTTCCGAATAACATTCCTACTTTTATGGCTTCTTTAACAATTTGTGGCGCAAAATATAAGCCTTGTAAGACATATCTAGTTGTACCAAAACTTAAGCCTTCGTCCTTGCCAATTCCTGGTGCTGTTAAGGTATTTGAGCAGTACTCTATCAAATCTTTTTTACCCACAACATAACCGCCAGTTATAGCTATGCCGCCACCAAGATTTTTAATCAAGGATCCAGCTAATATATCTGCACCAACCTCTATTGGCTCTTTATCTTCAGTAAATTCGCCATAACAATTATCCACAAAAATAATAGTTTCAGGATTTGCTTTTCTAATTTCTATTATAGCTTTTTCAATTTCTTCTATTGTAAAGGCGCGTCTTTGAGTATATCCAGTAGATCTTTGAATTAGTGCTAATTTAGTATTTTTATCGAAAACTTTGTGAATATTTTGATAATCAATTTGATTATTTTCATCTAGGCTCAGTTTTTCATAAGAAATTCCTTTTGAGATTAAATTACCTTTCTTATTACCTACAATCCCTATAACTTGTTGCATAGTATCGTATGGATCATCAGTTATTGCTACCATTTTATCCCCGTAGTTTAATAAAGCAAATAGAACTAAAGATAAGGCGTGGGTCCCTGCAACAATACTTGGTCTTACTAAAGCATCCTCAGCTTTAAAAAAATCAGCATATATTTCTTCTAACTTTTTCCTACCGGTATCAGCATAACCGTATCCAGTTGCACTTATAAAATCTTGAGTATTAAGATTATTTTTATTGAATGCTTTTAATACCTTAAGTTGGTTAAATTCAGCTATTTCTTCTAGTTTGTTAAAATCTTCACATAGGCATTCTTGAGCTTTCTTTATCATATTATCAAATGAGTCATCTATATTATAATGATCATATATTTCGTTAAAATTCATAAATATCCTTAATTGTGCTTATTATAATATCACTTGCATCATATTTACTTATATTATCCATAATAATTTCGTGAGCAAAATTATAATTTAGGTATCTTTTCATCCATGTTACTTGTCTTTTTGCGTAGTGTCTTGTATTTTTTTGTATCAAATCTATAAGTTCATCAATATCTATTTCTTCTTTTATAAAAGGAAAGATTTCCTTATATCCAATTGCTGCCATAGATTGGGAGTTTTCATCAAGATTATAAGTCTTAACTACGTTCACAAATTCTTCTATTAAACCTTCTGAAATCATTTCTATAACTCTATTATTAATATTTTCATAAAGTCCTGACCTGTCTTTAAAATTTAAGAAGAATAAAATTGGATCAATTTTTTCATTTAATACTTTTTCCCCACTTCTTACATCAGAAGGTTTTTCACCTGTAAGTTCATAGATTTCAAGTGACCTAATTATCCTATTTCTTTCGTTTTCGTGGTATTTATCTGCTGTTATGGGATCAATATTCTTAAGTTTATCATATAAATATGAGTTCCCCTTATTATCAGCGATTGCTTCAAGTTCATTTCTTAGATCAGAATCTCTAGGAGTTGCCCCATAATTCATATCAAATAAAATAGAATCTATATAAAATCCAGTACCTCCGGTAAGTATTGGAATATGTCCATCTTCATTAATTTGATGAATCAACAAACTTGCCTTTGATGAGAAATCTTCCACAGTGAAGTTTTCATTTGGATCAATCACATCAATTAAATGATGATTTATGCCGTAAGTTTGATCTATTTTATTTGTTCCTATGTTCATATCTTTATAAATTTGCTGGCTATCGGCAGATATTATTTGCCCACTAAAAGCCTTGGCAACATTTATTGCTATATCACTCTTGCCACTAGCTGTAGGTCCTGTTATTATAATTAATTTATCTTTCAAAATATCTCTCCACATCCGTATCTGTTAATTCTATAATAATTGCTTTCCCATCATAAGTTTTGTATGGATTGTCAAGATTTAATAGGTCATCAAGATATTTTCTAGCTTCGATTTCACCAAGCTTGTTACCTTTTCTAAATGATTTAGACTTGATATATTTCCTTATATTTTTATAGAATATATCTCCCCTATCTTGTAAATCCAGATCTAACAAATCATAAAAGAAATTACCATAAGTATCATTATCAAACAATTGAGGAATAGATCTAATTAGTACTTTATCTTCGGCAATTAAGTCAATATCAAAACCCAAGCCCAATAGATCATCTCTTTTGTCAATAAATTTCAATTTATCATTAGCTTTTAGATTAATTACAATAGGCTCTAATAATAATTGTTGACTAACAGCACCATCTTCTAACTCTTTTATAAAATTATTGTAAAGTATTGCTTCATCAGCCCTCCTATTATCTACAAGAATAATATTGCCATTAGAGCAAGCAAATAAGGAATATCTTGAAAACAAGCTTGTAAGATATGAATATGATTTTTCCTCAGTAAAAGAGATGCTATGATAATCATTAGATGGCAGTTTGTAATCATCGTGACTCTCAAGCTTTTTCTCATCAACTTCGTATAGTTTTTTATCTTTGTTTTCGAAAAAGTTATTTTCCTCATAAGAAGACTTATTTTCTTTTACTAAAGAAGAATTTTGATATTTCTCTAAGACGCTAGCATAATCACTAAAATCTAATAAAGAATTATCCTTATTTTCATCAATGGTAATCTTATTTGGATACATATTTTCCGATAGAGATTTATAAATACATTCACTAAGCAAAGATAATAAATCATCTTCATAAATAAATTTTATGGTCCTTTTGTTAGGGTGAACATTTATATCTAAATTCTTTGGATTAGTGCTAACAAACAAAAATAAAGCTGGAAATCTACCATTAGGAATATAAGTTCTATATTCATTTTCAATAGTATTAATGATTAAAGGACTATCAACAAGTCTATTATTAACATATAGATATTGGAGTGACCTTGATGCTCTGTAATAGTTTGAGCTTGAGATAAATCCATTTATACTATAGATTTCATTGCTTGCATCTATTTCAATAAGTTCATCCTTTAGATTATCATCTAGTAAATTATAAATCCTAAGATCAAGTGATTCATTTGCTGTAGTTTTAAATTCTAATCTATCATCTTTTATATACTTAAATCCTATGTTATTATAACCTAAGGCCAAAGAATACATCAATTTAGTAATGGCGTTTGACTCGGCTAGATCAGATTTCAAAAATTTATATCTAGCAGGTAGATTAGCAAATATATTTAATACTTCTATACTTGTACCAGTATTTGTCGCAATTGAAGATTCATTAATCTTGTAATTTGTAAACTCTATTTTGCTACCTATATTAGCATCAGATGTTTTTGTAATGGCTTTCACATTTGCAACACTTACTATAGTAGATAGAGCCTCACCTCTAAAACCTAGAGAGTAAATATCATATAAATCTTCAAAATGTACTATTTTTGATGTAGTATGTTTTTCAAAGGCAAGTTTTAGGTCATCTTTAGCTATGCCACTTCCGTCATCAGTAACACGTATATAGGTTTTTCCGCCATTTTTTATTTCAACTGTAATATTTTTTGCCTTAGCATCTATTGAATTCTCTACTAGTTCTTTTACAACAGAAAAAGGTGATTCAATCACCTCTCCTGCTGCTATTTGTTCTATTGTATATTGGTCTAATTTTCTAATAGGCATTACGCTAATCCATTTATCCTTTCTACTAAGGAATTAAGCTTATTAATTGCTTCTAGAGGTGTTAGGTCGTTTACATTAATATCTTTAGTAATAGAAATTATTTCTTCCATATTTTTTGTATTTATATCATCAATGGTATCTACAATATTCTTAGTTTTATTTACTTCAAAATAATCATCATCAGAAATTTTATTCATAAAGACTTTGGCATCTTCGATTATTTCTTCAGGAAGACCACTTAGTTTTGCTACTTCAATACCATAAGACCTGTCAGATTTTCCTGGAGATATCTTTCTAAGGAATATAAGATTGTCATTTTCATTTAATATTTCTATCTTTAGATTTTTAACGTTATCTAGCTCGTTTTCAAGAACTGTCAGCTCATGAAAATGCGTTGCAAATACAGTCTTAAACTTCTTGACTTTTGATATATATTTTACTAGAGCCATAGCAATACTTAATCCATCATCTGATGATGTTCCTCTGCCAACTTCATCTAAGATAACAAAAGACTTAGGACTTGCATTTTTCAAAATATTGGAAACCTCATTCATTTCTAACATAAAGGTAGATTCGCCCTTGGATATATTATCGCTTGCTCCAATCCTAGAAAATACCTTATCACAAATACCTATATCTGCATAGCTCGCAGGTACAAAGGATCCCATTTGAGCAAGTATTATTATAATTGCCATCTGCCTCATATAAGTAGACTTGCCTGCCATGTTAGGGCCAGTGATTATTTGAATCAGATTATCATCTTCACCTATATCAGTATCATTAGCAATAAATTCATTTTCTTTAAGTTTGCTTTCTATTACAGGGTGTCTACCATCTTTAATTATGATTTTGTTGCCATTATTAAGTACTGGTCTTACATAATTGTTGAAATTAGCAACTCTAGCTAGGGTGTTAAGACAATCGATATTAGCTATCATCTTTGCCAAAGCTTGTAGCATTAAAGTTTTTTCTAATAAGATATCCCTTATTTCGTTAAATAATTGGTATTCAATGTCATTAACTTGGTCCTTCCCATTTAAAATTAAGCTGCTTAGTTCTTCAAGTTTTTCAGTTGTATAGCGTTCCTGATTCTTTAAAGTTTGTTTTCTTATATAAGTTTCTGGAACTTTGTCTAAATTACTTTTTGTTATTTCTATAGAATAACCGTTATTTTTGTTAAATATTATTTTGTAATTTTTAATGCCAGTTTTTTCTCGCTCTTCACTTTCATATTTTGTAAGTTTTGTTAGAGCTTCTTCTGAGGATATTTTTAAATCATCAAGTTTATTAGAATATCCTTCTTTTATTATTCCACCTTCTGTTATAGATATTGGTGGATCATCACATATAGATTTTTCCAATAATTTATATATGTCTAATACATCAGGTAGGTTAATACCAAGATTTCTGATCATTTCATCATCTGAATCTTCTAGATAAGATTTTAATCTAGGAATATCTTCTATAGAGTTTTTAAGTGATATAAAATCTCTAGCATTGGCTCTCTTGTAAGATATTTTCCCGATTAATCGTTCTAAATCCATAACATTTTTTAGAAAGTTAGAAATATTTTGCGACTCTATTGGATTATTAGTAAAATATTCAACTATATCAAGTCTTATGTCTATCTTTTCCTTATCAATTAGAGGCCTTTCTAACCATTGATTTATGAGCCTAGAGCCCATTACAGTATCACACTTATCAATAATATTTAGTACAGTATCTTCTTTGCTATTATTATTAAGATTTCTGTGTAATTCTAGGTTTTTCCTTGTATTTGCCTCTAGTTCTAGAAAATCATTTATTTCTAAAATTTCTATATTATTGATATGGATGAGTTTATCGTCATAAAATTTATAAATATAGTCAAGTAAATTTGCCGTAGAAACAAGACTAAGACGCATATTTTCGATTTTTTTAAAGTTATCTATAGATAAGTAATCGATAATCTTTCCGCTAATCTTGCTATAATTATTATCATCATCTATATAATTTAAAAATACATCTGAATCTTGTTTTAAATATATTAAAACATCTTTTAAATTAAAATTACTATTTATTATTATCTCAGAAGGATTGATTTTTTCTATTTGGTCTATAGTTCTTTTTGCTATTAAATCTTTTGAACCTTTTATTTCAAAACTTGTTAACTGACCTGTAGATATGTCACAATATGTAAGGCCTAGGCCGAAATCATTTTGAAAAATTGATAATAAATAATTATTTTCTCTATTATCAAGAGCATCAATATCTGTAATTGTTCCAGGAGTTACAACTCTGGTTATAGCTCTTTTAACGAGTCCCTTGGCCTCTTTAGGATCTTCTACTTGATCACATAAAGCTACCTTGTAGCCTTTTTTTACAAGTTTACCCACATAGTTATCAATTACATGGTGGGGAACTCCACACATAGGAGCTTTATTTTCATGGCCACATTCTTTGCCAGTTAGGGTAAGCCCCAATGTTTTGCTAATAATGATAGCATCGTCAAAAAAAGACTCAAAAAAATCACCTACCCTATATAAGAGCAGTGCATCTTTAAAAGAATTTTTTACATCTACGTAATGTTTCAACATGGGTGTTAGTTTTTCATATTTAAAATTATCCCTCATAGCTATCCCCTATCTTTACTCATATTATACCATAATAAAAAGACTCACTATAAAGCTATGTCTTATTACTTTATATCTAGAGTCTTAACATTTGTTATCCATTTTGCTGATGAATTTGTTGCTGTATCTATTATTATCATTTTACCATAGCCTGGATTTATATCATAAATTGGTTTGCCATCAATCCTATATACCAGATATATTCTTCCTGGCTCTAATACATCAGACATAGCTACCCTTGTTGAGTTTCCTTCATCATCTTCTATTACCATAACACCACTATCTTTTAGATTGTAGTCAAGTTTTCCAATAATTTGTTCTATAGAGATACCTTCCACTGGAGTAGTCTCGAGTCCATTATTAATGCTTATATCAAGCTTTTGGCTCCCCATTGATCTTAATTCTTTTAAGGTTAAAGAATCAAGCTGGTCTCCATTGCCTTTAACTATCAATATCTCATTATCATATTTTGCTATTTCGTTTTCACTACTTACTTTTTTAAAGACAATAAACGCTATGCTAAGAATAAAAATTATGGCTAATATTAGAAATATACGATACTTATTCTTTTTAAAAACTTTTGAAAAATTATTATTCATTAATTGCCAGTGGAACCAAAACCACTTTCACCTCTATCCGTTTCATCTAAACTTTCTACTTGAACTAATTCACATTTCTCATAAGGTTGAATAACTAATTGAGCTATCCTATCTCCATTTTTAATGACTTGGGGATCATTACCATAATTATACATAAAGATCATAATTTCCCCTCTATAGTCTGAATCTATAACTCCAACAGTATTTGCTAGCATTAGCTGCCTTTTAACACCAGTTGAAGATCTGGGATACACTGCTCCAAAAAAGCCTTGAGGAATTTGTACTCTAAGACCTGTATTAATTTTTTTCATATCTCCTGGCTCAATTATTATATCTTCATCATTTGAACAATATAAGTCTATGCCACAGGAACCCGATGTTTGATAAGATGGGATTTGTCCATCTGTCATAATTTTTAATATTTTATTCATTTTTATCACCTTCACTACACAATAATATACCAATTTTTACCTATAATTACAAAGGAATATAAAAATATTTTAAATGATACTATTTGTAATATATTAATAGGTAAAATCTTAATTAAATTTGCATAAATTGTTAAAGATATTGCAATAAAAATCTAAGTGTATTATAATTATATTAAAGATAAAATGTACATATAAAAAGGGAGTAAATTATGACAGATAAGAAAAAAGATAAAGTAATTGATCCAAAAACAGGTGAAGTTTGCTGCTCTAGCCAATATGAAGGTAATGATGAGCTTGACAAAAAAACTCGTGCATCAGAAACAACAAAAGGTGGAGATGATATAGACAAGAAATATTCTCCTGACCAAGAAGAACTTAAAACAGAAGTAGATGAAGCAGATCAAATCTCAAACGTTGGTGTAGAAAGCAGAAGAACACGTGAAGATGATTTGTCAGAAAATCCTTCTAAAGATAAATAGTTTATAATACTTACATAGCCTCCATTTCACTTGTGATTTGGAGGTTTTTTTTAATAAAAAACCAAGCTTTGCGATTTTTACAAGGCTTGGTAGATATTTAACTTATATTGACTTATTAATTATCACTTTCTTCTGATGGATTTTCTGAAAGTTCATCAACTCTTGTTCTTCTTCCTTCAGCACTTGGCCCAGATACTTGTCCTGCCTCATCAATTGTGCTGTTTCTATACTCTGTATCAGTAGTATATTTGTCATCAGGGTCTTTAAAATTTAAGCTTTGATCACTTGATTTTACTTTTTCTTCTAAAGATTCATCGCCTTCAAATTGACTAGTTTCTTTTTCTTGTCCAGTTTCAGGATTTATAATTTTTTCGTTTTCTTTTTTATCTGTCATTTTTAACTCCTTTTCTATTCCACTATATTTTATACCCAAATAAAGGTAATTTAAAATTTATTGTTGTTTTTTCTAAAATATCAGTCATTATCTTCGCTAATGGCTCTTCTCAGTAAATCTCCCTTTTCTAGTGGATAATCAATTGTCATATAGATTTTTTCCTTGGCTTTGTTAGCAACTTCTATATCCTCACCCTTGGAATTTCTCATATTCTCGATTTTAAATTCGTAAAAATCTTTTTTATTGCCAAATATTTCTATCTCTTCTCCTAGGAAAAACCTATTTCTTTGTTCAATAATAGCTTCTTTGCTATCATTATTGTAATCTAATACCTTGCCTATAAAGTCATATTTTCTAATATATGATGAAGTTTCATAGATTTGACCATCTCCATCAGGTTTATTATGGAAGAACCCCTTTGTATAGTGCCTGTGACTTGCTTTTTCAACTTCATTAAAATACTTTTGGATAGTTTCTTTATTATAATTACCTTCATAATAAGCATCTATAGCCTGTCTATAGCTTCTTATAACAGTAGCAACATAAAACTCTGTCTTCATTCTTCCTTCGATTTTAAAGCTATCAATACCAGCTTCTATAAGCTTATCAAGTTCATCTATCAAACATAGGTCTTTAGAGTTCATTATATAGGTCCCTGAGCCATCTTCTTCTATTGGATAATACTCTCCCGGCCTATTTTCTTCTTGTATACTGTATTTCCATCTACAAGCTTGAGCACAATCTCCTCTGTTGGCATCACGTCCTGTCATATAGTTAGATAGTAGACATCTACCTGAGTAGGATATACACATAGCTCCATGAACAAATACTTCTATTTCCAAATCTTTTGGAGTATTGTTCCTAATCTCGATGATTTCTTCCAATGACAGTTCACGAGCTAATATAACTCTTTTTGCTCCCATCTTATACCAAAAATTAACAGTTGCTGTGTTGGTTACAGAAGCTTGGGTAGATATGTGAAGGTCTATATTAGTTAGTTCCTTAGCCAATGTAAAGATACCAGGATCAGAAATTATAAGTGCATCAACACCTATCTCATCAAGAAAATTTAAGTAATCTTCAATACCGTTCATATCTTCATCGTGAGGCACAATATTCATTGTTATATGAACTCTAACTCCGTTGTCATGGGCAAATTTTACAGCTTCAATCATAGCTTCTCTATCAAAATTTTTGGCATTTGCCCTAAGACCAAAGCTATCTCCAGCCATAAATACTGCATCTGCTCCAAACTTTACAGCTGCTTCTAACCTCTCCATATCACCTGCGGGGGCAAGTAATTCCACTTTTTCTCTAGTCATTTATTCTCCTTAACACTTATAGTTAAACCATCACCTATTGGTATGATAGAAGTTTTAAAGTATTTCCTATCGCTAACATAGGCTAGGTAATTTCTTAATCTTTTTACAATAGTGATCATTCTCTTATTTACCAAATCATCATTTAAGACCATGCCTTTGAACAGAACATTATCAGCTATAATTATTCCTCCATCATTTAATAAATCAGCACAAATTTTAAAATAGTCTTCATAGTGAGCCTTATTGGCATCAATAAAAACAAAATCAAAGCCTTGACTTATATTATTCAAGGCTTTCATTGCATCATCATTTATTAAATTTATAGGGGCATTGTATTTATCAAAATTATTTTTGGCTATATTTGATGTAGTTTCATCTAATTCTATGGTAGTAATATCAGCTTTAGTATATTTATAAAAAACTAAGGACGAATATCCTATTGCCGTACCTATTTCTAGTATGGTTTTTGGTCTTTGTATAGCCAATATACTTTTGATAAATTCTTTGCTCTCTACATTCATTATAGGGACATCATTCTTTAAAGCGTATGACCTTAGTTCTAAAAAGTCCCTATCTTCAATAATGTTTTCTAAATAATCACTAGTATGCTGGTAATTAATATATCTCATTATTTTCTACTTCTGATATTACTGGTAATATCATAGGATCACGACCTAGTTCATTATATAAATAAGATTTTAAGTCTTCTCTAATTTGATATTTTATTTGACTTAAAGCTCTTATTTCTTCTTTTTGACATTTTTCAACAGATCTTAGTACTACTTCTTTTGAGTTTTCTATAATATCTTGGTTTTCTTTTACATATACAAAACCACGAGATACTATTTCTGGACCTGCAAGTAGAGCTTGGGTATTTCTATCAAAAGTGATGGATACAACCATAAGACCATCTTCTGATAGGTGTTTTCTATCTTTAAGGACAATATTGCCTACATCACCAATACCAGAACCATCTACCAAGACTTTGCCAGCTGTTACTTTTCCTGATACTTTTGCTGATTTTTTAGTAAACTCTAGCACATCGCCATTTTCTAGAATAAATATTTTATCTTTATCCATTCCCATATCTTCGGCTATCTGTTGGTGAGTTTGTAATTGACGAGCCTCACCATGGGCAGGTAGTAGATATTTTGGTGTAGTTAGTTGGTACATTAATTTTATTTCTTCTTGGCAAGCATGACCTGATGCATGGACTTTTGCTAGAGATGCGTATATTATATTTACACCAATCTTTGTAAGTTTGTTAATGGTATTATTGATAGCTATCTCGTTACCTGGAATTGCTGATGAAGAAAGTATTACAGTATCTGTTTCATTTAGGTGAATTTGTTTGTGTTCTCCATTAGCCATTCTTGTTAGTGCTGATAGCGGCTCACCTTGAGTACCTGTTGAAAGAACAACTATCTCATCATCAGCATAAGATTTGATATTTTTCATATCAATTAGTGTATTGCTCTTAACTTTTAAATATCCCAAATCGCTAGCAATCTTAACGTTATTTAGCATAGATCTACCAGAAAGTGCAACTTTTCTGTTATATTTTTCGGCCGCATATATTACTTGTTGAACTCTATGAAGGTTACTTGCAAAGGTAGCAACAATTATCCTGCCACTTACTTGACCGAAAATCCTTATAAAAGTATCTCCAACTTCTTTTTCACTAAGTGAGTGACCAGGTCTTTCAACGTTTGTACTATCTGCATAAACTGCTAGTAAGCCTTTTTTACCTAGTTCTGCTAGCCTTTGTATATCTGTTGGATCACCATCAATTGGTGTAAAGTCCATTTTAAAGTCACCTGTAAATAGGATTGTTCCTACAGGTGATTTAACTGCTATAGAACATGAATCTGGAATAGAGTGGCTTACTCTAATAAATTCTACACTTAATTCGCCAACATTAACCTTATTATTGACGTTTACCATTTTGATTCTATTTGGATTTAATCCATGTTCTTTAAATTTGTTTTCTAATAGACCTTTTGTTAATTTTGAACAATATACATTTGTATCTACACTCTTTAAAAAATATGGAATAGCGCCAATATGGTCTTCGTGCCCGTGGGTTACAAATATACCCCTTAGTTTATCCTTATTTTCTTCTACATAGGTAAAATCTGGTATTACTATATCTACCCCAAGCATATCTTGGTCAGGGAATGTAAGTCCACAGTCTATCATAACCATGTCATTTCCGTATTCAACTACAGTACAGTTCTTACCAATTTCTTGCAATCCCCCGATAGGAATTAGCTTTAATTTCTTCTCATGTCTCATTTATACTCCTTAAGTTTTTGACATTCGGAGCATGTGCCATAAATTCTCAGAGAATAATATTTCATATCAAAATCATACGTATCTTTTAATGACTTTGTTAATTCATTTTTATCTATACATTCATCTTCAATTATTTTCCCACAACTAGTACAAATAATATGATCGTGATGGTCATTTAATGAATCTATAAGCTCATAGGTGTAGGCATTGTCAGTAAATTCTTGTTTGTTAACAATACCCAATTCTTCAAAAATATTTAAAGTTCTATATATTGTTGCAATTCCTACTTGCTTATTATCCTCATGAACAATGGAAAATAGTTCTTCTGGTGTAACATGCTTTGGAGAGCTATCTTTTAAAACATTAAAAATAATCTCTCTTTGCTTTGTAAACTTTTGATTATGATCTTCAAAAATTTTTCTAACTTCTTTAGTTTCCATTGTCTTCATCCTTCATTTCTTCATACAATTTGATGATTTCATCTAATTCTTCCTGATCATCTATAGCTTTAAATATAACTTCATCGTCATTATTTATTACTTCTGCTATAAGAATCAAATCATCATCTTCTTGTTGAAGGGCACAGTAATTTTTGTCATCTACTCCGAAAGTATCTATTATATTAAATTTGACTTCATTATTATCTTCATCATATAAAACAATACTATCCATTGTTTCTCCTGTCTAAATAGCTTTGCAAGATAAATGTAGCTGCAATTTTATCTATATATTTCTTCCTATTTTCACGTCTTACATCCATATCAATAAGCACCCTTTCTGATTGAAGAGTGGTCATTCTTTCATCCTCATAAATAATCTCTTTGTCAGTTTGCTTTTTTAGCAAATCTACAAAACTCATTACTTTCATAGATTGAGGGCCTATGGAATTATTCATATTTTTAGGAAGACCTACCACAATTGTTTTTACATCTTCTTTTTCTATAATTTCAACTAGCCTTTGAATATCTAGGCTTGCTTTTTTTCTTTTTATTGTTTCTATAGGATGAGCCATCAAAAACATAGGGTCGCTAAGAGCAACCCCAATAGTTTTATCACCTACATCCAGACCCATTATCCTAGTCATTGATATAGCTATTTAATAATTCTTCAAGTATTTCATCTCTATCTACAACTCTTATTAGTTTACGAGCACCATTGTGAGCTGTAATATAGGTAGGATCCCCAGATAACAAATATCCAACGATTTGCCCTGTTGGTTTATAACCTTTTTCTTCTAGGGCATTATAAACAGTAGTTAGAATATCTCTTATATCCTTTTGGTTATCTCTTTCAGGTTTAAAAGCAATAGTTTCGTTAAAATTATTATTTTCAGTCATTTTAAAACTCCTCTATATAATCTGATGAGCTCTTTCTAAAGCAAGATCTACTTTAGAAATATCTTTTCCTCCAGCTTGTGCGAAGTTCTTTCTTCCTCCGCCGTTTCCACCAGTTAACTGACTTATCTCTCTTACTATTTTTCCTGCGTCATATCTATTAGTTAAACTATCATCAACAGAAACCGTAAATATCAACTTATTATTACTTAGACTTGCAAAAACTATGACTAAATTATCAAATGTTTGTTTTAATCTATTTTCATAATCACGCATCTGATCTGTAGTCGCATCTTCAAATTTATAAATAAGTAGATTTATATCATCTTTCTTCTCTACAGCTTTTTTTAATTGATCAAAAGTATCTTTGTTTGAAGATGATTTTAATCTTTTTATTTCTTCTTTTTGATTTGCGATTTCTTCTTTAATAGATTTGATTCTATTTTCAATTAAATCTTCTCTAGTTCCTAGATCCGCAGCTATTTGTTCTAGGTCATCTTTTTGTTTTTGTAAAAGCTCATAAACTTTTTTACCGCTTATAGCTTCTATTCTACGAACGCCAGCAGAAACTGATGATTCGCTTATTATTTTTAACATTAAGATTTCAGATGAATTGTTTACATGGCATCCGCCACATAATTCTTTAGAATAATCTCCGATGGAAACGACCCTAACTTCGTCTTTGTACTTGTCCTCAAATAGTCCTATAGCTCCCATTTCTTGGGATTTTTTGAATGGGAGAATTTCTTTTGTTACATCTAACTGTTCTCTGATTTTTTCGTTAACTATATCTTCAATTTCTCTTTTTTGGCTAGCTGTAAGTGATCCATTATAGGTAAAATCAAATCTGAGTTTCTCATCATCTACTAGAGATCCTGCTTGGTTTATACTATCACCTAATACATCTCTGAGGGCTTGGTCTAATAAGTGAGTTGCTGAGTGATTTCTTGTTATATCTAAGCGACGAGTTTTACAAACTTCAAAAGTATATTCTTCATCAGTATGAATTTCACCATCTATGATTTCTACATAGTGGAAATAAATATCATTTTTCTTTTGAACATCGGTAACTTTTGCCTTAGCATTATCACTATATATATAACCTATATCAGCTACTTCACCACCGCCTTCAGCATAAAATGAAGTCTTATCACTTACTACTATACCTTCTTGGCCCTCTTTTAGCGATTTTACTTGGCCATTTTCGTCAAATAAATTAGTAATTTTTGCATTAACTGATAAATTATCATAACCAATAAAGTCTGTTGGGTTGATTCCATCAGTAACTATATTATCAAGTGACCAACCAGCGTCTTTTTTCCTTGCATTACGAGCTTTTTCCCTTTGATCTTCCATCTCTTGATTAAATTTATCTTCATCTACATCGTAATCTTGTTCATTTAATATTTCTTTAGTCAAATCAAGAGGGAATCCATAGGTATCATACAATTTGAAGGCTTCAGATCCATCTAAGATTTTTTTGCCATCTTCTTCCATTTCAGCTATTAGAGTATTTAATCTATCTAAACCTTGATCTATAGTTTTTTGGAACCTATCTTCTTCTTCGATGATAACTTCGAGTATATGTTCTTTATTATCAGCTAATTCTTTGTATTCATCTTTATAGGAATCAATGACTTTATTTACAATCTTAGTTAAAAATTCGCCGTCTATACCAAGAAGCTTGCCGTGTCTATAGGCACGTCTGATAAGTCTTCTAAGGACATATCCACGTTTTTCATTTGATGGAACTACTCCATCTGAGACAAGGAATGTCATGGCCTTTACGTGGTCAGTGATAACTCTGATTGAAACATCATCTTTTGGATTTTCTTTATATGTTTTGCCTGATACTTTTTCTATTTCTCTTATAATATCTTGAGCTATATCAACTTCAAAGATATTATCTTTTTCTTGGAGAATCATGGCAATTCTTTCAAGGCCCATGCCAGTATCAATATTTGGATGAGCTAGAGGTGTATAGTTACCTTCGCTATCTTTATTAAATTGAGTAAATACTAGATTCCATATCTCTAGAAATCTATCAGAATTGTCATTACCAGGAGCATTGTCATTTTCATCAACTGCCTTGCTAGGACCCCTGTCTACGAATATTTCTGAACATGGTCCACATGGACCAACTTCTAGCTCCCAAAAGTTTTCATCCTTATCTTGACGTAGGATACGTTCTTTTGGCATGCCTACTTCATCTTTCCAAATGTTATAGGCTTCATCGTCATCTTTGTAGACAGTAACCCATAATAAATCCTTAGAAATTTCTAGGTGCTCAGTCAAATATTCATAAGCCCAAGTAATGGCCTCTTTTTTAAAATAATCTCCAAAAGAAAAGTTACCCAACATTTCAAAATATGTTCCATGGCGTTCAGTTTTTCCAACTCTTTCTATATCTCCAGTTCGAACACATCTTTGTGAAGATGTTGCCCTATTATTTTTCATGCTTTCTTCACCAGTAAAATACTTCTTAAGTGGTGCCATACCTGCATTGATTAAAAGCAAAGATTCATCATCTTTTGGTATTAGGGAAAATGATTTTAAAATTGTGTGATTTTTTTCATTACCAAAAAAATCTATATAAGATTTTCTAAGTTCGTTAACTCCTAAGTTTTTCATCGACTCTCCTATTATTTTGATTTACCATAGTATCTAATGTTATGGAATCAATAGTATCATTTATAGCTTCATCTAATTTATTAAAGGCAAAATATGCCCTACATTCATTGTCACAATGACTACCATCTTCAAGGCAACCTGTTACATTAAAAGTACCCTCAAGAACTCTTAATACTTCACCAACTGTTATTTGATCAAGTTTTTTTACTAGCTTATATCCGCCTTTTGGACCCCTAGTGGATTCAACTATATTAGCATTTTTAAGTAACCTTATGAGTTGTTCAAGGTAGTTATCTGACAAGTCAAGATTTTCTGATATTTCAGAAACAGGTATATATCCCCTATCTTCATTTTCTGCTAAGTAGCAAATAGCCCTTAGCCCATATTTACTTCTAGTTGATAATTTCATTATATCTCCTATACAGTTATCAAATCTTTAAGAGATTGATAAAATTTCTCTCCAATTCCATTTACATTTTTTATATCTTCAATAGTTTCAAATTTGTTAGATTCTCTATATTCTAAGATAGAATCAGCTCTCTTGTCTCCAATATTTGGCAAGGACATCAATTCTTCCTTGCTGGCCTTATTGATATTTATTTTATCCTTACTAGAGTCTTTGCTATCAGAAGTTATGATTGGTATTGTATCAGCAGTATCATCTGAACTTATTTCATAGATACTAGGTATGTATATTTTCATCTCATCTTCAAGCTTCATGGCAAGGTTTAAATCTTTTGCGTTTGCATTTTCTGTCAAACCACCAGCTTTTTTGATCAAATCATCAAGCCTGTCGCCATCTTCAAATTCGTAGACACCTTCTTTACTAATCTCACCAGAAATGTAGACTTTCATTTCATTTATTTCAACGTTTTCGTCTTCATCTGCAGGTGATAATGCATCAGAGGATGTATCAAGTAAAGAAATTTCTGATCCTAATAAATCATCTTCGTTATTCTTGACATAGTTATTAGCAAATAAAGCCACAACAACTATGATTAGACCCATTATAATTTTATCTTTTCTCTTATCATCCATTTTGAAAACCTAGCAATTTATGAGAAGATTATTCTTCCCATAAATCGTCTATTCCATAAAATTCCCTTTGTCTTTGTGTGAAGATATGAACTATAATATCATCTGCATCCATTAGTATCCATTCTCCTTCACGCAAACCTTCTTTAGATAGCAATTCATATCCGTTTTTATTAAGCTCTTCTTCAATATAGTCTGCTAGAGCTTTTGTTTGGATAACTGAAGTACCTGTTGCAATCACAAAGGTATCAGCAATAGAAGAATCGCTTAGTTCTAAAACATTAATATCTTCAGCTTTTCTATCATCTAAAACTTTTAAAATAATATCTAATTTATTCATTTTTCTCCTTAATCAAATAGTTGTAAGCACTGATAGTAAGTGGATGAATCAAAATCTGCTTATTGGTCAAATAGATAATATTGTGACTTAAGCTAGATAGTACTGCTTGGTCTATATCTTTTTTAGCCAAATCTCTTAATTCATCTACGCCCGGATAAGATCTTTCAGGTTCTATGGCATCTGCTAGGTAAATTATTTTTTCTAATTCACTCATATTTTCTTTGCCCGTAGTGTGATATCTTATAGCATCAAGTACTTGGTCATTATCTATATTATACACTTTTTTAGCTACTTCTGCTCCTAAAAAAGAATGCAAAACAGATTTATAATTGATAGTCTCAGAGCTTATATTAGCAGGAAATAATTTTAGATACTTATCTTCGTTGTACTTTGCGCAATCGTGAAGTATTGCTGCAGTTTTAACCAAATCATCATCGATATTTTTATTTAGTTTAAGGGCGGTTTCCATTACTCTCTTGCAATGTTTGAACCTTTTTGATCCAATATCCTCTACCAAGCTATTTTCCCAATTTTTCAAATCATACATATAGATTGTGCTCTCCTATAAAATCTATAACTTCATCAGTAACGAGGTATTTTATACTTTTACCCTCTTTTACCAAGCTTCTTATTAGGGTAGAAGATATGTTAATGTTTAAGTTGTTTATAAGATAGATTTCTTGGTTATCCTTTTTTATTTGATCAACTTTTTTCACAAGATCACTGTCACTATCGGTATTTGATCTTGTAAAGACAATTAACTTATCATTTAAAATTTTTTCATAATTTTTCCAAGTATCTATTGTCATAAAAGAGTCTTCACCCATGATATAATAGAATTCATTTTCTGGATAAGTCTTTTTGAAATAATCTAAAGTTTCATGGGTATAAACCACATCATCATTTCTAGCTTCATAGGTGGAAAGCTCTACCCTTGGATTGTCAGCTATTGCTCTTTTTACCATTTCAATCCTAAGGTCGGCCTTGGTTTTTTGTTTGTTTACTTTGTGTGGTGGATTGGAACTTGGAAGAATTATTATCTTATCTATGTCTAGGAAATTGAACACATTTTCCATGACTATTAGATGTCCAATATGGATTGGATCAAATGTTCCTCCATATAAACCAATTTTCATAATATATCCTGACTAAATATCGTATTTATTGTCGTCATTTTTCCTATAGATAGTAATAATACTTCCTAGGTGATTGACAAACTCAGCATTCAATTCTTCTAATAGTGTTTTTACTATCTCATCTTGGTCATCTAGGTTATTATTTAATACCTTGATTTTTATAAGTTCACGAGCCTCTAAGGCTTCGTCTATGGCTCCTATAGTTTCTTTAGTAAGTGAGTTTTTGCCTATATTTATAACTGGCTTAAAATCATGGCTTTCTGCCTTTAATTTTGCTCTTTGTTTACCACTAATCATTATTTCTCCTATTCATAATACTCAAAGACAATATCGCCAACTGCAACACTATCTCCTTGCTCAATTCCCATTTCCTTTAATTTGTCAAAAACTTCCATTTCTCTAAGTGTTTTTTCAAAAAACATACGAGAATCGTAGTCTTCAAGATTTACTTTTTCTAAAAGATTATCAATTCTTTTGCCGAATACAACAAAGATTTCATTATCTTTTGCAAATTGTAAGTCGTAGTCTATTTCCCTGTTATAATATTCTTCTAGGAAGTTCTCATCAACATCTTCCATAAGGTCAAATTTCTTATCTTCACTTTTTAAAAGAATGTCATAGCTTGCATCTAAAAGTTTCTTAATGCCATCAGTTGTTGCTGCGGATATTTGATAAATATCATAAGTATCCCCAAAAGTTTTAATAAAGTTCTCTGCATTATTATTAGTATCTAAGTCAGTCTTATTTAAGGCAACAATCATTGGTTTGTTGGCTAAATTTTCATTGTATAATTTTAGTTCCTCGTTGATAAGTTTAAAATCTTCTATTGGATCTCTTCCTTCTATTCCTGAAATATCAACTAGGTGGATAAGAACTCTACATCTTTCTATATGTCTTAAAAAGTCATGTCCAAGACCTTGACCTTCATTAGCTCCTTCTATGAGTCCTGGAATATCTGCGACTATAAAAGATCTTTCATTATCAATATTTACTACACCTAGGTTTGGATCTATGGTTGTAAAATGATAGTTTGCAATCTTTGGTTTAGCTGAAGAGATTACTGAAATCAATGTTGATTTACCAACATTTGGTAGACCGACAAGTCCAACATCAGCTAAGACTTTTAGTTCAAGAAGCAAATCGATCTCTTGTCCCTTTTTACCATTTTCTGCAAATCGAGGCGCTTGACGAATGGAGTTTTTGAAATGAACATTTCCTCTACCACCTTTGCCTCCTTTTGCTATTAGAAACACTTCTCCATCTTGCTTAAAATCTTTAATAATGGTATTAGAGTTTGCCTCTCTTAATATTGTTCCAACTGGAACTTTGATTATTAAATCATCACCTTTTTTGCCAAATTTCTTGTTTTTACCACCTGGTTGACCATTTTGTGCCTTATATTTGCTTTTGTATCTGAATTCATCTAGGGTAGATAGGTTTCTTGTAGCTTTAATAATGATACTACCACCATTGCCACCGTCACCACCAGCTGGTCCACCTGTCGGCTCGTATTTTTCCCTACGCCAAGCTACAGCTCCATTTCCGCCATCTCCAGCTTTTAGACTTATTTTTGCAAAATCTATCATAAAAAATTCCTTTCATATGAAAAAAACCTGCCGAAAAGGCAGGCTAAGTTTTTCTTAGGCAATATCTTGTTTTGGATAAACAGAAACTTGTTTTCTGTCGCGTCCTTTTCTTTCAAATTTTACAATTCCTTCACATGATGCGTATAGAGTATCATCTCCACCTTTTTTTACATTGTTGCCTGGGTGAATTTTTGTTCCTCTTTGTCTAACGATGATTGTTCCAGCGTTTACGAATTGACCATCAGCTCTTTTTGTGCCTAGTCTTTTACTTTCTGAATCTCTACCGTTTTTAGAAGAAGATACCCCTTTTTTACTTGAAAATCTTTGTAAGTTAATATTTAAAATCATATTATATCTCCTTATAATTTAATTTTACAAAGTTATTATAACTTTGCTCTAAGGTCCATATTCCTGTCTTAAAACTTGTAAATACCACTTCTGCCTTTTCATTTGTTTGATAGGTCATTAGTTTCATAATTTCATCGTCATCAGTAAATGAAAATTCATCAATGTATAACTCAAGAGTATTTACACAGGTGTAAGCAAGTATGCTTACTGCTGAACAAACTATGTCCTTGCCATACTCATCATAATCGGCATGGCCACTTATTTCAAATCCTACAATGTTTTCTTTTTTTAATAAAAGATTAACATTAATCATTTATTATAAAGAAATACTGTTAATTTTAACTAAAGTATATGGTTGTCTGTGACCTTGTTTTTTTCTATACATTTTCTTAGGTTTATATTTGAATACGACGATTTTCTTGTCTTTTGCTTGGTCTTCGATAGTTGCAGAAACTTTTGCATTTTCTACTGTTGGAGCTCCAACTTTTACATCACTATCTCCACCAACTAAAAGTACTTCATCAAATTCAACAGTTTCGCCTACTTCGTATGGTAGTTTTTCAACTCTAACTAGGTCGCCTTCTGATACTTTATATTGTTTTCCACCTGTTTTTATAATTGCGTACATAGGTGTCCTCCTAACTTCTCAAATTCTCGCCAGCGTAGGTGATCAGTACCCAAACTGAGCGGTTTACCTTATAATAATACTAATATAATAGTATTTTGTCAAATATTTTATCTTATATTCTTATAATTTCTATTGTATCCAGAGATTCATCTACTAACTTGTCTATATCAAGCTTTTCTTCACTCATTTTTATATAGTGAAGTTTAGGTTTTGTTAGTGGATTATCTGGGGCAAATATTGAA
Source organism: Anaerococcus sp. Marseille-Q7828 (assembly GCF_949769285.1). NCBI lineage: Bacteria > Bacillati > Bacillota > Tissierellia > Tissierellales > Peptoniphilaceae > Anaerococcus > Anaerococcus sp. Marseille-Q7828. The sequence goes on from NZ_OX458331.1 coordinate 1,362,376, forward strand.
CAACAATCATCAAATGGTTCAATTGACTTTTCATAGGATCCAATGTCCTTTGATAAATCAACTATGTCTTTTTTATCCATAGCTATTAATGGTCTTAGTAATGGTAAACTTGTTGCTTCTTCTACTACAGATAGGGATTCTAGGGTTTGACTAGCTACTTGACCTAGACTATCTCCAGTAATTAATGCCTTATATTCATATTTTTCTGAAAGCTTTTCTGCAATTCTAACCATAAATCTTCTAGATAAAATGGTTGTTTCACGTCTGTCACAGTTTGTAGCAATAGCCTTATAAATTTCAGATAAGTTTACCATAAATAAGTTCATTGGTCCAGTATAATCGCTCATAATTTCTGCTAAATCAATTGCTTTTTGTTTTGCTTTAAGGGAGGTATATGGGTAGGAATGAAAATGTAGAGCATTGACTTTCATACCACGTTTTGCCATCAAGTATCCAGCAACAGGTGAATCTATCCCACCTGATAGCATTAATAGTCCATTTCCACTAGATCCTATAGGAAGTCCTCCGAGACCAGCATATCTTTTTGAATATATATAGGCATTGTTCTTAATATCTATAAACACCTTAAAATCAGGATCGTGAATATCAACTTTTAGATTTGGAAACTCATCCAAAATTTTATCACCCATCAACATATTAAATTCAGGTGATTGATATTTAAAGGACTTATCAACTCTCTTTGTTTGAACTTTGAAAGTTAATTCATCTTCTCCATAAGCGTCTATTATAGATTTTTTGATGGCCTCAAATATATCTTCTTCATTTTTTTCTGTCCTATATACTATATCTATATATGCTATACCAAATACTTTTTGTAATTGTTCAATAATAGCTTCAAAATTCTCCTCATTAGCCTCTATATATAACTTGGCACTTTCTGTATAGTACTTATCGTAGCCGATAGATTTTATATTTTTAAATATATGGGATAGGGCGTTGTTATAAAATTGCTTCCTATTTGCTCCCTTGAGAAATAGCTCTCCAAAACTTACTGATATTAGAGCTTTCATATCATAACCTTTCTAATTTCACTAATACTATTTTTTAAAACCTTAATAGTCTTATCAATATCTTCCTTGCTAGTTGTATCTGTAAAAGAAAATCTAATTACACCATCTTTGTAAGCATCATCAACACCCAGAGCCTCCAAAATCCTATTATTGTTTCCCTTAGAACAAGCTGATCCACTTGAAACATATATCTCTTTTTGCTCTAGCATATGGAGCAAAACTTCAGATTTTATGTTTTTAAAGGCTACTGAAAGTATGTGAGGAGCAAAATTATCATCTGGCGAATTAATTTCTATGTCTTCGATATTATCTAAAATCTCATTTCTCATATATAGATTTAAATTTTTGACAGATTCTCTATCAAAATTTTCCATATGTTCTTTTAGGGCTACACCCATAGCATATATAGCTGGGTGGTTATCTGTCCCACTAGATATAACTTGTTGACGACCACCAAATAAAACTGGTTTCAATTTTGATAGGATATTTTTCTTAACATATAGGCCACCTACTCCCTTTGGGCCGTGGAATTTGTGGGCAGAAAAACTCATTAAGTCAACTCCGAGTTTCTTTACATCGCAATCTATCTTTCCCAAGGCTTGGGTTGCGTCTATGTGTAGGATGATATTTTTACCCTTAAGAATTTTACTAATGGCAGTAATATCTTGGATTGTTCCAATTTCATTGTTTACATAGATTATTGAAACTAGTTTGACATCTTTATCATCTATCTTTTCATTTAATTCTTCCAAATCTATGTAGCCATGCCTATCCGTTTTTAAATAAATTACTTCTTTGTAAGGATATGAATTAAAGCTATCAAAAACAGATGAGTGTTCAATAGAAGTTGTAATAGCCTTTGAATTATCACCACTAAAGGAACTTATAACTATATTATTGGCTTCAGTGGCTCCCTTGGTGAAATAAATTTCGTTAGGATTGGCATTAATAACTTTTTCGATAATTTTCTTTGATTCATCAATCAATTCTTCAGATTTCATGCCAAAAGAATGCAGAGATGAAGAATTTGAAAAATATGTATTCTCGGCAAAATCTCTTGCTTCCTGGCTTTTTTTTGAAATTTGTGTAGTAGCTGCATTATCTAAATATATCATAGCATCTCCTTCAAGTATATAATTATATTACTAACTTTAATATATACAAATCAAGTATAATATAGATATGATAACTTACAAAAAATTATATCAACCTGATAACATAAAAGAAAACGAAATAATTTTAGATATAGAAACTACAGGATTGGATTCTTCTTGTGATCAACTAGTAGTCTTGGGTACCATTGCCTATGAAGATGACAAGTGTTACATAAAACAATACTTTGCTGAAGATGACCATGAGGAAAAAAGATTATTAGAAATATATACTAATTTAATAGTTGATAAGACTATAATTAATTTTAATGGAGATATATTTGATATTCCTTTTTTGAACAACAGACTCATAGCAAATGAACTATTTCCAGTATTTCCAGATTCCTACGATATACTCAAAGAGATTTCATCAAATCGAAAATTCTTTGTGTTTGAATCTATGAAGCTAATAGATCTAGAAAAAAAGATAGGCATATTTAGAGATGATCCAAGTAGGTATAAGGTTATAAGCAAGCTTACAGATGACATAATAAAAAGAGATAAACCAAAGCCTATAATGATTCATAATGAAAATGATCTAATTGCAACTGAAAAACTTGCAAATATAAAAGATTACTTTAATGATGAACTTTCTACAAACTTAGCAAATAATAAAATCACCTTAAATTCTTCCTGGATTAATAATGATATTGCCAAATTTGTACTCACTTCAGAAAAATCTTTTGCAAATTCTTATTTTAACGGTCCTAACTATGAGCTTAGAATTGAAGAGGATAAGATAGATATAAACTTACAAGTTCTTTACGGGATGTTTGATGAAAACACCAGAGGATTTGTTGCATTAAATATTTTTAATATAGAAAATATTAGTAGAGTAGATGTGGATCCAAATCTTTTTGTTATTAAGGAAAACTATATTTTTAATTACAAAAACATACTAAATTTAAGCAAAAAAATAATAGAGACCCATTTATAGGTTCTCTATTTGCCAATCTATAGGTTCTTGACCCATAGATTTTAAGAAATTATTTGTTCTTGAAAATGGCTTTGATCCAAAAAATCCCCTTGATGCCGAAAATGGTGATGGATGAGGTGATTTTATTATTAAATGCTTGGGATTAGTAATAAATGGTTCTTTGCTTTGAGCATTTCGTCCCCAAAGTATGAAAACTATTGGTTTTTCTCTATCATTTAATAATTTGATTATCCTATCTGTAAGTATCTCCCAGCCTAGTTTTTCGTGTGAATTAGGCTCACCTGCTCTTACTGTTAAAGATGTATTTAGTAGTAGAACTCCTTGGTCTGCCCATTTTTTAAGGTAACCATTATCAGGAATGTAAGTTCCTATGTCTTCGTGCATTTCTTTATAAATATTTAAAAGAGATGGTGGTGTCCTTACACCTTTTTTGACAGAAAAAGCATAGCCATGAGCTTGTCCTTTACCATGGTAGGGATCCTGGCCTAGGATTAAAACCTTACAGTCCTCATAAGCTACAGATTTTAATGCATTAAAAATGTCATACATATCAGGATAAACGGTATAGTTTCTGTACTCTTTTATAAGTTGTCTTCTCAAATTTTGATAGTAAGTTTTTTCCCGTTCAGCCGCTAATAGCAGGTCCCAATCATTGCCAATAAATACACTCATTTTAGTTCTTACTTTCTTCAAAAAACAATAGGTAGATAATAATTAAAAAACTTCCAACAGTAACAAATATATCCGCTACATTAAATACAGGGAATTTAACAAAGGCAAATTCTAAGAAATCGACAACATATCCTTGGATGAGTCTGTCATAAAAATTACCTATGGCTCCTGATATTACAAAGGCAAGAGCTATATTTAGAATTTGAGGATTTGTTTTATAATTTTTTATAAAATAAAAAATTAATCCGGCTACAATAACAATAGTTAATAGAATAAAAAATATTCTATTATCCTGTAATATACCAAAAGCAGCCCCCCTATTTTCCAAGTATGTAAGGTTTAAAAGCTTGCCTTGGTGAGGATTTTCTATAAAATTATTTATAGCATAATTTTTGCTTACTCTATCTAGTACTATTCCTACAATTATTATTAAAATATATATCATTTCAACTTCCTATAGTTAATATGTAAGTTACCTTTTTTGCTTGATCCAGTAATCTCATCAAATATGAATCTACCTTCTTTTCTTATAGAAATCATAGCTCCTTCATCGATAGTTTTACCAGGATCATCGATAAGTTCATAATTAACTTTTACATTTTTATTATTTATTATATCTTTAGCCTTTGACCTTGACCTGTTTAAAAACATGGAAATAAGATTATCTAGTCTAAGAGAAGATACAAAACCACTAAATTGATCAAACTCATCTTCTATAATATCTAGCTGTGCTTGATTTTTTATTTCTATATCTATTCCTTCTCTTTTTATTTTCGTGAGATTATATTTTACAAAATTTGCCTTATCTTTTAAGATAGCAAACTCACAAAAATCATCAGCAATTACTATATCTCCCACCTTAGTCCTATCTACATCAAGACTCATCAAGGCTCCTAGAACATCCGGATGCCTTAGGGAGTTTTGCTTAAATCTTAGTATAGATATGTAGTTTTCTTCTACTAATGGTAAATAGTAATAATTTGCTACAAATATTTTTCTTTCGGCAAGGTCGTTACCGCCAATAAAACTTATATCTATTCCATTTTTTATGGCGATTGATCTTATGACATCTTGCTCATATGGATCTAAGAAAAAACTTGATTCTTCTATGTTCTTATAATAGGATCTTTCAAGGATTGCTAAGGCTTTTTTTATGTTACTTTTCTTTGCTTTGTCTGTTATAAAGTCTAAATTAAATTCTAAGCTCATAAAAAATAAAAGGGCTGTTATTAATCAAACAGCTCCTTATCCTTTACCTATAATTGGTTGTAGTTTCCTTCAGATATTTGTTCTGTGACTGTGTTGTCTATCTCAACACCATTTGGTGTTATTACAAATATTCCTTTGGTTACTTTTTCTACAGTTCCATCTAGGGCATATACAGCTCCAGATACAAAGTCAAAGATCCTTCTTCTCATATCTGCATCTACCATTTCTAGATTTAGAACAACTACTTTCTTGTTAATAATGTCATTTATTACACTTGGAGCATCTTGTTCGTAATCAAGTGGTTCTTGAATACTGATTCTTAAAGATGATCTGCTAGTAAAATTATTGTCTGTCATACTTCCTACTCTATCTCCTCTTTTTGATGGTCTTTGGTAACGGCTACTTGCTGGTTTGTAATCAGTTGATGAGTAGCTACTATCAAGGTAATCTGAAGAATAATTATATGAATCACTTGATGATCCACTATATTCACTTTCATAGGTCTTTGTATTGCTTTCAAAAGATGATTGATTATCATCTAATAAGCTTGCATAGCTTTCCCTACTTGTTAAATCTTCTTTTTCCTCATCTTCGTAATAAGCTTGATCCTCATCGTAATCATCATAGTTATCGTCTATACCAATAAATTCTTTAAACTTGTCAAACATATAAATTCCTTTACTTTTTTTCTTCTACATATTATTATAACTCAAATTATTCAAAATGAAACATAATTATATGAATTCACTTTTTAAATTTCTACCCATTAAATCGCTAATTGATTCATCAGCTGATTTATTTTTGTAAAGAATTTCATAAATTTCTTTTGTTATTGGTAGTTCAATATTTTTCTCACTTGCCAATTCATAGATTGCCCTAGTAGTAGGTATACCTTCAACTACCATATTTATTTCATTATTAACTTCTTCTATGCTAAGACCCTTACCTAATAGAATACCTGCCCTATTGTTTCTGGAATGCATACTTGTTGCAGTTACAATAAGATCTCCAATTCCCGCAAGACCATTTATAGTTTGCTGGTGTGCACCAAAAGATTCGGTAAATCTACTCATCTCATGGATTCCCCTAGTCATTATAGCAGCCTTTGTATTATCACCATAACCAAGGCCAGAAACTATACCTATACCTAAGGCAAGAGTGTTTTTAATTGCTCCACCTAGTTCAACTCCTATGACATCTGTTGATCTGTATACCCTAAAGAAGTCTGTATTGAAGATTTCTTGGATTTCTTTAGCTACATTTTCATCTTCGCAAGCACAAACTATGGCTGTAGGCATTTCTAGTATGACTTCTTCAGCATGAGTTGGACCACTTAATACAGCGTAGGTAATATTTTTCCCTAGGATATCATAAAATATCTCAGACAGGCGAAAATGAGTCTTAAGCTCTAGTCCTTTGGATAAATTAATAAATACATTGTCTTCACTTACATATTGCTTTAGCTTTTCTAGAACACTTCTAGTACTTTGGGTAGGTATTGCATTAACAATAAATCTATTGGAAAATATATCTTCCAAATTATTTGTAGCTCTAATATTTTCTGCTAGTTTAAAATCACTTAAGTATTTTCTGTTTACATGGTTTTGATTGATGCTTTCAACATCGTCTATGTTTCTAGCATATAGAAGGACATCATATTTTGTTGAGAGTACATGAGCTATAGCTGTAGCCCAAGATCCTGCACCCAAGATTGAAATTTCCATAGTTTACCTTATCTTTGATTCCTCTCTATTAATAATTCTCTTAATATTTGACTTGTGTTTATAAATAATTAACAAACATACAAGTATTAAAGTCCAGAAAAGCTTACTTGGGTAATAGTTGATGTAAGCTAGTACCATAACGCTAATGGCTCCAAGTATTGATCCAAGTGAAACCATCTTACTTATTACAACAGTCAATATAAATACTATTAGCCCAATGATTAGAATCATTGGATTTACAAATAACATTGCACCTGCAGAGGTAGCCACGCCTTTACCAGCTTTAAATTTAAGAAATACACTGTACATGTGGCCTATAACTACTAGGAGAAATCCTACACACATACCATCATAACCAGCTAATTTCCCACCAATAAAAACTGCTAAATAACCTTTTAGCATATCAAGTATTAGTGTAATTATTGCTGGTTTCTTGCCATAGTTTCTTAAAACATTTGTAGATCCCACATTACCTGAACCTAGGGTTCTAATGTCTGATTTGTGAAAATACTTACCAATTATATAGCCATTTGGTATAGAACCCAAAAGATATGCTATTAAGCCAACTAGGAAAATCATTTGTCAGATCCTCTCTCTTTTAATATGAAGCTAAATGGTACCCCTGTCAGATTATAATTACTTCTTATTTGATTTTCTAAATATCTCATATAAGAAAAATGCATCAAATCTCTATCGTTTATAGATAACATAAATTTTGGAGGTGCCACATCTACTTGAGACATATAAAATATTTTCAATCTCTTACCCTTATCTTGAGGTGGTTGGTTTAGCATTATTGCATCTTGTAAAATTGTATTTAAGACGCCTGTACTAATTCTAGTATTGTAGTTGTTGTCAACTACTTCAATCATATCCAATAAGTTGTCTATTCTTTGAATTTTGAGTACTGATACAAAGACTACTGGTGCATATGAAGCAAATGATAATGATTTTCTAATATCTGCTTCCATCTGCCTCATGGTATTAGTATCTTTATCTACTAAATCCCATTTATTAACTACAATTATCATAGCTTTTCTATTATTGTGAGCATATCCTGCTATTTTTGTATCTTGTTCTGTAACACCTACAGTTGCATCTATAAGAAATATACATATATCAGCGCTATCTACAGCATCAAATGTTCTTTGATTGGCATAAAACTCTATGTTTTCTCTAACTTTGCTTTTTTTTCTCAGACCTGCCGTATCGATTAATACATAGTTGTGATCATTGTAAGACCAATAGGAATCAACAGCATCTCTTGTAGTACCAGCTACATTAGTTACAATCATCCTGTCTTCATCAAGCAAAAGATTAACCAAGGAAGATTTGCCAGCATTTGGTTTTCCTATAATAGCTATCCTTGTTTCATCTTCTATTGCTTCAAAAGATGAAAAATCAATATGATCAACTATAAGATCTAGCAAATCACCAAGACCCTTTGATTGTTCTGCAGAAATGATAGCCAAATCGTCAAAACCAAATGTATAGAAATCATAAATATCATCAGGTACTTTTTGACCGTCTATTTTGTTTGCAACAATTATGATTGGTTTGTTATATCTTCTAATAACATCAGCAATTTCTTTATCATATGGACTTAGGCCAAATCTACCATCAACTACGAACAATATTAGATCAGTTTCGAGTAAGGCTTTTTCAACTTGTGATTTAATCTCTTGATTCATCATTTCTTTATTTGAAATATCAAGACCACCAGTATCCACTAGGGTAAATTCATTTCCTTGCCATTCGACCCTATCTACAATACGGTCTCTAGTTACACCACTAATATCTTCAGTGATGGATTTTCTTTTGCCGACAAGTCTATTAAAAAGTGTACTTTTTCCTACATTAGTTCTTCCAACTAATGTTACTATTGGCATAGCCATAATTAACTCCTATAAACAGGAAATTGTGCTGTTAGATCGAGAACTTCTTTCCTTATATTTTCGATACTATCTTTTCTTTCAAGTGTTCTAGCGATTAACTCTACAATTTTCCTTGCTTGATCTTCTTTCATACCCCTAGTTGTAATGGCAGCTGTACCTACCCTTAGACCGCTTGTTACCATAGGTGAAAGCTTCTCATTTGGGATAGTATTTTTGTTTGTAGTTATACATACTTTATCAAGAAGATTTTGCGCATCTTTTCCTGTAATATCTTTGTTTGTCAAATCTAAAAGCAATAAGTGGTTGTCAGTACCGTCAGAAATCATTTTGAAATCATGGTCTCTAAAAGCTTCTTCCATAGCTTTTGCATTTCTCTTGATTTGCTTAGCATAATCTTTCCATGATGGATCAAGATTTTGCTTAAATCCTAGAGCTTTTGCCAAGATGATGTGTTCAAGAGGTCCGCCTTGAAGACCAGGAAAAACTGCCTTATCAATTGCCTTAGCATATTCTTTTTTGCATAGGATAATTCCCGATCTTGGTCCCCTAAGTGTTTTGTGAGTAGTAGAAGTAACCACATCACAATATGGAATCGGATCCATATGTTCTCCAGCTACTACAAGGCCAGCTATATGAGCAACATCAGCCATTAATAAGGCACCTACTTCATCCGCTATTTCCCTAAACTTTTTAAAGTCAATTTCGCGTGGATAGGCACTTGCACCACATACTATAAGTTTTGGCTTAACTTCTTTTGCTTTTTCTAATACTTTATCGTAATCTATTCTTCCTGTTTGATGGTCTACTCCATAGTGATGAAAGTCGTATAATTTACCAGAAAAGTTGACGGCTGAACCATGAGTTAAGTGTCCACCTTCTGTCAAATCCATAGCCAAAACCTTATCTCCAGGATTTATAAGTGCAAAATATGCTGCAATATTAGCATTTGCACCAGAGTGAGCTTGTACATTGGCATGGTCTGCCCCAAATAATTCTTTAGCTCGATCTATAGCTAGTTGTTCGATAACATCGATATTTTCACAACCCCCATAGTATCTTTTATCTGGTAGACCTTCTGCATATTTGTTTGTAAGTACTGAGCCACAAGCCTCAAGAATTTCCTTGCTGACATAGTTTTCTGAGGCAATTAGTTCTATGTTTTCTTCTTGCCTTTGAACTTCCTTTGTCAGTGCTTGATAGGCCTTAGGGTCGAATTCTTTTATAAGTTCATAGTCCATTATATTTTCCTCACTTTCATAACATTATCGTCTTTTATTTTTCTATCTATGCATTTAACTATGAAAAATGATAAAGCCATAAATATGACAATTGATAAAAGTGTCAATAAGTTTAAATCCAATCCTTTATCTTTCAATAATAGATTAGGTAATAGTGCTCCTAATATCATCAAAATAACTGGCAAAATATAAACATACATAGAATACTTAGTTATATCTGAAGACTTGCTTTCAATAAGAATTCTATCTCCTTTTTTGATATCATCAGCAGAAAATATCTCTATTATAGTTTCAGATTTTTGGCCACATGAGCCTTTGGCAGCACATGCTCCGCAGGCTTCATTTCTAGCAATACTTACAGTAAGGTTACCATTGTTATTTTCAAGGACAGTGCCTTCTTTAATCATTGTCGCCATTAGATTCACCCCTTATAGAAATTTGTAATACATCTAAGGCTGCCTCATCAACTTTTGTTGGTGCTTCACTTAGTGGACAAGATGCTGATTGAGTTTTTGGGAAAGCAATAACATCTTTTATATTATCGGTTTTTGCAAATAACATCAACAATCTATCAAGTCCATAAGCAAGACCTGCATGAGGAGGAGTACCGTATTTTAGAGCTTCGATAAAGAAACCAAATTTCTTTTTGATATCTTCATCCGTAAGTTTAAGAGCTTCAAATACTTCTTTTTGTAAATCAGAATTGTTAATTCTTACAGAGCCTCCGCCCATCTCATCACCATTAATAACAATATCGTAGGCTTGAGTTCTTACCTTTTCTGGATGTGTTTTTAGTAGTGGTATATCTTCTTCGTTTGGCATAGTGAATGGATGGTGTTGAGCAACATATCTATCTTCTTCTTCACTGTATTCAAACATTGGGAAGTTTACTACCCAAGTTAGGGCATAATCTTTTTCATAAAGTTCATTGTCCTTAGCAACCTTATTTCTCAAAGCACCAAGACCTTCAAGAACTGTTTTATCTTTATCAGCTGCAATCAAAACTAAATCATTATCTTCCATCTCTAGTTTTTCTACCATTTTATTTAAGATATCGTCAGTTAAGAATTTAGAAATTGAAGAGTTAATCTCTTCTCCGTATTTGATATAAGAAAGACCAGCTAAACCATAATCTTTTACAAAATCAGTAAGTTTATCAAGTTGTTTTCTTGAGTATTTATCTGCAATGTTCTTAAAGTTTATTGCTCTAACAGATTTTCCATCGCTTGTATTATTTGCAAATACTTTAAAGTCGCTATCTTTCCAAATTTCAGATATATCGTTAATCTTATATCCAAATCTTAAGTCTGGTTTATCTGAACCATATGAATTCATAGCTTCGCTATAGTCCATTCTAGGGATAGGAAGTTTTAAATCATAATCAGTATATTTATCAAACAATTCCTTTAAGAGACCTTCATTTACTGCTATTACATCATCTTGTTTTGCAAATGATAGTTCCATATCTACTTGGGTAAATTCAGGTTGCCTGTTTGCCCTTAGATCTTCGTCCCTGAAACATTTTACAACTTGAAAATACCTATCAAGAGATCCAATCATCAGGATTTGTTTAAATAATTGTGGTGATTGTGGTAGGGCATAAAACTCACCTGGTTCTAGACGAGATGGAACTATGTAGTCCCTTGCACCTTCTGGAGTAGGTTTGGTTAAAAATGGTGTCTCAACTTCAGTAAAGTCGTTGTTATACATGTACTCTCTAATAGTTCTAATAATATCTGATCTTAATTTAAGATTTCTTTGAACAGAAGGTTTTCTCATATCCAAGTATCTATATTTTAATCTAAGATTCTCTGCTACATCATCGTCATCTTTTATATATATTGGTGGTGTGTTTGCCTTATCTAAGATATTAATTTTACTTGCTACAATTTCTATATTGCCTGTTGGAATATCAGGGTTTTTGCTCTCACGTTCACGAACACTTCCCTTTACCTCTACAACATATTCACTGCCTAAGTGGCTTGCAATATCATGGTTAGCTTCATCATCTTCTCTTACTACTACTTGGCTGATACCTGTCTTATCTCTTAGGTCGAAAAATACAAGAGATCCTAGATTTCTTTTTTTTGCGACCCATCCCATTAGAACAACTTCTTGACCAATATTTTCTTCTCTTAATTGTCCACACATGTGGCTTCTTTTAAATTCCATTATTACTCCTTATATTAAAAACGGATTATTCATAAATTCAAATTCTAGTGTAGTTTCGTTTCCATGTCCTGAATATACAATTGTATTTTTGTCTAGATTACTATATTTATTTTTTATAGATTCTATTATTGTTTGATAATCTCCTCCTGGAAAATCAGTCCTACCTATAGACATATTAAATAAGGTATCCCCAGAAAAAAGAACGTTACCTAATTTATAGCTAGTTGAATCTAAAGAGTGGCCTGGTGTTTTTAAAACTTTTATTTCAAAGTCTTTTATTATCTCACCATCTTCCAAATAATAATCTATTGGCACATGAAGATTTGGATAATCAAAGCCTAGATTGTACATCTTATCATTTGCAATCTCTTTAGCTTCACTAGCCGCATAGACTTTCGCATTATACTTATTCTTATAGAAATCTAATCCCAAGACATGGTCAAAGTGGGTATGAGTTTGTAAAATAAAATCTATTTTAATGTTATTTTCTGATATATAATCACAAACTTCCTTGCTTTGATCAACAGCATCTACAATAAATCCGTGACCATTTTCACTAACAACATATAAGTTTGTCATGACAGGCCCTAAGATAAATCTTCTAATCTCCATCTAAAATGTCCTCTCACTATCAAGTAGTATTGTTACAGGGCCATCGTTAATTAGAGAAACTTCCATATGCGCTTGGAATTTTCCTGTCTCTACCTTAAAACCATCAGCTATTAGCTCATCTTTTAGAAGCTGATAGTATTGATTAGCCTTGTCAGGTCCTGCAGATTGTGTAAAGCTAGGTCTGTTACCCTTTCTCACATCTCCATAAAGTGTAAATTGGGAAACCAGCAAAATTTCTCCACCAACATCTTTGATAGAAAGATTCATCTTACCTTCTTCATCTTCAAATACTCTTAAGTTTTCAATTTTTCTCTTAATATAGGCTAAGTCTTCTTTAGTATCAGTATCTTTTACTGCTAGAAGTACTAAATATCCTTCTTTAATCTCTCCTATTAATTCATTATCAACTGTCACATTTGAATTTTTAACTTTTTGAATTACTGCTCTCATTAATTATTCACCCTGTATACACTGTACAAAGCCGAAATCGACTTTAGTTTACTCATTACATCATCAAGTTGGTCAATGCTATTTACTTCTACAGACAAGTCAATAACTCCTTCGTTATTGTCATTTACTCTAGCATTCATGCCAACAATATTGACATTTAATGCTGACAAAATCTTACTTACATCAAAAATCACTGAAGGAGAATTATTTGATATAAGTTGGATTTTTACTGGGAACTTATCTGTTTCATCATTTTGCCAATACACATCAATCAATCTTTCTGGATGACGGTTATTTATAATGTTTGGACAAGATTTTGTATGGACAGATATGCCATTTCCCATAGTTATAAAACCAATGATTGGATCCCCAGGAACTGGAGTACAACATTTTGCAAACTTGACTTCAATATCATCTTCTAAGTCAGAAACTTTAACTTCACCCTTAAATGTTTTGCTAGGATTTGCCCCTTTGTTAATATTTAAGGATTCGTTTAAATCAGTTTCTTTCTTTTCACTTTCTTTTTCCTTTTTAATAAGTTTTTGAATTACCTGTTCACTAGTAATTCTACCATAACCAACTGCTGCATACATTTCATCTTCGCCAGGAAAACCTAATTCACTTGAGATTTCATCTATCCACTCATCTTTTAATAATGACTTATATCCACTTCTATTCTTTTTGATATCTCTTATTATTTGGTTTCTGCCAGTTTCAATGTTTTCTTCTTTATCATTTCTTTTGAAGAATTGTTTGATTTTGCTTTTGGCTTGGGAACTTTTAACAATATTTAGCCAGTCTCTACTTGGTCCAGCTGAGTTTTTAGATGTTAAGATCTCAACAACATCACCGGTTTTAAGCTTATGAGCTACTGGTACAATGGAACCATTTACCTTAGCACCAATACATTTATTCCCAACTTCTGTATGAACCTTATAGGCAAAGTCTATGGTACAAGATCCTAAAGGTAGGGAATATATTTCTCCAGCTGGCGAATAAACATAAATTTCCCTAGAGAAAAAGTCTGTTTTGAGAGTTTCCATAAACTGTTGGCTGTCTATATCTGCGGCGCCATCTCTCTGCCATTCCATGATTCTTCTTAGAAATTCCATGGCAGAGTCAAACTCGGTTTCTTTTTTGTTATTTTCCTTATATCTCCAGTGAGCAGCAACCCCATATTCACATTCTTTATGCATTTGACGGGTTCTAATTTGGACTTCAAAAGGTTTGGAATCTTCACCGAAAACTGTTGTATGCAATGACCTATAACCATTTGGTTTAGGTTGTCCAATATAATCCTTTATCCTATTTGGAATAGGTCTCCACAAAGAATGGACTTTTCCTAAGACCTCATAACATTCAGCAATTGTATCAACTAAAACTCTTACTGCGGTAAGGTCGTAAATCTCCTCAAAAACTATGTTATTTCGATTCATTTTTTTATAAATGGAGTAAAGAGATTTTGGTCTACCAGATATTTCATAATTAATCTTACTATCTTTGAGACTATCAGTAAGAGTTTCGATTATTTCATTTATGTAGGCTTCCCTCTCTCTTCTCTTACTTGCTACCATCTCTGCAAGTTCATAGTATTTCTCTGGTTCTTGGTATCTGAAACATAAATCTTCCAATTCCCATTTGATAGAATAAATACCAAGCCTGTGAGCAAGTGGGACATATATTTCAATGGTCTCTGTAGCAGTTTGGATTTGTTTTTCACGAGTCTTGTATTCCAAAGTTCTCATATTGTGAAGTCTATCTGCTAGTTTTATAAGTACAACCCTAACATCATTACTCATGGCCATTACCATTTTCCTAATGTTTTCAGCTTGTTTTTCTTCCCTTGATGAATAATTTAGATTTTTAAGTTTGGTAACACCTTCTACTAAGAAAGTAATCTCTTCACCAAATTCTTCTTTCATCTGATCATAGGTTATAGGAGTATCTTCTAAGACATCGTGCATTAGCCCAGCGCATATAGTCTGGTCATCAAGTTTCATATTAGAAATAGTCTTAGCTACGGCAATTGGATGGATAAAATAATCTTCACCAGAATTTCTCTTTTGTCCCCTATGATTTACTTCACCAAAATAATAGGCTTTTTTTATCAAAGCTATATCAGCATTGGGATTATTTTCTAGTATTAATTTTTCAAAAATTTCATATTCTTTATCAAAATCAGTTGTCATATCAGCTCACCTAATATCAACCAGTCTAAGTTGTAGAGTTCTGTTGCCCCTAAATTCATTAATATCAGGGTAGTAAACTATATCAATCTTGTTGCCAGTAATATTCTTTCCAAATTTATTAACTAAGTAATTTGCTGTATCTATAGCATTAAACTTAATAGCATTTACTATAATATCATTTTTCCTTAAGGATAATTTCAAGGTATTTTTATTTTTACCAATCATGGCAATACTTTCAATAATAACAGCCTTGTCGGCAAATATAGGTTTCTCAAAATCTTTGCCAAAGGGTTTTAAATTATTTAAAGATTCTGCAAATTCTAATGAAAGCTTATCAATAGAAATTGCAGTATCAATATTAATAACTTTCTCCTTATCTTTTTTGGTCATTTTTGAATTTTCATTTAGAAATTTTCTAAAATCATCAATTTTAGAAACTTCAACCGATAATCCACAAGCCATCTTGTGACCTCCAAAAGACTCTAAATTATCCTTATACTTATAGCAAGCTTCGTGGATATCAAAACTTTCTATTGACCTGCCTGAACCTTTTGCAATATTTTCTTTAAGTGAATTTGTTAATACAATGGTAGGCCTATAATATTTTTCCTTAATCCTACCTGCAACTATTCCACATATGGATTCATTAATGGATGGTTCATAGACTACAATTACGTCATTATCTTGATAGTTATTTTTTTCTATAATCTCAATACATTTATCAAGGCCTTCTTCAGTAAGATTTTTTCTTTCGACATTTAATGAAACTAATTCTTTTGCTATTTCATATATCCTGTCTATATCTTCTTCCATCAATAATTCTATTGCAAGTTTAGCTGAAGCAAGTCTTCCTGTTGCATTCATAGTTGGCCCTATGATAAAGCCAAGTGTATATTCATCAATGGGTTTATGCCAATTCATTTCATCCAAAATAGCCTTTATCCCAATTTTTTCTGTGTAATTTAATCTCTTTAACCCTTCTATGACAAAAATACGATTTTCATCAGTCAGAGAAACAATATCACAGACAGTTCCCATTGCAACATATTCTAGTAGGCTTGCCAAATATTCAAAGTCACCACCAATTTTTTGATACAAGGCCTGAATTAATTTGAAACAAACACCTGCACCACACAAATCTTTAAAGGGGTATGAGCTATCAATTCTTTTGGGGTTGATAACAGCATCGGCCTCTGGTAGTTTCTGAGCTTGCCACTCTCCATCTGTAGATGTTTCTATCTCATGGTGATCGGTGACTATAACGTTAATATCTGCTTTTTTAAGACTATCAACCTGATCAAAACCTGTTATACCATTATCACAAGTAATTATTAATGAAACGCCATCTGTTATTGCTTTTTCGACCATTCCATCGCTCATACCATAGCCGTCTTCAACCCTGTGTGGAATATCGTAGGACAAATTATCATAAAAATATAAAAATCCATCAAGCAAGGTCATTACAGATGCAATTCCATCTTGATCGTAGTCTCCAAATATACGAATTTCTCCACCATTTTGCATAGTTTCTATAATAAGACTTACAGCCTTATCCATATCTGCAAGTAAAAACGGGTCGTGCAATTTTCCTAAATCAGGATTTACAAACATTTCCACTGTCTCTTTGTTCGTAATATCTCTATTAGCTAAAATTAAGGCTTGTAGTTTTGTAATATCCTTATTTTTTAAATTTTCTAAATAATTTGATTTTTTGTTATAGATAAACCAATTTGCCATTGCATCACCCTTCCGTACTATAAAAACTATACCTTTTTGCTTAGATATATAAAGAAATAAGGCCATAATGGCCTTAGCTTATAATATTTGATATTTCTTTTTTTAGAAGCCTAATATATGAATGATTGTCAACTGAGCCTGTAATTAAAATCACATCTTCACCATCTATTTTGACAACTTCTCCAACTATACCTTTATCTGTAGTTACTTTTGAACCTATTTCTAGATTATTTTCTATAAATTCTCTATTTTTCTTTTTTTTAATTTCAGATTTTATACTTGTTTCATAAAATCCCAATGCAAGGATGGCAAGTATTAAGTATTCTAATCTCATAGGTATCCATATTTTTTGTAAAACTCTTCTTTGTATTCCAAAAACTTATCTTCCATTATAGCTTGTCTAATATTTTCGCAAAGTTTTAATAAGAAATACAGGTTGTGATAACTTAGTAATCTTGCTCCAAGAATTTCATTTACATTTACCAAATGTCTTAGATAAGCCCTGCTATAATTTTTGCAAGTATAGCAATCACATTCATGGTCGAGAGGAGTGAAGTCATCCTTGAAAGATGCGTTTTTTACAACTAATCTACCTTCTGAAGTTAGGGCCGTGCCATGTCTTGCCATTCTTGTTGGAAGTACACAATCGGCCATATCAATACCCGCTTGATAGGATTCGAATAGATAATCTGGAGTCCCAACCCCCATATTGTATCTTGGCTTATCTTCTGGTAAAAGTGGTGTAGTAAAGTTTAGAATATCTATCATTTCTTCCTTTGTTTCACCTACTGATAGGCCACCAATTGAAAATCCATCAAAATCCATTGCTGTAGTTTCGATAACAGACTTTTCCCTTAAATCTTTGAACATACCGCCTTGAACAATACCAAAAAGAGATTGATCTTTGTGAGAATGTTCTTTATGATAATCTAAGCCTCTCTTGGCCCATCTTATGGTTCGCTCCATAGATTGTTTAACATAGTCATAGTCTGCCCTTGCATCTACACATTCATCAAAACTCATCATAATGTCAGAATGAATGTCATTTTGTATTTCTATAGATTTTTCTGGGGTAAAAAAATGTTTAGACCCATCAATATGACTCCTAAATTCCACTCCATTTTCATTTATCTTTCTCATGTCAGATAGTGAGAAAACTTGAAATCCACCAGAATCTGTAAGTATTGGCCTATCCCAGTTCATAAACTTATGTAGGCCACCTGCTTGTCTCATAATTTCCATGCCAGGTTTTAGGTAAAGGTGATAGGTATTGCCAAGGATGATTTTTGCATCCATTTCCTTTAATTCTTCCACAGTCATTGTCTTTACAGTGCCAAGAGTCCCTACTGGCATAAAGATTGGAGTAGGTATGTCTCCATGTTCAGTGTGGATTACTCCTACCCTTGCATTGGAATACTTGTCTTTTTTTATTAATTCATATTTTAAAGCCATATTACTCCTTAGTGAATAAACATCGCATCGCCAAAGCTAAAGAATCTGTATTTGTTATCGACAGCGTATTTATAGGTATCTAAAATCATTTCTCTTGATGTAAATGCTGCTACTAGCATAACTAGGGTTGATTTTGGCAAGTGGAAATTAGTAATAAAGGCATCTACCACCTTATATTCAAATCCTGGGTAGATAAATATATCTGTCCAGCCAGAATCCTCAGTAATCTTGCCACATTTTTTATAAACTGATTCTAGGGTTCTAATACTTGTTGTACCAGTTGCTATAACCCTATGTCCAGATTCGCGTGCCTCATTTATAATATCTGCAGTTTCTTTGGATAAAGTGTAAAACTCGCTGTGCATTTTGTGTTCACTTACATCTTCTACACTTACTGGTCTAAAAGTTCCAAGCCCTACATCTAGTGTAAGATAGGCAAGCTTGATGCCCTTTTCTTCAATCTGTTTTAATAAATCTTTTGTAAAGTGAAGGCCAGCTGTTGGGGCTGCTACAGATCCTGGATTTTTTGAATATACTGTTTGATATTCTTCTGGTTCTTTTAACTCCTCTTTAATG
This sequence comes from Anaerococcus sp. Marseille-Q7828, assembly GCF_949769285.1. Lineage (NCBI taxonomy): Bacteria > Bacillati > Bacillota > Tissierellia > Tissierellales > Peptoniphilaceae > Anaerococcus > Anaerococcus sp. Marseille-Q7828. The sequence goes on from NZ_OX458331.1 coordinate 1,381,421, forward strand.
TATGGAGGCAAAGGAACATTTCCAAGTTTATCCAGAATTTCATTAAAAATTCCTTCGTAAGAGAACTCAATAATCCTATTACCGTCTTCTTTTATATCTTTGACCTGACCAGATAAATCTTCTGAAAATATAATTTTTGTACCAATCTTCATTTTCTTACCAGGACGAACCAGGCATTCCCAAGTTTTACCCTCTGTATTACGGAGTAAAAACACCTCTATAGACTCTTCTTTGTCCTCTCTATGGCCAAAAAGCCTAGCAGGTATAACCCTAGTATCATTCATTACTAGAACGTCTCCAGGATTTAAATAATCAATAATATCATAGAAGTACTTATCACTAACTTCTCCAGTTTCTCTATCTAAAACCAGAAGTCTTGCGTGGTCTCTTTTTTCTGCTGGGTGTTGGGCTATTAATTCTTCTGGTAAGTAGTAATCAAAATCGTCTGTTTTCATCTATTCCTCGTATCTTAGTCCATAATGTTCATAAGCTTTTCTAGTTAAGACTCTTCCTCTTGGAGTCCTAGTTAAAAATCCAATTTGAAGCAAATATGGTTCGTAAACATCTTCTATTGTAACATTTTCTATGCCTGTTGAGGCTGCTATTGTATCTATACCAACGGGACCACCATTAAAATTGCTATACATGATAAGAACTATCTTTTTATCCATAGGATCTAGTCCCATTTCATCAATTTCTAGTAGTTTAAGACCCTCCATGCTAGTTTCATGGTCAATTATGTGATCTTTTTTTACAATAGCGTAGTCTCTTACTCTTTTTAATAATCTATTTGCAATTCTAGGCGTACCCCTAGATCTTTTTGCAATCTCATAAGCACCTTCATCATCAATTTCTATATCTAAAATATTTGCCGATCTTTTAATAATTGTTGTTAGATCTTCAGCTGTGTAAAGATTTAATGAGAGCATTACCCCAAATCTATCTCTAAGTGGTGCAGAAAGCATACCAGATCTAGTAGTCGCTCCTATTAGTGTAAATTTTTCCAAGTCAATCCTAATAGATTGGGCATTTGGACCCTTGCCTACAATAATATCTAGTACAAAATCTTCCATAGCGGAATATAAGATTTCTTCAACAGACCTATTGATCCTATGAATTTCATCTATGAATAAGACATCACCATAGGATAGGTTGGTAAGTATACTTGCAAGATCTGATGGCCTTTCTATAGCTGGTCCACTTGTTACCCTTATATTTACACCTAATTCATTAGCTATAATGGTTGAAAGTGTAGTTTTTCCCAAACCTGGTGGTCCTTGCAAAAGAACGTGGTCAAGTGGTTCCTTCCTTGATAAGGACGACTCTATGAAAATTTCTAGTTTTTCCTTGGCTTTATCTTGACCTATGTATTCACTTAGCCATTTTGGTCTGATAGAGTTTTCGTTAGTTAGATCTTCCTTTAGCTCGTTTGATCCAACTATTCTTTCGTTTTCATCGTACATTAAATTCCCCTATATAAGTCTTTTTAGACTCTCTTTTACAAGTTCTTCCAATGATAAATCCATATCCTTAAGTTCTAACAAGACATTATTGATGTCATTTTGCGCATATCCTAGGTTTACTAAAGCTTCTTTAGCTACATCAAAGTCTTCATTAGTGTAAGTTATTACTTTTGATGGACTTGTATTATCTTCAATAGGCATCTTTTTAACCTTATCCATAAGCTCTAGAATTATCCTACTGGCTGTTTTCTTACCAATACCTTTGGCTATGGTAAGCTTATCTATATCACTATTTACAATAGCTAATTTTATATCATTTACTCCCATAGATGAGAGAATACCAATAGCATTTTTCGGTCCTATTGAAGAAACTGATGTTAATAGTAAAAACATTTCTAGTTCTTCCTTGGAATAAAAACCATACAAACTCATATCATCTTCTCTTACTTGTAATGACGTATATATCTTATATTCGTTATTTAATTCTAGTAGTGCAAGTGTTGATAAGGAAGATTTGATAAGATAACCCATTTGATTATTTTCTAATACAAAATCTTCTTCGCTTATACTTCTCACATCTCCAATTATATATGCTATCATCAGTTCATCCTAAAGTTTTCTTTAAATCTCTGGCTTAAAGCATGACAAAGAGCAACAGATAGGGCATCTGCTGCATCGTCTGGCTTTGGTATTTCTTTCAAATTTAAGAGAGTAGTTACTGTCTTTTGCATTTGCATTTTGCTGGCCCTTCCATAGCCCGTTATGGCTTGTTTGATTTGCAGCGGTGTGTACTCAAAAATAGGAAGACTATTTTCCTGGGCACATAATATTTGTATACCTCTAGCATGACCAACTGTTATGGCAGTCTTTACATTTTGGTTGAAGAATAATTCTTCAATTGCAAACTCATCTGGCTTATGCTCTAGTATAATTTCATTTAAATTGTTATACAAAATACTAAGCCTTTCTGGAGTTTTTGTTTTGCTAGATGTTGTAACTACACCATTTTCTATTACTTTAACCTTATTTCCATCAAATTCAACCACGCCATAACCCATGATTGCAATCCCTGGATCTATACCTAATATTTTCATAATTCTAATAAGTAAAAAAGAGCTTATATAAGCTCTATTGATATCTTTCTAATACTTCTCTAATAAGTCCCCTAAAATAATACTCTGCATAAACGTCTACTATTGATTTATACAAATATGAAAGGGACTTATCGTAAATCTTTCTCGTCTGATTTAAGGTAATATCTTCAGTATATATAAAATTACTTGTATCAAACCTTAGCTGCTTGTGAGTGCTTTGGTCTATGTTTAATATACTAGATCTAATTTTCAAATCGCAAAATTTACCCATATTGGCCTTTAGATTTGAAACTAGTCTTTTGTCAGTGTAGATATTGTCCTTAAAGTTTTCTCCAATTTCTCTAACTTTTGGATCATTTTTGCTAGAATAGTAGGAGAAATTGCGCATCATATAGGATACACCAAAACATTCGATAAGTTCATATTCCAAATTGTCTACCATCTTTTTATCTCTAAAGGCCCTGTATTGAGCCTTGATGGATATAAGATATTCATATCTATTAATATCAGCCGTGATAGAAGCTTCAAGATAGTCTATGATTTGATCGATGTTTGATAGATCCCAAAAGTATTTTTTGAGATTTTTCATAACATAGTCTTTAACATAGTAATCATTTTTGGAAAATTTTACGAAATTTTTATCATATAATAAAGACATAAGAGTGTTTAATGAATATACATCTTCATTTATCAAAAAATTGTATTCAAGTTTTTCAATTATAGGATATTGTTCACTAAACTGTGCCTTCATCATTTTTTTACCTCGTTATACTATTTTATCATAGATGAGCTTATATTTATTTAGATATATTTATAGCTAAAATAAATAAAGCTAAATTATTAGTAATAATATACGTTTAAATCTAATTTTTGCATATAATACTATTGATTTAGCCTATAAGATTTTTAAAATAAAATTTTATTCATTATAAAATTTAAAACTTTTTGAAGATTACATTCAAATCAGAAAGATGAAAACTATAGTTAACATCTTTTCTTTCTATATCTATAACTGTCTTTGCTTTTAAATCTTCATCCATAAAAAGTTTATCAATAAGTTCGTAAGATGGATTAATGGCATGGGGATTGCCAACTAGCTGAAACATTGTTATATCACCATTAGTATCTCCATAAGCATAAGAACTATCCAAATCCAAATTATATCTTTTGGTTAGATCCATCACAGCACCAAGCTTGCTACGGCCATCCCACATTGGTCTAACCTTGCCTGTAAACTTATCATCAGCATCAAATTCATATTTGGTTGCTATAGATTCGTCTGCCCCATAGATATGGGCAAATTGGTTTACAAGAAATTCTGGCGATCCAGATATAAAGAAAATTTTATAACCATTATTTTTGTGAAAGTCTACTGCCTTTTTTGTTGTCATGTATACTTTGTTTTTATTCTTTTCTATAACTATATCGGAATATTTGTTGATGGTATCTTTATCTATGCCAACTAATTTTTGTTGGTAGACCAAGCTTGCCTTATCAAGGTAATCTTCATAGGCTCCTAGCCTATTTTGATATTTTTCAAAAAGTGGACCTATTTCTTGGCTCCAAGCAGATTCTGGAATAATACCATCAGCTGTTAATAACAAAAAATGTTCTATCAACAAACTATTTCTAAACAAAGTTCCATCAATATCAAAAAATGCAGCCTTATCTCTCTTCACAATAGCTCCTCTTATTTATCTTTAGCCTCAAAAGTTTGTTTTTTACTTTTTGAGGAATTATCTATTCTTTTAGCTTTTACATTATTTTTTGTATTTATCTTTTTTGTAACATACTTGATTTCTTGCTCTTTGCCTTTAACTTTTGGTCTTTTTTTCTTAGCAACTCTAGTCTTATGAGATTTATTAGTTCTAATTGGCTTATCTTCTTTGGCTGATTTTTCATCTTTTTGATTTGATAATTCCATTTCAGATGTTTGCTTTCTGATGGAAACTATTAAATCAATTATAAAGCATGTAAAAAGTCCTACAAGGGCTGCTGTCCCCAAAAATACAGCTATCCATGATAAATCTAAACCCCTTGCAGAAGTAAACTGTCTTAAGCCGCTAAGAAGTATAATTAAAGCAGCCACTCCCAAGCACAGGGATGGTATATACTTGATGATTTTTTTCTTATTTAAGAAATGTATAAGGATTGTAATTATTATATTCATCACTACTATTATTGGTAAAATATTTAGTTTTGATGAGTGTTGACTTATTAAATTGATTATGCCTGACATTGACTCTCCTTTATACACTTATTCTTTTTATATCTATATTGTCATCTTCTATATTCATTATCAAGAATCCAGGATTATTATCTCTTGGCAAAAAAATTGTTCCTGGATTTAGTATCAGTATATGATCTATATACTTGTTTACATAAACATGGGTATGGCCATGGATTATAATGTTACACTTATTTTCTTTTGCTTTTTCTATAAGCTTATCATAAGTATAATCAACACCATACCTGTGACCATGACTTAAAAAAATCCTCTGATTTTCTATATCAATTATTTTATCATAAGATTCATTTGAGAAAAAATCATTATTTCCCTTTACTACATAATAGGATATGTCGGTTTCATAGTGGATGTTTTCAACATCTTCAACTCCATCTCCGGCATGTATTAAAAGATCAATATATCCATTCTCCAAAATATAATCGCTAATTAGCCCATAGTTTCCGTGGGTGTCCGATGTAACTAAAACTTTCATATGTGCTCTTTATAAAATTTGACAAAGCTTTCAATAGCTTTGGATCTATGAGATATTTGGTTAATCTCTTTTTCTGTCATCTGACCTAAGGTTCTATCAGACCCCTTTGGTAAGAATATCTGATCGTAGCCAAATTCAAATTGACCAATTTCTTCCTTAGTTATTGTACCTTCAAGTATGCCCTCAAAGTAATAATCTTTTCCATTTTCATCAATATAGCAAACAAGGGTCTTAAAATATGCATCTCTATTGTCTTTATCTTTAAGTTCTGATAGTAGTTTATCCCTATTATCCTTATAGGTCGCATTTTCTCCTGCATACCTATGAGCATATATGCCAGGTCTATTATCCAAGGCTTCTACAAATAGTCCTGTGTCGTCAGATATAGTCGGTACCTTAGCTAAATCAAAATAAGTTTTTGCTTTTTTATACGCGTTTTCTTTTAGACTTTTCCCATCTTCCACTACATCTATATCATTTAAATCAAAGTCTTTTGGTGACTTCAAATTATCAATCATTAGTTCTACTTGTTTTAATTTATCTATGTTTCCCGTTGCGAATAATAGGGTCATATTTGCTCCTTTTATAATAACATTTTAGCTTATCTCTTTCAATGAATTTAATTACTTTCTATAATTTTGTTGTTGTTTACAAATGCTTGATTTAAGGTATCGGCATTTTGTCCACTTTGTTGATCTATTGAAATAAATGCGGTTGAATTTGGTGTTGGTATAGAGAAAAGTGGTTCCTTTTCTATATTTCCATTATCAATCTTATGGATTAATATCTCATCTGCACTTTGAATTACTATATAATTACCATTGTTTAATATATGATAATCTATAAATTGATTGTTTATGTTTCTTACTTGGTCCCTGGTAATATTAGTATTGTTTTGTGTATCTTCTTCTACATAATTTCTCATTGGAATCTGGGTAGCTGCTTTTAGCAAGCTATTTTCAGTATATATAGATGTTTGGCTAACCCAAGATCCCGAATCTCTTACCAAACCAAAGTTTGTACTATCAATTTTAATATCAGATGGCTCTATCTTAGAGTCAAGGTTGGTAGCTTCATTTACTACCATATATTCAAATTGCTCATAGGCATCCTTATCACCAGTAAACTCATCTATAGTAATTAGTCTATTATCTTCCAATTCATTTGTAGCCACAAAGCCATATTTGGTGATTGTATTGTCAAATAGCTGTCTTTGGTAAGAAAATGATATATAATTTTTGTCGACAAAGCTTAGTCTTATGTTCATATCAAAGTCTTTAAAAGAATACCTATCTAGATTAGTCTGATCATCCATCTTTTCTTCTAGCCTGACTGGAAAGGCCTCGATATTATCATATAGACCACTTAGAGTACTTTTCTTGCTTCTAACTTTCCAAAATTCATCTTGACCACGCAAAAATATATCATTGGCTTTAAGATATTTGATGTCTTTATCTTTTGGTATCTTGATTAGATAAGTATAGTAGTTGTACTCCACTTGCTTGTTTGATAGATCTGTTCTTTCCCTTACTCCAAGGAGTAAAGATGTATCCTCCTTGGTGGCTGAATCGTGACTTTCATGGTCTCTATCATCTTTGGCAATTTCTTCGTAAGAAATTATTATATCATCGCTTACATCATCAGAAACCTTGGATAGGTAAACTAAATTATTATCAGCTATATAAAATATTTCTTCATCACTTCTTTTAACAAAATCCCTTGAAAAGAACTGCCCCTCTGATGCATTTACCACTACGACATTTTCATTTATATCAATATTATCAAATGAATACCCCTTGTTTTCTAGGTACTTATTAAGGTTTACATATTTTGAGCTAAAGGATGGTGGATAAGCATATTCCTTGTTTATAGCAACAAGGTCTTTGTTGATATAAAGCCTATCTCCAATTTCTGGAGGCTTAGTATTACTTACACCAGTAATTTCTTCGACTTTGGTAACTTGCCATGTTCCTTCAAGAATTGGCGACGTAAGTTCAGGTGTTACTATCAAATCATTTAGCTCTTCTGGTGAATTCTTATTGCAGGCCGATATAATTATTCCAATAACGAATAAACAAAATATTTTAATTGTCTTTTTCATCATTTAACCTCGGAATTTCTACAATAACTGATGTACCAGATCCATACTTGCTTTTAATAATCATATTACCATCATGTGCCTTAATAATCTCTTCACATATAGAAAGACCAAGACCGGTTTGGGATTTGGAAGAAGAGCCTTTATAAAACTTACTAGCGACATATGCTATTTCGTCTTCTTTTATTCCTTCACCATCATCAGTAATACTTATAGATATTTTATCTTTATTAACTTCAATTAATATATCAATATTGCCATCCTTGTCGGTAAATTTGATTGCATTGTCGATAATGTTTATAAAGACTTCTTTCATTCTATTTTTATCTGCATATACCATAAGTGTTTTATAAACTGTGGTGAAAGTAAAATTTATACCCTCATTATTGGCTCTAGGACTTAGCTGGGTGTGAACTTCTTTTACAAGTTCTACTATATCTATATTATTCTTATCATATTTAAATTTGCTTGATTGAAGTCTTGAGAAGTCTAGGAGATCTTCCACCATCATAGAAAGTCTATCACCTTCACTTTCGATTATGCTTAGCCCTTGATTGAGCATATCTCTATCGCTTTGAATCTCTTTTGATTGAAGAGTAATAGCCCAACCTTTAATGGATGTAAGCGGTGTTCTAAGTTCATGAGATACTGAAGATATAAATTCATTTTTCATATCCTCTCTTCTAACTATATTTTCACTCATAAAATTAAGGGTTCGGCCTAGTTTTGAAAGCTCATCTTTGCCTGTGACCTCTGCTTTGGCATCAAAATCACCCTTTGCTAACTTTTCTGATACATCAATTAACTTTAATATAGGCTCAACCAACTTTTTAGAAGCAACAAGGGATAGGAAGTAAGCTCCTATTAGAACAAAAATTCCAAATAAAAAATAAAAAAACATATCAGCTTTAACTTTTTTCTTTACCTTGTTTAATGATGAAGTTAGTCTTAGAATTCCAGCTTGTTGATCATTTACCATTAAGGGATAGCTAATAGATAGTACTTCTTCTTTAGTTTTCTCATTGTAGGACTTATAAATACCCTGTTTACCCTCTTTTGAGGAAAGGACATCAGCTTTCATTAACTGGGATCCTACTTCATCAGATGCTTGAGAATCAAACAAAACTATGCCAGAATTGTCTAGTATTTGAACTTGGCTTACATTTCCTCTGTAAAAGGCGTTTTTGTCTCCAATTATAATATCTGACAAGTCATACTTATTTGTGTAATTGTCAAATATAAGTTGATTAATCTTTGCCTGGTTTAGCATTGAGCCTATAAGGTTTTGCTTGTAGTAATTTTGGATACTATTGTAGGCAAATATTTCAAAGCCAATTACAACAGTAAGTACAAAAAACATTATAAATCTAATAATTGTTGACCTGTATGAATTATTAATATTTATATTATAATTATTTTTTATTTCCATCTATAACCTGTTCCCCAGACGGTTTCTATATATTGAGGTTTTGCTGGGTCTTCTTCTATTTTTGATCTTATTCTTCTTATGTTTACATCAACTATTTTTGTATCATTGCTATAATTCTCACCCCAAGTTTGAGCCATAATCTCATCACGAGTCATAGCCTTGCCTTTGGATTCTATGAAGTTCTTAAGGATAGCAAACTCTGTTGGTGTCACATCTATTTCTTTGTCATTCTTATAGAAAGTTTTTGCATATATATCTAGGGTAAAAGGTCCATCAGAAATAGAGTTTCGTTCTTTTTTATCCTCGACTACTTCTGTTAAGTTGACCCTTCTCATCAAAGATCTAACCCTGAGTATTAACTCCTGTGGATTAAATGGTTTGATGATATAATCATCTGCTCCTCTTTCAAGGCCTAAAATTTTATCTATATCTTGACTCTTGGCAGAAACCATGATTATACCAACCTTTGGAGATTTTTCCCTTATAGCCTGGCAAACTTCATAACCTGATATTCCTGGAAGCATTACATCAAGTATAGCTACAGCTGGATTTTCCTCCTCAAAAACCTTTATAGCTTCTTCTCCTGTTGCAGCCTCACAAGTTTGGTATCCTTGATACTCCAAATTTATCTTCATAAATTGTCTTATTGAACTTTCATCATCAAGGATTAAAACCTTATTATTTTCCATTGCTCATCCTTTCAAAGGCAATTTTCCCAGCACCTATTACTCCTGCATCATTTAAGAATTTAGCTGGTATAACACTTATATTTAGGGTGTTGTTACAATAATCATTGAATTTTTCAATCATTCCATCCCACCAAACTTCTTTGGAGTTGATAACTCCACCACCAATTACTATGACCTCTGGATCAAAGATATTTCTTAGACTTGTCAAATAATAAGCTAAGTTAGTCTGATAAGTTTCAAGAACTTCCATAGCCTTTGGATCTTCATTAACTCTAGATAATATTTCTTCACCAGTCAAATCTTTTCCAGTAAGTTTTTTGTAAGTTTTTCCTAGAGCTGTTCCTGCACAGTATGCTTCTGCACATCCATGTTGGCCACATGTACAATAATCTCCGCCTGGATATAATATCATATGTCCAAGCTCTGCTCCTTGGAAGTGGGAACCTGATAATAGTCCACCTTTTTCGTTATATACTGCACCACCTAGACCTGTACCAAGTGTTATCATTACTATATCTTTGGCATTTTGGGCTGCTCCAATCCACTTTTCTGCAACTAAGGCAATATTTGCATCATTTTCTACAAATACTGGTATATCTACAAATGCTTCTACTGCTTCTTTTAAGTTAAGTCCAGTCCAGCCGTCTATGTTTCCTGCAAATGTTACGATTCCATTTTCTGAATCTATAAAACCAGGAGTTCCTATACCAATAGCCTTGGCTTGTTTAAAATCAAGACCGTATATTGCCTTTCTAATATTTGATAAAACGGCATCTCTACCTTTTTTTGCTTCTGTTTCTATACTGTTTCTCTCAACGATATTGCCGTCTTTGTCAATTAGACATGCATTAATTTTTGTACCACCTAAGTCTATTCCTATTACTTTATCCATTAAATTCTCCTACATTTTAAATAGTGCACTCTTCAATTTTTCTATATCATCGATTCTTTTTGACTTGAAAGTTTTACCTTTAAGATAGTCTAGATTGTCTACTTGGTCGAATCTAACCTTATAAGCTAGTAAAACTTGATTATTTACATCAAATTTCTCGCTTACAAGTTCATTAGTCTTCCTGTCCCCATATTTCCTATCACCTATAATTGGAGTTCCATTCTTCTTTAGAGAATATCTAATCTGATGGGTTTTACCTGTTATAAGCTCACACTCTAGCAATGTATACTTATGATTAGATTCTATTGGTCTAAAATTTGTTATAATCCTCGACCCATCTTTGGCTGATTTAATCTTATTTTTACTTTCATTTTTTGATATTCTTGTATCAATGGTAAAAGCTTCTTTGATTTCGCCTTTTACTATGGTTAGATAATATTTTGAAATTTTATTTTCTCTAATGGCTTTATTTAGACTTCTTAAAGCATTTGCATTTTTTGCACCAATGATAAGCCCTGCTGTATTTCTATCAAGCCTATTTACTACTGCTGGATTAAAGGTCCTGTCAGTCTTGTCAACTTGATTTGTCTTATACAAATATGACAACATATAATCTACCAAATTATGACCATAATCTTCCTTTGTAGAAGAATGAGTCAATAATCCAGGCTCCTTATCCATAATTATAATGTTCTTATCTTCATAAACTATATCTAGATTAAAATCACTTGCCTTAAAATCAGTCTTAGTAAGCCATTTATTATAGTTTTCATCAGATATATACATCTTTATATTATCGTTTTCGTAGACGTAATCATCTGCTTTGGCCCTCTTATCATTTATTTTAAAGTTCTTCTTTCTGATATTTTTTTGTATTACAGATAATGGAGCATTTTCAAAGTATTTCCTTAAAAAACGATCGAACCTTTGGTTGCCTTGGTTTTTGTTTAATATTATTTCAATCATACTAGTAAGATTTATTCACATAAGAATCAATAAGTGATGGTCTTAAAGACTCATCAAAGACATGGTTTTCTCTAAGTTTTTTAAGTAAAACTTTGGATTTAGAATGTAGTATAACCTTATCTATAGATTTTATATTTATCTCAAAAATTACACCTCTTAGTCTCCTAGATTTTAAGTCAATAAAATAGCTTTCAACATTTTCATAATTAATCATTTCTAATAATCTCATTGTAGCTATATCTTTGAGATAATAATAGTTTTCTCTTTGATTTATTAACCTAATATAATTCTTCTTCTTTTTGTCCAAATGACTTATTTTGTTTGCCTCTATATTTACTTTTTTTGCCAAAAGATTGTAGTATTGGTAATTGTACAAGGCTTGGCTTATAGAAGTAATTGTTGAAAAAGGTTTCAAATCTAGTTTATTTATGTAATTTAAGTTTGTGTTTAAGAAAGACTCTTTATCGAGTTTTGATTCTTCTAATAAATCTATGCTTTCCTTTCTAAATGTCTCAAATGACTTTAGCTTTTCTTTCTCATTCATAATAATAAAAAACCGCCTCATTAGAGACGGTCATTTGCTAATATTATTGATTAAGTTCAATTATTGTAGCTTTATCTGACTCAGGAATATCTTCTTTTGACCAGTCTAGACTAAGGTAGATATCTGCTTTTGCATATTCTGATAGTTCACTTAAACTGTCTGTAAGTTTTTCAAGTTTTTCTTTATCAAAATCTATAATATCGTAAATTCCATCTACATATACTTTTCCAATATCATAGTCACGAGCCAAGATTCCTGCAATGAATCCTTTTAGTGCACAATGGCAGTTGATATTGTAACTTCTTGCGTTGATGACTCTAACTTTGTGATCAGATATTCTAGTTCTATCCTTATCTGTTGTTATGAAAACTATATTGTTTATATTGTTTTCTTTTTCTTTGTTAGCCTCATCAACTAGATATTGTGTCTTTCCTGTTCCTTCTTCTCCAATTACGTAATAAAGCATTTACATATCCCCCTTAATTTTATTAAACACTACTTTTTGAGACTTGTCCCCTTGGACAAATCCGTTTCTATTCATTTTTTCTATTATCTCATCCCTAATCAACCACCATGATGTGTCCCAATTACAAAAGGCTGTTTCTTCTTCTGGAGCTCTTCCTACTAGCCTTTGAACCGCAACATCAGAATTTATGATTCTTAGAAACTCGATAACATTTTCTATATATTCTTCCTTTGTAGGCATTATAAATTCGTTATTTTGGTACATTTCATATAATTTTGTACCCTTTATAACAAATAGCGAATGTATTTTTATTTCCTTAACATTTAAAGCATTGATTATCCTAGCTGTTTCTCTGACATCTCTTATATCATCCCAGGGTAGGGATAAGATAACATGAGTACAAATACGAAAACCGTATTTATTAATAAGATTACAAGCCTCGATAAAGTCAGCTAATGTTTCACCCCTATTTAGTATATCCAGGGTCTTATAATTTGCAGTTTGCAAGCCTAGCTCAAAGATAATATCCTTATCAAACTCTTTGCTCCAATTTTTTAGAAATATAAGCTTATCCTCTGTAATAGAATCAGACCTGGTTGATATTGATACACCAACTATATAGTCTTTCTCACAAGCTCTTATTATTTCCTTAAATTCATCTAAAGACATATAAGTATTGGTAAAGTTTTGAAAATAAGCAATAAACTTATTTGCCTTGTATCTTTTGCCAATGTAGTCTTTATTTTGGCTAAGCTGGGCATCTACACTTAAGTATGATGGCAAATTTTCAAAAGAACCACCAGTTTCACCGCAAAATATACATCCACCATAACATTTGGCCCCGTCTCTATTTGGACAGGTCAATGATAGCTTTACAGGAAGTTTATAGACCTTTTCACCATAGGTGTCTTTGTAGTACTGGCTGATAGAATAATATGGATTATTCATCAATATCTTCTACATCTTCCTCTTCTAAATCTTCTATTTCCTCTAGTTCAACTTCTAAATCTGAATTATAGTCTTCCACTACTTGATCTATAGCTTCATCATCCCAATAGTGGGTGAATAAATGGAAAACTTCTTCTAATTCTTCTTCATCATCTATTAATCTTAGGTCGATTTCATCTTCTTCGAAAGAATCCTCATAGTAGAATAAATAAATTTCATAACTTTCACTAGAAATCAAAGCTACATAATCTGTTCCATCAACTGAAAATATATCCAGTAGATAACACTCATCGCTAGCTTCACCTAAATCGATTTCAATGATAGCCTTGCCTTCGTTTTTTAAAAATTCTACTTCATGACCGTGCAATTCTAATTTTTCTGTCATAAGCTACTCCTTATAGTTTTGCTAAATGGGTTAGGGCAGTGTCCACTAATTTTACAATATCTGCTATATCTTCTAGTGGAGAAAAATATTTGCCGTACTCCCCTTGTTTATATTCTACCCCTAATGAAATCAAGTTAACATCTAAATTGTTAAAAATTATACTTGAATCTAGTGAATATTGTGTTTTTACCACATCAAGTTCTTCTCCAGTCAAATCATTGAAAGCTTGTTTAAATACTTCAGTTAAGTTATCTTTACTGTTTTTCCACCTCGGTATTATTAAACCACTTTTTATATTAGCCGAGCTTATCTTTGCAGCCATTTTGGTTGTCTTTAACATTTCTTTCATTGATTCACTAGTTAAAGACCTATAAACTATGATGAAATTGAAAAATTCTTCACTAGTTCTTGAAATGGACAAGTTGATAGATGATATAAGTTCATTGTTCAAATTATCAACAGCATAGGCGCCAGATGGAACAAGCTCTACAAAGGAAGCCAAGTGTTCAAATGATACTTGAGTTATAGGATTATAGTCGCTTAAATTGATTTCTTCTATAGAAAAATCCATATTTGGCTCATGTTTTAAGTTTTTTTCCATATATTCATTTTTCACTAGGTTGAAAATATCCTTTAGAGCACTTTCATAGTCAGATTTGATTATAAAATCTATATGGCCAAAGCTAGGTATCCTGTCGTACCTATCCCCTGCTTGAAGGTTTATAATATCAAGGTCTACCTTTGCCTTAATTTTTCTTATAAAAGTTACTAAAGATTTTATAGAATTTATCCTAACCTTATCAAGGTCAGATCCGCTATGACCACCTATCAGATTTGAAAGGCTAATTCTAAATATCTTATAGTCATAGTCAGGATAAAATCTTTCCACTGGAATATTTATTTTTGACAAAATCAAAGCAGAAAATTCATTTGCAAGACACCTTGATTGTCTAAGATTAAGATTGATTATATTCTTATTTCTTAGTAGAAAATATAAGGCCTTATAGTCTCTATTCTCATTTTGAAAATTATTGTTGGTAATCAAAACATCAAAATCATTAGAAGATTTTTCTAAAAGTTCATTAATTGCTAACAAAGAATTTATATAGTTTAAATCATTGCTAGAATACAGATAAAGACCATCTTCGCTTAGTGATATTTTTGAATTTTTTATATTTGAATCAATATTTAAGTGTAATACAGCTTTTGGATTATCTGCTTTTTTGATATAGATGGAATCATCGAAGTATGATATATCGTATTTTGATGAATGAATAATAAATTCTTCTATATATGATTTTTCACTGGTTAAAGCATCTATCGATTCAAATTGTCTTAAATTTTCTTGAAGATTACTTATCGTATTTGCATAATCCATAACTTTTGCCTAATAGTATTTTTTGACCTCAGATTTTTTATAAAGATCATTTACTAGTTCTAAATATTTTTCCTGTCTTTTTATCATTTCATAGGTAGATCTAACATTGTCTTTAATGTCTTCAAAGTTTTGTTCATTTACTTTTTTATCATCAAGTTTTATAAGATGGTAGCCAAATTGAGATTTGACTGGTTTAGATACTTCTCCTATTGATAGTTTATCAAGTCCCTCTTGGAATTCAGGGACCATAACTCCTTTTGGAAATGTTCCTAAGGATCCACCGTTATCCTTTGATGGGTCTAGGGAATATTTTTTTGCTGCCTCTGCAAAGTCTAGACCATTTTCTATCTCTTCTAGTATTTTATTAGCTTTATTTTCATCTTCTACTAAAATATGAGATGCGGTATAGGTTGTCGGACTAAATAAGGTATCCTTGTTTTTATTGTAATAATCAAGGACTTCATCGTCATTTATAGTCACTTCATTAAAAATCTTATGCATAGCATAGTTTTTTAGCATATCATTTTTGACTTCTTCGAGTCTTTGCCTAAATTCGTCTTCTTGGTCAAAATTATTTTCTTTGGCGTTTTGAAGTATAAGTTCTTGGTTAACAAGTTCATCAGTCAATATATTAAATCCTTCTTTGGAATTAAATCTTTGCTTATCTTCTATGCCAGCTAAAAGATGAAATACATCATCTTCGTATATTTTTTTACCATTTACTTCTGCCAATAATTTATTTTCGATCATCAGTTCCTCTTTACTAGTTCAATTCTGTTATCATATATCTTAATATCGTTATTTTTATAAAGTCTGCCTATAGCTCTTTTAAAAGATGATTTGCTTATTCCAAATATAACATTGATCTTATCTGGGCTAGACTTATCTGATAGATGAACTACACCATCGTGGTCTATTAAATAATCCAAAATCATATCACTGTCGTTATTAATTTCTAGATAGGCTCTTTGTCTTAGGGAAAGTTCAATCTTCCCATCATCTTTGACTTCTTTTACCCTGGCTTCGATTAGTTCGCCTTCAACGTGAACTCCTCTTAATTCATCCATTCTAAGCAAGGAATCGTACTTATTATCTATCGCAACAAAAGCACCGATTGCCTTATTTATAGAATAAATTCTACCAGTAACTTCATCATTTTCTTGAAATTCGTGGTCAGTTGTAAGTAAATCACGGATTTTGCTAGTTAGATAAATAAAACCATTACTATCTAACTTGAAAGCAACAGGATAAGTCATATGCATGATAACTCTATAAGTTCTTTCTGTAAAAGGCATAAAAACATGGTTTCCTCCTTCTATTTCAAAGTAGACTCCCTTCTTATCAACTTTTACAGCTTTCAAATCATAAATCTTATCTACTTCATAGGGAAAATCTCTAGTCGCTCTTATTATATTATCGTAGTCTCTATATAAATAAGCTTCAACTTTTTCCCCTTGATGTAGGTCTCTTACTTCTTCTTTATCTATTGCGGCATCTCCAAATTTCGTTTGTAAATATGCCTTATTTTTTGTAAATCGTTTAATCTTATATTCTTTAATAACAAACTCCTAATTCAATTGTTTTAAGGTAAATCCTTCACCAAGCACTTCAGATATAGTATTTGTGAATATGAAGGCCCTATCATCAACCTTTAATATATCTTCTTTGATGAGTGGATATCTTCTAAAGGTAGAAACTGTTAGGATAAGCTTCTTTTCTCTACCTGTATAACCACCTTCGGCATGGAGTAGAGTCACTCCTCTATTGTGCTTTTTAATAAGTATTTCATTGATTTCTTCATACTTATCGCTAATAACATATACAGCAATCTTCCTTCCAAGACCTTGTATAGCATTATCTAGAGCAATGGATTGGATAATAATGGCAAGTGTAGCATACATGGATTTTTCTATGCCTATTACAAATGCTGATAATACTACTACTGTAAAATCGGCGAAGAACAAAGAAATATGTATAGGAACACTTGTATATTTATTAATAATAGTTGCTATAACATCTGTTCCACCTGATGAGCCGCCATTGTAAAAAATAAGTCCAAGACCAGTCGCAAGAACTATAGGTCCACACAAAGTGTTTAATAGCGCATCACTAGAAAGGCTAAAATCAGGTAGAAATCTTTCAAATAAAATTATCTCTATTGATACAGTTACAGCAGATAGAAGAGATTTTTTTGCAAAATCTACGCTTACAAATATGCCACCCAAAACCAATACAAGGGCATTTAATATAAAGTTTATTATGCCTAGGTCAACATTAAACAGGTTTGAAAATACAAGTGATAGACCAGATACTCCACCAGCTGAAATATCATGGACTAACAAGAAAAAATATAGGCCTGCACCTAGGAGTAAAGATCCTACAAAAATCGATATATTCTTTTTCATCCACTACCTCCACTATCTTATAGTAAAAGCTTATCATAAAATTTTAATTTCGTAAATTAAAATAAAAAAGAGAGCCAAAGACTCTCTCATATCCACTGAGGAATTTCTTGATTATAATTATCATACATTAAAAGTAATAATTTTTCCTCTTCCTTGCTAAATAAACAAGGCTTTGATGATCTAGCATTTACCATATTTTCCAATATTAAATAAGCTTGGTAAAGGGCAAGAAGTCTAAAAAATTTGATCGGTGCTTTTTTACCATCAAAATACGCGTTTATAACTCCTCTAGAAAATTCCGAATTTTTTATAGCAATTCTGTTTATATTTGTAAAATCAAATATAGGATCACCAACTTCCTTAAAGTCCAAGGCTAGGATATTAAATTTGTCATCTATGATAATGTCATCAAAGCTTATACCACCAAGTAAATAGCTTGTTTTAACAGACTTAGTTAGGTGCCTATTATGGCTAATATAATCAACCAATATATAATCATTATCTCCAATAGTATCGCTTAAGCCATGCATATAAAAAAGATAGTTGGCTTTTGTCTTACATAGTTTATACCAGTCAATATCTACACTTGCTGGTAGGCTATGAAATTCTTTTAAAAATTTACCAAACTTAAATCCCATGTCATATTGATCCTTTTCATTAGATTTTTTTAAGTATTCTTCTAATGAAATGGAATTGTTAATATCATAAATTTGGTAGTATTGATTTACTTCTTTCAAAAACCCTTGTTTAATAGCTTTTGAAAATTTCTCAAATTTATTTATAGATTCACTATCGCTTCTTGGTGAATTATCATATAGCTTTAGCAAATAAGACCTATTATCAGCTATTATTTCATAGGTATTCTTAGAAATATAGGTAAAATCTTGGTCAGATAAATCATCAGCTAAAAATTCAATTTTCTTAAGTGTATCTATTATTCTTTTATCCATTTTATTTATATTTATTAATTTCTTCTTCCACTTCTTCTGGGCCTTCTAGATCTAAGATCCTATTTGAAAAGTCTTCGCACTCTTTAAAAGATGAGTTAATTATGATATCCTTAATTTCTGCTACTTTTGCTGACGCTGATGAGAACTCATCTAGACCTAGGCCTAGTAATAGTTCAGTTGCAAATGTATCGGATGCGAACTGTCCACACATACCTGTCCATTTGCCGGCCTTGTGAGAAGTATCTATAACGTGTCTAATAGCTCTTAATACGGCAGGGTTATAGTTAGAATATAGGTCAGAAATAAATTCATTGCCTCTATCTACAGCTAGGGTGTATTGTGATAGGTCATTTGTTCCTATTGAGAAGAAGTCTACATATTTTATTAGCTTATCTGCCATAAATACAGAAGCTGGTGTTTCAACCATTATTCCAACATCAAGGTCTTTGTTATAGGCAATGCCTTCTTTGTCGAATTCTTCTTTGATTTGCTCTATTAATTCCAAACTTCTCTTGATTTCAGCCACACTAATAACCATTGGAATCATTATTTTTAGATTACCATAGGCAGATGCACGAACTAGTGCCTTTAATTGGGTTATAAATATATCTTCCCTATCTAAGCATAGTCTTATTGCTCTGTAGCCTAAAAATGGGTTGTCTTCTACAGGAAATTCAAAGTAATCTAATCCTTTATCTCCACCTATATCTAGAGTTCTGATTATAAGAGGTTTTTCTCCTAACATTTCTGTAGCTTCTTTGTATACAGCAAATTGCTCTTCTTCTGTTGGGAAGTGATCATTTTCCATATATAAGAATTCAGTTCTAAATAATCCTACCCCATCACAGCCATTCTCAATGGCAATTTTAAGATCTTCAATATTGCCAATATTTGCAGATACTTCTACATGACGATCATCTTTTGTTACTGCCTCTTTATCTTTTATCAAAGAAAGTCTTTCTTTCTTTTCTTTTTGTTCTTTGATTTTTGATTCATATTCGGAGACTAATTCATCAGATGGATCAATAATTATAAAACCTTCATTTCCATCTATAATAGCTTTTTCTCCACCCTTAATCTTTGTTGAAATATCTTTCATACCAACTAAGGCTGGCATATCTAAAGTTTGGGCTATGATTGATGTATGGCTTGTTTTTCCACCTAGATCTGTAGCAAATCCAACTACATTATCCTTATTCATATTTGAAGTATCAGATGGAGTTAATTCTTTGGAAATTATTATAGAATTTGGCTCAATTAGAGATAAATCTTTTGGCTTGATTCCCTTTAATTTATACATCAATTGATATCCTATATCTTTGTAATCGCTCGCTCTCTCTTTTAGGTATTCATCATCAATTTGGCTCATAATTTCTACCATTTCATTAATGGTTTCATTTAGAGCAAGTTCAGAATTCTTTAATTCATTGGCAATTTTACTTTCTATTGTATCTGAGAAATATGGGTCTTGTAATAATTCTTTGTGAGCATTAGCAATATTTATTTGCGCTTCATTTGCCCCATTTGTATCACTAAGTTCTTCTAGGTAAGAGTCTAATGCGTTTTGAATTCTAGTTTTTTCTTCTTCAACCATATTTTCACTTATTTTAGATTTGTCGATAGCTACTTCTTGCCTATTAAAAAGGTAGATTGTACCTATAGCAAGTCCACTAGAAGCTTTGATTCCTTCGTATTTGGTATTCATATTCATCCCTTCTAAATAAAGTATAAAAAAAAGGATACTTAATCAGTATCCTCTTACTAGTTAAATTATTCTGATAAGTTTTCTATAAAATCTACTAATTCATCAACAAATTTTTCTTCATCTTCACCTTCTGCAATTAGGGTGATTTCTGTACCTTTTGCAATTCCAAGGCTCATAACGTTGAAGATTGATTTTGCATTAGCTTCTTTACCGTCTTTTATAATTTTAACTTCACCAGGATAGTTTTTAACAAATTGAACTAAAGTTGCTGCTGGTCTAGCGTGTAAACCTGTTTCGTTTGTTACAACGACTTTTCTTTCTGCCATAATAATAGCCTCCTATATTCTTTTTCTATGTTTATATTATAATTGAAATTGTTTATATTTTCAACTTAAAGACTTGGTTGATTCTCTTAATTTAAGGTTTGCATCAATGATCCAATCCTCAGTTAAGATATCATCTTCTTGACGAATTCTCTTTATCAAAGCTCTTATTGCTATTGCACCAATATCATAGTACGGGATAGCCATAGTTGTTAGATTTGGCCTATAAATACTTGCTATTGATCCATCTCCAAATCCTGCTACAGACAGGTCATTAGGTACATTGATTGAATTGTCAGTACAGTAATCTATAAAACCTATAGCAAGCTCATCAGAACAACAAGCCACTGCGCTGATATCATTTTCTTTGCAAAGAGCAATGGCCTCTTTACCGATCTCGTATCCATCATTACTTGTCTTGCCATTACATTCTAAATAATAAATGTTTTTGCCAAGCTCGCTACAAGCTTTCTCGTATCCAGATTTTTTGGCGTGATTTAAGATGTTATCAGCACTATCATTTAAAAATAATACATTTTTATGGCCTGACTCGAATAGATGCTTAACTAGTCTATATTGCTCTGTTTCATAGTTAATTCTTACTGTATGTAGCGTTTTAAATGAATGGTACTTATCTAATAGTATAAATGGAATTCTTGTTTCTCTAAGTTTTAGAAGTGTCTCATCACTTACGTCTTCTGCTATGATTACTAAGCCTTCTACTTGCTTAGTAGCTAAAAAATCGATAGAATTATTTATTTGTTCTTCTTGTCCATAAGAAGAAGTTAGTAGCATATCGTACTTATAGAGTCTACCTATTTCTTCAATACCTCTTATAAGCTGAGCCATGTATTCTATACCAATATCTTGAACTATAACACCAATTAAGTTTGATTTTCTCATTACAAGAGATCTTGCAAGTTCATTTGGTTTAAAGTCAAGCTTATTGATAGCATCAAGTACTTTTTGTTTGGCTTCAGGGCTTACTGGCTTTGAATTATTCATTACCCTAGATACTGTAGATATAGATACTCCAGCCAATTTTGCTACATCTTTTATTGTTGGTTGACCCATATTTTCACCTTCCTAAGAAAAAGAGCCATCTCTTCGATGACCCTTGACTCATTATCTACCAGATATTACATTTCTTACTATATCTATTACATCCATAATCAATGATGAATAATCACCAACAGATGCAATTCCAGCTCCTACAGTATCAATACTATCTACAGCTGTTTCTCCGACATAGTTTACAGTGTCTCTGATGTCATCAGTTATACTATTGACATTTGTCATAGTATCGTTAGCCTTTGCTATAGCCATTCTTAGATTTGGATCTTGAACAACTGTGTTAACATTTGCTACTAACGAATTTGCTTGATCAACTACTCCAGGAAGTTTTTCAATAACATCATCAAGATTGTCTGCATTCTTATCTAAAACTTCTTGGACTGAGCCAACTAACTTGTTAACACTTGCTAAAGTTTTAATCAAAAACACTAGTGCAACTATACCTACTATAGTCAGTATTATATTTCCAAGAAGATTAAAATTAATAGTTACCATCTAAAACTCCCTAGTTCTTTTTATTTTTCTTCTCTATCTCAACTTTTACTTTTTTATCAGCGTTTTTAGTTTCTTCTGCTTTATCTTTTGCAAGATCAGCTGTTTTATCAACGCTGTCTTTTACTTCTTCTTTTGCTTTGTTAGCTTCTTTTACGTTTTCTTCGTGTTTTTCACTTGTTACTTCAGCAGCTTCTTTAGCTCCTTCTTTAACATCGCTAGCAACATCTGTAGCAGTATTAGAAATAATCTTTCCTACTTCTTCTGCACCTTCTGCAACATTGTCTTTTACATTTTCAGCTGTTTCAGCTAATTGTTTACCAGTTTGTCTAGCAATTTCTTTGCCATGGTCAAAACCTTCTCTAACTGGTTCAAGGTCTGTATATGCTCTATATTTCATATCTTCATAAGAATCTTTAGCATTATCAACCATATCAGCTGCACTATCTACTAAATCATTTGTAGTTTCTTTTACAGTTTTAACAGTTTCATCAAATGCATCACTGATGTCTTCTCTAGTTTCCTTGCCAGATTTTGGTGCTAATAATATACCAGCTGTAACACCAACTAATGCTCCAAGTAGAGCACCTTGGGTTCTCATTCTACTGTCGTGGTTTTTAGCTTTCCAAATCTCGTATTTTATTTCTCTTTGTTTAGCGCGTGCTTTGTCTTCAATATAATCTGCTATTGACATATATTAATCTCTCCTTTTAAGTTTTGATATTTAATATATACCCACAAACAAAAGTATATAACAAATAATCATAAAAAATCCTAAGGTGGCCCTATATTATAACCTTCGCTTCTGTGAAGGTGGGCAAGCCGTCTAGAATTTCTGAAGTCCACTCTTTGGAGGCATTCCATCCAAACTAGAACAAAGCAATCCCTTATAATAGTTGTAGGTTTAAATTCGGACCTGTCTTCCTTAGGATGTCTTAATTATAATATATAGGAAAAAGTTTTTCAAACTAAATATTGACTAAAGATGGCTTAGAGTTTAAATCTATCAACTTTCGGTCAATAAATCTTTTAAATTTTATCTCATAACAATGTAGCAAAAACCTATCCATTTCTATATTTGAACCGTATAACTTATCGCCTATTATAGGATGGCCCAAATATGATAGTTGTGACCTTATCTGGTGTGTTTTACCTGTCCTTATATCCGCCCTAATATAGCTGACATTATTTTTTTGATCATAATCTATCGTCTTAAAGTGGCTTATAGCAAGTTTGCCCTCGCTACCTACATCATATCTTTTCATATTCTCATTATAAGAAAGTTTTGTTTTGATAGTTTTATCAATTTTTACATTTCCCTCCACGACTGCTAGGTAATATTTAAAAAAATTATTGTCTTCGATTTGTTTTTGATAGTAGGCAAAGGCGTATGGATTTTTGGCAACCATTAATAAACCTGAAGTGTTCATATCAAGTCTATTTACAAGTCTTATCTTTGATTTTATATTGTTATCTTGAAAGTAGTAGGCTAGGTGGTTTGCTAAAGACTCTTGTCCCTTGGAATTTACAGTAAGATTAGCTGCCTTGTCAACTACCAATATATCACAATCTTCATAAACTATATTTAACTTGCCTTCTATGGGATCATAGTCCAATTTTTCATCTTCTATCGGGATTTTCAATAAATCTCCTTCTTTTAAATCTTGATTATTACTAGTATTAATGTCGTCAATTATATATCCAGTCTTTACTATGTCTGTAATTGCTCTTTTTGAAAATCCATTTTTTACTAAAAACTTTTTAACTTTTATATCTTCGTTTATTTTAAAACTAATGTAATTCATATTCACCTCTATGTTATAATAATTATATGAGAGGATTTTTGATATGACAAATGTTATTAATATTTTTAGAAATAAATCAAAATTTAGCAAGAGTGTATTTTTTAAAACTAAGGACATATTAGAAGATTATGGCTTTGAGGTTTCTAGCAACTTTAATACTGATGCTATCTTAAACCTAGTTATTGGTGGTGACGGCACATTTCTTAAGGCAGTACATGATACAAACTTTACCAACATCCCATTTATCGGCATAAATACCGGACATCTTGGCTTCTACCAAGAGGTTGAAGTCGATGAGATTGAAAATTTTGTTAAGGCCTTTAAAGATGGCAATTACAAGGTGGAAGAACTTACCATTCTGGAGTCACAAGTTAACAAAAAACGCATGGATTCACTAAATGAAGTCGTTGTTAAGTCAAATAAAAATCAAATAGTTAGGCTCAAAGTTTTTATCGATGGCAACTTTGTGGAAAATTTCCAAGGTGATGGCCTGATTATCGCTACTCCTCACGGTTCTACTGCCTACAACTTATCTTGTGGTGGATCTATCTTGCACCAATCTTTGAAGGGCTATTCACTAACCCCAATTGCGCCTATTTTTTCAAATTTGAATAACGCAATTATTTCTCCAGTCGTCCTTCCAGAAGACGCAACTATAGACATTTTAGTTTCAAAAAGGGACAATTACCACACTGTCTTTATTTTTGATGGCAAAGAATACAACACTAGAGACTATAAGATTAGTATCAGAGTTTCAAATAAGACAATAAAAAAACTTATTCTAGATAAAAATCACTATTGGACTAATATCAAGAATAAGCTTTTATAAATTAATCGAGATTAACTTGGTTAAAGATATCTCTTATCAGATTTCCAGCAATTGGTGCAACCGTCACACCACCAGTATCAGCTGAGTTTTCTACAACTATTGCTACTGCAATCTTAGGGTCATAGGCTGGGGCAAAACCAACAAACCAAGCATCAATAAATCCATTGGACTTATCTGCTGTTCCAGTTTTGCCTGCTACTTGGATACCGTCAACATACGCACCCTTGGCAGTACCTTCATTAACTACATCTACCATCAAATCACGAATAGTATTTGCATTGGTCATATTGGTAACCTTAGATAGGATTTCTTTCTTATTTTCATAAATTACATTATTATCTTTATCTGTAATAGTTGAAACCAAGCGAGGTTTCATCATCACTCCACCATTGGCAATTGTCGATGTTATCATAGCCATGTGAAGAGGAGTCACTTGAGTTTTACCATAACCAAAGCCAGTCATAGCAAGGTCAGCTTGGTTTAGTTCTTTATATGGAATTACAGAATCATATTTTTCCAAATCAAATTCATAAGGCTTGTTAAACATATACTTATCTGTCATATTCATCATACTTTCTTTGCCCATCTCGTTAGTTTTGGCTGCAAAGTAAGTATTAACAGAATACATAAAAGCACGTCTTAAATCCAAGGCTCCAAAAACTTGATTGTCAAAGTTTGTTATCTCAAAATTTTGTATTACTTCAGATCCTGTATCTTCGTATGACTGATCTATCTTTGAATCCAATAAAGCATTGGTCGTTACAATCTTAAAGGTTGACCCTGGCCTATAAAGACCAGCAGAAGCTCTATTGACCAATGGCCCGTTGTTATTTGCTATGAGGTTTTCCCAATCAGCATCTAAAGAATTTGGATTGAAAGTCGGTAGAGAAACCATAGCAAGGATTTCTCCAGTCTTTGGATTCATAACCACTGCCGCTCCAGTGTATTGGCTCATATAATTATAGGTTAAATTTTGTATATTTTGATTTAAGGTAAGGTGCAAATCGTTGCCCTTATCGTTATTTACAATCATCTTCCTAAATTGACTTAAATTATCATCATGAAGGTTTAATAACCACTTGTTGTAGGTCTTTTCAAGACCTGTTTTGCCATAAGTCTTGGAATTATAACCTGTTATAGTAGAGCTTATAGCCCCATAATTATAAATACGAGTTTTCGAACCGTCGGAATTTTCCTCATCATAGGCCAAAAGATTGCCTAAGCTATCATAAATATCTCCCCTATCTATGGCATCCTCATTTATCCAAAGCCTCCTATTGTTTTCATTTTTTGCTATTTCATTAGCTTTAAAAAGCTGGAAATAAACCAAATAGATGGCAAGACCCATAAATAGGACGACAAAAAATATCATTACAAAAAGAAGTCTCTTGTTTAGGGTAGATTTTGATAGGACTTTTAGCTCTTTGCTATCTTTGATCCTATACTCTTCTTCTTTTTTCATTATCTTTTTTAGAAAAGTTTCATCTGTCTTTCTTTTTTTACTAGCTCGGTATTTTTTATCTTCACTCATCTATTTCATCTCCATATTTAATGTCAGATGCGCAATATTGCAGACATCCAAGTAGGATAAAACCAGATAACATGGATGATCCACCTTGGGATATAAATGGCAAAGTTACACCAGTTAAAGGTATTAGCTTTAGTACTCCACCAAGTATTATAAATGCCTGTATAGCAAATAATACTCCTATACAAAAGGCAAGAGTAGAAAAGAACTTGTCCTGTTGTATAAGGGAAATTTTAAAGGCCCTATATACCAAAATCATAAATAAAAGTATTACAGCAATTCCCATAAAGACTCCCATTTCTTCAGATATGGCTGAGAAAATAAAGTCAGATTCTGCAACTGGTATATAATCTGGATGTCCTAGGCCAATTCCTGTGCCAAAAAGTCCACCACTTGCCAAAGCAAATAGAGCTTGGGTAATCTGGTAGCCCGTCCTATTTATATCAGACCATGGGTCAAGCCAGGTTGCAACCCTTATTCTAACGTGACCAAACATAAAATAAGCCAAAATAGAACCTAAGATCATGGCTATTATATTAAAGGTAATTAAAAATCTATCCTTTTCGAAGACAAATTGGCTTAGAATCATTAGGCCAAAAAATATCAAGGCCGTTCCCAAGTCTTTTTGCAAGAATAGGAATCCAATGTATACAAGGATTACAAATTCCATGTAAAATCTTCCAAAAGGTTTGCTAACGATTTGGTTGTAATTGCTATAGAAACTTGCAATAAAAAATGCTAGTGGTATCTTAATAAATTCAGATGGTTGAATAGTAATTATATTTTTAATAACAATCCAGTTTTTTGCCCCACCAATATAGGTACCAAAGACAAGGGTTGCCATAAATAGTCCTATAGAAACTACTACATAAAATATAGAAATCTTGGACCAAAACTTAAAGGCTTTCAAAATAAAAAATGTCAGGAAAAATAGAACCATGCCCACAAGGTAAAATTGTAATTGTCTCTTACCATAGGCAGGATCCAGCCTATATATCATTGAAACACCTATTGAAAACAGCATATTTACTATCATTACTAAAATATTATCAGCCTTGGTAATTTTACTTACCAAACTCGTAGATAGGATAACTACCAATAAGATTGCCAGGTAGGTATACAAATCAGTGTCGCCTATGTTTTGAATATTGTATATCAAAGATAGGGACAAAGATAAAATGGTAAATAATAGTAGTAAAACAGCTGATTTTCTTGTGTATTTTTTCTCGTTTTCTACTAATACTAGGTCCTTATTCATTTTCCTCTCCTTGGATAAATAAGAACTGCAATTGACCAATATGAATTATGTCATTTGATTTTAGCTCAATCGCATCGTAAATCCTCTCATCGTTGAGATAGGTTCCATTGGCAGATTTTAGGTCTTCCAAGAAGTATATGTCTTCATCTTGAATTATTCTCGCGTGAAATTTTGATAAATACTTATCCTTAATGCAAATGGTATTTCTCTCATCACGACCTATAGTATCGTCCTCACCGATGAAGTAATATTCTTGAACTATGAATCTAAAGCCATCTTCTCTATTTAATAATTTGAGATATGTATCGGATTCCTTTTCCTTTTTAAGTGTAGTTCTTACGTCATAGTAGATTATTCTAATGATTGAATATATGAAGTAAAATACAACGACAACAAATACGTATTTTAGTATTGTTGAAATCAATTGATATAAAGTTAAGTTTCCAAATACATTTATTGAAAAAAATTTATCTATAAAATTAAAAAAACTTTCCATAATATCTTCCTTTTCTTTAGTATCTATATTTTACCACATAATATTCTTTTTAAAACTAAAAACTAGGGCAAGGGCCCTAGTCTATTATTCTACACTATCAATGATTTCTCTCATTGCCTTTATAAGATCATCTTTTTTCGCCTCTGAACCATCTCTGCTATCACTTATAGCATTGACATACATTTTGATTTTTGGTTCAGTTCCTGATGGCCTTAGTGCTAGCCATGATTTGTCTTCAAAGTAATATTTCAAAACATTTGATTTTGGAAGTCCAGTTTCATCAAATTTATAGTCTATGATTTTTTCTGTTTTTAGTCCAGCAAGTTCATCAATAGGATTATTTCTAACTTCTTCCATGATTCTTCCAATCCTTGCTTGTCCGTCAAGACCTGTTAGGGTGATTGATACAACTTCGTTGGCATAGAAACCGTGTTCTTGGTATATATCTTCAAGTACATCTAGTAGAGATTTGCCTTGTTTTTTGTAGTATCCTGCCATCTCAGAGATCATCATAGCTGAGTTTACAGCATCCTTATCTCTTACGAAATCCTTGTAGTTATAACCAATTGATTCTTCAAAACCAAAGACAAATTTACCTTCGCCAGTTCTTTCAAGCTCATTTGCTACAGCATAAATGTTCTTAAATCCGGTTAATACGTCGTATTTTTTAACACCGTATTTTTCACAAATAGGACTAATCAAATCTGTTGATACTAGAGATTTTACTACAGCTGGATTTTCTGGAAGCTCTCCATTTTCTTTTAGAGCTGATAGGATATAATTGGTCAAAAGTGAACCTATTTTATTGCCTGTTAAGAAGACGTATTCGCCATTCTCATCTTTGATTTCTACTGCGCATCTGTCTGAATCAGGGTCTGTTGCAAGTAGAAGATCTGCATCTTTTTCCTTACCAAGTTTTTCTGAATACTTGAAGGCAGCTGGGTCTTCTGGGTTTGGGTATCCTACTGTTGTAAAGTTTGGATCTGGGTTTTCTTGTTCTGGCACAACATATATATTTTTGAATCCACGTTCATCTAATATTCTTCTTACTAGCTTGTTACCAGCTCCATTTAGTGGAGTATAAACAATTTTGATATCTTTATCTATATCTATATCTTCATTAATTGTACAAGCTAGTACTTCTTTTACATAATCTTCAATCAAATCATCGCTAACCCATTCGATTATGCCATCTTCTAGACCTTTTTCAAAATCAATACGTGGAATTTTGAAAAAGTCTGGATGTTCAGCAATGTGTCCTAGGATTTTGTCTGCAGTTTCATCAAGGATTTGGCTACCTTCACTATTGTATGCCTTGTAACCATTGTATTCCATTGGGTTGTGGCTTGCTGTTATCATTACACCTGCAGATGTTTTTAGGTGTCTAACAGTATAAGATAAAACTGGTGTTGGTTGAATTTCTTTGTGAATGTAAACCTTGATACCATTTGCAGCGAAAACCTCTGCTGTCACGCGTGCAAAGTCTTCTGATTTGTGGCGCACGTCATAAGAAATAGCAACTCCTGCTTTTTTTGCATCTTCGCCCATTTCAGCAACTGTATCTGCAAAACCTTGGCTAGCTTGGGCTACCATATATTCGTTCATACGGTTGGTTCCTGCACCTAGTTTACCACGAAGTCCTGCTGTACCAAATTCTAATGAAGAATAAAACCTGTCTTTGATTTCTTCATCATTGTCTTTGATTTCTTCAAGTTCCTTTTTTGTTTGATCGTCGAATTTGTCATTGTTGTACCATAAATTAAAAGATTCTTTATAGTCCATTTTTCCCTCCTAAATTATAAACATTTATTGATAGACCTTCTACATAAAGGTCTCCTTCTATCTTCTTACTTGTATTTTTACCCTCTTTGGTAAAAATATTCTCAACACTTAGATTTTTATCATTTATAAAACTTTCTATTGATCTTCTAGGGACTATTTCTCCTTCTTGACCTACATTTATCACGACAAGATTCTTTGAATTCTTGTAGGCTAAAGAATAAATTATCATCGAATCCTTTATTCCATCCATAAATTTTAGATTATTGCGGATAAAGCTAGCATCTGTCCTTGTAAAAGCCTTTAATGACTTCCTAAGTTCAACCAAATCTTTTGTGTAGTTAAAGATATCTAGATGTTCCTCTTTTTCTTTCCAATTGATAGCATTTACAAAAAGTGGAGAATTATAGGAATTCCTGTCGTTTTTCTTTGTGTGATTGAATTCATTGCCCTCATATATAAACACTTTACCAAATGATAGGAAAATTAATCCCATAGCAAGTTTTACATAATCATCAATTTGGTCCAGATTTTTAAGAGAAATCTGCAATTTATCATATAAAATCAAGTTGTCGTGGCAATTGAAATAATTAATCGACTCACTTGCATCATCAGCAAAGCCAGCTCTTACCTCATCATAGGCAATAGATCCAGCTATAGACTGCTCTATTATTGGCTTTAGATAATAGTCTCCTTGGATATAACCTGTCCCATATGAATCAGTGTCTCCCTTTATAGCATCTCTAAAGATGTCATTAAATACTCCAAATCCATTGGATCTTTGCGATCCCTTTATAGTATGAAGATTAGCTGGTAGTGTCGTTTCAAGGGCCATCCATGGTTCCCCATATATTATGATGTTTGGATTTATCTTTCTTAGTTCCTTTACTGCAAGTTTTATAGTATCAAGGTCAATTATGGCCATTAGGTCAAATCTAAAGCCATCAATCTTGTACTCCTTGACCCAATACTTCAAAGAATCTATGATTAATTTTCTTACAAAGGGCCTCTCACTTGCAAGTTCATTGCCTACACCTGTGCCATTAGAAAAATTCCCATCCTTGGTCATCCTATGGTAATAATTTCTCCCTAGTGTGTTGAGATTTGAATCATAAGACTTAAAAGTATGGTTAAAGACAACATCCATTACAACAGCTATATTTTTTTCATGAAATTTTCCAATCATCTCTTTAATATCAAATATCCTATTTGTAGGATCAGTAGGATCTGTAGCATAAGAGCCTTCCGGGTTAAAATATAGCTCTGGGTCGTAACCCCAGTTGTAGTTGTCATCATCAAAAAATCTATCATTTGATTCGTCAACACTTATAAAGTCATATATAGGCAAAAGCTGGACATGGGTCACACCCAAGTCAACTAGATTACCAATGCCTGTAGCAAGTCCCTTATAAGTCGTCCCCTCTTGGCAAAGCCCAAGGTACTTACCTCTGTGCTTGACTCCACTTGTCTCATCAGCTGTATAATTTTTGACATTAAGTTCATATATTATAGCTTCATTTTCTGGTATTTGTGGGACTGGAGTCTCTAAAAATCCTTGAGGATTTGTTTTTTCCATATCGCAAATTACAGAATACATAGAATTTATAGAAGAAGCAAAGGAATATGGATCGGTCACCATGTACTTATCATCTACCAAATAGGAATAAAAATATCCCTCATAATCTCCTGATAGAGTAACTTGGTAGATATCAAATTCTCCCTTTTCCATCTTTATAAAATCTTTTCTAGGATTTCTATAGTCTTTTGATATGGCCAGATATATTTGCTTGACTGATGGAGCAAAGACTTTAAAAGTCGTCTCATTCTTGCTATATATGGCTCCAAGCCTTATATCTTTAATCTGTTCATAGCTAATATTATTTATCAAAACTTCTTTTCCTTTTTAATAAGTTATCTAAGTTAAATTTGCTTGCCCATATGAAATTTTGCATTTGCTTTTGTATCCATTTTTCCTTGTCTATATAATCTTTTTGGATATTTTTTCTCAAGTTCACAAGATTTTCAAGGTCAAGGAATACATTAAATGAATCATTGTAGAGTAGTATCTCGTCATATAAGTTTTTAAAATCATATGGGAAAGCTTCCTTAGGCTCATTTAATAGCCTGTCAATAGTATATTTTACTATTTTATTTTGATAAATGATATCATTAGCAATATATTTTCTTTCGTTTCTTATTATTTCATATGATTTGTAATCATCATCCATTAGGTAAAAACTGTTAGCAATATCAAGATTTTCAACTATTCCAGCCTTAGTTGAGACCACATTTGACATATTGTATAGGCTGTTTAATATATCAAAGTTTTGGTTATCCATCAGTGGATGAGCCAGATTAGAATATATATCTGCCGCTGGATAAAGTATTCTTAGATCTTTTACCCCAGTATTTTCTACAAAAATAATCTTGATTTTCTTACTTATAATTTTATCTGCTTCTATAAGTTTTTTAAGGGCAAGAATAAACTTTATAGTTTCCTTTGCCACATAGTATCCCTCATTGGCCTTGCCAGAAAAAATATAAGTTTTTGGCACATAATAAGCATTTGCATTATCTCTTAGATAAAAATATTCATAAGCAATTTCAATGGCATTTAATATTTGCCTCTTGCTTTCATGTATTATAGAAAGTTGCAAATCAAATATTGAATATGGATTTATAGATGAATCATTCAAGTATTCAATTAGCTTTAATTTATTGTTGTATTTGATTTCATCAAGGCTATCTATAAAGTCCTTATCTTCTTTTAAATATATAAGTTTCTTGCTATCATTACTATAATCATTGATATTATATTCTCTAAGCAGATCATAAAGCTTAGGATTTGCAGATTGACCGTACATTTGCCTATCGCTTCCCATGTTCATATAGGAAGAATTGTTTGATAGGGATTTGTTTTCAAAAAGAACTTTTGATAAGAAAATATATTCTCTAGATAAGGCTATATTTATATGCTTAAAAATTACCTGTCCATTTTCTATTAATGGTAAAAAGCTTTCAGTTTTGCTAAGTTCTGCTTGTATGTCTATGATTGTATTATAAAGATCTGGGTTTAACTTTCTTATTTCATCAGCTGGATATTTTTCTAGGGAATCATCAGTTATAGAAAACACTAGATGGTAGAATATTTCCCTAGTGTATGCAATTGCCTTTTTCATGGTGAATTTATGGTCTCTTGTAAGGATTCTAATAAATTCAACTAAGGCTAGGGTCGGGTGAATGTCGTTTATGATAACATTGGTTTGCTTGTTAATATTATTTATATCTTTATAATACAGCAAATACCTTCTGACAAAGTCCCTCATAGCCGATGCTGCAAAGAAATATTCTTGCTTTAGCCTTAAAATCTTGCCCTCATATGATGAATCATCTACATAAAGAAACTGAGTGATTGAAAGGTTATTAATATAATCTTCGTAGGCGTTTATGATATCTCCATTAGAAAATTCATTGACATCTATTACTGATGTAGGCTCAGATTTGAAAAGTCTAAGAGTGTTTACAAATTTGGCATCAGATGAGACTATAGGCATATCATAGGTCACAGTTTTGTGGTTTTTGCCATAGATTTCTATTAGATTGGTGAAAGATTTTTGATGTTCCCAATTTGACCCATGCTCTAGCCAAGAATCCGACCTTACTTCTTGCTTACCGTTGGCTATAACCTGCTTAAAATCACCCGATTCATAACGAAGTGCGTAGGCTGTGGCCTTTATCTTTTGATCTGTTAGGGCATTTATAAGGTAGGACGAACCCATTCCCATATCACCAATGCCGAGGGCTGGGTCGAGGTCATAGGCCATTATGGAATCATAATCAAAGCCTATTTCTCCAATGGCAGCTCTAATTTCTTTTTCAATATCAAGTTTATAGATAATATTTGCTAGAAAAGATCCTGGCAAATATTCAAAACTTAATATATATACTTCGTAGCCTTCTTTTATTTTCTTAGAAGAAACCCAAGTCTTGCCCACACTTTCCATAATATAGCGGCACAAGCAATCGTAGATTTCCCTTTCTCTTGCTGTATTTAGGTCTTTAGCATAAAAAGAATACAAATAATTTTGTATTCTTTCTATGATAGTATTCTTATTAATTTCCATACTAGGCTCTTATTTCTTCGTATAAATCCTTATATTTATTGGCTGACATTTGCCAATCTATGTCACTTTTCATTGCATTATTCACAAGTCTATTGTGTGCTTCTTTATCGTTCTTATATATGTTTATAGCGTTTTTGATAGTAAATAACAATTCATGGGCATTGATATTTGAGAAAGAATATCCTGTACCCTCACCTGTGTATTCATTGTAAGGAATTACTGTATCCTTAAGGCCACCTGCCTCACGAACTATTGGTAGTGCTCCATAACGCATAGCTATAAGCTGGCTTATCCCACATGGCTCTGAGATTGAAGGCATGAGGTAAAAATCACTTGATGCATAGATTTGGTGAGCTTCTTGGCCTCCAAAATAAATTCTTGCGGCAAGTTTTTCTGGATATTTCCAAGCAAAGTATTTTAACATTTCTTCGTAGGTATAATCTCCAGTTCCT
The DNA here is from genome assembly GCF_949769285.1 of Anaerococcus sp. Marseille-Q7828. NCBI lineage: Bacteria > Bacillati > Bacillota > Tissierellia > Tissierellales > Peptoniphilaceae > Anaerococcus > Anaerococcus sp. Marseille-Q7828. Next base: position 1,415,713 of record NZ_OX458331.1, read on the forward strand.
AGGGCTACAATCTGGATATCTTCTTCAAGTAGTTCATCTAATATGTACCTTACAAGGTCCATACCCTTCATTTCGTTTAGTCTTGTAACCATACCAATCATTGGAACGTCTTCTCTTTCTGGTAGGCCATACAATTTTTGCAAGGCTAATTTATTATTAACTTTTTTGTCAATACTATCTATATCAAAATTTTGTTCTATTAGTTTATCTGTTGCAGGATTCCACTCCTTATAATCTATACCGTTTACAATCCCTGAAAGCTTGTAGTCATATTCTCTGATAACTCCATCTAGGCCCTCTCCATAGAATGGGTAGTGGATTTCACGAGCATAATTTTCAGAAACTGTATTTACTGCTGTAGCATGGATTATACCAGCTTTCATAAAGTTAATTGCATCGTAATATTTAAGGTCATCTTCGTTGAAATATCCACCATCAAGGCCAGCAAGTCTCATTATGTCTGGGTTAAATACTCCTTGGTATTTCAAATTATGGATGGTAAATAAGGTTCTGATATCATCATAATAGCTATCCCCATGCCTAAAATCATTTACAAAGACATTAACCATTGCTGTATGCCAATCATTGGAGTGGATGATGTCTGGTTTAAAGTCAATTTCTTTTGGAAGTAGGGTACAAGCCTTGGAGAAATAGATAAATCTCTCTGCATCATCTCCAAATCCATAAGGATATCCCCTATCAAAATATTCTTGATTGTCTATAAAATAGTAGGTAACCCCGTCATAATAAAGTCTATAGACTCCTGCGTATTGGTGCTTCCAATCTAGATCTACATAAAATTCTGTGACCTTTTCCATTTTTGAAAGATATTTTTCATCAATAGATCCATACATAGGGATGACAACTCTGACATCCACACCCATATTTTTTAATTCTTTTGGTAGAGATCCAGCAACATCGGCCAGACCCCCAGTTTTTATAAATGGTACTGCTTCACTAGCAAGAAAAAGTACATTCATTATTAGCTCCATTCTTCCAATACTTCATTTTTTGATGAAACAAATGGGTGGACTCTGTTACCAAATAGTTTCATATTATTACCAACTTTTGTTCCCTTATCACTAATCACAAAGTTAAGTATTGCATCATTACCAATTACTGAATCTTGGAATATGACTGAATTTTTGATAACTGCACCTTTCTTAATGGTAACTCCCCTAAATATTATTGAGTTTTCAATCTCTCCTTCTATGATAGAACCATTGGCAACAAGGGAGTTTTTAACCTTGCTATCTTTTGTGTAAGATGTTGATGGTTCATCCTTTGACTTGGTGTAAACTAGGCCGTCTTGGTAAAATAAAGAGTCGTATAATTCTTCATCTAGAAGCTTCATATTGGCTTCAAAGAAAGAATAGGTATCCATTATAATTTCAAGGTGTTTCTCAGTTCTGTAGAAATCAATGTTTAGATCTTCTGGCAAAGAGAAAATTGCTGTAAGTAGTGAGGAAATAGTATTTCTCTCAACTGCATATCTTAATACCTTGATAAAGACTTCCCTTTTCATAAGTATAGAACCAGCGAAGAGGTCGAATTCATCAGAAAGACCGAGGTTAGTGCCTACACTTACTGGCTTATTATTTTCATCGGAATTTATTATTTTCCTATTTAGATAGAAACCATCATCATCACGCATTCTTTGTGTAAATATCAATACATCGGATTCATTTGACTTGATAGCTTCTTTTGCATCGCTTATATCAACCTTTGAGATGTACATTGGATTGGTTATAAAAACATACTCTGCATTAGAATCTTCAATAGCTCTGATGGTATCGTAATATGTTTCAACTTCGCTAGGATTTGCAATATCGTAGTTTGGAGGGATTATTGTAAGGCCACCACGTCTACGGTTAAGTTCCCAGCTCCTACCATTTCCAATGTGATCTAAGGTCGATCTCAACTTTCTACCTGCAAAAAGTATCACATTAGTAATATCATAATTTGTCAGATTTGATAAAGTAAAGTCAATAATCCTGTACCTTCCACCAAAAGGTAGCATATAATCTGGTCTAACCTTGCACAATTCATCATAATTTCCAGAATCAAACTCTGAACTATATACTAAAGCTAAAACGCTATCCATCTTATTCCTCCTCGATTCCTTCTGAACTTACAAGATAAACCTTATCTTCGCCTTCTTTGCCAATATTTTCTGTAATCTCAATATCTTCAGCAACAACACAGTTGTAAATCTTAACCCCTGCCTTAACCTTAGACCCATTTAATAAGACACTGTCATAAACTTCAGCACCTTCTTCAACTTTTACATTTGAGAATAAAACAGAATTCTTAACCTTGCCATTAATCACACAAGCTTCATTAACAAGAGCATCATCAAGAACACCTTCTTTACCAATCCTATGTGGTGGTAAGTTTAGGCTTGTAGTATAGATTTTCCAATCTTCGTCATAAATTCTTAGCTCATTATTAGGATCGATAAGGTCAAGGTTAGCTTGCCAGAAACTTCTTACGGTTCCAACATCTTTCCAATAACCATTAAATTTGTAAACGTATAGAGGCTTTCCATCTTCTAGCATCTTTGGAATAATATCCTTACCAAAGTCATTTGAAGAATCAGGATTTTCATTATCTTCAATTAGTGACTTACGAAGCACTTTCCAGTTAAAGACATAAATCCCCATAGAAGCAAGGTTTGATTTTGGATTCTCTGGTTTTTCTTCAAACTCAGTAATCTTACCATCTTCATCAGTATTCATAATACCAAATCTGCTAGCCTCATCCCAATCAACTTCCATAACAGCAATAGTCGCATCTGCACCCTTTTCCTTATGTATATCAAGGAGTTCTCTATAATCCATCTTGTAAATATGGTCACCTGAAAGAATCAAAACATATTCTGGATTGATGCTATCAAGATACTTAATATTTTCATAAATAGCTGATGCCGTACCTTCGAACCACTTACCTCCTTCTTCAGTATAATAAGGAGATAAAATTCTAAGTCCTCCATTATTTCTATCATAATCCCAAGCAGAACCTATACCTAAGTGGCGGTTTAAAAGTTGTGGCTTATATTGAGTCAAAACACCAATATCTCTAATCTCAGAATTGGTAGAATTACTTAAAGCAAAATCAATAATTCTGTATTTCCCACCAAAAGGAACTACAGGTTTTGCCATATCCTTAGTCAAGGCCTTAAGACGTGAACCTTGGCCACCAGCCAATAGCATAGCTGCTGTCTTATTTGAGTTTCTCATTGTACCCTCCATTAAAGCATAATTATATTCTTATTATATTGATACCCAGTAAATCTGGGCCTAATTCAGAAAAACCTTTTCTTACTATATATTTTACAAAATATCAGGACTTTTGACAATAAGGATTTTTGCTAGTATAATTTATTCTACTTGGGGATGCCATGGTTTCGACGTGGTCGAATAATCATTGGTAGCAGGTCGTTTGCTGATCGTAAATCAGTGTTTAAATATAAACGCAAACAACAATAGCGAAGCAAACTTCGCACTAGCTGCCTAAGAAACTGGTAGCAATGAATTGTAGGTTGGTCGCGAACTTACAATTTGTTTCATAATCTAAGCGACAACTCTTCTAGCAAAGCTTTGAGCTAGTAGCAGTATAATGAAGCTAGCATATAACTTATTTGTAAGTTTATAAAGTTATCTGCGAAAAAACTAAACTTACTAAACCTGTAGAAGCCTCTGAGGACACTTCCACGGACATGGGTTCGACTCCCATCATCTCCACCATATAATATTTATACAGTAACAAAGAAGAAAATAGTAGAATATAAAGGAATGGGATTTATAAATATTCTATGATTAGTGTATAAAAGAACGTAAAAGAATAAAAAAGAATGGGTTTGTAGTTTTTTTGTAGTTAGTGAATATATTCATTTATCTTTAAATTTAAAACAATTCATCACGATTCTTTTATTTTTTTATGCTAAAAAGTATAAATATACACTTCATATTGTCAAAAATATAGAGGGAAGCTCTATTAGCTCCCTCTATTTTCATTGCGTTCACTTAAGTGAGTTGAGCGAACGAATGTGAGCGAAACAAAAAACCACCTGCTATGCAGGTGGAGGGATTAAGCTTTAGCTTCAAGACCAAAAAATTCTCACTTGTAATATAATTGTGATAACCACATGCACAATAAAAACAAGGAGAATAAATTGGACAACAATAGTTTATCACATACAAAATGGAGATGTAAATATCATATAGTATTTGCCCCGAAATTTAGAAGACAAGAAATATATGGGAAACTAAAAAAAGACATAGGTCAAATACTACGAGAACTATGTCAAAGAAAAGGAATAAACATAATAGAAGCGGAGCTGTGCCCAGATCATGTCCATATGCTTATAGAAGTACCACCAAAATATAGTATCTCAGAAATAATGGGATATCTAAAAGGAAAAAGTTCACTAATAATATTTGATCGACACGCAAACTTAAAATATAAATATGGAAACAGACATTTCTGGTGTAGAGGTTATTACGTAGATACAGTAGGGCGAAATGAGAAAATGATAAAAGAATATATACAAAATCAACTAAAAGAAGACTATTATGCGGATCAAATAAGTATCAAGGAATACTATGACCCGTTTACGGGAGAGTCAGTAAAAAGAAGCAATAAATAAACTGCTTAAGCAGAAGCTGAGAAAGTGGTGCATGTGGAGATAATACTCGGAGCCCCAATAGGGGCGTGCCGGTATTCGCGCCTTCTAGGCGCTGTGGAAACTACCAGCTAAGCTGGTAGTTCTGATTTTTAAATCATTTTTTTCTAACTGATCAATAATCAAATCTAAATTGTTATATACCTATAAAAATACTTGAAAACACAAAATAAGAGCCACCCACAAAAGGTGACTCCCCCAACCCTTATCCAAACCATATAAAGAGGTGCCTTAGATGAGTACTCCCATCACACTTCTACTCACAGAAAGACTTTTCTGCTTTCTAACTAGTCACGGTCATTATACCACAAAAAAGAGCCGACACTGTTGCCGACCCTAATATATTGCCATCGATATATATTATATCATCTTCAATTCTTTTTTTAAAGCTTCTTGCAATAAAAGTGAGAAATTAATATTATTCTCAATCCCAGCTTCATTAAGATAACTTGGTATAGTTAAAGTTTTTTTAACATTTTTAATACTAGATTTCTTTACATAATCCGTCAAATCTAAAGAAACATAGTTTTTAAAACTACCTTCATATAAAAAGTATTCTTTATCTTCTTCATCTATCTTTAATTCAATATCATCTATACTAGATGCCTTTGGTATATCGTTAGGCTTGGTATAGTATTCAAACAGATATGCCCCTAACGCATCCTGAGCCATTTTTAAAGCATCATTAACGCTATCACCATAAGTAACACATCCCTGCAAATCTGGAAAAACTACAGTAAACGCATCACTATCTTTTTCTTTTAAAAATAAAGCAGGATAATTAACAAACATATGCTCACTCCTAGTATTTATTTTGGTAAGGAGGGGCTATTTTAGCCCCGCTTGTTTCAAGATTACGTGTTCAGTACCCTTGGGTAAATCCTTACCCCCATGGTCAGGTACTATTGTAACCTTACCAGTCTCAAAGTTTTTGAACTTCTTATGAGATCCATCTCCTGATGGTACATAAGTAAATCCGTTTTTCTTTAAGAACTTAATCATTTGCTTTGACGTCATCGGCATAATGATTTCCTCCTTACAATAATAATTGTACGTACTAACACGTATAATGTCAAGCTTTAATATATTATTTTTTCTAATCAAAACTACCTTGATTAGCTGGTAGTTTTGATTTTTTTAAGTGTTGAATTTATACTAATTTTTAGCTGTTCTGGTAACTTCAAAATTAATTTGACAATTAATAATTAGAATTTTTTTACTTATATTTTAAAATAGCTAAGATTTAAAATCAAAATAGAAATCATAATCTATTTTCTTCGCTCACATTTGTCAGTTGAAAGAATGCAAAAAGAGCAGGGTCCTTGCCCTGCTCTTTTAAGTTAAACACATGCGTTTTATATTCCTTTTACTCACCTACATTTTACAATAATTACTTGAATTTTAGAGTCTTACGGATAATTTACAAGTATGATTCTCTTCTTAGAATTTTTTCTCCCACTTAATATTATCCATTTCATAAAGAGTGCCTATAATACTTGATTTAAATAGACTTTTCTCACTATAGACTCTACTTGTCATTACATATTGTCCATCATTGATAAAAATTTCGACCGAAGATGTGTCTGAATATATGCTTATATTATCTATTTTTTCGATTCTTATTTTTCTCTTATCTCTACCGTATCCGCATCGGCCTAGTTTAAGGCTTAGGATTTGATCTTTGTATGTTAATTTTGCATCATACCTTAAATTTATCTCAAATTCTTCATTGATTCCCTCTGCTAGAAATTCAAATTGATCTATAAAGTATTCTAGATGTTTTTTTATTTCAATTTTTTCTTTTCTTAAGGATTCTATTTCCTTTATTGGTTTTTGGAGAAGTTTATTGTCTCTTGTTTTTAGCTCTCTAGGCAGAGTCAATGCGTGTTGCCAGTTATTTTTAACTGTCGGATTTGTGTAAGAGGCATCTGGCATGCCCATCCATCCAATTAGGATTCTTCTGCCACTTTCATCTTCGAATGTTTGTGGAGCGTAGAAATCAAATCCATAGTCTAGTTCAACAAATTCTCCTAGCCTGTATGCTTTTGCTTTTAAGTCTATGTCTATTGGAAAATATCCTGATTGGTAGATATTTTGGTATTTGAATTCTTCACTTTTCAAGCCTTGTGGAGATACCATAAGGAATTTTTTACCATCTATTTCAAAGAAATCTGGACATTCCCACATATAGCCAAAGGCGTAGTTTGTGGTAATTTCCATATGGTAGGAAAATTCTTCTAAATCCTTTGATTCATAAACTATGACCTTGCCCTTATCATTTTTATCTCTGGCTCCCAAGAATAGATAGTAATTTCCGTCTTCTTCATAAATCTTTGGATCTCTGACATGTCTAGTCAAATCCTTTGGATAGTCATCATTTGATAGAATTAATTCTTTTTTATCGTAAGAAAATCCATCTTCTGATACGATTTTGATTGTGTTGTGGTCGCGACCATCATTGATATAATCGTAATTGCCGGGATATTTGACATTGCCTGTATAAAAAAAGTTTATTTTACCATCTATTATAAATGCAGAGCCAGAATAAGCTCCATCTTTATCAAGACTTGTATCTGCAAATATAAATGGTTCATGGTAGTTATAATTTATAAAGTCTTTTGTTGTAACATGTCCCCAAATAATATTTTTCCTAATGGCATGAAGTGGATCTGCCTGATAATATATATGATAGGTCCCATCAACTTGGCAAAGTCCATTGGGATCATTGAGCCAGCCTGTGATAGGGCTTATATGGTAACTAAGATTAAATGGGTCATTAATCTTTTCTTCTATTTTATTTCTATCAAATTCTTTATTAAAATATTCTTTGCTGTACATTAACTAATCCTAATTATATGATCTCCTACTTCTTTTTGACCTTGATCTACACTTATTGTTCCTTCCACATCCATCAAGACTAGCATAGTTTGTGTTGAGTATCCTGCCTCTTTAATTACTTGAGGGTCCATTTCCATAAGCAAGTCCCCTTTTTTGACTTCATCCCCTTCACTTACAAAAGATTTAAATCCCTTGCCTTCTAAGTTTACTGTATCAATTCCTGCATGAATTAGGATATTGATACCATTTGAAGTTGAAAGTCCAATAGCATGTCCTGTAGGAAATACTGTTTCTACCTTACCATCACAAGGAGCAAAAATTTGATTAGATCCTATGTCAATTGCTACACCATCTCCAAGGGCCTTTGAGGCAAATGCTCCATCTTCTGATTCACTTATTGGTTTTACTAGCCCTTTCATAGGTGAAAATAGGTCAAATTCTAAAACTTTTGTCTTTGCTGAATCTTTTACCTCTTTTTCTTCTGGCTCATTTTTTGTCATAGACTTCTCATCTTTTTCTACTTGACGTAGCATACCTGACTTATCAAAGAAAATGGTTAGGGCAAATGAAACCCCAAAGGCAAGAATCATTCCTATACCAAAGTCTAGCCAACTTTCTGGTCTTATGGATATAAAACCTGGTATACCTGCAGCTCCTAGGGCAATAGCTAAAACATGACGAAAGGCAAGCCATGCACTTCCTACTGCAGATCCAATGATTGCTGCAATGAAAGGATAGCGCAATCTTAAGTTAATACCAAACATGGCAGGTTCAGTTATTCCTAATAGGGCGGAAACTCCTGATGCTGCTGCAGTTGATTTCATCTTTTCATTTTTTGTAGTCATAAGAACTGCTAGAACTGCCGCTCCTTGAGCGACGTTATTCATTGAAGCAGTTGGGAATATGAAAGATCCACCTGCACTTGTAGTAGCCTTAGCAATAAGTTGGGTTTCTATTGGAATGAAGCTGTGATGCATGCCAGTCATTGTAATTGGTGCATAGAATAATCCAAACAAAGCTCCACCCAAGAATCCAAGAGTATTGTACATTGTTGTAATACCAACTGTAAGTAGGTCACCAGCAGTTCTTAATAGTGGACCTACAAGGGCAAAGGTTATAAATCCTGTAATTAATGTTGCTAACAATGGCGTTGTTAGGTTGTCAAGCCAAGTAGGTGTAATCTTATGTAGTCTTATCTCAATTTTAGCAAGTATCCAAGCTACAGCAAGTACAGGTAAAACAGTCCCTTGGTAACCTACTGCCGGTATATCCCAACCTAAAATGTTCCACAAGGGGATTTCATTTGCAGGAGTTGCTGCCAAATTATAAGCATTTAACAAATCTGGATGGACCATAATCATACCCATTGCAGCTCCTAGGTAAGGGTTACCTCCGAATTTCTTGGTAGCAGAAAAACCGATTAGAACAGGTAAAAATGCAAAAGCTGCTGATGAAAAAGTATTTATCATCTGCGCAAGGCCTGCAATTCCAGGATAAAGGCTTATTATTGAGTCCGTTCTTCCATTAAAAAATGGTGCTGTCAATATATTATTTAGTCCCATCAAAAGACCACCAGCTACTATAGCTGGAATTATTGGAACAAATATATCTGAAAGAGTTTTTACAGCCCTTTGTAACCAATTGCCTTCCTTTTCTACTGGTGCATCACTTAGCTTGTCATCACCAATGATTTTTAAAACTTCATCAGTAACTAAGTTTACTTTTCCAGATCCTAAGATAATTTGATACTGGCCATTTGCCATGTTAGTTCCCTTGACATCATCTAGATCCATTATAGCTTCATCATTTCTTAGCGAAAAATCTTTAAGCTGTAATCTCAAACGAGTAGCACAATGTTCCGCTGAAATAATATTTTCCTTGCCTCCGACATTTTTTATAATATCTTCAGCCAATTTTCTATTATCCATATATATTTCCTCCTATACTTTATTATAGCAAATTTCTAAAGAAAAAAAGAGCCTAAGCTCTTAATTATAATAGAAATCATCTCCTGGTTTGTCGCCAGAGAATATGTTTTTATCTAATTGGTATAATTGGTCAATGAATTTTCCGTAGATTTCTTTCATTGATTGGCCACTTACATATGTGATATTCATCTTATCTAGGGCCTTTTCTGCTTCATCTTCTGTGATATCATAAGTACTTAATAGGTCATTGGATAGTCTTGTATTTTTACCTATTTTATCAGAAGCTTCTTTATAAGATTTTAGGAAATCCTTGAAGGTCTCCTCGTTATTTTTTAAGTAATTATTATTTACTATAATAACCTCGCTGATAAAGTCTCCCTCACCCATTTGTAGCAAGTCATCAACACTAGATACGTATTGGGTATTTCTTAAGGATCTGGTGTAATAAGGATCAGCTAGAATTGCAACATAGTTTGATGAATGCTCCATTTTTTCTACTATTTCATCTAAGTTTTTATAGTATTCTACATTAAGCCTTAGGACAAAGTTTAATGGGCCTAGCTTGTTTTCTACAATTTTGCTTAGATTATTGGCCAAATCTGCTATATAGAAATTCTTGCCCTTGTAGTCCATTTGGTTGTTTATTTTTTGATCACTTACCAAGTATAGATTTCCTGTCGATGTGATTGCAGCAACCTTAATATTTCCATTAGTTTTGTTGTAATAGTAAGGGGCTAAGTAGCCAGGAACAACTGCGACATCAAAGTCATTTTGTTCAATTTTGCTATAATTATTAGTCTTATCAATGTTAAAATCAAAATTATCATCTTCTATATTTTCTAGAATAACTTTAGATGCAAATGTTCCTGGTTTAATATTGATATTGTTTGTTTCTTCTTTAATTTCTTCTTTGATAGCAGGTTTTTCTGCAGGAGCTTGTGGCTCTTCCTTTTTCCTGCAAGCTGTTAGAAGAATAATAAAGGTTAATAATATTATTATTTTTTTATTCAATAACTTCTCTCCTATCTTCTATTGCACGCTCTAGGGTAAGTTGGTCGAAGTATTCTATGTTTGATCCAACTGGTATGCCCTGAGCAATCTTTGATAGTCTGACATCTTTTTTGGCTAATAAGCTTGATAAAAATAGGCTAGTTGTTTCTCCTTCTATAGTGGAAGAAATTGCAAGTATTATCTCCTTTACCCCATCTTCATCAATTCTTTTGATAAGTTTATCTATATTTAGCTCTTCTGGGCCAATGCCATCTGATGGGGATATCAAACCACCTAGGACGTGGTATTTGCCGTGATAGGCGTGAGATTTTTCTATTGCTATGAGGTCAGTTACATCTTCGACTACGCAAATGAAGTCATCTTCACGGGTGATATCCTTACAAATATCACATGTATCATTTTCTGTGAGGTTGCCACATATGTCGCAATGTTTAATCTTTTCTTTGACCTCAATAAGTGCCTTAGAAAAATCTTCTACACTATCCCTATCCCTAGTAACTATGCTCATAGCAAGTCTTTCAGCAGATTTTCTGCCTATAGTTGGAAGTTTTTGAAATTGTTCTATTAGATTATCTAAACTTTCTGGATAGATTGCCATTACATAAGACCTGGTATGTTTAGTCCACCTGTTAGTTTGCCCATTGTCTCTCCACTGTATTCATCTGCCTTTTTCATTGCATCATTAATAGCAGCAATAATTAAATCTTCTAGCATTTCACTATCTTCTGGGTCGATTACATCTGGGTCAATTTTGATAGCTAGGACTTCTTTTTTGCCATTGACTGTTGCAGATACAACGCCGCCGCCAGATGTTGATTCAAATTCTCTTTCTTCAATCTCTTGCTGAGCCTTTTCCATTTGCTCTTGCATCTTTTTAACTTGTTTCATCATATTGTTCATATTTGCTCCGCCTGGGAATCCGCCTCTTGCCATATTTATCTCTCCTATTCTATGACTAAATCTTCACCAAAAACATCTAATAGTCTTTGTGAATTGTCAGTTTTTTTTTCTATTTTTGTATCCTTCTTATTATCATTATGGTTTAAATCTTCGCTTGTGGCAATAGTAAATATATATGCACCATTTAAGATTTCCATAAGATTTCTTTCTATATCGTCAGTTTTCTTTTCTAAAATGAACCTATAAAATTCCTTATCTGCTGCTAAGATAAACTTATTGCCGTCGATTTTGTATTGTAAACCCTGGTCACGGAAGAATTCATGGAAAATCCCTCCGGCAGTTTTTATAATCATATCCTGGACTTGCAACTCTTGTGATTTTGAAAGCTTTCTTTCTTTTATTTCTTCAAAATCTTCTTGGTTATTATCTTCTCTTGGGATATCATCCTTGTCTTCTGCTAAAGTTTCATCTGGCTCATTTACTTCGAGTGTTTTTTCACCTTGACTACTATTAATATTAGGTCTTTGTGGTAAATTGTCTAGATTCGCTAATCTATTATCAACAATCTTATTTACCAAATCATCGATATCGGCTGGACTAGCCATCTCCAAGGCTCTGACTCTCGATTCTAAGCTCTTGGTATTTTTAAGTTTTACTAGTCTTAGTATACAAAGTTCTGTCAAGACATCAGTATTGTCAACTTGCTTTAGCCTTGTTCCATAGTCAATCAATATGTCAAGATAATCGCCAATGTCAAAAAAATCTATGTCATTGGCTAGTTTTTTTATAAAGCTTAGCCTCTCTTCATTTTCGAAAAACTTATCATTTTCGCTCATCTTATAGATCATTATGTCGTTAAAATAACTAACTAAAGAATCTATGATATCCTTATTGGTTTTATTATTTTCTTTAAGAGTAAATACTAAGTCCAAAGCCTTAGATGAATCCTTGCGGGCTATTGCTCTAGCTAGTTTATCTATATCGTAAAAGTCTACTACGCCAAGCAAGTTTTCCACTTCACTTAATTTATAGGATTCTTTCTCCAAAGATAATACTTGATCTAGGATGGAAAGAGCATCACGCATGGCACCATTGGCTTTTTTAATAATTAACCTTATGGCTTCATTTTCCATACTTATAGACCTATCCTCTAGGATATAGTCTATTTGCTCTTTTATTTTATTTTCATCAATCTTATTAAATTCGTATTTTTGAAGTCTTGAAAGAATTGTTGATGGAATTTTTTCTATTTCTGTTGTTGCAAGTATAAAGACCAAATGACTTGGTGGCTCTTCCATGATTTTTAAGAGAGCATTGAAGGCTTCTCTTGTTATCATGTGGGCCTCATCTATGATGTAGACCTTGTATTTAAGTTTATTGGGTGGGTAGATTACATTGTCCTTTAAGTTTCTAATGTCATCTATCCTACGGTTGCTTGCAGCATCCATTTCTACTACATCAATGGTAGTTTCTTCTTCTATAGCCTTGCAATTTTCACATTCCATACAGGGTGAACCGTCTTTTGGGTTAAGACAATTGATTGCCTTTGCAAAGATCTTTGCACAAGTTGTCTTTCCCGTGCCACGCTCGCCAGAAAATAGGTAAGCATGGCTGATATTGCCGGATTTGACCTGGTTTTTGAGGACATTTACAACCCTATCTTGGCCTAGGACGCTATCAAAAGTCTTTGGCCTATATTGTCTATATAAAGCTTTTGCCATAATCTTCCTTTCTAATCTTAATCATTATACCATAAGAAATTTTGCATATGAATAATCTTAGGGTATAATTTTATATGTTAATCATAAGGAGAGCTGTCCGAGTGGTTGAAGGAGCACGATTGGAAATCGTGTATACGTGTTTTAAGCGTATCATGGGTTCAAATCCCATGCTCTCCGCCACGCACTAGACGGGGAACTAGCGATGCCTTGTAACCTGCGATTCGCTACAGCAGGGTTTAATCCCCAGTCAGAGGGATACATTTTTGTTATAAGCCTAGTAAGACTCGTGTTGATTGATGGGTCTTGCGCAACAGGAAACTATGAACCATGTCAGGACGGGAACGTAGCAGCATTAAGTAGATCTTTCTGTGTGCCGCAAGGTCACCTATCATGAGCGAAGCTTACTAGAAACTACAATGGATTTATATTTCGACGCTGGGTGTGCTTACATATTTTGGTTGTTGCAAGAGACATAAATTATTCTAATATTAATGAGAATGTTTATTGCTTGCAGCAACCTTTTTTTAACTTTAAATATATATCTAAATAGTTTATAATATTAGATATGAGGAGTTAGTAATGATAGGAAAAATTGTAGAAGAAATGTTTAAACAACCTACAGAAAATATAATGATTCCAGCTAGCGATGTTGCTACAGTTCACGAAGACGATAACCTAGTTCATGCTATCTTGGTCTTGTCATCCTCTGGCTATCAAACTATTCCAGTCCTTGATAATAAAAACAGGGTTAGAGGTCTTATATCTATATCAAATATATTCACTTCAGCCCACGAACTTTCCATATTTGATGAGGACCAACTGGCTGATTTTAAAGTTTCTGAGGTTATGAATCAGATGGTTCCAATGCTTTTTGATAATTATAATCTTGAAGATGTATTAAGGCTTTTGGTAAACAATAACTTTATATGTATCACCCACAAGAACGGCTATTTCTTAGGGATTATCCCTAGAAAGATAGTTCTAGAAAGATTTACCTACATAGCCCACAATATAGAAAATGAATATGATCTTACAAAAAAATGATGAGTTTTTACACCCATCATTTTTTTATTTCAAATACACATGCCCCAAAATCTTCTATAAATATAGTTTCATTTTGATTAATCTTGCCATTTATATTACCCTTACCTCCATATTTAAGATCTGAAGAATTGATAAGTTCCACTAAGTCATATGGCGATTTTATCTCATAGTCTATGTCAGTAAAGTTCATTATGACAAGTAATTTCTTTTCTTTATATGATCTAATAAAAGCGTAAAGGCTATAACCTTCTACATCTAGAAGCTTAGTTGTTGAATCAACATGGTTTAGTTCTTCTTTTTTTAGATATAGTTTTGAAATATCTTTGTAAAAATCATTAAGATAAACCTGGTCTTCACTAAGTTCGTCCAAATCTATATTATCATAAACTGAAAATGTTAGATCAGAACCTATCTCATCTCCATTAAAGAGTAATTTTTTCGAATTTAGACTATAAAGCAAAGTAAGCATAGCCTTATATTGTTTATACTTATCATTGCTGCCATTTATTTTCATAAATAAGCTTGCTTCATCTAGGAAGCTATCTATATAGTTAAAGCCTAAGATTTTCTTACTATTATCTGATCCAATCAATGAATTTATCTCTTTTTTGTAGGAATCTCGTTTGTATGGCAAATCTTGCATGGACCTTATGATAGGTCTTAAGCTATAGTCTATGCAGTAGTCAAAGTCAAAGTCGTATTTGTAAATTCCATTAAAACTTGCTAGGGCTAGGGCCTTGTTTTTGTGAATTTCTTCTATCAAATCACCTAATAGGTCTATCCACTTATCATTTTCTCCCCTTGCCTCATCGCCCTGCCAATAAATCATATTTTCAACATTTGTAAGCATTATCCCATCAAGGTTAAATTCCTTAAGCCAAAAATTAACTGCTGATTTCAAATAAGATTTTGTAAAGTCCTTAGTTGGGTCAAAGTTCATATCTCCATAATAAGAATACTTGATATCATCATAATCATAAGCAAAATACTCTTCTAAACTTTTGAGATAATATGGATCACAATCAAAATGCGCCAAGTCTAAATCTATTAAAACGCCCAGATTTTCTTTATGGCATTTGTCAATAAATTTCTTAAAATCAAGACTAGATCCATAGCGTTTACTATAGGCAAACAAACCTGAGCTCGTAAATCCCATTGATTTATAGTTAATGTATTCGCTTACTGGCATAAACTTGATGTGGGTGAAGTTTTGTTCTTTGGCGTATTTAATCAAATCATCAGGGTTATTATGAAGAAATGAACCCATGTATACTTCATATATATTTAACTTGTCTGTCTTTAGCTTTTTATTTTTAAATTTATAGGAATTGTCAGAAACAACCGAACATTTTTCTTCAACTATAATTTCTTGAGCAAAGGGATCTACAATCTTTCTTACTTCATCATTTGCATCGGTTATTAGAAATTGGTACCTGTCCCCTTTTTTGGCTTCTTTAATTGTTACAGTAAAGACTCCTGAGGCATATCCACGCATTTTCTTAGGCTGCCAGTCGTTAAAATCTCCAATGATTTCAACTTTTTTAGCATGTGGATGGCATATTCTAAACATATATCCCTTAGTCTTTTTAACTGGTCCAAAGTAGCTATAGGCATCGTTTGCCTTGCCATTTAAATAATCTTTTGTATCCATTATTAATCCCTTTCTAGTCTTTTAAAAAAGACAGACTAATAGCCTGCCTCTTGTCTAAATGAATCTATCATATTCTGACTTACTTCTATCATCATCCAATTTACCTTACTTGCCCAATCAGGGTCTGTAGCATAGGATATGCCAATGCCATCGGTTGATACACCATTGTAATATGAACCCTTGGAATCTAGGTAATTTTCTTTTAAGTGCTTGGCTAGGGTGTCTATAGAATCTGCTGGAGTTTCAAAGTGGCTGGCTTTGTTGTAGGGATCATCATCTACAGCATTAAAGCCAAATAGATTGTTTTTATCACTAAAAAGTTCACTTGTTCCATTGCCTGTCTCATGCTTTGCCATGGCCATAAGCAAAATTGCATTTACTCCGTACTTATCCTCTGCTGCCTTGAAATCTTTGCCAAGGCCAGCAAGGCCTGTGTCTTTGATAGCATTTTCTAGCTCGTCAGCGCTAAATTGATTAGTATTTAATAGGTATAACATATTTGAAGAATCAATTCCACTTGATCCTTTCTCTTTAAAATCTTCAAGGTCCCTAGCTAGGTTTTCGTACTTGATTGCCCTTGACTGTCTAAGTAATGTCGTCTGATAATTTATTTCATTGATACCAGAATTCAAAGACTTTGAGGTTTCAACTTTACTAGCTCTAGCTATGGACATCGTAAATAATAAGGCAAATATACAAATGCCATTTATTATGTTTATAGTTTTTGTCTTTTTCATAAGCTACCTTCTCATTTCTTTAAATCATTATACCTTTTTTTATAATGATATTAAAAGAAAAAACGAAGCCTTGGGATTTTCCCTAGCTTCGTCTTAGCTTATTTATTTTCCATTATCCTACTACCTGGCTTTATTGCAGGTGTATCTTTTAAATGTTCTGGAAGATCATCTGGATCCCAGCTTTTGACATCTATTTTTGTAGCAGAAACTACTGGCAAGCCATTTATTTCATCTAGACCAGACCTATTAACTATTGATGTTAAGGCTACGACTTCTGCACCATATGATTTAACAACTTCAACGCTTTCAAAAGATGATTTACCTGTAGTAATGACATCTTCTACTATGATTACTTTTGCACCTTCTGGGATTTCAAAGCCACGGCGAAGAGTCATGATATTATCTACTCTTTCTGTAAAGATAGCATTTAGACCAAGGGCTCTTCCTACTTCATAGGAGATGATAACCCCTCCCATAGCAGGTCCTAGACAAAGGTCTACGTCTATGTTCTTTTCCTTAAGCTTATGGGCGATGATTTCTGCCACTTCCCCACAATATTCTGGGTGTTGGATTAGTTTTGCACATTGGATATACCTATCTGAGTGTTTGCCAGATGATAATAAGAAGTGACCTTCCAAAAGTGCATTTGATTTTTTGAGTAATTCTAATGTTCTATCCATTGTTTCTCCTATATAATTCCTATAATCTCACTTAAAGATGCGATCTTTTCTTCATCTAAATATTTTTCTATGCCTTTGTTAATATCTATCATTGTGTTGTAATCGATGAAATTTGCAGTTCCTACTTGGATAGCAGTCGCACCTGCCATAATAAACTCAAGAGCATCTTCGTAATTCATTATCCCACCCATACCAATTACAGGAATATCTACTGAGTGAGCTGCTTCATATACCATTCTTAGGGCTATTGGCTTTATGGCTGGACCTGAAAGACCTGCTGTTTTGTTAACAAAAACTGGGGCCTTTGCCCTTATATCTATAGCCATGGCGTTAAAGGTATTTACTAAAGATATGGCATCAGCTCCACTATCTTCTGCAAGTTTTGCAAAAAGTGGAATGGATCCAACATTCGGTGAAAGTTTAACTATAAGTGGTTTTGTTGTGACTTTTCTTACTTTAGAAATGACTTCCCTAGCCTTATCTGGGTCAGTTCCAAAAGCCATGCCACCTTCTTTGACATTGGGACAAGATATATTTAGTTCAATCATTGGAACATCAGTCTTATCCAGAATCTCTGCCCCAAGAACATATTCTTCTACAGAGTGACCTCCAAGATTTGCTATGGCAACGGTATCTTGTTCTAACAAATATGGGAGTTCAATATCTACAAAGTATTCTATGCCAGGGTTTTGTAGGCCAATAGAATTCATAATTCCTGCAGGAGTTTCATGGATCCTTATCCCCTTATTGCCAAGGTTTTTCTTAAGGGTGAGTCCCTTTGAGCATATGCCACCAAGTTTTGATAACTCTATATATTCTCCAAATTCTCTACCAAAACCAAAGGTCCCACTTGCTGCAATTACTGGGTTTTTAAACTTAACTCCTGCTATTTCTACGGATAAATTCACTCAAATACCTCCCTAGAATCAAAGACTGGACCATCCTTGCAAACTCTTATAAATTCGCCATCTACTGATTCTACTGTGCATCCTAGACATGCCCCAATCCCACAGGCCATGTGAGCTTCCATGGATATTTGTATCTCAGCAGTCTCATTCATGTCGTGAATTGCCTTAAGCATTGGATTTGGTCCACAAGCATATATTAGGTCGTAGTCATTTGGATCAAAGGCCTCTGTGATGAATTTGCCGTCCTTTTCAAAAGATGTGTAAGTAATCGACTTGACATAAGGCTTAAACTCTTCGGTGAAATATGGATCATTGGTAAAACCAGCATAAAAATCAGCCTTGGTATCTAGATTTTTTACTAGATATAAAAGTGGAGCAATACCTATGCCACCAGCTACTACAGCTATCTTCTTATCCTTTGTATCATCAATCCTAAAGCCATTGCCGAGAGGACCTAAGATCTTTACTTCAGCGCCTTTTGTAAGGCCTGCCATAATATCTGTCCCCTCACCTACAACTTGGTATAAAATTGTTAGATTGTTATCATCACAAATGCCAAAGGGACGGGATAGGAGAGGTTCGTTTCTAAAGGAATCACACCTTAGCATAAAAAACTGACCTGGCTTTCCATCAAGGCTCATATCTAGGGTCATCTTGTATATATTTGGCCCAATTTCTATGTTTTCTAAAACTTTGCCTTTTTTATAAGTCTTCATTGATAGATATATCCTTTAAAGTTTTCTCTACTGCAAGTCTTGCGTATTTGCCAACATTATCATTGCCATCTTCGTAGTTTAAATATGCTTTTAGTACACCACGAGAATTGTTTACAACTCCTCCGTTCTTGTCATTTAGAAGTTTGTAAACATTTAATGAATCAGCTCCTTGGGCACCAAAACCAGGTATTAGGAAAAATTCTTTGTCATATCTTTTTCTGATCTCTTCTACTTCTTCAGTGTGGGTTGCTCCAACTACTAGACCTATTGGACCGTAGCCAGACTCTCCAAGATAATTCTCGTTTAGGGCCTTTATCTTATCGCCTATTTGGTAAAATAGCTCTTTGCCATCAACACTTAGAGTTTCAAAGTCGCTTGCGCCAGGGTTTGATGTGCGTAAGAGGACAAATACTCCCTTTTTCCCACTTTCTATGTATGGCAAATATGGAGATATAGAATCCATGCCCATATATGGGTTGAGGGTTATAAAGTCTGTCTCAAAGTCGCCTTCAAAGTGGGCCTTGGCATATTGGCTGGCAGATGCTGCTATATCTGATCTTTTGACATCTCCTATAGAAAGAAGTTTTTTTTCTCTCAAATATGCCAATGTATCACGATAAGCCATCATTCCTTCGATTCCGTAGGATTCGTAGTAGGCTATTTGAAGCTTATAAATAGCTGTTATATCAGCTGTTGCATCTATGATTTCCTTGTTAAAATCCACCAAAGCCTGGCTGATGGTCTTGCCCTCTTTGTAAGAAGCTGGCAAATAATCCATAGAAGTATCTAGGCCTACACATACAAAGCCTTTTTTGCTAACTTCTTGGTAAAGTCTATCTATTATCTTCATATTTTAAAACACCTTTCTTGTAAACTTTCTTCACTCTTCCAGAAAGGTCTTTGCCTATTAAAAGTGAATTCTTGGACTTGGATAAGATCTCATCTTCTGTATAAGTGTAGGTCTCATCTAAGTCTATCAAAGTAAAGTCTGCCTCATAACCTATGTCAAGTTTTCCCTTGTTTAGACCAAGTAAGCTTGCTGGATTGGTAGACATTAGTTTTATAAGATGATTTATGGAAATCTCTCCGGATTTGACCAAGACTTCGTAGCATGTTGAAAAACTTGTCTCAAGACCTAGAAATCCTGGTGCTCCATTTTCCTTTTCCTTGGCTGAATGTGGAGCATGGTCGGTTGAAATACAATCAACTGTGCCATTTTTTATCATTTCAATTAAACTTAGCCTATCCTCTTCACGCCTTATAGGTGGATTGACCCTCATCTCATCGCGTGATTTGTCAGCAAAGTATAAGTGATGTGGGGTAACCTCACAGGTTATTGGTGCCCCTAGGTCCTTGAAGTATTTTATGGCAGTAATGGCTCCCTTGGTTGATACATGGGAAAAATGTACTGGGCAATTTAGCTTGTAGGCATAATAGCAATCCCTGAGAGTCATAGCATCTTCGGCTATTTCATAGTCTATGGCAGAAACTTGAGCAACTTCCTCGTGGAGGGTCATCCTTACTTTCTTATCCATAGCTGCAATCATTGCCTTATACATGGTCATATCGTCATTAACACCGTGGCCATCATCTGAGATGAATTTGACAGATACTGGCATCGATTCTAGGTGGTCTAGAGTTTTGCCATCAAAGTTTTCAGTTATAGTATAAACTTGGTCTATATCTATCAAATCTAGGTCTTTGGCACGTTTTTTGATGTCATTGTAGATTTCTGGGCTTGATACAGTTGGTTTGGTATTTCCCATCAAAAGCACAGAAGTAAAGCCACCCTTTAAGGCAGCTTTGGATCCACTTTCTAAATCTTCTTTGTAGGTAAAACCAGGATCTCTGAAATGTACGTGTAGGTCTGTAAAGGCTGGAACTAAGGTAAGATTTTCGCAGTCTATGACTTCTACGTCATCATTTATTTCAAAAGCTTCTGTTATGATTCCATCTTCTACATAGATAGGTTTTCTAGTGATTTTGACATCATCAAAAGAATAATGATTGGTAAATACTTGTTTCATATTATTCTTCTACATCGTAAATGTGGCCACAGTAGGCACATTTGTAAGATTTTTCTTCTTTGTCTATTAGGATAAATTTGCTTTCAACTGATCTTTCGCTTGTTGAAACGCATTTTGGGTTTTGGCAGGTTAGGATATCTGTGATTGTTTGAGGATATTCTATAGATTTCTTCTCAACAACCTCTTCATTTTTGATGATATTTACTGTTGCACTTGGATCTACCAAGGCTACTGCATCAAGATTAATATCTGTATGATCTTCTATCTTTATAATATCTTTTTTGCCCATGGTTTCGCTGCTTGCATTTAGGATAAGTGCAACTTCTTCTTCTAATTCTTCTAGGCCTAGTAGGTTAAATATTTTTAGGCCGTTGCCTGCTTTTATGTGGTCAATTACTACGCCGTTGTTTAAACTTGTGATCTCAAGCATTGTTTGCCTCCAATAATTTCAAGATAAGAGCCATTCTGACATACATTCCGTATTTTACTTGGTTAAAGTAAACTGCCCTTGGGTCCTTGTCTACTTCTGTTGCAATTTCGTTTACCCTTGGTAGTGGATGAAGGATTATCATATCTTCCCTAGCATCTTTCATCTTTTCATTATCAAGGACATAGGAATCTTTAAGTCTTGTGTATTGGCTAGTTGAGAAGAATCTTTCCTTTTGAATCCTTGTCATATATAATATGTCACATTCTCCTATGACTTGTTCTAGGTTTCTAACTTCTTCATATTGAGAATTCTCATCAAATACTTCTTCTTTAACATATTGTGGTAATTTTAGTTCATCTGGTGAGATTAGGATGAATTTGTTGTTATCAAACATATTCATAACCTTGATAAGTGAATGAACTGTTCTACCGTATTTCAAATCTCCAACTATACCTATGACGTGGTTATCCAAGCTTTCCTTGTATTGGCAGATGGTTAGGATATCTGTAAGGGTTTGGGTTGGGTGTTGGTGGCCGCCATCGCCAGCATTTATGATTGGACAATCTGCTGTAAGGCTTGCTAGATATGCAGCTCCTTCTTGTGGATGGCGCATAGCTATGATGTCAGCATATTGGCTTACTGTCCTTACTGTATCTGCAAGGCTTTCTCCCTTGGTGGTTGATGAGCTAGCTGCTTCAGAAAAGCCTACTACCCTGCCGCCAAGTCTGTTCATTGCTGATTCAAATGATAGTCTAGTCCTGGTTGAAGGCTCAAAAAAAAGAGTCCCTAATAACTTCCCATCACATATGTGAGAAAAGTCACTGGGACTCTTAACTATTTCATTTGCTAAATCAACAATTTCGTATAAATCTTCTTTTGTCAAATCTTCTGAGTTTAATAAGTTTTTAATTTTGATCATTTAGCACTCCTTAATTTTTTTCAATTTTACACGAAATAAATTGACCTGTCAACTATTTTTATGAATTTTTTAAATTTTCTCTAAGTTCGCTGATAGATTGAGTGGTGACATTTACCCTATCAATAGCCAAATCATCGAGAACTTCATCTACCTTATCCTTGTTAGTAAATTCAATTTCCATATATGGTTCTGGGTAGGTATTCTTATCCCAAATATCTATATCAAATCTTTGACCCTTGTAGGTATATGATCTTCTTTCCTTCTCTCCTTTAAACTGCAATGAAACTCCCAATTGGTTTAGGATCTTTGTCATCATAGAAATAGAATCAATATTTACAGTGTATTCCCTGTTAACTCTAAAGTCATCTACATTTTCAACTTCCTTAAAGGTTAGCTCGATTTTTTTACTATCATCAGTGAATTTGGTCTCACGAATTCTTAGGTAGCCATTGGAAAAAGCTCCCTCTTCTGGGGCAAAGGTGTAGTTGGTTTGATATTCACAGCTTACCTCTTGGCCGCCTAAGGCTAACAATTTTTCTTCCATCTCATCAACATCTATATTTAAAACTTTTACTTCAATTTCTCTTTGCATTATCCTATCCTCACTGCTTCAAAATTTATATAATCGCCTGCTATACATTTAACATCTATACCGTCAAAAATCCCCTCTTTGATAAGCCTATGGCCAATACCGTGGAGGTGGCCGTAGACAAGGTGTTTGACCTTGTAGTCCTTGCAAATATCAAAAAACTCATTAAAGGTCCTATCTACATTGATTGGTGGGTAGTGGAGCATTACTATCTTTTCTTTGTCAGAGGCATTTTTTAGGGAATTTTCAAGCCTCATAAGCTCCCTATTAAAGACCTTCTCATCGTGGTCTGTAAAGTCCTTGCTATCCCTGCTCATCCATCCCCTAGTCCCACAAATCTCATAGCCCTCTACGGTAAATGAATTGTTTTGGAGAAAATCTATGGTCGAAAGGCCCAAATTGTTGATCTTATTAAGCGAAGTCCACCAATAATCATGGTTGCCCTTAAGGATAATCTTTCTGCCATTTTTTTCATCAATCTTTTTTAGATCAATATAGGCATGATCCAAATCCATGGCCCAAGATATATCACCAGCTAGTAAAACCGTATCATCTGGACTAATGATGTCATTCCACTTGTCAAATATTCTATTTTGATAATCTTTCCAGCCATCACCGAAGACTTCCATGGATTTTTCTTCTGTATAATCTAAATGCAAGTCAGCTAGTCCATAGATCATATATCCTCCAAATCAATTATCTTATAATCAATCCCTTCACTATTTAAAATATCTTCCTCTCGCCCATGGCAAGTAAAATATATTATCTGCCTAAAATCTCCTAGGTCCAATAGGTAAAATAGGGCGATTCTCAGTCTATCAAGGTCATAATTTATAAAGGCATCGTCAAATATCATAAAAGTATCCAGATTTTGCTCGTTAATAGAAAATTTAAAGGCAAAATTCATCTGGTCATAAAAACCTGTGGAAAGCCTATCCAAATCCAAATAGCTGCCGTCCTTTTGTAAAATTTCTGGCAGAAGATTTTCATCATAGGTGATTTTCTCATACTTGCCCTTGGAAAGCTGGGAGATTATATGTGAAACTTCCTTGCTGTGCTTGACAAGATTTGAATTATTATCTTTGCTTATCTCATCAATTATTTCTATGGCAAGATTTAGCGCCTCTATCTCTTTTTCCATTTGGGAAAGTTTTTCTTTTTGAAAGTTTAGATCATCTTCTAGGTCAACTTCCTTTGAAAGTTTTTCCTCAACAGCTGCCAAATTCTTCTCCAAGGCTAAATTGTCGTCATTTAGCTTTTGCAAATCTTGGTCAATCTTGCTAATCTTATCGTATATCTCATTGATATCGACATTTTTAATGGCCAAATAATCTTCTAGATTAGAATTTTGCATTTCTAGGACTCTTATAAGCTCTACTAGTCTCTCCTTATCTTTGATAAGTCCCTTATAAATTATATAATTTTCATCTAGATTATACTTCTTATCTGTATTTTTTCCCTTTTTGTACTTTTCTATAAAATAAATCACTAGGGGCAAAACAAAGGCAAGGGCCAAAAGATATGACAATTTGCTTTGTAACCAGAGCATGACAAAAAATAAGGAAGTAAGAGCGTAGATGAGGAAATTTCTCCAATCAATCTTATTATGAGAATCGTCTAGATTATAATCTTTGTATTCTTCGTATTTGGCCAGCTCTTTTTCTATGAAATTAAGCTCGTTTTGGTATTTGATTTGCTCTTCTAAGCTCTTGTAAGATGGGTTGTCCCTATAGTCATCCCTAATCTTTTTTAGTTCGTCCAATTCCTGCCTATGTCGGTCTATTTTGTCTCTATTTTTGTAAAGTTTTTCCAAGTCATTATTGTAATTCTTCCTCAAAGATTTAAGGTAGGCCAGATCATTTTCTAGATTTTCTATCTTCTCAGTGGTTTTTGCATAGGCTTTGGTATATGCCCTGGGAGTGCCAATCTCTGCCAGTCTCCCTTTTAGATTTTCTATGGCAAGGGCTGGAGAAAAGTAATAATCATCGCCAGAACTTAGTATTTCACTAATCTTATCCTTTATAGCAGCTAAGGATTCCTGGCTTTGGTAATTGGCAATTAGATTTTTATACAAATCATAATCTATTCCAAGGAGAAACTCTCCTGGATAGTTGAGATTACTGGCCTTAGATTCTACTACTTCATTAGTGTCCAGATTATAAATCTCATATGTCCCATCAAAGAAATTGCGGCTTATCCTGTAATTTGTCCCATCCTTACTAAAAATCCCGAAGCCAGCATACTTATATGAATGTGTGGGCTTATAGATTTCCTGTTTCTTGTTAAAGTGGCGGACCTTTTTCCCATCGTCAAAACCATAGAGTAGGCCTTCTATAAAACTTACTATGGTGGACTTGCCGGATTCGTTTTTGCCGTAGATTAGATTAAAGGCAGGGGAAAATTCTATATGAACATTTTCAAATTGACCAAAGGAGATTATGTATAATTTCTCGATACAAAGACTCATTTTTTGCTCCTTAGTATGGCATCGCAACCTAGCTTTAGGGCAAGTTTTGATATTTCGTCATCCTTATCTCTTAAGCTTTCTTCAAATTTGCTCAAAAGTGTATTAGGATAAAGGCTAGATAGATTTTCCATATCCAAACTTTGATCTATTTCTACAAAAGAAAAATCTGCCCTAAGCTGATTTTGGATATTTTTACTATTGATGCTATCTCTTGACCTAATTTTAAGTCTAAGAATATTTTTCTTATCCGACAAGTTTTGATTTACATATTCTATCAAGGCATTTTCATCAGCAAAATCATCATAAGATAGGTCAAAAGTCTTAAATTCCATTAGATTAGAATTTATATGACTAAGCTTTCCATTATCATATAAGATATAACCAAAATTTTCTGTATCTGCAAAAGAGCGTGGTTCTATGCTTGATGGATAGTGGATGTTTTTATAGGACCTAGCCTTGTGTATATGGCCAAGACCCACATAGTCAAAGCCTACTTGGCTAAGCTTATCCTTATCTAAATCTAGGTAATTTGTAGGGCTATCAGATATATCTCCATGGGCCAAAAGTATATTATAATAATCCCTATCCAAGGAGATATCATAGGGAAAGTCCCCAGCATATATTCTATCGGTATAGGAAAGTCCATAGATTCTCACTCTTTCATTTTCAAACATAGATAGCTTTTCGCTTGTGAAGATATGGAGATTGTTTGGTTTTTGGTTTAGAAAAATCTTATTATAGGAATCAAAGTAATCGTGGTTGCCAGTTACATAATAAATGTCTTTGCCAAATTCCTCAAAAATGGCAAAGAGTCTAGCAAAATCTTTGGATGAAAAGTAAGACCTCTCAAAGAGGTCTCCTGCTATAAGGGCAAAGTCTACATCTTTGTTGGTCGCAAAGATATTTTCAAAGGACTGCCAGGTATTTTTCCTAATGAAAGAACCAAGGTCATCGCTAAAAGTCGAATTATCCGCCAAATGAGCATCTGCCAGGTGGATAAATCTCATAGATTGTTTACCTTTTCTATTAATTTAATGTTGCTTTTGACGTCAAAAACTGTGATTGCACCATTTTCAATCCAAAAACTTTCCCAATCGCCTAGATCCTTGAGAATCCAAAATAAACAGGACTTGATGGCAATGCCGTGGCTTACGCAAAGGGCATTTTCATTTTTCTTTGAAATCTCATCCAAAAATTCGCTAGTTCTTTTGATAAGATCCATCCTAGATTCACCATTTGGATATCTGGTATTAAATGGATCTTTGTCTTGTTCTTTGAAAAATTCCTTGTAATTGGTCCTTACTTCTACAAAAGATTGGCCTTTGAAATCTCCAAAATCTAGTTCATTGATGCGAGCATCCGGGGTAAAATCCTCAAAGCCTAGCATCTTAGCAGTCTGTTGGCTTCTTAGCAAGGCTGATGTGTATACCTTATCTATCTTGTATTTTTCTAGGGCGCGCCTAGTGTTTACCAAAACATTAAATCCGCTCTTACTAAGTTTTGTACTATCAAGTGAATAAAGACTTGACATATTTGCTTCAGTCAAGCCATGTCTTACTAAAATAATCTTCATTATTACTCCTTTGTCCTTTTATATTAAACTATCCCCATACAAAAACAAGGCCAAGGACCTTGTCTTTGTTGGGTGAAAAACTCAAATTAAGAATATCTAAGTATCACTTAATTGCTTAAGTTTTATCTACTATAAAATTAGATACCCTATTTATTCCCCGCTACTCATAGCTTCAGCCATGTCTATCTTCTTTAGCTTATTATGAACTATCAATAGTAAGACTATGGAAATTGCTATGGTGATAAGTCCACTGTATAAAAACGGTATAAAATGGACCCTGTAGGCTAGGAGTATGTCTCTTGGTGCAACAACAGATATTATATATCTAAACATTGCAATTCCTAGGAAATATCCAAGAATTATTCCCAGTATGGTTAGAATAAATATTTCTCTAAATATATAAGATGTCACTTCTTTTGGATAAAATCCTAAGACCTTGATAGTTGCAAGCTCCCTCTTACGCTCGCTTACATTAATATTTATCAAATTGTAGAGAACTACTAGGGCAAGCATTACAGAAACTAGGGTTATGACCCCTATAACTAGGTTAAGATTTGCCATAAGCACATCAATTGATGCGTAGATTACAGTTGAATTGATGATGGCGTTTACTGCTGATTCATCTTCTATATCTTCTATAATTTGGTCAGCATCTCCTATTAGATAAGTGGCGTTTGTTGTAAGTTTACCTCCTGTTATGGCTTCAAATTTCTCCTTATCCATGTAGATATAGTTACCAGTGTAATTTTCCGCTATATTACTTATAGTGAAATCATAGGTCTTGTCCTTGTAGGAAAGCTTTATGGTATCGCCAGGGGCAAGCTTAAGGGCTTTGGCAATTTTTTCAGTCATAACAGCTTCTTCACCCTCTAGCTTTATAGGATTTCTCTTTAAGTCATATAGACTTATAAATGAATCAAAGTCATCTCTTGAATTTGCCACAACTAGGGAAGCTTCACGGGTCTTATCATCGCCCTTTAGCTTTACATCTTCCATTCTGATAGGATGGGACTTGTATGGCTTAATCTTTTTATTAAAGCTTTCTATGTCAGAATCTTTGGCCTTTTCATCTACAACAGCTATCACATCGTAGTGGCTAATCATATCCTTTTGAAGGTTTATGGTATCTTTGATTGAATCAATCATAGCAAAACCAAAGAAGGTTAGGGCTGTACAGCCAGCTACTCCAAATAGGGTCATAAACATCCTAGACTTGTACCTAAATAAGTTCCTAGATGTTATCTTTTGCAAGAATGATAGGCGTTTCCAGATTGGCTTAATCTTTTCTAAGACTATCTTCTTGCCTGGATCTGGTGACTTTGGAAGTAATAATGCAGCCGGAGTTTCCTTTAAAGTTTCTTTTGATGATAAAAAGACTGTAAGGGCAACTAATAGCGACGATAGAATCACCGCAAAGACCATGTAAGGCAATGGATTGACATAGTCTATGCCTAGGTTTCCAAATCCTGAGGAATAAGCCTTTATAATAACTTCTGCTACTACAAATCTTCCAATGATTGCGCCAATAATTGAGCCAATAAATGTTGGGATTATCCCATATAGATAGAATCTTTGGCTGATTTGCTTATTTGAATATCCTAGGGCCTTCAAGGTCCCATTAATTGTTCTTTGCTCATCTATAAAACGCTTCATGGTTGTAAGGGTTACAAGCATGGCAACCAGGTAGAAAAATGTCGGGAAAACCTTGGTAAGCTCGTCCATATTTAGGGAGTTTTGATAGTAGGTATTGATCCCCTCGTTATCTCTGATAGTTTGGATATCATATTCTGGGTCGACTAGTCTTGCCAATGTGTCTTTGGCATCAGATATTTGATCTTTACCATCAGCTATGCCCTTTTGGGCGTCCTTTTTCTCATTTTCAAACTTAGAAAGATTTGTCTTATACTCTTCTTCCCCGTCTAAGATTTCCTGGTAGGCATCTTCCAATTCTTTCTGGCCCTTGGTCCTCTCGTCG
The DNA here is from genome assembly GCF_949769285.1 of Anaerococcus sp. Marseille-Q7828. Classification (NCBI taxonomy): domain Bacteria; kingdom Bacillati; phylum Bacillota; class Tissierellia; order Tissierellales; family Peptoniphilaceae; genus Anaerococcus; species Anaerococcus sp. Marseille-Q7828. Next base: position 1,444,511 of record NZ_OX458331.1, read on the forward strand.
GCAAGCTTCTTTAGGCCAGCCTTATAATCAGTCCAACCCTTGTCAATCTTAGCTTGGTTTTGATCTATTTGTGCTTTGGCAGAGTCTAAGGCTCTTTGGCCAGAAATTCTGTTATTTGTCAGCTCTTCCTTACCTGCTGTAAGTTTGCCAAAGCCTTGGTCAATTTCCTTTTGCTTGGCATCTAATTCAGCCTTTGCTGAGTCAATCTTTGATTTTTCACTATTATAGCGATTTTCTAGGTCATTTTTATTAGCTTCATAGTCTGCTAGACCCTTTTCATATTCTTGATAGCCTTGCTCTAGCTGGGCCTTCATAGCCGCAATTTCTTCTGGGCTAGGCTTAGGGGCTTCTTGATTTTCTTCAGGCACATTCTCATTGGCTTCTGGATTTTTATTTGAGGACTCCAAGAGGTCGATTTCTGCTTTCTTGGCATCCAGTTCTGCCTTAGTCGCTTGAAGTTTTTCTAAAGCCTTTGCAAGTTCATTTCTAGGACCTGCAAATTCTTCATCTAGCTTTTTATATCCCCCTTCAATGTCTTTTTTGCCTTGGTCAATTTCTGCTTGTCCACTTACTAATTTTTCTTCATTAGCCTTAAGCTCAGCTTCTGCTGCGCTAATTTTATCCTTAAAATTCCTAAGGTTATTTTGATAAGTTAGCTTGCCAGATTCAAGTTCGTTTTGTCCATTAATGAGCTCAGCTTTTGAATCTTCAAGTTTTTTCTCAGCGTCGGCAATCTCTTTGGCAAAATCTTCCTTGCCTTTTTGGTAGTCAATATTTGCCTGGTCTAGGTCTTTGCGACCGTCTTGTAATTTCTTTTCTGCATCTGAGATTTGATCTTTAGCATCGTCTATGTCTTTTTGGGCATCATCTAGGTCTTTTTTGCTGTCACTTCTTATATCAGCCAAAACCTCTCCAGGACGATTGGCAAAGGCTTCTTCGATTTCTTCCTGCTTTTTGTCCACATAGGCTAGGTATTCATCGCTTGTCCTATCCATGTCCTTAGTTTTTTTGTAGGATATATTAATCTCGCCAAATTTGTCCGTATCAAAATCATCTTCCATGACAAAAGCGTATCCATCGATTTCCTTTTTGGCAGTAAAAGATATCTCTCTCATATCCTCCATAAAATAATCAGAAGATTTGAAAAAACCTACGACCTTGTAGGTCAGACTTTTCATCACTTCTTCGTCAACTCTGGCATTTTCTATATAGGAAAAGCTTAGTTCATCGCCTATTTTTCTATTACTTGCAAGGCCAATATCAAGGGCAATCTCACCAGATTTTTCTGGCATACGCCCTTCTACAACAATAGACTTTTTAATATCTTTATTGTAGGATTTAAGCCTTATTAAACTCTCCCCTTCCATAAGGTCGGCTGTTTTGACCTTGGTCATCTTTTCTATGTCTGGGTCTCTTTTTAAAATCAGCTCATCTTCATAATCCAATCCATAAGTAGAGGTCACTATAATATCAGCATGATCGTAGGTCTTTAAGGACTTATCAAGAGTATTTCTCATAGATGGCCCAGTCAAGGTAAGTGCTACCACCACTAGGGCGGCAAGTCCTACCATTATAGCAATGGATGCCACCTTGCCCTTGGTGTTTTTAATATCTTTGAGGATATTTTTAAAGTAAGTCTTATTCATAATTACCACTCGATTTCATCAATTGGCTTTGGATTGTCATTTACATAATTTTCCACTATTTTTCCATCACGAAGCTCTATGACATCATCTGCCATAGGTTTTATGAGGGAGTTGTGGGTTATGATTATAACTGTTGCTCCCATAGATCTAGATGCATCTTGGAGAAGTTTTAGGATGTTTTTGCCTGTTTCATAGTCTAGGGCTCCTGTAGGTTCATCACATAGCAATAGCTTTGGATTTTTGGCAAGGGCCCTTGCTATGGCAACTCTTTGTTGCTCTCCGCCAGATAGTTGGGATGGGAAGTTTTCTGACCTTTGTCCTAGGCCTACTTCCTCTAGTACAAGATTTGCATCTAGGGGGTCTTCGGCAATTTCTGAGGATAGCTCAACATTTTCAAGAGCTGTAAGATTTGGCACTAGGTTATAGTGTTGAAAGACAAAGCCTACGTCATTTCTCCTATAGGTCGTTAGATCCATATCAGAAAGTTCCGCTAGATTTTTGCCATCGATTAGAACATCGCCACTAGTGGCCTTTTCCATACCACCAAGGATATTTAAAAGTGTAGTTTTTCCTGCTCCTGAGGCACCAACTATTACTAGTAGCCTGCCTTTTTCTAGCTCAAAGGATATATCATCATTAGCAAGTATGGTAGAGTCACCAGACTTGTATTCTTTTGTTAGATTGTTTAATTGAATGTATGCCATAATAGCCTTTCTATTTTTTACTTATTATCTTAATTATACCTATTATTAGAATTAAGTAATCAATTTTTAGCTTTATAAAGCTTTTCAAAATTTTCTCTTCTCAAAAACCAGGCAAAATCTACTTGAAAACGCCTTGCGTATGAAGAAGTCTTCATAGACCTTATAGTATCTAGTACTTCTTTTTCAGAATAATCGAGTATAAGCATCCTAAGATCGTAAGTAATCTTAAAATCTTTTAGGATGTCATCAAGCTTTACTACCATAGATCCAAGGTCATTCCAAGCATCTTGGAAGAGGTACAAATATTTTAAATTCTCTAAGTACTTTGTACCATAAGTCATTTGTCTATTAGTACTTATTAGTCTGTCTTTATCAACATTAACACTTCTTTGATCTTCAATAGCTAGATTAACATTTTGTTTATCTGGATCATATTTCTTTTCATATACTTCAGTTTCCCAACGAACTATGACCCCGTTTTCACGAATTGGATAGCGTCTAATGTAACCTTCTTTTATAAGTTCATCAATCCCAGACCTAAAAGACCTGATCCCATCCTTAGAATGGGTGATAATTTCATCAAAATAAATGACCCAATCACCAGGTAAGGACAAGAGATAGGTCAAAATCCCCTTGGCCTTAAAGGATAGATTTTCATCTCTCAAGTAATCGTTATCAACTATAGTAAAATTCTCATTTTTTTGTATTTTCTTTGCAATCATAACCTACTCCTTTTACCTTTATATAGGAAAAAAGAGTAATTATTCCCGAATAATATAAAAAACCTCCCAATATATACTATTGGAAGGTTATTTGCAATCAGGGCATAGGCCCCTATATGTAATATCTACACTTTCTATTTCATAGTCAGAAAGCTCTTCTATCTTATAGTCATTATTATCTTTTAAATCGATGATTTTGCCGCATTTTACGCATATAAAGTGGCTGTGACAATCCTTGGCAAATTCATATCTCTTACTTGTTAGGTTGAAGTCTAATTCTTTTACTATGTTTTTTGCTGTAAAAATCTTTAGCGTATTATAAACTGTCGCCTGAGATATGACAGGATCTATCTTTTTTAGATCAGTGAATATTGTTTCAGCTGAAGGGTGTTTGTGATTTTTTGATAAATAATCAAGGATTAAAAGTCGCTGGTGAGAAACTCTTATACCATTATCTTGCAATAATTGTTTTTCTGCTTCTAGTCTTTCTGCTGGCTCTAAGAATTCTAAGTTTTGAATCTTCTCTTCCATCCAATCCCCCCTTTATCTTAGTATATCATTATACAATGTTACTATTATATTACAAGATAGATAAAATTACAAATAAAAAAAGCCCTCAATGAGAGCTTTTTAATGTTAAAGTTAATTAAGCAATTTCTACTTCTGCGCCAGCTTCTTCTAGTTTAGCTTTTAGTGCTTCAGCTTCGTCTTTAGAAACTTTTTCAGCTACTGGTGCTGGAGCGCCATCAACTAGAGCTTTAGCTTCTTTTAGTCCAAGTCCAGCTGCGTCTTTAACAACTTTGATTACGTTGATTTTAGCTTGTCCAGCTGATTTTAATACAACGTCAAATTCTGTTTGTTCAGCTGCACCTGCTTCACCAGCGCCTGCTGCTGCTGGAGCTGCTGCTACTACTGCTGCTTGAGCTGTTACGTCAAATTCTTCTTCGATTGCGTGTACTAGGTCGCTTAGTTCAAGTACTGTAAGAGTTTTGATATCTTCTAATATTTGTGTTACTTTTTCACTTGCCATTTTTAAATTCTCCTTAAATATTTATTATTTCTAAATTATGCTTCTGTTGTTTCTTCTGCTACTTCTCCTGCTTCTTCTTTTTTAACACGTACTGCATCAAGTGCAAGAGCAATTTTGCCGATTGTGTTATTAAGATCACCAGCAAGATGTTGAATTGGTGCTTGTAATACATTTGCAAGCATTGAGTATAGAACTTCTTTGTTTGGTAATGATGCAATTGCAATCATTTGTTCGCCAGTTTGGATAGTTCCATCTAGTAGACCTGCTTTTATTAGTAGCTTTTCTTTTTGTTCGTCGCCTTCTTTTCTGTAGTCAACTGCAACTTTTGGTCCTGTTACAGAATCTTCGTTTGAAAATATAAGAGCGTTTGAACCCTTAAGTTCGCTTACTAAATCTTCATAACCAAGTTCTTCGAAAGCAAATCTCATCATTGTGTTTTTGTAAACTTTGTATTCTGAGTTACCTTCTCTAAATTTGCTACGTAGGTCAGTGATCTCTTGTACGTCCATTCTATCAAAACTTACAAGAGTTGTTGATTTTGCGTTTTCAATCTTTTCTTTGATTTCATTTACAACTACTTGTTTAGCTGCTATAGCTTTTTCGCTCACTTTTTCACCTCCTAAAGGCTAACTTGTGGTAAATATAAAAATCCCCAACAAAGCTAAGCATGACTTACCATGCTTACACCGGTGGGGATGTAAGTTTTTCTCTTCCCACCTATACGCAATTATTAAACCCTAGGGTCTGCGTAGTCTTTGGTAGCCTGTTTATTTGACTATGATATTATATCACAGTTTTTTAATTTTGCAAATATTTTTATTATCTTTCTACTAGATCCATAGCTCTTTGTGGAGATAATTTTACACCAGGTCCCATTGTTGATGCAACAGTTACTGATCTTAGATATTTACCCTTAGCTGCTGCTGGCTTATCTTTTACAACTGCAGTAAGTAGTGCACGGATGTTTTCAGCTAATTTTTCATTACCAAATGAAACTTTTCCTGTTGGAACGTGGATTAGGTTTGCTTTGTCAGTTCTGTATTCTACTTTACCAGCTTTTACTTCTGCGATAGCTTGTTTAACATCCATTGTTACTGTTCCAGTTTTTGGGTTTGGCATCATACCTTGTGGTCCAAGGATTCTTGCAACTCTACCAACTGTAGCCATCATATCTGGTGTTGCTATTACAACGTCAAAGTCTAACCAGTTTTCTTTTTGGATTTTTTCTGCTAGTTCTGCTCCACCTGCGTAGTCTGCACCAGCTTCGATTGCTTCGTCAATTCTATCTTCCTTTACGAAAGCAAGGATTTTTTGTGTTTTACCTGTTCCGTGTGGAAGAATGATTGTACCACGTACTTGTTGGTCAGCGTGTCTGCTATCTACACCAAGTTTTAAGTGAAGTTCTACTGTCTCGTCAAATTTAGCTTTTGCTGATTGTTCAACAATTTTTAGTGCTTCTTCTAATTCGTATTCTTTTGTAGAATCATAAGCTTTTTTTGATTCTAGATATTTTTTTCCTCTTTTTGCCATTTAATTCCTCCTTAGTGGTTAGCGAGTTACCTCTCCCACTAGTCTTCTACTGTGACTCCCATACTTCTTGCTGTTCCAGCTATCATGCTAACTGCAGCGTCTAGGCTTGCTGCGTTAAGATCTTGCATTTTTGTGTTTGCAATTTCTTCTAGTTGTGCACGTGTGATTTTACCAACTTTGTTTTTGTTTGGTTCACCAGATCCCTTGTTAAGGTTGATAGCTTTTTTGATTAATACTGGTGCTGGTGGTGTTTTTGTTATGAACTTAAAGCTTCTATCCGTAAATACTGTTAGTTCTACCGGTATTATCATTCCAGCTTGGTCGGCTGTTTGTGAATTAAATGCTTGCACGAAGTCCATGATGTTGATTCCGTGAGGACCTAATGCTGTACCTACTGGTGGTGCTGGAGATGCTGCTCCTGCTGGTACTTGTAATTTTACTACTGCTTGTACTTCTTTATCTGCCATATTTTACCTCCTTGTGGTCGTATCGGGGGATTACCCTCCCACTGTTGACAGTTAGTAACTAGATTGTTTCAATATCTGAATATTCAAGATCGATTGATGTATCCCTACCAAAGATATCTACAAAGGCTTTGATAGTTTGTTTCTCCTTGTCAATCTCTGTAACTCTTCCTACAAAGTCCTTGAATGGACCTGCAATGATATTTACATCGTCTCCCACATTTACGTCTATGTCTAGGACTACCTTCTCTTCTTTGACACCAAACTTTCTCACTTCTTGTGGTGTTAGTGGAACAGGTTTCCTATCTGGACCTACAAAGCCTGTAACTCCTTGGGTATTTCTGATGATATACCAGCTTTTGTTGGTGATATTCATCTTTACCATTACGTATCCTGGGAATAATTTTCTAGTTTTTACTTTTTTCTGATCGTTTTTAATCTCTACGTATTCTTCTGTTGGCACTGTTACATCGACTATATCTGGGTTTTGTTCGTTTTCGATCATTGATCTAATCTTATCACAAACCCTGTTTTCATAGCCGGTATAGGTATGGACTACATACCATTTTGCCTTATCGTTAGATTCTTCTGTTTCTACAGTATCTTCTACTGTATTTTCTTCTAAAGATTCATTTTTATCTGACATATGTCACCTAAATAATAAATCCTAATAGGAAAGCAAACAATTTGTCTAGTAAGTAAATAACTACACCAGTGATAGCACTGATTAATAGTACTAGGCCTGTGTATTGAAAAGTGATTTCCTTACTTGGCCATTGGATTTTTTTTCTTTCCTTTTTAGTAGATGCGAAAAATCCTTCGTTTTTCTTAGCCTTAGCCATTTCTTGCTCCTATTTTGTTTCTTTGTGAACTGTATGTTTTTTACAGAAAGGACAATATTTTCTAAGTTCTAATCTTTCTTGATTAGTCTTTTTGTTTTTTGTGGTATCGTAGTTTCTGTTTTTGCATTCAGTACATGCTAACTTAACTTTATCTGCCATTCAAACACCTCCTATATTTTATACGGATATTTCCTACAAGTGAATATAATACCTTGTAATGGACTATTTGTCAACAGTATTTTCTTCTAATTTTTGGTAAAATTCGATTCTTTTCTTAAGAAGAAATTCTCTTATGTCTTCCATATCGTGGTTTGAATAAGTTTGGTCCATATATTCTATTATAATATCTTCTATGTCAGGCAGAATAAATACTCCCTCGTCATACATCTTGCCAAGGAAATTATCATCCCTATCATAGTAGACTTCTGGTGGGTAATCTTCTAGTTTGCTGGTATCAAAGCTTATAAAGCTTTCCTTAGTATAGACCCTACCATGGCTAACTAGGACACACTCTTTGGGATTTATTTCACGTTCTGTTTTATAATCTCTCATCTAGAGGGCCAATCCAAGATTAACCATTTCATCTTTAATTTGATTTGCATAAGTTTCTGCAAGCTCATTTGTACTTGCCTCAACCATAACCCTAATGAGTGGTTCTGTACCAGATGCCCTTACCAAAACCCTACCAGAATCTCCAAGTTCTTTGGTAATCTGATCGATTTTTGCATTTAGCTTTTCATTGGATAGACTTTCTTCTTTATCTTTAACCCTTACATTTACTAGAACTTGTGGGTAGATTTTAAGGTCTCTTGTTAGGGATTTTAGGTCAGTTTTTTGATCAATCATAGCTTCCATGATTCTAAGTGATGTTAAGATTCCATCGCCTGTGTTGGCGTATTTGGAAAATATTATATGTCCAGATTGTTCTCCACCTAATTCTAATCCTTGTTCATCCATGGCTAGGTGAACGTATTTGTCCCCTACTTTGGTTTTTACATAGTCTATGCCTATATTATCCAAAGCCTTGTATAGACCGATATTTGACATAATAGTAGTTGCTATGGTATTACTTTCTAGTTTTCCCTCATCTTTTAAGTGTTTACCACATATATAAAGGATAGCATCGCCATCAACTACATTTCCATCTGAGTCAACTGCTATACACCTATCTGCATCTCCATCAAAGGCAAAGCCTATGTCAAGCTTATTTTCTCTAACAAATTTTTGCATATATTCTATGTGGGTTGATCCAGCATCTACATTTATGTTAAAACCATTTGGTCTGTCGTTTATTACATAGGTATCAGCACCAAGTGCATCATATACAGGTTTTGCTATGGTAAAGCTTGCTCCATTAGCACAATCTAGACCAACTTTTATGCCTTCAAAGGACTTATCTACAGTTTGGATTAGAAAGGCAATATATCTATTACGGCCACCTATGAAGTCTACTGTCCTACCTATCTTATCTCCTTGGGCTAGTGGTATATCCTCGATGTCAGCATCTATGTATGCTTCCAATTCTTCCAAGAATTCATCTTCCATTTTTTCACCCTTGGAATTTATTATCTTGATACCATTGTCTTGGTATGGATTGTGGCTTGCAGTGATCATTACACCACAATCAAAATCTTCACTTCTTACTATATATGATACAGAAGGAGTTGTTGTAACGTGGAGCAGGTGGGCATTTGATCCAGATGAGGTTATACCAGCTGCAAGTGCATCTTCGAACATATAAGAAGAACGTCTGGTGTCCTTACCTATAACAATCTTGCCGGCAAAACCCTTGTCTTTGTTGAAGTAGTCTCCCAAAAATCTTCCGATTTTAAAAGCATGGTAGACATTCAAATCCTTGTTTGCCTCTCCCCTAAATCCATCAGTTCCAAAATATTTCATATTTCCTCCAATAATTTAAATGACATATTTTATATCATTAATATTATACACTTAAGCTGGCCTATGAAAACATAATGGTTAAATTTATAGTACTTAGGGTAAAAGTCACTTGAGGTGATATTATGAATATAAATGAATTAAATAATGAAAAATTATATATAGATGGCCAATTTGTAGACGCATCAAGCGGAGAATTCATTGATGTAGAAAATCCTGCAACAGAAGAAATCATAGCAAAGATTCCTTCTGCAAGCAAAGAAGATATAGACAAAGCTTGTAATGCAGCCTATGAGGCCTTCAAAACTTACTCAAAGACTAGCCTTGATGAGAGAATTGCCTATATGGAAAAGCTAAAGGATTGGATAGTTAATCACCAAGATAACTTTGACGAGATTATCCTCCTAGAGCTTGGTATTCCAAAACACATAGGTCACGATTCTCAAGTCAAAACTCAAATCGAACGAATCGAAACTTTTATAAAAGAAGTTAAAAATATCAAAACAGAAGAAGAATATGAAGGCGGACTTTTACTACGTGAACCAATTGGTGTAGTAGCATCAATCACCCCATGGAACTACCCACTCGGACAAATCGTTCAAAAAGTAATCCCTGCCCTCTTGTCAGGCTGTACAGTTGTTCAAAAACCAGCAACTGCAACCCCACTAACAGCTTACCTATTTACCAAGGCCCTAGATGAAATTGGACTTCCAAAGGGAGTATTTAACCTAATCACAGGCCAAGGTTCTGAGGTTGGAGATGTCCTAAACAAGCATCCAAAAGTAGCCATGGTTTCATACACTGGATCTATAAAAGGTGGTGGCCAAGCAGCAGGCCTTGCTATGGAATCTGCCAAAAAAGTTGTCCTAGAACTAGGTGGCAAGTCCCCAGCAGTATTCTTAAAGGGAGCTGACATTAAAAAGGGTGTCAAACAAGTCCTAGACACAGTTTATAGAAATGTAGGCCAAACCTGTTCCTGCTTATCTCGTGCTGTAGTTGTTGAAGAAATTTATGATCAAGTAGTAGAAGAATTCAAAAAACAATATGAAAATTATCCGGCAGGAGATCCAAGAGAAGAAAGCACTGTAGTAGGCCCACTATCCAGCCGAAAGCAATTTGAAAGAGTTCAAAAATACGTAAATATCGGTCTTGACGAAGGCGCTAATCTTCTAAAAGGAGAAGCCATAGAAAAGAATGGCTCTGGATATTTTGTAAAACCAGTAATATTTACAGATGTTAAGCCTGGTATGACTATCCACGATGAAGAAATCTTTGGACCAGTCCTTTCAATTATCAAGGTTAAAGATAAAAATGAAGCCATAGAAGTAGCAAATGCAGTAGAATACGGCCTATCTTCAGCGGTATTTGGCGAAGATGATGAAGCCTTGGAAGTTGCAAGAGAAATTAGAGCTGGCGAATGCTATGTAAATGGCGGAGCTAAAGGCCCTAACCTACCATTTGGTGGCTACAAACAATCTGGAGTCGGCAGAGAAGGCGGCATCCACGGTCTATTAGAATACTACGAACTTAAATCAGTTTATAAAAAATAAATCCTAAAAACGAAGTCCTAAGCAGGAAAATCCAGTAAAATTATTATCTATAATCGCAAGCTCGTTCAAATCAATAATACGGTTTTATAAAATCACCAATTTGGAAACCAAAAGATTTTACCTATTCCTTGCAAGGGACTTTTGTTTAAGAAGGGCTTTGGCTCTTCTTTTTTTATTTTAGAAATTTGATATACTAGACTTATGAGAAAATTAGATTACATACCAAAAACAAAAATAAAAATGATACATGTAGATAAGTCTTATTCCTTTGGCATAGATTCAATACTGCTGATGGATTTTGCCAAGATGAGGTCTGGTAAAACATTGATAGATATAGGAGCAGGATCTGGAATCCTTGCCCTTGGGGCCAATAGCCTTTATAATTTGAGGGAAGTTATGGCAATAGAAATCCAAGAAGAAAAGGCAAGGCTTCTAGAAGAAAATATCGCCCTAAATAATCTTAATAATATAAAAGTGATTAACGATGATTTAAATAATGTAGAAATTGCAGAAAATTCCTACGATTACATCATCACCAATCCCCCATATTACAAGATTTGTGATAATATATCCAACAAAAGTGAGGAATTTCTAATCTCTCGCCAGGAAAAATATCTCAAACTTAACGATATATTCAAATTTGCCAACAAGAGTCTAAAGGATAGGGGAAAATTATTTATGATTCACAAACCAGAACGCATGGTTGATATATTTACTCAATCCGGCAATTTAAAGGCCAAAAGAGTCCGCTTTGTCTCTTCCACTTACGATAAAAAACCAGAATTTATCCTCATAGAATTTGTAAAGAATGCAAATGACGGTCTAAAAATTGAAAAACCCTTGATTATCTACGAAGATGGTCAATATAGCCAAGAAGTTAAAGAAATAAACGGCATAGAAGAATAAATTATTTTAAAGGAGTTTATATGGACTATCAAATATACTTTATCCCAACACCTATTGGAAATCTTGAAGATATGACCATTAGAGCTATCAACACCCTAAAGGAAGTAGACATTATCGCCTGCGAAGATACCAGAGAAAGCAGGAAGCTATTAGATTATTTTGATATAAAAAAAGAACTCACTTCCTACCATAAGTTTAATGAACTAGCAAAAAGTGAAGAAATAATTGAAAATTGCAAAAATGGTATGACCTATGGAATAATCACCGACCAAGGAATGCCAGGTATCTCGGACCCTGGCCATATACTGATCAAAAAATGCCAAGAATTTGGCATAAGATACACTATTTTGCCAGGAGCAAGCTCAATACTCACAGCACTCGTTGGCTCGGGTATAGAAAACAATTCCTTTATTTATTACGGATTTATTCCCAAAAAACAAGGGGACAAAGAAAAACTCTACCAGGAGCTAAAAGAGCAGACTCGCACTAGTATTTTATTTGACACTCCCCACAACATAGGAAAAACTATAGAAGATTTTAAGAAAATTTTCCCAGAAAGAAAACTTTGCATAGCCCGAGAGCTTACAAAGAAATTCGAAGAATATTATATAGAAGAAATCAGCAAAATTAACATAGACGAATTGACCTTGAAGGGTGAATTTGTCCTAGTCTTATCGGGAGGAGAAGAAATAAAAAATCAATCTATAGAAGATTTTGAAGGGGAAATAAAAGCCTATATCAAACAAGGTCTTCGCACCAAAGAGATTACAAAGATTATAAAAAATAAGTCTTCCTTTAATAAGAATGAAATATATGAATATGTTTTGACTTTATCAAAATAAAATGATAGAAGCAAATAATAAAGGCCAAGCTAATATTTCCTGCTTGAGCCTTTATTTTTTAATTAATCGTATTTTTACTATCTCCTGTTTCCAAGACTTCTACTACTGCATTTAATGCGTATTTGACTTGGTTTTCTAGGGATGTATTGGTCAGATATGTTATGTGAGGATAGTAGTCGACCCTATCATTTGACAAAAGCCTGTCAATAATATCATCTTGGTAGTTTGGGTCTTTTTTGCCATTTATAACTTTCTCATTTTCATAGACATCAAGGCCAGCAAAGGCAATCTTTCCACTATCAATGGCTTCGAGCAAGTCTTCTGTATTGATAAGACCTCCCCTAGCCGAATTAAATATCATTGCTCCATCTTTCATCTTGACAAAAGCTTTTTTATCAAAGAAATGATAGTTTTCCTCTGTAAGAGCTGAATGAATTGTTATGATATCTGACTTTTCAAAAAGCTCATCATAGGAAGATAAAAATGTCACTCCATCAATATCTTTTTTGCCACGAGAGCTGTAAGTAACTACATTTGCTCCAAAGGACTTTGCAATCTTTGCTACATCTTGCCCAATTCTTCCAAGGCCATAGATGCCCAAAGTCTTGCCCTTAAATGTTTGTCCTAGGATATTTGCCTTTTGCCTATAGTCATTATCCCTTAAGTTTTTTTGAATTTCTTTATCTTTCTTTAGTGCCTTTAGTATCATCATTATGGTAAATTCCGCTATAGATTCTGGAGAATAGTCTGGAACATTAGTTATGATGATGTCATTTTCCCTTGCTTTTTCAAGGTCAAAGATATTATAGCCTACAGATGTTAAGGCAATCTGCTTGATACCTAGTCCATGTAATTTCTCGTAAATAGAATTGTCAAAGTTTTTGGGTAAGGTCATTGCAAGGCCATCGTAATCAGCCAATATATCCAAATTATCTGGGCTGAGTTTCTCGTCAATTATATCAACTTTTATCTTATTTTCATTTTCCCACTCCTTGACATAGTCATAGGCAAGGTGGTGGGTTTTAAAAAATGCTATTTTCATATTTTCACCTCATATATAGGATATCTACCCAATTTATAGCAAAATAAAAAGAACCCTAGGGTCCTTTAAAATTTTATTATTTCTTTTTTCTGTTTTTTCTTTTAGCAGCGTCATTTTTTTTCTTTCTGATAACGCTTGGTTTTTCGTAGTGTTCTCTTCTTCTGTATTCAGAAAGTACACCGGATCTTGCGCATTGTCTTTTGAATCTTTTAATTGCACTATCGATTGATTCGTTTTCTCCAACTCTGATCTCTGTCATCTCTATCCCCCCTCTCGTATAACACAATTTTTTCAATATTCTAAGTTACAAATCAGCCTGGTGGCCAGTTAAATGATCTGCCGCCTAGTACATGAAAATGCAAGTGAGGAACGCTTTGTCCCCCTTCTTCGCCGATGTTTGTGACAACTCTGTAGCCTTCTAGGCCTTTATCTTTGGCAAGTTTTGCTATAGTTAGCATAATTTGGCTTATAAGAGCACTGTCAGCTTCATCAAGCGTAGCTAAACTTGTTATGTGCTTTTTTGGTATAACAAGAAAATGGATAGGTGCTTGTGGATCTAGATCATTAAATGCAATTAAATTTTCATCTTCGTAGATCGCCTCAGTAGGAATTTCTCCTGCTGCAATCTTGCAAAATACACAATCCATACTTCACCCCCATTGCTATATATAATACCACAAGAAAAAATCTCAGTCAACAAAATATTGATAAATAGACATCTAAAAATTTAAACTATTTCTCCTACAAGTTCGCCTTTTATAATATCTGTTATTTTAACACTTGCTATAGTATTGGCAGGTATATGGTTTCTGACATTTACCTTTAGATAATTTGTAGAATATCCTCCAGAGTACCCCTCTAGGTCAGATTTAGATTCTATTAAGACTTCTAGGACTTTACCTATTTGTTCTTCTAAAAAGGCCATCCTGTTTTTCTCTTCGATTTTCTCTAGTTCGTGGAGTCTTTGCTTTTTGATATTGCCATCAACTTGGCCAGTCATTTTAGCAGCCCTTGTGCCTTCTCTTGGCGAATATTTGAAAAGGTGAGTTTTGGCAAATTTAATCTCATCTACAAAGTCCATGGTTTCTTCGTGGTTTTCTTGGCTTTCTCCAGGAAAGCCTACGATTATATCTGTTGTAAGTCCAGCATTTGGGAAGACTTCTCTTATGAGGTCTACTTTTTCCTTATATATTTTCCTATCGTACTTGCGGTTCATTGCCTTAAGAATATCGTCAGAACCTGATTGTAGGGATAGGTGGAAGTGGTCGCATGCCTTGCCTGTAGCTTTCATTCTTTCTAGGAAATCTAGGCTTATATGTCTTGGTTCCATAGATGAAAGTCTGATACGCTCTATTCCTTCAACACTTGCCACAGCTTCTATGACATCTATGAGTGTAATGTCACTATCAAAGTCCTTGCCGTAGCTTGCTACGTGGATTCCTGTTAGGACTATTTCCTTAAAACCATTATCAGCAAGCCTTTTTGTCTCTTCTACTATAGAATCTATATCACGGCTTACAATGTTGCCCCTAGCATAAGGTATTAGACAATATGAGCAATACATATTGCAACCATCTTGGATTTTTATATAGGCCCTGGTCATTTCTGTTTGGTTTGATATCTCTAGCTCTTCGTAAGTTTTAGTTTCTGATGGAGCTATGATTTTATCAATAGCATCTTTATTTTGAAGTATGTCTTCGCATAGGTCTACGACCTCTTCCTTGTTGCGAGATCCTAGTACTATATCAACGCCTTCGATTTCTGCCACTTCTTCTGGTTTCACTTGTGAGTAGCAACCCATTACAGCAACTATGGCATTTGGGTTGTCGCGACGAGCTTTGGATATCATTTGCCTTGACTTTCTATCGCTCATATTGGTCACAGTGCAGGTGTTTATTACGTATATATCTGCATTTGTTTGGGCTTTTTCATAGCCTTTTTGTAAAAATAGTTCTTCTACTGCTTCTGATTCGTATTGGTTTACCTTACATCCTAGTGTAATGATGTTAAATGTGTTTGCCATTAATCAAATAAATCCTTTAGTTTTTCGAAGAAGCCTTTCTCGTGCTCTTTTACTTCTGCACCTACAGTATTGGCGTAGGCCTTGAGGGCTTCTTTTTGTTCGCTGTTAAGATTTTCTGGAGTTAGGACTTTTACATAGAAATACAAGTCGCCTGTTCTATTAGTCCTTGCATCTGTAATTCCTTGTTTTTTGACCTTAAACTTAGTGCCTGTCTGAGTGCCAGCTGGTATATCAAAAGGCATTTTTTCCTTAAGAGTTGGTATTTCGATTTCGCCTCCTAGGGCAGCTGTTGGGAAAGATATTGGCATATCGTAGTAAATGTCTAGGCCATCGCGTTTGAATATGTCATGTTCTTCGACATGCATGATGACATATAAGTCCCCATTTGGCCCACCATTGTAGCCGGCATCTCCCTTGTTTGAAACACGCATAACATTATTTGTTTCAACACCTGATGGGATTTCAATCTTAATTCTCTCGCTTTTTTGAATCCTACCTTCCCCGTGGCAATTCCTACATGGTTCTTCTATGACCTTGCCTGTTCCATGGCATTGATCACAGGTAACAGTCCTACTCATTCTACCAAAAGGTGTTTGGCTAACTTGGTTTATAACACCTTGGCCATTACATTTTGAACAAGTATGGATGGAGTTTTCGTCTTCTGCACCTGTTCCCCCACAAGTTGGGCATATTTCTTCCCTGCGGACTTGGATTTCCTTATCAACTCCAAAGGCAGCTTCTGCAAAAGTTAGATTTACAACTTGTTGGATATCGGCGCCCTTAGTAGGTCTGTTTGTCTGTTGGCTTCCTGCTCCAGAAAATAAATCTGTAAACAAGTCTCCAAACAAGTCTCCAAAGCCTCCAGTAAATCCACCAGAATAGCCTCCACCACCATTGGTAAAGGCAGCTTCGCCAAATCTGTCGTATTGGGCTCTTTTTTCCTTATCTGATAGGATTTCATATGATAAAGTTGCTTCTTTGAACTTTTGTTCTGCTTCACTATCTCCCGGATTTAGGTCAGGGTGATATTTCTTGGCAAGTTTTCTATATTCTCTTTTAATCTCATCTGCTGTGGCATCTCGGCTTACGCCAAGCACTTCATATGGATCTTGCATTTTTCCTCCACTATTTAGACTTAAAAAAAGCTATTTCATTATGAAATAGCCTTTTTATTTACTTATTATACTCAAGCTATATTTATTTGCTAATATTATTCTTCATCCTCATCGATTACTTCATAGTCAGCATCAACTACGTCTTCGTCAGCGCTTGCTTGTTCTGCGCCTTGGGCATTTGCTTGGTACATCTTTTCGCTCATTGAATAGATTGTGTTTTGTAGTTCTTCTGTTTGAGCTTTGATTGCTTCAGTATCATTTGAATTGATAGCTTCTTCTAGTTTGTTGATTTTTGCTTCGATTTCGTCTTTTTCAGCACCTTCGATTTTGGCATCTTCTAGTGTCTTACGAGCTTGGTAAACTAGGCTTTCTGCATTGTTCTTTGTATCGATGTCTTCTTTTTTCTTCTTATCTTCTTCAGCAAATTGTTCAGCTTCTTTTACTTTTCTGTCGATTTCTTCGTCAGTTAAGTTTGAGCTTGATGTGATTGTGATCTTTTGTTCTTTACCTGAACCTTGGTCTTTTGCTGTTACATTTACAATACCGTTAGCATCTATATCAAATGTTACTTCGATTTGTGGAACACCACGTCTTGCTGCTGGGATTCCTGTTAGTTGGAAACGTCCAAGTGTTGTATTGTCTGCTGCCATTTCACGTTCACCTTGAACTACGTGGATGTCTACTTCTGTTTGTCCATCTGCTGCAGTTGTAAATACTTGAGATTTCTTTGTTGGAATTGTTGTATTTCTTTCGATAAGTTTTGTTGCAACTCCACCTAGGGTTTCGATACCAAGTGATAGTGGTGTAACGTCTAGTAATAGTAAGTCTTTTACTTCACCTGTAAGAACTCCACCTTGGATAGCTGCACCTAGAGCTACTGATTCATCTGGGTTGATATCTCTTTGTGGTTCTTTGCCTATGATGTTTTTAACAAGTTCTTGAACTGCTGGGATTCTTGTAGATCCACCAACAAGTAATACTTTTTCTACATCACTTGCAGCTAGTCCTGCATCTTTTAGTGCGTCATTTACTGGTCCTCTTGTTGCTTCTACTAGGTCTTTTGTAAGTTCATCAAATTTAGCACGTGATAAAGATATATCCAAGTGAACTGGTTGGCCATCAACAGCTGTAATAAATGGTAGGTTTACATTTGTTGTCATTGTTGATGATAGTTCTTTCTTAGCCTTTTCAGCAGCATCTTTTAGTCTTTGCATAGCTGTTAGGTCTTTTGTTAAGTCTACGCCAGTTTCTTTTTTGAATTCACTTGCTAGGTAATCTACTACTTTGTTGTCAAAGTCGTCTCCACCTAGTTTGTTATTACCACGAGTTGAAAGTACTTCAAATACTCCATCTCCAACTTCAAGTATTGAAACGTCGAATGTACCACCACCAAGGTCGTATACCATGATTTTTGCTTGGTCGTGTTCTTTATCTAGACCGTATGCAAGAGAAGCTGCAGTTGGTTCGTTGATGATTCTATCTACTGTAAGACCTGCAATCTTTCCAGCGTCTTTTGTTGCTTGTCTTTGAGCATCTGTAAAGTAAGCTGGTACTGTGATTACTGCATTTGTTACTGTGTCGTTTAAGTATTTTTCAGCATCTGATTTTAATTTTTGTAAAATCATAGCAGAAATTTCTTCTGGTGAATATTTTTTGCCGTCAATTTCAGCTGTTTTGAAATCAGAACCCATTTCTCTTTTGATAGAAGAAATTGTTCTATCTGGGTTTGTTATAGCTTGTCTTTTTGCTGTTTCTCCAACTAATCTTTCTCCGTCTTTTGAGAAAGCTACAACTGATGGAGTTGTTCTATTACCTTCGCTGTTTGGGATTATTACTGGGCTACCACCCTCCATAACAGCTACTGCTGAGTTTGTTGTACCTAAGTCAATTCCTATAATTTTTGCCATATTAATTAGCCTCCTATTTTGCTACCTTAACCATTGCAGGTCTTATTACTCTATCGTTTAACTTATAACCTTTTTGAAAAGTTTCTATTATATGATCGCTTTCTACAGTGTCTGATTCTTCTGATAAAACTGCTTGGTGAACATTGTAATCAAAAACTTCACCATCAGATGGGATTACTTCTAAGCCTTCGTTTTCAAGGATCTTTAGCATCTCGTCACGAGTCATAACCACACCCTTTATAAGTGGGTCATCTTCGCTTGCACTTGCTATAGCCCTATCAAAGTTGTCCAAAACTGGCAAGAGCTTTTCTACTAAGTTGGAACAAGCGTACTTTTTAAAGTCAGCCTTGCTAGCTTCTTCTCTTTGCTTATAATTTGTAAAATCAGCTAGAAGTCTTTGGTACTTGTCCTTAAATTCATTGAAGTCTTCCTCAATAACTTCTTCGCTAATTTCCTCATCTTCATCTTCTACTATTTCAGCTTCGATTACTTCTTCATCATCGCTATCTTCTATGATTTCTTCTTCTAAATTCTCGTCTAAATTTTCATTTTTTATTTTGTCATTATCCACTACAAACTCCTTTATTTATTAAGCAAATCTGATATCATTATTATATTTGATATCACATCCAGGTAATTAAGTCTGGTAAGGCCAACCACTCCAATGTGGCCAACTACTTCATCATTGACCTTAAAATATGATGTGATGATAGTATTATCCTTAAGCTCATCTAGGCCATTTTCATAACCTATAGAAACATATAGATTATTGTAGTTTCTATCGGCAATAATCTTATTTACCCTATCCTTGCTATCAAATAACTTAATAAACTCACGTGCCTTAGATAAATCTTCATACTCTTTAAAGTTGAAGATATTGCCTAAGCCCTCAATTTGAACATCTCTTTCTGCGTCATTGTAAGATTTGCCCTCAAGTCTTCTATGGATATTATCCATAAGATCCCTATACTCACTTAAAAGATTATCTTCAAGTTTCTTTAGGTTTTCGTTAACATTTTTAATATCAGATCCCACTAAAGTGTCGTTTAGGACATTGTTAATAAATATGAGTTCGTCAGTTGATATTTCATAATCTAAGTGGATTATTTCATTTAATATCAATCCGTTGTCAAAGACTGCCACAAGCAATACTTGATTGCTAGAAAGTCTTATCAACTCCATATTATTTATTTTCTTGATTTGGTTTTTTAATGTGACTGATACTGCGGTCAAATTTGTAAGATCGGCTAGTATCTTAGTTGCAGTCTCAACAATGTCAGATGCATTGTGATATCTTTTATCCAATAGACTTATCATCCTGTCACTTCGATTAGGGCGGATATTTTCATTAAGTTCATTTGCCAGTATATAGTCAACAAATAACCTATAGCCCTTATCCGAAGGAAGCCTGCCGCTTGATGTGTGGGCTTTTTCTATAAAACCCATCTTCTCAAGAGCGCTCATCTCATTTCTAATTGTTGCAGGTGAAATATTCATATTGTATTCATCAGCCAAAGATTTTGAACCAATAGGCTCGCCGTCTATGATGTAAGAGTTTATGATAGAGAATAATATTTTCAGCTTCCTATCATTCATTTTATCTCCTTTTAGCACTCATTACTGTCGACTGCTAATAATAGTATACTAGCTAATCACCCCCTGTCAAGCAAAT
This sequence comes from Anaerococcus sp. Marseille-Q7828, assembly GCF_949769285.1. Classification (NCBI taxonomy): domain Bacteria; kingdom Bacillati; phylum Bacillota; class Tissierellia; order Tissierellales; family Peptoniphilaceae; genus Anaerococcus; species Anaerococcus sp. Marseille-Q7828. Next base: position 1,464,402 of record NZ_OX458331.1, read on the forward strand.
AAAATTAAATTATAAGTCTATAGAATTCATTGGATAAATTCATACCCTTTTGGCTAAATTTGAAGTTTTCATCTATGACAAAAAAGTCATCATCTATGAATTGATCAATTTCCTTTTCATAAGTATGCAAAAAATAATGACCAAATAATTTTTTGAAATCTGCTAGATTTATACCCGACACCTCTCTTAGTTTAAAAATTATATATTCCTTTTCCCTATCTTCCTTATCTATATAGGAAATCTCATCAATCGGAAGCTTTCCCTCATTAATCTTTTGCCCATAGTGAATAAAGTTTCTAGTATTGGTGTACCTGTAGTTTGTAAGGTAGCCCGATCCACTCATACCAAAAGCAATATATCCCTTACCTTCCCAGTATTTTTTGTTGTGGTAAGATTCATGGCCTTTCTTGGCAAAATTTGATATCTCATAGCGCTTAAGACCAAAAGAATCAAGTTCTTCTATAATTTCTTCAAATATATCAACTTCATCATCATCGTCCATCAAATCGAGCTTGCCCTTTTTATCCAAGGCATAAAATCTAGATCCCTCTTCTAAGATAAGTGAATACCAAGAAATATGTTCAGGAGAAATCTTTTTAACCATTTCCAGGTCATTTTTAACTGACTTATAATCTTGCTTTGGAAGATTTAGCATGAGGTCAAAGGATAAGTTGTCAAATCCAGCATCCCTAATCACATCTATATCTTTTAGGGCAATTTCTGCTGTATGATTTCTGCCAATTTCTCTTAAGACTTCATCGTCAAAAGACTGGACACCAAGTGAAATCCTATTGATACCAAGATCCTTATAGATTGCTAGTTTTTCCTTAGATATAGAGTTTGGATTACATTCTATGGTAAATTCTTTTAAGTCGCTTATTTTAAATTTTCTTACTTCATCTATAATCTCTTTTATATATACGGGATCTATATAAGAAGGGGTCCCACCTCCAATATATATGGAATCAATATCCACACTAAGCCTTTCTTGGTAAAGATTTATTTCTTTTTTCAAATTTTTAATATAGGAATCAATCCTAGCATCCACATTCATATAGGCACAAAAGTCACAATAATAGCACTTTTTTGGGCAAAATGGTATGTGTATATAGCATCCAACTTTTTCCATAATAACTCCTTTTTTCATAAAAAATATACTAGTTTAAATAAATTTATCTATTATAATAAGAAAGGCTAATATGTGATATACTTTAATCAAAGAAACAAAGGGGATACATATGGCAAAAAAAGTTCTAATCATAGAAGATGACAATGACATTAATAATATAATTTCTGAAGTCTTGACAAAAAATGACTTTGCTTGTAAGAAAGTTTATTCTGGTACAGAAGCTCTCATATATATTAAGGAGGATTTTGACTTATTTATCCTAGACCTAATGCTACCAGGACTAGCTGGGGAGAAAGTCATAGAAGAAATAAAAAAAGTGACCAACGCTCCTGTCTTAATCCTATCGTCAAAAGATTCTATGGACTCAAAACTCGCCCTACTAAGGGGTGGAGCCGATGATTATATGACCAAGCCCTTCAACCTAGAAGAACTCCTTGCCAGGGTCAATATCCTTACAAAAAGAAGTGAACATTCTGGTCAAAATCTAACCTACAAATCCCTAAGGCTAGATACTGATAACTACCAAGCTTATGTTGATGATAAGGCTCTTTCTCTAACAAAAACAGAATTTAGAATCCTAGAACTATTAATTTCAAATCCAAATCAAGTATTTACTAAAGAAAATTTATATGAATATAGCCAAGGAGACTATTATCTTCCTACAGATAATTCTATAAACGTTCATATATCTAATCTTAGAAAAAAGATTAAAAAATACACCAAGGAAGATTATATTGAAACGGTTTGGGGAATAGGATTTAAACTTGCAAAATAGTTATTTTTAAGCCATCATTATGATGGTTTTTTTAATCTTTATGATTTCTTTAAACTTTATATATGCTTTGTTAATAATTTTCATATATTATATAGATAGACAAAGATAGATACTTTTGAAAGGAGCGATTATGAATCCAATAGTACAGACAAAAAACTTATGCAAAACTTTTGGCAATTACAAGGCTGTAGACAATATATCTTTGACCATAAACCAAGGAGATATATATGGACTTATAGGAAAAAATGGTGCTGGTAAAACTACTTTTATGAAGATGATTGCTAATTTATCGAAACCTACTTCGGGAACTTATCAAATATTTTCTAATCCTTACGAGGACAATAAGATAAGTCAAAGAAGACTATCAGCTCTGATAGAAAATGTAGGATCTTACCCTACCATGACAGCCTACGATAATATGCTACTTAAAGGTAAGTCCCTAGGACTAGTAGGCGATAAGTACATATATGAAACTCTAGACTTGTTAGGACTTGGAAATGTTGGCAAGAAAAAGATCAAAGATTTTTCCCTCGGAATGAAACAAAGACTTGGCATATCCCTAGCCCTTGTTGGTAATCCAGATATAGTGGTTCTAGATGAACCAATAAACGGCCTAGATCCCCAAGGAATTATTGATATTAGAAACATAATAGCTAAGTTAAACAAAGAAAATAATATAACTTTTCTCATATCTTCACATATATTAGATGAACTAGGAAAGCTTGCAACAAATTTTGCTATCATAGACAAGGGATCTCTAGTAGCAAACTTTACAAAAAAAGAACTTGAAGAGTCCACCAAAGACAGGATAGAAGTCCTTACTGATGACCCCAAAAAGACTATACTTGCCCTAGATAAAGGACAAATCGGCCCATATAGAGTGCTTGATAATAATATGATTCATATATATGTAGATAGCAAATATACCAATGAGATAATCTCTTGCCTATATGAGGCTGGCATCAAGATTAATTATTTTAATGTTCACAATACTTCCTTGGAAGAATATTACATCAAATTATTGGAAAACAAAGGAGCCTAATATGCTTAATCTTATGAAAATGGAAATCACTAGAATTTTTAAAAGCAAATATTCCTATTTTATATTTTTTGCAAGTCTTCTTACATTTTTACTAACAGTAGGTCTGGTCGATTACACTAGCAAAAATATAGACAATTTCGAAGAAAATGTCATTGAGACAAATGATGATGATAGTAATGGAGTCAAGGTTGATGTTGACAAAGGTGAATTAGAAAAATTGACCGATTCTGGAGAAGACTTTGTCATATCATCTTTTTCCCAATCCACCTACCTAATTTTTCTAATAATCTTTGGTTCCCTATTTTTTACTAATCCTTATGCCAATGGCTTTGTAAAAAACTTCCTTGGCATGACCAAAAATAAGAGTTCGTATATAATAGCGACCTTTATTACAGCTTCTCTATTTGTTATAGTAAGCTTTGCCCTAGGAGCAGGTCTTCTTACTATAACAGGAGCTTATATAAACAATGGTATGCTCAAATTTACCAACTATCCTAGATTATTTTTTGTTTTATTAATAGAGCTAGTCTCTCATATCTCCTATCTAGCGCTGATCTTACTAGTAGCTACATTTACTAGGTCTACAGCAAAAACCTTGATGTTTACATTATTGTACCCTACTATATTTTTTAACCTTTTAAGAGGTATTGGCGACCAGTTTCTATCTTTATTTATCAATTTGCCAGATGACTTTTCTATAGCAAATTATGTTAATATAGGCAATATAATCTCAACAAATTTTGCCTCAACTAATGCTGATCTTACTAGATCTCTAATCGTAGCAATTATAATAGGAACTATAGCATTGGTCTCATCTTCTGTTATAATAAATAAAAAAGATATATAGAAGGGAAAATATTATGTATGCTATCTGGATTCTTGTTTTGTTACTTGTAATCTCACTAACAGTCAACTTCCTTATGATAAGAGAAGTTTATAACATTTACCAAGAAGTAAATTTTCTTATAGAAAATAATACGCAAATGAGAATATCTACTGGTTTTTCTATAGGACCTTTTGACCAATTAGCTGAGATTATCAATAAGTTTTTGGATAGTTATCATAATAAAGAAAAAGCTTATATCAACAAGGAAAAGTACTTACAAAATACTATAAGGGGACTTTCTCACGATATTAGAACTCCCCTCACTTCCCTTGATGGTTACTTGCAGGTTATAGCAGATAATAAGGAAGATTCTGACAATGACAAGTACCTTTCCATAATGAAAAATCGCATCAATAGTCTAAATAGTATCCTAGACCAGCTATTTACCTTTATAAAACTTCAAGAAGAAGAATACATACTTGAGATGGAGAAAATTGATATTACATCTCTTGCCCTAGAAACTTTATTTAATTACTACGAAGATTTTAAATTAAGGAATATTGAACCTACAATAGACTTTACAAAAAATAAAGTTTTTATATTGGCAAACAAGGATGGTCTTTGTAGAATTTTTCAAAATATTTACAAAAATATATTGGAACATGGTCAAAGTCCAATTCATCTTAGTCTTAGAGAAGTAGATGATAAAATAATTTTTGTAAGTAAAAATAAAATGAAAGACGATCTTACAATAAACAAAAATGATGTATTTAAGGAATTTTACAAGGCGAGTGATTCAAGAACTGGTTCATCTACAGGTCTTGGTCTTGCCATTTGTAAGGGGCTTGCCGAAAAGATGAATGGAGAAATATCAGCAGATATCGATGGAGAATACTTTTCAATTATCCTTAGTTTTGATAAGATAAAAAAATCTTCCAAGTAATATGCTTGGAAGATTTTTCTCTTAAAGTATTATTTTATAATTTTCTAAAGTCTTAAAGATTATTTCTCTTTTTTCTGGTTTTTTGTCAATTATTAGCTTGTCATCTTCGATTCCATTCTCCCTTAATATATATAGGGTATCTAGAACAAAGTTTTCGCTGCCTACTACATAAAAATATCCATCACTTTTATTTTTTGCAAGGTTTTTTATCTTTTCAAGGTAGTCGCTTCTACTGTCTAACCAATATTTTAATAATAGTGAATCATCAATACTTGAAAAGTCTCTTTCGTAAAGATGGGTGTCTTTGGCATTGACATTTACGCTAATAAATTCTGGGATATTTGAACTATCTTCTTCAAATCTTTTTATAAGTGGTCTTATAGTTGACATAGCAAGGCCTTGGGATAGGGCTATGACAGGGGCATCTTCTCTCTTCAAAGCCATATGAGATTTGATTTTAAAGATTGTGACCATATCACCAGCTTCAAGATTTGATAAAACTTTTTTAAATGGTGACTTTCTTATAGGGATTTTAGTTGTAAATCTTATATTGCCCTCACTTATCAAAGTATTTATACTAAGGTGGTGGATTAGCTTTTTATTAACTTCTTCACCCTCATCGTAGCCAGGCAAGGCAAGGTGGAAGCTAGATCCCTCCTCCCAAGTCAAAGCTTCTGGTTTTTCCAAAGTATATGTCCATACGTTTTTGTATTCTTCTTTTTTATCTAAAATTTTAACTTGATATTTGTCCATAATCTCTCCTATTGATAATTGTTATCACTAAGTCCACTATACTTATTTTTTATTAATTATCATCCGGTATGTCTATATTTCTTTTACCAATGTTTAAAGTATTAGAAACATACTTGAAAAATTCTTTGTAATCATATATCCAATTATCAATTATTCCTGACCTATAAATTCCTACAATAAATATAAATATAACTGGCAAAAATATTGCTCCCATCACTCCAAAAAGCTTAAGTCCAGCATAAAGGGCTATGACTGATAGTATTGGGTGTATATCTGCAGAGCTTCCTATTACCTTTGGAGCTATGACTTGTCTAAGCCCAGTCCAAGCCGTCAATACAATCAATAGTCCTAAGGCTTTGAAGGTATTATCAAAGATAAGTAGTTCTATTATTGACCATGGCAAGAGGACTATTATAGGACCAATCATAGGAAGTAGGTCTACAAATCCTAATATTAGGGCTATTGGTATGAAGTATTGTTGGCCTATGAAAAACAGAAAAATCGCCATTATTATTGTGCACAGCAAGGCTAGTTTTAGTTGGGATTTTATATAATTCCAGGTTGAATTCTTAAAGACGGTCCTTATCAAAGAAAGGTTATTCTTTGACTTTTCTGGTATCAATAGATGGTATTTATCAGAAACATTTTGCATATCGCCAAGTATTATATAAAATGCTACTACAAAGGTAATCACAAAAAATATTATATCATTGGATGTATTTATAAAGGCTTGGGTAAATCCAAAGGTAATATTGATTGCGTTTTTCTGTAGGCTACCCAGCCATTCATAGAGTGAGTTTAGGCCAGACCTTATGGTGTTTGATACATAATCTGGCATGAGGTTAATCTGAGAATTGGCATCATTGATCCAAGTATTTACAGAAGATACAATCTTATCCCAATTGCTTATGATATTACCTACAAGTCCAGATACTTGATTTACTATAAATTGGATGAACCATACCATGAAGGATAGTAAAAGCAAGAGCAGGATTGTACCAAGCAGGTAGGATACCGCCTTGTGTTTGATTGGCAGGATATGGTCAATCTTTCTTATATATGGAGACAAGAGTCCCCCGATTACTAGAGCTAGTATTATGGGCATTAGGGCGTTTATTAAGGCTGGTGCTAAAAATACTAAAAATAATATGGATAAAACAATTATTGTCGTTCTTAGAAATATTCTTTCATAAAGTTCTTTAATTCTCATGGCATTTCCTTTAATATTTGATAATATTATTATATCAGAAAGAATGGCTGTAAGAAATATTATTCTCAATTGTCTTATATATGAGGAGGGCAAAATGGATATCGAAAAAATATATAGAATATACTTTGAAGATGTGTATAGATTTTTGCTCTCTTTGAGTAAAAATAAGGACATAGCCCAGGATATAACAAGCGAAACTTTTCTAAAAGTCATAAATAATAGTAAGAAAATAGAAAAAACTACAAATATTAAGGCCTATATTTTTACCATAGCAAAAAATACTTACATCAACTACTATAATAAAAATAAGCTAATGATGGCAACAGATGACATAGAAAAGTTTGACCAAGGGATTGATTCCTTTGAAGAGAATCTCATAGAAAGAGATAATGTAAAGGTCCTAAATAATGCCATAGATAAGCTTGATGAACCCTATAGGTCTATTACAAAGCTTAGGTTAAATGATTTGTCATTTAAGGAGATAGGAAAAATCTACGGTAAAACGTCTAACTGGGCCTGCGTTTGTTATTATAGGGCAAAGGAAAAATTAAAGGATATCTTGGAGGATAATTGTGGATTGTAATATTATAAAAGACTTGATCCCCCTATACAAAGAGGGGATTTCTAGCAAAGAAAGTAAAAAATTGGTAGAAGAACACATAAAAACTTGCAAATCTTGTAGGGATTACTATCAAAGCCTGGATGATGATGAAGTTACAAATAACCAACCCTTAGAATTTGTAAGCCAAAGTATAGAAAAAAACAAGAAAAATCGCTCGCGAATGATTGGATCTTTGGTTTTTTCAGTGCTTTTGATAGTATTTTCTTTTTTAACAAATCCTAGGCAAATAGATTATGACAAGGAATTGATCAAAAGTTCATCAACTGATGATAAGATAATCTATGAATTTAGGGACGATGTGACAAGAATCTACACAGATTACGCAAATGGCGAATATGGTGACACTCTATACATAGATGGTAGTTATTCCTATTTAGATAGGATATTGGGAGGAGAAAAGCAAGTTCTCACTCTTGATAAAAAAGACTACAATGTAATTTTGTATAACAATAACGGCAACAAGGCAGCAAAGGTCTTATACGACCCTAATGGCAACACAATAAATTCTGGGTCTCTTTCCTTGCCTAGATTGATATTTGCTTTTTATGCAAAAATAGCTTTATGCCTATTTGTTTTAGGACTAATCTTATCATTTACAATTTTTAGAAAATGGGATAAGTTCAAGAAAATTAGACTAGTAAGTTTGCCTCTTTCCTATGTCATAGCTACTTTTCTCATAAAAGGTTACGACTTAGCAAGCTTTCACCCAGTCCGAGACCTAGGATTCATCCTAATCACCGCCCTTGCTATTTACCTTTTTATATTCTCAACAAGCCAATATTTTGAAGAAAAAGAAAAATATAAAATATAGTTGGGTAATAAACTATTAGGAGGATATCATGATAGATCATATAACACTACAAGTTTCAAACTTAGATAAATCAAAGAAATTTTACGAAGAAATTTTAAATGAAATTGGATTAGCTAAAGTAGCAGATGATGAATATGGGGTTGCTTTTGGCAAAGAAGATTCTAACACAGCACCTGAGTTATGGCTTGATAAAGGCAACCCCAACAAAACCCATATAGCTTTTAGAGTTAACAGTGAAGAAGAAGTTAAAAACTTCTACAAGAAGGCTATTGAACTAGGTGCAAGTGACAACGGTGGTCCAGGCATACGCGAAAAATACGCTCCAAACTACTACGCAGCATTTTTCCACGACTTTGATGGAAATAATATAGAGGCTGTATATTACAAGTAATAAGCATAAGAAAAGTGGCTCTTGGGCCACTTTTAATGTGCAATAATTTATTTATATTTATAGAAACCTTCACCAGTTTCTCTACCTAGCAGACCTTTTTCAGCCATTTGCTCAAGTTTTACTAGTGCTTTACCAATATCAGTTTCAGGATCAAGTGCATCTGGACTCATTTTAACAACGTTGATAATAGTTGTAAGTCCTACCATATCTATAATTTCAAATGGTCCCATTGGTGAGCCAGTAGATATTTTCCAATCCATGTCTATATCATCATAATCAGCTACTTCTGCCCCATAAAGTCTTAGACCAGCACCTAAGAAAGGACCTAAAAGTGAATTTAGGATATATCCAGGTTGTTCCTTATTGAGAACTGCTGGATACATACCAATATCTTTTGCAAATTGAGTCACAATTTCAGTAGCTTCATCACTTGTAGTATCATGTCTCATGATTTCAGCAATGTTTTGTCTGTGTATATCGTTAGCAAAATGCAATGATAGGTATTTTTCCTCTCTTCCTGTGAATTCCTTGAAACTAGATGGTAGCAAGGTAGAAGAGTTGGTTACTAAAATAGCATCTTCTTTTAAATATGGAGCTAATTTCTTGTAAAATTCAGTTTTTTCATCTGGAATTTCTGCGATTGTTTCTATAACGAGATCAGCATCTTTGACAGCTTCTTCCAGATTTGTTAAAAATTTTAGTCCCTTATATGCATTTTCATTTACTTTTTTAAGTTCTTCGATTCTTTCTTCTGTTATTTCACTTTTATCATTAAAAAAAGATCTTGGATAATTTGGATTTTCTGCACCAATATATGCTGGGGCTAATTTTAGTTCTTGGGCATAAATTTCATTAATTTTTGCAAGTCTTGGTTTCATTCTCTCTATGGAACCCTCACTTCTGCCCCATAAAGTTACGTCAAATCCGTGAAAAGCAATAGCATATGCAATTTGTGCACCAAGCACGCCACCACCTGCTACTGTAACATTTTTTATAGCCATATTATCTCCTTTATCACTGTATTATACTTATATATAATACCCAAATCTTTCAAAAAATATCACAAAAAAACGGCTATTAACCGTTTTCTTAATTCTCGTCGTCGTCATATTTAAGTACTGCAAGGAAGGCATCTTGTGGGACTGCTACGCTGCCGAGTTGACGCATACGCTTTTTACCTTCTTTTTGTTTTTCAAGAAGCTTTTTCTTCCTGGATATATCTCCCCCGTAGCACTTTGCTATAACATCTTTTCTTAGGGCCCTTACAGTTTCCCTTGCTATAATCTTGCCACCTATGGCTGCTTGGATAGGGATTGCAAATTGTTGACGTGGTATCTCATCTTTGAGCTTTTCAACTATACCACGACCCCTAGTATAAGCACTATCCCTGTGGACAATGATTGATAGGGCATCTACAACTTCATCGTTAATTAGGATTTCAAGTTTTACTAGATCTGATTCCTGATAACCAATTAGTTCATAATCAAGAGAAGCATAGCCACGTGTTCTAGATTTTAAACTATCAAAGAAGTTATATATTACCTCATTTAGTGGGATTTTGTATTTGATAGAAACTCTGGTCTCGTCAATATAGGTCATATCTATCAGTTCCCCACGTCTGTTTTGGGCAAGGTTCATAACTTGGCCAATATAGTCAGATGGAGTTATAATCTCAGTCCTTGTGATTGGTTCTTTGATATAGTCAATTGTAGCAGGATCTGGGAAATCATTTGGGTTTTGGATTTCTATCTCTTTATCATTGCCCTTGGTTTTGATCCTATATATAACTGATGGAGCTGTTGCTATGATATTTAGGTCATATTCACGCTCTAATCTTTGGGTTATGATGTCCATGTGGAGCAATCCCAAAAATCCTGAACGCAAACCTACACCAAGAGCTTGGGAGTTTTCTTGTTCAAATACTAGGGCCGCATCATTTACTTGAAGCTTTTCTAGGGCATCGCGAAGTTTATCAAAACTTTCCCCCTCAGCTGGATATATACCAGAATAAACCATAGGAAGTACTTCCTTATAGCCAGATAAAGCTTTTTCAGTAGGATCATCTGCTAGGGTTATGGTATCGCCAACTCTGGCATCCTTTACTTCCTTAATAGAAGCTTCTATAAAACCTACATCACCAGATCTTAGTTCTTTTGTCTCTATGCGATTTTTCATGGTGTAGCCTACTGTATTTACCTCGTAGGTCTTACCAGTATTCATCATCTTTATCTCATCGCCAGGTTTTACCACCCCTTCAAACACTCTGACATAGCATATTACTCCACGATAGGAATCGTAATAAGAATCAAATATTAGAGCCTTTAGTGGCTTATCATCGTGGTCTTCTGGAGCTGGGACATTTGCTACTATATCTTCCAAAACATCTTCAATATTTAAGCCTGTTTTAGCAGAAACTAGGGGAATGCCCTCTGTATCTAAGCCAATTTGGCTTTCAATTTCTGCTTTGATTTCATCAACTCTAGCAGAGGGTAGATCAATTTTGTTTAGTACTGGCAATATTTCCAAATCTTGTTCTAGGGCAAGGTATGTATTGGCTAGTGTTTGTGCCTCTACCCCTTGGCTAGCATCTACTACAAGAATCGCACCCTCACAAGCCTTAAGTGATCTTGAAACCTCGTAGTTAAAGTCCACATGTCCTGGGGTATCTATTAAATTTAAATCGTAAATCTTTCCATCATTAGCCTTATAGTGAATCTTAATTGACTTAAGCTTAATTGTTATACCACGCTCACGTTCTAGATCCATGTCATCTAGCATTTGGTTGGTCATCTCTCTTTGTGATATGTGTTCTGATTTTTCAATCAGCCTATCAGCAAGTGTGGATTTACCATGGTCTATGTGAGCTATGATGGAGAAATTTCTTATATTTTCTTTTCTCTTTGTCATCTAATTAGTCTCATTTCCATATGGATTACTATCTATTTTACCAAAGTCATCAAAAGGATAAAATCTCAAAAATGCATGGCCTACTATATCATTTTTCATAACAGGTCCAAAGTTTCTAGAATCATTGCTAGCTCCTTCTTCCCTATTATCTCCCATTACAAAATACTCATCTTCGCCGAGTGTCCAAAAAGTTCCATCAGCCTCTGGCAAAGTGTAGTCAACAGAAATATATGTTTCGTCAAGCTCATTGCCATTTAGGTAGACTTTCTCGTCTTTAAGTTCTATAGTATCCCCAGGTACACCAATAACTCTTTTAACATAAAGTTTATTAAGATCATCAGGAGCCTTTAGGATTACAATATTTCCCCTATGGTAATCCTTAAAACGAGGTCCAATCTTATCTACCAAAAGCATATCATCATGGTAGAGGGTATTTTGCATAGAAAAGCCAGCCACCTTAGTAGCATCAATCAAGAACATCTTTATTACAGTAGCTATCAACAAAGCTATAGCTATGGTCTTGATCCAATCTAAGATTATGTCAGTTAAACTTTCCTCATTCTTATTTTTTTTATTATCGTCCCCACTGTCATTTGGGACATAGATTTTTTCTTCAGTCATTATATATTCCTCTCATTTCTTCTTATATTATAAACTATATTTGCAAAACTACAAAAATCTAGACAAAAAAATCTAGATAACTTGTAAGTTTCCTTCCTTTATGGTAGAATAAATCAGTCAAGCAAAAATAGTTGAAAAGAAAGAGGGTGAAATAATGGCTAATATTAAATCAGCTCAAAAGAGAATTGAAACAACAAAAAGAGATACTCTTAAAAACAAATCTCGCAAATCTGAAGTTAAAACATACATCAGAAAATTTGATGAAGCAATTGAAGCTGGAGACATCGACAAAGCTCGCGAAATTTTCATTCACGTTGACAAAAGAATGAAACAAGCAGAAGCTAAAAATGTATTCCACAAAAATAAAGTAGCTAGAACAACATCTAGACTTCAAAGAGCATTAAACAACGCTCAATAATAATATGAGTAATTATCAGTAATGGATCCTCACATATGACTACTGATAATTACTCATTTTTTATTTGCAAATCTTCTGAATTAGAAGCAATAATTCTATTTTCATATCAAAATCTGTCGATTTTTGCCTTACTTCCATATCAAAAAGCCTAGAGTGGATGTCAAAAAGCTCTTCGTATGTAAAATTATTTATAAATCCCCTGACCTTCCTAAGCTCATATGGACTTATACCTATGCTTTTCATAATATAAGCGTCATTTTTATTATTAGTAAATAAAGTCTTGATTCCAATAATATTTCTAAATTGCCTAATAATCATATGAAAGATCATAAACAAATCTTCATCCCTTGTTACCATATTTAGATAGGTGGTAGATGCTAATTTCAAATCTTTCCTTGATATGGCATCGGTTAAGTTAAATATGTTTAGATTTAAAATCTGATCTAGTTGGTCGTAGACATCTTTTTCTTTTACAATCTCATCTTCAGAACTTGCTATGATTTTATCTACTGTATTTACTATATCAAATAGATCAAGGTCACTATCCCTATCTAGGTAGGAAAATCTTTGGACTATTTCTGCAAGCATTGATTTTTTTATTTTCTTGCCGGCTTTGACAAATCTCTTGCCTATAAAATTCTCAAGCTCACTTTTATTTAGCCTATCAATTGTTACGATATTGCCGTATTTTTTAACTTCCTTGTAAAATTTCCCTTTAAAGGGACTAGAGTCAGAAAATATTAGAAATGTAGTGTATTCTGGGAAGTTTTTTATATCACCTGTCAAATTTGTAAGGAGATCTTCGTATTCCTTGAGGGAATTTTTGGATAAATCTATATCTTTCCATATGATATATTTCCTATCTTCCATAACAGGATAGGTCTCATAGGCATTTTTCATATCCTCAAAATCTACATTGCCCTTTAGTTCTATTAGATTAAAGTCAGCAAATGATACTTTTTCCTTTGCAAAATCTATTATGGTTGTATTTAGATAATCTTCCTTAGAATCAAATAAGTAGATTCCTTTTGCCTTATCTTCTATCAAATTTTCCATAAATTCTTTGTAATTCATCTAAAATAACCACCTTTTACATAGCTTTCTACACTAACTTGTTTTTTAAAATTTATCTTTACCATACCATTAATTTGACTATTATATATCTTAACTCCATCTAAATTTTCTATAACTTCCCTAGTCGGGTGACCATATTTGTTGTTTCTGCCTGCAGAAATTAGGGCGATTTGTGGATCTACTTTTTCTACAAAAGATCTAGAAGTAGAAGTCCTCGACCCGTGATGGGATACTTTGAGCACATCAGCTCTTATATTAAGATCATCCTCATATTCACTTGGCAAATCTCCTAAAGTAAGGATTTTAATACCCTTAATATCAATAATATAACCTACTGATTCGGCGTTTTCCTCACCTTCTACCCCATCAAAGACACAAGTAATAGACCCATCTCTTATCTTTATTCTGTCATCTTTTTTTATAATTTTAGGATTGTAAGTCGCTAGAGAATTTGTATTTAATTTAGAAGTCATAATATTTTCAACATTGAAATTATCTACCACGCTACCAATATTACCCGCATGATCACCATCTTCGTGGGATATAAATACTGCCTTAATATTTCTTATTCCCAAGGAATTTAGGTAAGGGATAAGTATCCTCTCTCCTGAATCATAATTATCATACTTTGGTCCACCTACATCAAATAAATAGTAATCTCCCCTATCCTTAAGCAAAAAGGCATCTCCTTGGCCTATGTCAATCATAGTAAAACTTATTTCTGGATTTAAATAATCATAGCAAAGACTAAAACTCACTACAAGAAGATTTATACCATAGAAAAGCTTCAACAACTTCTTGTTAGATCTCCTCATATAAAATATTAGCAATATCAAGACGAATAAATATATAGTCACAAAAATACTTGGATGAGCAAATCTTATATTAAATAGACTAAAGCTATTTAAAAACTTAACAATATTTAAGATAGTAAGCAATAAAAAATCCAAGACCTTAAAAAAAGGACTTACTATAAAACGCAAGACTGGGTACAAAACCACTAGTCCAAAGGCTACATACATAGCTATGGTAAATATTGGCACTACCAAAAAGTTTGCAAGTATAGATAGGAGATTTATATTCCCATAGTAAAATATAGTAAATGGAAAAAGTCCAAGCTGAATAGATCCTGTAAAGGCGAAATTTTCTTTTATTTGATTATTTGAAAATCTTCTTTTTATTTTTGGATATATCAAATAAACGGCGCTGGTAGCCACAAATGATAAGATGAAGCCTGAGTTTAGTAGAGCAAAAGGATTTGCTAGTAATATAAGCATTCCTGCTATTAGTAATGATTTTATCTTATCTTCTGGATTTGCTGTTAAAAAGGCAAGAAATCCTATTAAATTTATGATCAAAACCCTGATTACAGAAAAAGGAAATCCTATCAAATATCCATAAAAAAGACAGATACCTAGAGCTAAGGCGTAGCCATACTTGTAATTAAATCTCGCCAGTATAAATAAGATAAATCCCATAAGCAAATCTATGTGAAGACCTGAAACTGCGAGTATATGTACAAGGCCCAAATCTTTTATGTCAGCATTTTCTATTAAGTTCTCTCCTAAGATAACTGAAATTATAAAGTCTGATGCAGTTTTTGATAAGTTTTTTTCAAAAGTTTGGTGTACATACTTATAGAACTTATTTCTCGCCTTTAGGAAAATACTCTTGCTATATGAAGACTTATAAACTTTCTTAATCTCTAACTGACTTCCTATCCCCTTTGAAATCAAATACTTCCTATAAGAAAAAAGATTAGGATTGGTGTTTGTATCTGGAATTGAAACATCTGAATCTGCAAGGAGAATTTCCCCTATGTCCAAATCTTCCTCAGCAAATAAGACTGATTTTTCATCTATCTTATTAGCCTTAACCCTTACAAAATACCTATAATTATCAGCCGTTTTTCGCTTTTCTAAGATAGTAATCTGCGCCTTGATTTCCTTATAATCTTTTAGCTTGTAAGTCCTAAAATTAAAAAAACTAAGGATAAATCCTAGTAAAATACCCAAGGGAATTATCATATATTTCTTGTCAAATAGGCATAATAATCCAGCAGAAAGTCCACAAATGACCATTACTTTAATTAAAGATAGGCTCTCAAAATTTATGAATAATCCTATGCCTGCCATAATCCCCAGCAAGCAATAAAAAATTTTCTTTCTCATAGGCTAACCTCGGGTATATTATATCATAAGTACAAACTATAGTTTTAGACTAAAGGAAGGTAAGTAATGCAAAAATTATACCTAAATTATCCAGAAATAACCGATATAAAGGCAAATATAGTATCCAGAAGATCTAACGGTGACAATACACAAGTAATACTCGACCGCACTATTTTTATGCCTAATAATGACTATTTCCTAAAAGATAGTGGAAATATATCTGGTCTTAAAATTATATCTATCGAAGAAAAAAGGGACAATATAATTCACACTGTCAAAGGCAAGTTCCAAAAATCTGCCGTAAACCTACATTTGGATAAGGCAAACAGGATGATAAATCTTACATATAATACAGCTTTTATCATATTTAAACTGGTTTTCCAATCTTTTTATTTGTCAAAAGATATAAAACTTCTACTGTTAGATGATAAATTTATTATAAGGATAAATAATTTTTATGATTTTCTAGATACAAATCTTATGGAAGATCAAATTAATTTCCTTATTTCAAAAGCAGTGCAAATTGAAAATAATAGCGGAATCACAAGTATTTATCCTTTTGGAGAAGTAATTAATAATGATATTTGCTTTGATAACACAAGCAAAGTCCGAGGATTTAAAATTATCTCTAGTCAAAATATAGGAAATGACTTGGATATAGAATTTATTGCAGGAGATGATTTGATCAATAATTGATGGCAAAAGCCATCTTTTTTAATTTTTAGATATATTTACACTATCACTTTAATTTGTTATAATTAAATAAAATTTGAAGAAAGGAGAAGAATAATGAACATTAATCTAAATAAGAAAATCGGAGTTTCTAAAAATTAGTCAAAGTAAGTACATATATAACTCCTTGCTTTGACTATAATAAAAAATCAAGGAGGAAGCGGATTTACCGCACTTATGAAAGAATTAAAATTTATTTTCAAAGAAATGTGGTCTAAGGACCCATTTATGTATGTGATTATTGTAATAAATGCAATAATTAATGGACTATTACCCTTCATCTGGATCCTAGCTCCAGCTTATGTAATCGATAATAGAGATAAGGGAATAGAATTTTTCATTCCATTTTTTATCTTTCTATTTGTAGCTACTTCACTTATGAAGTTTTTAAATTCATTTTTGACTGGTAATTATAGGATGAGAATGAACAATCTTCGCTACCAGCTTAATAGAAATATCATAGAATACAGTCTCAATTTATCCTATGCCGACCAGCAAGACAAAAAGCAAAAGGAACTTATAGCTGATGCCATAAGAGCAGTCGAATATCCCTTTGATGGTTTTGGCAATATTGTATTAAATATGCCAATGGGCTTTGGTCTAATCATATCTTTAATAGCATATCTATGGATATTTACAGCTATGCCTTGGTACTTAGTCTTATATCTAATCGTTCTGACTACTATTATTGGCAGAATTATGTATAAAATTACTTTTATTTACGAAGACTTTTGGGAGAAAATCGACCATACCTGGGAAGAAGTTCACCAACTAAATTATGAACTGCAAAATCCTATATCAAAACTTGACATATTGATGTACGATATGAAAAAAGTCTTTAGAAAGTATTATTTTTCATTAACTGATATACGCTATAGTGAGATGTACGCTGCAGATAAAAAGACATTTAAAGTTTTTATCAAATCTAGGATTATTTCTCTGATACGTGACATCCCTATATTTTACTGGATGATTTTAAGTCTATCTAATGACCAGATTAATATTTCACGTTTTTATGTCTTATTCACATCTGTCTTTGCTTTTATGATAATGATAGATCAGTTTTGTAATCAAGCAGCTTTTTTAGTAAGAGATCTTAAGTTTTTCAAATATTATTTCAAAATACTAGATTTCCCAACAAAATCTTATAAAAAAATGGATTTCGATTCTGTAAATATAGAAATTAAGAATCTATCATTTAAATATCCATCATCTGACAAGTACGTCCTTAAAAATATCAACCTGGACTTGTCAAACAATAAGTCTATTGCCCTAGTAGGCGAAAATGGTGCCGGAAAAACTACTCTTGCACTAATACTTGCAGGACTACTAGAACCAACAAGTGGTGAAATTTTATTAAATGGCAAGGATATTAATTCCTATGGCATAGACAAAAAAGACCTAGTATCAGCAATTTTCCAAGACACTCTACTCTTGCCATATTCTATCAGGGAAAATGTGGCTATGAATTCTAATGATTGTGATTTAACTGATGTCTATGAAAAAACTGGTCTAGATGACATTATCGCAAAATATGATAAAAAAGATGAACAGATACTCTTAAGAACCTTAGATGATAAGGGAATCGACCTATCTGGCGGTCAAAAACAAAGATTATTTTTGGCTCGTGCTATCAACAAAAAGTCTGCCAAAATATTAATCTTAGATGAGCCAACAGCTCAACTAGACGCCATAGCAGAAAGAGATCTATATGAGCTTTACAACGAAATGACAAGGGATAAATCTAGCATATTTATCTCCCACAGGCTAGCTTCCACCAAGTTTTGTGATAAGGTGGTTTTCCTAAAAAACGGTGAAATCATCGAAGAAGGGACTCATGAAGAATTGTTAAAAGCTGATGGCGAATACAAGG
Source organism: Anaerococcus sp. Marseille-Q7828 (assembly GCF_949769285.1). Lineage (NCBI taxonomy): Bacteria > Bacillati > Bacillota > Tissierellia > Tissierellales > Peptoniphilaceae > Anaerococcus > Anaerococcus sp. Marseille-Q7828. The sequence goes on from NZ_OX458331.1 coordinate 1,482,700, forward strand.
AATTATTTGAAATCCAAGCCAAAAATTACAAGGAGGAAGATCATGCGTAATTACATCAGACTTTTTAAGATAATAGAAAATAAGCACTCTGGATTTATCAAAAAAGTTATATTTATAAGCGTGCTACTAGGTCTACTTCCCCTATTTAATATAATTGCACCGAAATTAATTATAGATGAATATAATGGCCTAAGACGATTTGAAGTCATGTTTGCATTTATTGTTTTAGCCTTAATATTAAATGTGGCTAACGAATTAATTGCTTCATATTCAAGAAGCTACTACCAGAGGACCTTGCAAATTTTTAACGACGAGTTGGCTTTTGCAGTAAATGAAAAAGTACTATCTCTTCCAATAGAGCTTACTGATAGTAAGTCAACCCAAGAAAAAGTGGAACAAGCCCTATATGGAGTGGGTATGACCTACGCCATATTGGAGTTTCTAGCCTTTGCGACCGGAGCAGTAGCTACAGGTATTGTATCAATCTTCATACTTTTAAGCTTAAATCCTCTCATACCTTTATTGATAATAGGTCTTAGTTTGTTAAACAAGCCTTTTAGGAAAATCATTAAGGAAAATGAAAAGAAATATCAAGAAAACTCAGCCAAAGATAACAGAGTTTACAAATACTATTATGATTTTTCTAGAGATTATAAGTACTCCAAAGACATAAAAATATTTAATGCTGAAGATATGATACTTTCAAAGGCAAAATACCACATGAATCAGATGTTTTTGACAAATCACAAGTACTACAGCAAAAACGGCGCCATGAATGGTGGCATGAATGTCATAAACAATTTGGGAGTTGTGGGATCATTTATTTATATAGTTATAAAAGTAATAGAAAGAACAATTACTATTGCCAATTTCACCCTATACTTCAACTGCCTTAATAGACTTATCGAAGCTTTGAGAGTTTTTCAAGAATATTATGCTGACCTAGCAGGATTAAATGTTGCCCTCAATTCTTTATATGAGTTTTTGGATATAGATGATAGTTGGAATAAGGGTGGAAAAATCGATAAGGTCGACTTAAGTAAAGTATCAATCGAATTTAAGCATGTGTACTTCAAATACCCAACAAGTGAAGACTACATTCTAGAAGATTGTTCCTTTGTCATAAATCCTGGTGAGACTGTGGCCCTTGTAGGCAGAAACGGTGCTGGTAAGTCTACTATAGTTAAACTCCTTTGTAAGTTCTATGAGCCTACTAGTGGGGAGATTTTATTAAATGGGATAAATATTGCCGATATAGATACCAGGTACTACTACCAAATCCTATCACCTACCTTCCAAGACTTTAGACTCTTTCCTTTTAGGATTGATGAAAATGTAGCTTGCTTAAAGGCAGATGATATTGACGATGATTCATATAAGGATATGGAAAAATCTTTTAAATTACTAAATATAGAAAAATGGATAGATTCATTGCCAAAGGGAAAAGCAAATTATATTACCACCTTGTTTGATAAAGAGGGAGTTCAACCTTCAGGAGGTCTTGGCCAAAAACTTGCACTAGCACGTTCTATGAACCATAAGGGCAAATTTATTATCATGGATGAGCCAACTAGTGCCCTAGACCCTCGTAGTGAGCAAGAAATATTTGAAAATATGCTTGCCATTACTAAGGACCAGACATCACTTTTCATCTCCCACAGACTATCGTCCACCAAATATGCTGATAGGATACTCGTTTGTAACCACGGCAGGATTGATGAAGAAGGAACTCATGAAGACCTTCTAAAAGAAAATAAATTATATAAAGAGATGTTCACCACCCAAGCAGAACTATATGCATAAATCAGAACTACCAGCTTAGCTGGTAGTTTCCACAGCGCCTAGAAGGCGCGAATACCGGCACGCCCCTATTGGGGCTCCGAGTATTATCTCCACATGCACCACTTTCTCAGCTTCTGCTTAAGCAGTTTATTTATTGCTTCTTTTTACTGACTCTCCCGTAAACGGGTCATAGTATTCCTTGATACTTATTTGATCCGCATAATAGTCTTCTTTTAGTTGATTTTGTATATATTCTTTTATCATTTTCTCATTTCGCCCTACTGTATCTACGTAATAACCTCTACACCAGAAATGTCTGTTTCCATATTTATATTTTAAGTTTGCGTGTCGATCAAATATTATTAGTGAACTTTTTCCTTTTAGATATCCCATTATTTCTGAGATACTATATTTTGGTGGTACTTCTATAAGCATATGGACATGATCTGGGCACAGCTCCGCTTCTATTATGTTTATTCCTTTTCTTTGACATAGTTCTCGTAGTATTTGACCTATGTCTTTTTTTAGTTTCCCATATATTTCTTGTCTTCTAAATTTCGGGGCAAATACTATATGATATTTACATCTCCATTTTGTATGTGATAAACTATTGTTGTCCAATTTATTCTCCTTGTTTTTATTGTGCATGTGGTTATCACAATTATATTACAAGTGAGAATTTTTTGGTCTTGAAGCTAAAGCTTAATCCCTCCACCTGCATAGCAGGTGGTTTTTTGTTTCGCTCACATTCGTTCGCTCAACTCACTTAAGTGAACGCAAAAAGAAGCGATTAGATTTAATCTAATCGCTTTTAAAATTTGTTTACTAACCATTCTAATCCCATGGCCCAACCCATGGAGTATAAAAATATTGAAGGTGGCTTACACAAAAGAATTATTGTAGCATATTTTTTAAAACTCATATCGGAAAGGCCAGTTAGATAGCAGAGAAAATCATCTGGTGCTACAGGCAATAGTATAGCCCAGGCAAAGAATTTTTCATATGTCTTATCCTTTATCCTATGCTTATACTTATCAAAAGTTTCTTCTCCAAAGAAATTTAGTATAATCGACTTGCCAAAAGTCCTAGATATGAAGAATACTAGCATAGATCCTGCACATATAGATATGTAATTATATATAAATCCCCAGAAAGGTCCAAATATTACTACACCAAATACTGTAGTAAGGCCTCCTGGTATAATCGGTACAACAATTTGTGTGACTTGGACTAGCATAAATATTATATTTGCCCACACTCCAAAGGATAGGATAAATTCTCTAAAGGTATCTATCGAGTTGAATAAGCCCCTTTTGTAGCCAATGTAGCCTAGAATTGTAAGAATCACCAAAACTAGGACTGCTATTATGTTGTAGATATTTTTCTTGATAAATTCTTTCATATAGCCTTCTTAATCTGTATTATTAATATAATACAATAATACATTATTTAAATATTATTGTCAAATTTATTTAAAATTTAAATTGCTCATTATTAAATCAAAGCCAAAGTACCAAGCCATAGAATAGGCAAATATAGGTAGTGGTTTACAAAGAAATATAATTTTTGCAAATTTTTTAAAACTCATATTGCTTAAGCCTGTTATATAGCACAAGAAGTCATCAGGAGCTACAGGTAAAAGTATAGCCCAAGCAAAAAACTTTTCATAGGAATCTTTCTATATTTTATCTTTATATTTATCAAATTTCTCTTCTCCAAATACTTTTATTAGCAAATCTTGGCCAAAAGATTTTGATATTAGAAAATTTATTATAGATCCTATACATATTGATAAATAGTTGTAAATAAAGCCTTTTAATGGTCCAAAGGTGATAACTCCAAAGGCTAAAATAATTCCTCCTGGAACTCCCGGAACGACAACTTGCATTATATTTGCAAGAAAAAATATCAAAAACGCCCATGGTCCATATGATAGGACATAAGCTCTAAAACTTTCTATTGAATCGAAATTTCCATTTTTGTATCCCATATAAGCTAATAATCATAAGATAATAAATATCCCTGCAGAAAGTATCGAGAACTTATACTTTTTTATAAAATCAATCATAATACCTTCTTAAAGTCTATTAAAATAAGTAGTGTACCATATATAATGATACACTAATAAATAATAATTACAATATATCTGAAATAAAAATTAAATATTAAGCTCAAAAATAATTTAAGTAAATTATTTTCTTATTAAAGTTAAAATCATTAATATTAAATAGTCATTAAATCCTTTTAAGTATTATTAGAAACATTATATAAAAAAACAAGTCTTGAAAAGCAAGCTTGTTATTCAATCTATTATATATTTATTATGCTTATAATTTTTTATTTCTCGTAATATTATATATACCCCAATTGAAATTAGCCTTTGGATAAAAAAACTAGGACATTACATCCTAGTCTTCTCTATCCCACAACAATATTTAAAATCTTGCCAGGAACATATATTATTTTTCTTATTTCCTTATCTGCTATGTGACTTGCTATATTGCTATCGTTCTTGGCAGCTTCTATGGCATCATCTTTATTTGCATTTATTGGCATTATCACCTTGCCACGTACCTTGCCGTTGATTTGAACTGGCATTTCAAATTCATCTTTGACAAGCTTCTTCTCATCGTAAGTTGGCCAAGATGTTTGGTTTAGCTTTCCTTCAAATCCTGCCATCTCCCACAATTCTTCTGTTAGGTGTGGAGCAACTGGATTTAGTAAGATAATATAGGTCTTAAAATCTGCCTTTGTGATTTTTCCTGCTGCTCTCATATCGTTTGATAGGGACATTAGGCTTGCTATAGCTGTATTAAACTTAAGATTTTCATAATCTTCTGTGACTTTTTTGATAGTTTGGTGAATTGCCACTTCTAGGTCTTTAGAATAATGGTCCCCATCTTCTACTAGGTCAATCATGTTATAGACACGTTCTAGGTATTTTCTACAGCCACGAACTCCCTCATCAGACCATATTGCTGTTGATGAGAAGTCTCCTATAAACATTTCGTAAGTTCTTAGTGTATCTGCTCCATAATCACGGATTATATCATCAGGATTTACTACATTGCCACGAGATTTACTCATTTTTTGGTGGTCTTCACCAAGAATCATACCGTGGCTTGTTCTCTTCATATATGGTTCTTTTGTTGGAACTATACCTAAATCATATAGGAATTTGTGCCAGAATCTTGAATACAATAAGTGAAGAGTTGTATGTTCCATTCCACCATTGTACCAATCAACTGGGCTATAGTAATCCAAAGCTTCTTTGCTTGCAAGAGCATCAGTATTATGTGGGTCCATATATCTTAAGTAATACCATGAAGATCCTGCCCATTGTGGCATAGTGTCTGTTTCTCTTTTTGCAGCTTTCCCACAGATTGGACAAGTTGTATTAACAAATTCCTCTATTTCTGATAGTGGAGATTCTCCAGTAGCTGTTGGTTCGTAAGATTCTACTTCTGGAAGTTTTACTGGAAGGTCAGCTTCATCAACTGGCACCCAACCGTGTTCTTCGCAATAAACCATAGGAATTGGCTCTCCCCAATATCTTTGACGGGAGAATACCCAGTCACGAAGCTTAAAGTTTGTAGTAGCTTGGCCTAAGTTCTTTTCTTCTATATATTCTATAGCTTTTTTCTTAGCATCCCTAGCAGAAAGACCATTTAAGAAATCTGAGTTAATTGATATACCTTGGTTAATATCTGTTAGTGGTAATTCAGTTTCTTTCCCATTTTCGTATACTGGAAGTATTGGCATGTCAAAAGTTTTTGCAAATTCATAGTCTCTACTATCATGAGCAGGAACAGCCATAATAGCACCAGTACCATAGGTCATAAGTACATAATCAGAAACCCATATTGGGATTTCCTTGCCAGAAAGAGGATTTATGGCTGATAATCCATCGATCATAACTCCAGTCTTATCTTTGTTTAGCTCAGCTCTTTCAAAGTCTGATTTTTTACGTGCTTGGTCTTGATAGTCAACAAGCTGGTCAAAGTTGTTAATTTTTTCTTTATATTGATCAAGTATTGGGTGTTCTGGAGATATTACCATATATGTTACACCAAAGATGGTATCTGGACGAGTTGTATAAACTGTAAGTTTTTGATCGGTATCTTTTATATCAAAGTCTACATTGGCACCCTTAGACCTGCCTATCCAGTTGATTTGTTGAGCTTTTATCCTATCTTCATAATCAACTTCATCTAAATCATCAATTAATCTATCAGCATATTCAGTAATTTTTAGCATCCATTGATTCTTCATCTTATGGACTACTTCGCTGCCACATCTTTCGCACTTACCATCAACTACTTCTTCGTTAGCAAGCCCTACTTGACAGTCTGGACACCAGTTTACACTCATCTCGTCTTTATAAGCAAGGCCTTTTTTATATAATTGAGTGAAAATCCATTGGGTCCATTTGTAATAGTCTGGATCGGTAGTATTTACTTCCCTATCCCAATCAAAAGAGAAGCCAATAGATTTTAGTTGATTTTTGAAGTTTTTAATATTATCTTCAGTTACCTTGGCTGGGTGTATTTTATTTTTAATAGCATAGTTTTCTGTTGGTAGACCAAAGGCATCAAATCCCATTGGATATAAAACATTCAATCCATCAAGTCTCTTTTTTCTAGAAACCACATCTAAAGCTGTATATGGCCTTGGGTGACCAACGTGTAAGCCTTGTCCAGATGGATAAGGAAACTCTACTAGGGCGTAGAATTTTTCCTTATTATGGTCTATTTCGCTATGAAATGTTTTCTCTTCATCCCAAATTTTTTGCCATTTTTTCTCAATAGCATTGGGATTATATTCTGGAAATTTATTATCAGTCATTTTTCACCTAGTTTCTATCAGTAAATGCATTTACATATCTTGGGTAAGGGATAACATCACGGATATTTTTCATACCAGTAACATACATAACAGCACGTTCAAAGCCTAGACCAAATCCTGAGTGAACTACAGATCCAAATCTTCTTAGGTCAAGATAGTTTTGGTAGTCTTCTTCTTTTAAGCCATTTTCTTCAAATGATTTTAGAAGTTCGTCCAAATTTTCTTCCCTTTGAGAACCGCCTATTAGTTCTCCAACACCTGGAACAAGCATATCAAATGCTGCTACGGTCTTGCCATCATCATTTCTTTTCATGTAAAATGCCTTGATATCTTTTGGATAGTCAGTTACAAATACTGGTCCATCTACTATAACTTCAGATAAGTATCTTTCGTGTTCAGTTTGTAAATCCATGCCCCATTCAACTGGGAATTCAAATTTTTCACCGCTTGCTTTTAGTTTTTCTATTGCATCTGTATAACTTATTCTTGCAAATTCAGCATTTCTAACTTTTTCTAATCTTTCAAATAGACCCTCATCTATGAATCTATTGAAAAATTCCATTTCATCTTTGTTGTTTTCAAGGACATAGTCAATTATATATTTGATCATGTCTTCAGCTACATCCATTGCTACATTATAATCAGCAAAGGCCAATTCTGGCTCAAGCATCCAGAATTCTGCTGCGTGTCTTGGTGTGTTTGATTCCTCTGCCCTGAAGGTTGGGCCAAAGGTGTAAACATCACCAAAAGCTAGAGCGTAATCTTCTGCCTCTAGTTGTCCAGATACAGTTAGATAAGATTTTTTGCCAAAGAAGTCTTTGCCGTAATCAACGCTTCCATCTTCTTTTAATGGAACTTCTTTTGGGTTCATTGTTGTGATATTGAACATCTCACCAGCACCCTCTGCATCAGAACCTGTAACAATTGGTGGGTTCACATATAAGAAACCTCTTTCTTGGAAGAATTTATGTAGGGCATAAGCTAGTGAACTTCTTACCTTAAATACAGCTCTAAAGGTATTTGTTCTTGGTCTAAGGTGAGGAATAGTTCTCATAAATTCAAGTGTTTGTCTCTGTTTTTGGATTGGAAACTTGTCTGAAGATTCGCCCAAAACTTCGATATTATCAGCTTGAATTTCATAAGGAGTCTTGTTATTGCCTGTAGCAACAAGTTTTCCTTCTACCTTTAAACTTGTTGATAAAAATTGGTGGGAAAGTTGGTCATAATTTTCCTTATCTGTTCCTACTACTATTTGTAAGTTCTTGAAAGTAGAACCATCATTTAGTTCTATAAAACCAACATTTTTACCAAATCTTGAGTTTCTAATCCAACCTGAGACAACTACATCAGTATCAACATACTTATCTATATCATTTAAAATTTCTCTAATCTTCATTGTTTCCTTCTTTCCTTTTATTTAATCTTTCTATCATATTCTTTTCGTATCCAACAAAAATCGGATCATAAAATCTTTCTCCGACAAAATCATCCGGAAGATAATCCTGGTCTACATATCCACCAAAATCGTGGGGATATAGGTAGGAATCATGGATTAGATTCTTGCTGCCTGGATAGTGGGAATCCTTTAGCTTATTTGGAACTTCCCTGTCGGGGTTATTTTTCACAAAATCCATAGCTTTTGCTATGGCCTTATAAGTCGAGTTGCTCTTAGGAGCAGCTGCAAGGTAGGTTACCGTTTGGGCAAGAATTATCCTTGCTTCTGGCATACCAACTGTGTTTATAGCATCAAAAGTTGATGTAGCAAGGATAAGGGCATTTGGATCTGCATTAGAAATATCTTCTGCTGCAAATATAATCATTCTCCTTGCAATAAATTTGATATCCTCACCAGATTCAAGCATCTTTGCCAGGTAAAATAAACTTGCATCAATATCTGATCCCCTCATAGACTTGATAAAGGCAGATATTGTATCGTAGTGCCTATCGCCCTTTTTATCATAAATCGCAATCTTTTTTTGGATAGAGTGTTCGATAGTATCTTTGTCTATAATAATTTTACCATCTTTCTCATTTTCTGAAAATATTGCAATCTCCAGTCCATTTAACAGAGCCCTACTATCACCATTTGAATATTTTATAAGAGTTTTTCTAGCTTCTTCATTTATTTCAATGTTCTTATTTGCAAGAATTGTATCAGTACTTATAGCCTGATCTATTAACTTATTCAAATTATCATCTGTTAGACTCTTTAATTCAAAAACATACATTCTTGATATGAGGGCCTTATTTACTTCAAAATATGGATTTTCAGTAGTTGCTCCAATAAGTATTATGGTGGAATTTTCTACAAAGGGCAAGAGATAATCTTGCTGAGACTTGTTGAACCTATGAATCTCGTCTATGAATAAAATGGTCTTCTTGTTCTCATAGCTTAGATTGTCCTTAGCTATTTGAATCTTATTTTTTACATCAGAAATCCCACTAGATACAGCGGAAAGTTCTTCAAAAGCCATATTTGTAGATTGGGAAATAATTTTGGCAAGTGTAGTCTTGCCAACACCTGGTGGTCCATAAAAAATCATAGAATAAATTCTATCTGCCTTTATCATACGATTTATAATCATTCCCTCGCCCACCAAATGCTCTTGGCCAATGTACTCTTCCAGAGTTTTTGGTCTAAGCCTATCAGCTAGTGGTGCAGATTTTTCTAATTCATATTGCCTATTTAATTCAAATAAATCCATAAAAGCCTTCCTATAAAAAAAGAAGCTAGCTTATAGCCTAAGCTTTTCACTAGCATCTTTAATCTTTTAAATTAAGTATTTCATCATAAAATGAATCGACATCTTTAAATTCTCTGTAAACTGAGGCAAAGCGTACATATGCAACTGGATCAAGATCCTTTAGTTCATCCATGACAAGTTCGCCTATATAGGTTGAAGTAACTTCTTTTTTGCCTGTATGGTTAATCTTTACTTCAACATTTTTGGCAACTTCTTCTATCTGATCCATGGAAACAGGTCTTTTTTGGCAGCTTTTCACTACCCCTGATATAATCTTAGATGGGTTAAAAGACTCTCTTGTTTCATCTTTTTTAATAACCATAACGGTATTATCTTCATACCTCTCATAGGTTGAAAATCTTTTGTCGCAATCTTCGCAAAGCCTTCTACGTCTGATAGCTGTGTCATCTTCGGTGGCTCTTGAATCAAGAACTCTTGTATTATTTGAATGACAATAAGGGCATTTCATATTACTTTAAGAAGTCTGGTAAATCTATATCGTCAAATGGATTTTTCTTAGCCTTTGTTTCTTGGTTTGATCTTTGATTTCTTGGAGCTGATTCATAATCGCTTCTTTGACTTCTGTGTGGGTTAAGGTCATCACGACGTTTAGCTTGGTTGTCAAAACCTGTAGCAATAACAGTAATCTTGATGTCTTCACCAAGTGATTCATCACTACCTACACCAAAGATGATATTTGCATCAGAATCAATATTATCGCGAATTAATTCTGCAGCTTCGTTTGCTTCCATCAAACCAACTTCAGCAGCTGTAACATTTAGTAGAACTGCCTTTGCACCTTCGATAGATGTTTCAAGAAGTGGAGAATTGATAGCAGCTTTTGCAGCATCAACTGCTCTATTTTCGCCATTTGCACGACCAATACCCATATGAGCTATACCTTGATCGCTCATGATAGATTCAACGTCAGCAAAGTCTAAGTTGATTACATTTGGAACTGCAATTAGTTCTGAAATACCTGAAACTGCATCCATCAAAACTTGGTCAGCAAGTTTAAATGCATCTACCATTGATGTTCTTTTTTCAACTATTTGAAGAAGTCTATCATTTGGAATTGTAATAAGTGTATCAACATTTTCTTTAAGTCTTTCTACACCTGCTTCTGCTTGGGATTGTCTTTTTCTACCTTCAAATGTGAATGGTTTTGTAACAACACCTACAGTTAATATTCCCAAATCTTTTGCAACATTTGCAACAATTGGAGCAGCACCTGTACCAGTACCGCCGCCCATTCCAGCAGTGATAAATACCATATCGGCTCCCTTTAGGGATTCTGTGATATCATTTTTGCTTTCTTCGGCAGCTTTTTCTCCAACTTCTGGATTAGCACCAGCGCCAAGTCCACGAGTTAGTTTTTCACCAATTTGTAGGCGAATGTCTGCATTTGATTCTTGTAGAGTTTGTAAGTCTGTATTTACTGCAACAAATTCTACACCTGATAGTCCATTGTCTCTCATTCGGCTGATAGCGTTGTTTCCACCGCCACCTACACCGATGACCTTTATCTTAGCTAATGCGCTATTGTCCATTTCCATATTAATGTTTGCCATAGTTTCCCCCGTCATCTCTAATTTTTTAATAATTTAGATCTTCACTAAATGATTGATCGTCCACTTTTACTCTAGGATTCTTGCCATTATCTAGGTCTATTTGAACAGCAAGCACGCCCTTTTGGTCGATATCATTTAGGATTTTATCTAGTAATTTTAACTTATCACTAATATTGTTCAAATCACCGAATTTTACATCTATATCATTTAACATTATACCAATTTCGGCCTTATTTTCCAAATCTATTTCTTTTACCTTGTCAATGTAGGAAAATTCCTGGATTGCCTTAATAAAATTAAGTGAAGCTTCTGAGCTAGTAAAGTTTTCACCTGTGATGTTTCTAAGCTTTGCCCCTCTGATTTTGATAAGTCCTTCATTGTTTTCTGGGCTATTTTCTGTAATCTTAGCTTTGTTATCTATATAGTAAGTCTTATCTTTTTCTTCTTGATAAAAGAGTGGATAACTTTCATCTACTTCTATGGATAAAAGATTTGGAAAAACTTTCTTGATTTCTACGCCATCGACAGAGTCAATAGCATTAATCCTTTCTTTGCTGTCTGCTACATTATAAATCAATATGTTTTCTCCGATAGGATTTGACATTTGACTTATAATTTGTTCATCACTTATATTTTTGTTGCCGCTTATGTATATATCAGATATTTGCATAAAAGAGTGGATATATAAGCTGTAGAGAACAGTTAATAGAAATAATAGTATGAGAAAAAATACAAAGGGCTTAGAAAATAACTTTTTCTCCTTTTCAAAGTTCCGATTATTTTTCTTGGCCACGTAAGTTTTCTTTACGGTTTTTCCATCTTTTTTTAAATATCTGTTATCGTTATTATTTTGCATCTTTACCAACTAATTCCAATACTAAGTCTAGAATCTTATCACTAGCATCCTCATCTGCAAGCAAACCTGCAGCCTTGCCCATAGCTCCTAGCTTTTCTTTATCGTTTATTATAGAAAGAATATCATCATATAAAAGTTTGCCATCAAGATTTTTTTCTAGAATCATAAGGGCTGCACCATTATCAACATAAGTTTGTGCATTATATTGTTGGTGATTTTCTGTAGTGTAAGCTTTAGGTATCAAAATAGAAGGTTTTTTTACTGCTGATATTTCAGCAAGACTCATTGCCCCACTTGATGCTATTACCAAGTCGCTTACAGCATAGAATAAATCTATATTGTCAATATAGGAAAATGCCTTGATATAAGGATTCTCAGTGACTTCTTCCATAAATTTATCATAGTTACGTCTACCTGTTTGATGAAGTAGGTAAAATTCATCCTTTAAAATCTTTGAAAGTTCTATTACCGCCTTATTTAGGGCGTATGAACCGTTTGATCCTCCAAAGGAAAATACTACTGGCCTATCTTTCTTTATGCCAAGCTTTGCCAAGTCCTCATCAGTAAAAGTTTCCTTGAAATTTGTCCTAACAGGATTGCCTGTAACGACAATATTATCCTTGTATTTTAAGTGTCTTTTGGCTTGTGGATAAGATATACATAGGTAGTCTACTCTTTTTGATAGGAATTTGGATGTGACTCCTGGATAAGAGTTTGATTCGTGGATTATAGTAGGAACCTTAGCCTTAGCAGCCTTATATATAATAGGTCCACACACATAGCCACCAGTACCAATTGCTATATCTGGTTTATATTCCTTTACAATATGTCTTGCCGCCTTAAAACCCTTCATATTTTTGGATAGGGATTTGAAAAATCTTTTGTTAATCTTTCTAGGTAGACCCATGCCATCAATCGGCCTAAATTCATAGCCGTATTTTTTTGCTATAGCTTCTTCTGGTCCACCTTTGATCCCAACATAAAGAATCTCACAGTTTTCAATATTAGCTTGTAATTTTTGGGCTATGGCTATGGCTGGATATATGTGTCCACCAGTTCCACCACCTGAAATTATTACTCTCATTTAATATTTCCTTTGTACTTATCAATCTTTTCTTTAAAATCTCGACCCCTAGTTTGGTAGGAATCGTACATATCCCAGCTTGCACTAGCTGGAGATAGCAAGATGATATCAGGACTTTGCGCTATGCTTACAGCATATCTTACAGCCTGGTCCATATCATCAACTACTTTGTATTTAACAGAATATTTTTGGCACAAATCTTTTAGCATTTCCTTAGTTTCGCCAAGGATAATCATTTCTTTGCCGTTTTTTGTAAAAGCTTTTACATAGTCACTATAGTCAATCTTCTTGTCATAGCCCCCTCCTATTATAATTATAGGATCTGTGAAGCTATTGATTGCCTTTATAGAACTATCAACATTTGTACCCTTAGAATCATTATATATCTTCACGCCACAAACTTCATCAACAAATTCTAGGCGGTGTTCTATAGACACAAAAGTCTTGCTTGCCTTTGCTATTTGATCAAAATCTAGTCCAAATAGGTAAGTTTCAAGAATAGCTGCCATCAAATTTTCATAATTGTGATTACCTATTATTTTTAAATCTTTGACATCTAGGACTTCTATTTTTTTATCAGCTTCAGAAAAGATTATTTTATCATTTTCTAAATATAAACCCTTAGTAATTTCTCTCTTACTTGAAAACTCATAAATATTTGCCTTAAATTTATCCTTGTTCTTAGATAAAATCTCATCCTCATGGTTAATGATTAGGTAATCATTGTTATCTTGGTTCTTGGCAATATTAAACTTAGAATTTATATAATCCTCGTAAGATCCATGCCAGTCTATATGATCTGGACTTATATTTAGTATAGCTCCTATGTGTGGATGGTAGGAAGATGTGTCTTTTAGCTGAAAAGATGAAAGCTCTTCAACAAAAACAGCATCATTATTTTTCATCTGCCACAAAATACCCTCGCCAATATTACCTACAGATATGGCCCTAATTCCATTTTCATTTAAGATATGACTAATCATAGAAGTTGTAGAAGTCTTACCGTTAGTTCCAGTAATAGCTAAAAACTTCTTATCAGGAAAAAGCCTATAAGATAATTCTATATCAGAAATTATTTCATATTTTTCCGCTAATCTTACCAATAAATCGTCACTAGGCTTGATTCCTGGAGATTTTACCACAAAATCATAGTCAATATCCATGATTTTTGAATCAGAAATAGGGCTATAATTATAGCCCTTCAATTGTTCAATTTCTATTTTATTTTTATCATAAGTATAAACTTGATAGTCCATCTCAGCTAGGCTTTTAACTGTGGATATACCACTGACACCAAGTCCGTATACTAAAACTTTTCTCATAAAATTGCCACCAATGTTATTAAACATAATAAAACACTAACTATTGTAAAGCCACTTACAATTTTTGGCTCCTTGTATCCTTTTAACTCAAAGTGATGGTGGATTGGAGTCATCAAAAATACTCTTTTCTTGTTTCTATGCCTATATGAGAATACTTGAATCATTACTGATAAAGTTTCCATCACATAAACTCCACCAAATATCACTAAATAGATTGGAATTCTTTCAATGATAGCAAGGGCAACAACAGCCCCACCTATTGCCATAGATCCTGTATCACCCATGAATACTGAAGCTGGATTTGAGTTAAATAACAAAAATCCTAATAGCACTCCAAACATTATAATAGAAAATATTCTTGATGAGTCTTTTGTACTTATCAAAAATAAGGTGATAAAGACTGGAAGTGATACGCTTGTAGCAAGTCCATCTAGGCCGTCAGTCAGGTTAACTGCATTTGTTGTTCCTACTATGATAAATATCAAGATTGGAAAACCTAGGATGCTTACAGATAGCGGATAGTTTGAAAATGGTATTGTCATTTTCATTACACTATCTTTGTCGTTAATAAAAGCTAATATTGTAATAAGTATAGCTAGGCCAAATTGTAGTATTATTTTTTGTTTTGGGTTTAATCCTTCAGATTGCTTTAAAACTAGTTTTCTATAGTCGTCTATAAAACCAATGGCTCCGTAGCCAAGAAATGCAATTATTATAATTGCAGAGCTTAGATTAAATGGAACATAGATTAAAGTTATCAAAAGTGCTGCTATCAAAAATATTATTCCACCCATGGTAGGTGTACCTGCTTTTTGGTAGTGGCTTTTTGGACCTTCTTTTCTAATGTTTTGTCCCACTTTCATATTTCTTAGTATGGGAAGTATAGCATAGCCTAAAACTATAGAAGATAAAATACTAATAATAGCAATCTTAAACATATCTGTCATATTAATTACCTTCTATGTTATTTATTGGAGTCTCATTTTTTGCATAGACCATGCCAAGTTCTTCCATAGCATAGCGTTGGATCCTGTTTAAATCAACAGAATTTTCTAGTTTTGCTTCTAAACGATCTCTCTTTAATTCTTTTGTTATTACTTGATTCATAAGAGTATTATACTCAATTCTCTTAGCTTTCAATTCTTTTCTTTTATTTATATTAAAATATGACAAACTTACAATCACAGCCAATGACAAAATAATCAAAGTACTTTTTAGCCTTCTATCCCTTTTTCTTAGCATTTTGTTCTTATGCTTTTGACTATATCTAGGACCTTCAGAAACTTTTAGTCTTTTTCTATTGTGATTGGTATTAATTGAAGTTTGATTTATAGTTTTGCTATAATTCATAATTAAACCCTCTGACATACTCTAAGCTTAGCGCTTTTTGATCTAGAATTCTCACTTAATTCTTTCTTTCCTGCAACAATTGGTTTGTTGGTGATAATCTTTACTTTCCTAACAGTATCACAAACACATACTGGGAGTCCTGGTGGACAAGTACAGTCTTTTTCCAGGTCCTTGAACTTGTTTTTGACAATCCTATCTTCTAGTGAGTGAAATGTTATGATACAAAGTCTACCACCAACATTTAGATGATCAACCACATCTTCTATAGTATTTTCCAATACTTCTAGTTCCCTATTAACTTCAATACGTAGGGCTTGAAAAACCCTTTTTTCTGGATGAGCTTCCTTAGTTCTTACCGATTTATTAACTATATCTCTTAATTTGAAAGTCGTATCTATTCGCTGTTTATTTCTATAATCGACAATATTTCTAGCTATAGTTTTAGAAAATCTTTCCTCACCGTATTTGGAGAAGATTTCAGTAAGTTCTTCTTTGGAATACTCGTTTACAATTGTCTCTGCTGTTAACTCATTTTCGACATCCATTCTCATATCAAGTGGGCCATCGTGCATATATGAAAATCCACGGCTAGCATTATCAATTTGATACGAGCTGACACCAATATCCATCAAAGCACCATCTATTTTTGAAATATTCAAATCTTTCAAAGTCGATTCAAAATTTTCAAAATTGGTATTGACGTAAATTACATTTGAAAAATCCTTAAGATTTTCCTTGGCAGCCATTATAGCTTCCTTATCTTGGTCAAAGGCTATTAGCCTACCCTTATCAGATAATTTTTCCAAGATTTTCTTGCTATGGCCACCCTTGCCAAGTGTAAGGTCTGCATAAATTCCGTCAGGTTTTATATTCAAATTTTCTATAGTTTCTTCTGCCAAAACAGAAATATGTTCAAATTCCATAATTATTCATCCATAATATCGGATAAATTCACCTCGACTTCATTTATATAAGCTTGCCATGTATCTACATCCCACAACTCAATTGTTGTGTTGTTGCCGATAATCATAGCCTCACTTTCGATATTTGCATAATCTCTTAAATTCTTATTTAGCAAAACCCTGCCTTGTTTGTCTAGACTAGTCTTGATTGTGGATGAGAAAAATAGTCTTTTTATGGCCCTATTTTTTTTGTTTTCATTTATGAGATTATCAAGCCTTACGCTTTGCTTATCAAATTCATCCTTGGTATAAATCACCAAAGAATTCTCTGGTCCCTTTGTGATAAAAAATTCTTCAGTCAAATCATCACGAAATTCACTAGGAATCATTATTCTATTTTTTGAATCTAACTTGTGAGTAAATTCTCCTAAAAACATTTCTTACCACCATAAACCACTTTAATCCACTTTGTAATTATTTTATACCATATTAGCTAATAAAGCAAACAAAAAAAATCGACCAAAATGATCGATTTCTTAATATTTTATATTTATTTGCCTATTTTCTTAAATTTATTTGAAATTTATGATGTTTTGCTTCTTTTCCACTTGTTTTTTGGACTTAAAATAAGGTGGGAGATTTTTCTTATTTGATATAAAAAATAAAACTCCTCCCAACAATATAAATACTAGGGAAATGATTTGAGCTGTTCTTAGTGGGCCCCAGTATAGGGAGTCTGTCCTTAGTCCCTCTACAAAGAATCTCAATATTCCATAGCCTATCAAATACGAGGCTGAAATTTTGCCCTTGTCTGGATTATTTTTGTGCCAATTTATTAATATCAAAAATATTATTATATCTCCAAGAGATTCGTAGAGGAAAGTGGGATGAACTTTTACTCCATCAATTATTATTCCCCAAGGCAGGTCTGTAGGTCCACCGTGAGCTTCTTGATTTACAAAGTTTCCCCACCTGCCTATGCCTTGGCCTAGAGCAAGGGATGGTATCATAACATCTGTCATATCTAGGAAAGGTACTTCTTTGCGTTTGGAATATAGGTAAAGGGCAAGGGTTCCAAATATTATTCCACCGTGAATAGCTAACCCTCCACCTCTTATATTTAGAATTTGTCCAGGGTTTTGTGAATAGTAATCCCACATGAAGATTACATACCAAAGTCTTGCACCGATTATCCCGCTTGGCAAAATGACAAATAGGATATCATAGATAAAGTCTTCTTCAAAACCTCTTCTTACAAATTCTTTTTTGGCAAATTGTGTTCCAAGTATGACCCCAAATACTATGATTAAAGCATACCAATATATTTTTATACCAAAAATCGAAAAAGCTACGGGGTCTATATTAAAAGTCATTATTCTTCCTCGTCTGGTTCTTGCCAGTTTGTATATACTTCTTGTACGTCATCGTTATCTTCTAGGCTATCAATTAATTTTTCTAGGGCCTTGTGGTGGCTTTCGTCAACTTCAATATAGTTTTGAGCAAGATATGTTATCTCAGCTCTTTTGCTCTCATAGCCAGACCCTTCTAGACTTTCCTTTGCATCATTAAAAGCTTCGACACTTGTTATAGCTTCAAAAAATTCGCCTTCTTCGCTTACATCATCTGCTCCAGCTTCAAGAGCATCCATCATAAAGCTATCGAAGTCCTTGTCTTTACCGTCAACAAGTATTATTCCCTTTTGGTCGAACATAAACATAACTGATCCATCTGTTCCCAAATTTCCACCATTTTTGTCAAAGGCATGGCGAACATCCGGTGCAGTTCTTTGAACATTATCTGTAAGACAATCTACTATGATAGCTACTCCACCTGGACCATAGCCCTCATAGATTATCCTTTGGTAATTATCTCCTGCTCCCTCACCTGTTGCTTTTTTGATGGCACGGTCGATGTTATCATTTGGCATATTATCTGCCTTTGCCTTATCAATTGCCGCCTTTAGTGCTGGGTTATAGTCTGGATTATCTCCCCCCTGACGAGCTGCTACAGTGATATTTCTAGCGTGTTTGGTAAAGATCTTGCCTCTTTTGGCATCTTCACTTCCTTTTTTGTTTTTAATCTTGCTCCACTTATTATGTCCTGACATATATCCTCCTACTTAGTAAAAAGCATTTTTACTTCTTTTTTTTCAATATTTATTTGTCCACTGGTCAAATTGGTCAAATCCTTTTCGATTTTTTCAAAAGTATCTAGACTTATATAAGCTCTTTGACTTACCTTGTCGGTAAAATCTTTGCCTATAATCTTTATCTTATTTTCATTTAGATAATTTTCAATTTGACCGAGAACATTATACGAATGAATTAATTCTACTACATAAAAAGGTCTTTTGTAAACAATATTTCCATCGATTACATCACTTACTCCCCTAGAATAAGCTCTAACAAGACCTCCCTTGCCCAAAAGCTTGCCACCGAAATACCTTGTAACGACAACAGCCACATTTGTAAGCTCATTTTTTTCTAGGACACTTAACATGGGTAGACCAGCTGTACCAGTTGGCTCTCCGTTGTCATCATATCTTTTTATAAGAGGTATCTCATTTATTATATATGCCGTACAATTGTGGGTGGCATCTTTGTATTTTTGTGAAATCTCTCCTATAAAATCTTTGGCCTCATCTTCACTTTCTACATGGGAAATACTTGTAATAAAAACTGATTTTTCTTCTTCAAACTGACTCTGATTTTGACCCTTTACGGTCTTATATTCATTTGATGATATATCGGTCATATTTGTTTAAGTCCTCTTTTGATATATCAAATTCTATATTAGTGCCATCTGGGTCATATTCGGTATTTTCTATATCGTAATTTGTCATCATATAGTCCAAAACTTCCCCATGGGCAAATGGTATGTGCATATTTACTCTTTGGTAATCGCTTTTTATTATTGATACGATTTTTTCCTTAAGTCTTATTATATCATCGTCATCCCTTGCTGATATATAAATCCTATCCCTATCCCTTTTGAAAAGCTCAACCTTAAGCTTATCATCAACCTTATCCATCTTATTGAAGACATAAAGTATCTCCTTATCGGCTACTTCTATGTCTTCTAGGGCTTTTTCTATCGCATGGATTTGGTGTTCTATGTTGTGACTTGCATCTATTACAATCAAGAGCATATCTGCAAATTTTATCTCATCTAAGGTTGTCAAAAAAGAATCGTTAAGTTCTTCTGACAAATTGTCTATAAAACCAACTGTATCTGTGAGGGTAACCTTGGTATTGGCAAAGTCTAGCCTCCTAGTTGATGTATCAAGAGTTGCAAATAGCAAGTCATCAGAATAAACGTACTTATCCTTGCCAAATAATTTCATCATTTGATTTAAGATAGTAGACTTACCTGCATTGGTGTAGCCCAAAAGAGAAATATTGTGGATATTTGTCCTGGCTTTCCTGTTTATTTTCTTAGTTTTTTCTACATCCTTAAGCTGACTTTCCAAAGATTTGATATCTCTAACGACAGCACGCCTATCAGTCTCAAGCATGGTTTCACCAGGTCCTCTGGTACCTATACCACCAGCCTGCCTAGACAGATATGAAAACCACTTGTTAAGTCTAGGTAACTGATATTTGAGCTGAGCTAGTTTGATTTTTAGCCTACTTTCCTTGGTATTAGCACGCAAGGCAAAGATATCTAGTATCAAACTTGTCCAATCTACTACGTGAAGTTTTAGTTCTTCTTCTAGGTTATATAGTTGGCTAGCTGATAGTTCCACATCAAATATAACTGTGTCTATCGATAGCTTTTCTGCCAAATCTTTAATCTCACTAACCTTGCCCTTACCTATGTAGTATCTAGGATTAACCTTATCTACTACTTGGCTGACATAGGCCAGGGACTTACCCCCAGCCGTGTTAATTAATGATTCCAATTCGTATATTTTATTGTCTAAATCATCATCTCTATTTAAAACATTAACTTGAATTACTTCCTGCATAAAGATCCTTTCCATTTGATTATACGATTTGAAGAAAATTAATAAAGAAAATGGCTTATAGATTATTTTTTAAAAAAATGATAAAATAAGAATAATATTGAAATAAATAAATGAAAAAATAAAAAATTTAGGAGGCTTAATGTTTAAGAAAATTGCCTCTATAGTGTTAAAACTCATATTAATAGTCCTACTATTTGTTGGATCTATAGGAATTGTCTTAGCCGGCCTTGCTGGCGGTGCAATCCTTGAGGTTATGAAAACTGCTCCAGAGATAGATCCTAACATTATCAAATATGAGATGAGTCAAAACTCCACTATAGTTGATGAAGATGGTAATGAAGTAGATTCAATAGCTACTAGCGAATACAGAGAAATAGTTGACAATAAACAAATCCCAGATGATTTGAAACATGCTTTTATAGCTGTTGAAGATGAGAGATTTGAAAGTCACCCAGGACTAGACTTTAAGTCCATATTAGGATCAGCCATAGATAACTTCAAGGCTGGCGGTATCGTCCGTGGTGGTTCAACTATAACCCAACAATTGGCACGTAATACTTACCTTACAAATGACCAAACTTATGAAAGAAAAATCAAAGAAATTTTCCTAGCCCTAGAGATTGAAGATGCCTTGGATAAGGACGAAATACTAAGCGCTTACCTAAACCGTGTATTTATGGGCCAAAACTCATACGGTGTCCAAGCAGCTGCAAGAACCTACTTTAATAAGGATGTTTCCGAGCTAAACCTTGCTCAATGTGCCGCTCTTGCAGGTATTGTCCAATCTCCATCAGAAAATTCACTTTATAAGGCTATCAAAACTAGCGAAGTGACTGACCAAAAAGTTTTGGGCGAGTTTACTATTGAAGGTGAAAAATATTCTGCAATTTATAACCCGGAACCATACAAGAGACAAAAATATGCCCTAGAGAAAATGCTTGAACTTGGCTATATTTCAAACAAAGAGTACAAAGAAGCTGTTGACTTTGATGTGGCCGCATCAATTGTTCCAGCCGAAAGATCTAATACAGAAATCGCAAACTACTTTAACTCTCTTCTTGAAAGACAAGTTGTCAAAAAACTTCAAGAACTTTACGACATGAGCGAAAACCAAGCTTGGGATAGGCTATATTACGGCGGACTTAGGATAACAACAACTATTGATGAAGATATGCAAAAAGAACTTGAAGCAATCTATGCTGACTTTTCATCATATATTATGGGCGACACATCAGGCTACCAACAAGCCCCACTCTTGGATTTAAATTATGACCAATATGGCAATATTTTAAATAAAGAAGGTAATTTACTTTATTATGCTCAATCAAATATATTAAATGACGATAATGATCTAAGATTAAGACCTGACGAAGCTTGGTTTGATGATCATGGCAACCTAGTTCTAAAGACCTACAAGGCATATCTTGACCAAACCAACTTGATATTTAGGAATTTCTACACACTTGATGAGAATAATAAGAATCTTAGAACCCACAGAACGGGCCACATTGCCTTTGGATCCAATGAAGAAATCAGCCTAGATGAAGAGCAAAATATAGTTATTTCCAAAGATTATTTAGATAAAAATGAAGATTTACTGACTGCATACGATGATGGATCTTTCTCACTATCAAAAGATTATTACGATATTGACCTTGAAGGGGTAATCCAACCTCAATCATCAACTGTAGTAATAGACCAACAAAACGGTCACATCAAGGCCATAATGGGTGGTCGTGACCAAACCGGTATTAGATTACTCGATAGGGCATCTGTTATTCCTAGACAGCCTGGTTCATCTATCAAACCAATCGCAACTTATACTCCTGCCTTGGACAATGGATATAACCTTGCTACTGGTATGGACGATGTTCCTGTTATAAAAACAGAAGATGACAAACCTTGGCCAAAGAATGTGTACGAATATTATATGGGCGTTATTCCAATCAGAAAAGCCATAGAATATTCTATCAATACAATTGCAGTAAGAACCCTAAAAGAAATTGGTATTCCAACAAGCTTAGAGTATCTCAAAAACTTCGGAATCATCAAAGAAGATGGCGATGATAACTTTGTTACAAAAGAAGATAATGCTCAAACCAATGACGAAAACCTTGCTGCCATGGGTCTTGGAGCAATGACTAGAGGTCTTACAACACTTGATATGACTGCAGCCTATGCAGCCCTTGCAAACAAGGGAACCTATAATGAACCATTGACCTTCTCAAAAATAGAAGATTCTACTGGCAAGGTATTATTTGATGATGACAATGTAACTACTCATGAAGTTACAACAGAAGATACAGCTTACCAAATAACCTCTGCCCTCCAATCAACTGGTAAGTATTACAACAATATTTATATAGACGATATGGATTTTGCAACCAAGACAGGTACAACAGACAACCAAGTTGACTTCTGGTGTATGGGCTATACCCCATATTACACAGTTGGTATATGGATGGGTTCAGATGACCAAAACTTACACTTGAACGGCACATCAATCCAAAGAGCTGCCTTGATGTGGAATGTTATAAATAACCACATACTAGAAGGTTACGAGATTAAACAATTTGAAAGACCTGATAGCATAGTAGAAATGCAAGTGGACACTATGAGTGGTAAACTACCTTCTGAGATCTCTGCTTGGGACCCACGTGGAACTGTGATTACAGAAATATTTGGACCAAAGAATACTCCAACAGAAGAAGATGATGTTCACGTAATGGTTACTGTAGACTCAAGAAATAATCTCCTAGCATCTGATGTTACACCAAGCTGGGCTGTAGAAAATAGAGCCTTTATAAAGCCAAAGAGCAACTATGATCCTAATGAATTTGGTGGCATCTTGCCAAGAGACTGGAATTACAGACCACCAACAGAATATTCAACCCTTATCTATGTCCCACCTGAAGAAGACGAAGATGATGAGGACGATGAAGATAAAGATGAAAAGGACAAAGACAAAGACGAAAACGGTGATAATCCAAATGCTGGTTCAGGAACTAATAACAACCAACAAAATCCTGGATCCGGTACAGGAACTGACGGCAACCGTGGATTTTAGAAGAAAAGCTTAAGCAAGTTTATACTTGTTTGAGCTTTTTTCTTTGCAATAAATCTGCACAAAAAAATCAGAGCTATTAAACCCTGATTTTTCAAATCTCTAAATATTAGAATCTTTTCTTTGTATTACCCTTTTTACTCTTATTAGTAATTAAGTTAATAATCCATAGTAAGATTACAGCACCAATTACTGCCCATAATACTTGGGTAAATGTGCTTGGAGCAGCTCCCTTTAGGAAGAATGCATCATAAATCCATCCACCTATAACAGAACCGATAATGCCAACTATGATGTTAGCAACGCCTCCCATTTGAGCATCTTTGCCCATAATCATACTAGCAATCCATCCAGCTAATGCGCCTAGGACTAGGGTCATAATAATTCCTGTTTGATTAAACATATTTACTCCTTTCAAATTTGTAAAAAATTACCTAATAAATTAAGTATTATCACATTATATTTATATCCCAAAAACACATTTTGAAACAAATATTTTTAGCTTATTCAATTTTTATAAATCTCACAAATATTACAATAATCTATAAAGACTATGAAAACTTTATCTTGTCCTTATGGTATAATAATTTGTGAGGTATATACTATGAATGAAATAACAATTTTAATAATAGAAGATGAGAAAAAAATCTCTACAATAATGAAATCATATTTTGAAAAAGAAGGTTACAAAGTTCTCCAAGCCTTTGATGGCATGGAAGGTCTAAAAGTTTTTGAAGAAAATAACATAGACCTAGTAATCCTAGATTTGATGCTACCAAAACTTCCTGGAGAAGAAGTAATCAAGGAGATTAGGAACAAATCTGAAATCCCAGTTATCATGGTATCTGCAAAGGTTGAAGAAAACAACCGTGTTGACGGACTAAGACTTGGTGCAGATGACTATGTAACAAAGCCATTCTCACCAAAAGAATTGGTAGAAAGAGTAAAGGCTGTCCTAAGAAGGATAGAAAAATATAATATTCCAAGAGCTGACATTATAAAAACCAATGACGGCAGACTTGAGATGGATCTTGAATACAACCGTATTTTTAAAGATGGTAAAGAGATCATGCTTACAAAAAATGAGTTTCAGATTCTTAAAACCCTATTTTCAAACCCAAACAAAATCTATTCCAGGGATGAAATTATTGAGCTGACATTTGGCTATGACTACGAGGCCTATGACAGAGCTATCGATACTCATATAAAAAATATCAGGGCAAAAATAGAAGATAATCCAAAAAAACCAAACTATATAAAGACAATCTATGGTATGGGTTACAAATCAGGCGGAGTTGATGACTACATTAAAGAGTAAAATCATCAGAAACTTTATAGCAGGTATCCTAGCCTGCGTCCTTGTGTTTTCCATATTAGTGACCTTATTTGTCACTTTTAACTACAGAGAATTATTAAGTGATATACCTGACTATAGACCCAACGAAGTTAGTTTTTGGTTTAAAAACTATATCAAAGATCCAAATATTACTATAGACGAGATGTGGGACAATCTCGATGACCTTGCCAAAGATTTGGAAGTTGATATTAAGTATGAGGATAGCAACGGGAATACTTCCTATGAAGTTAATGGAAGAGATAAAAATAACACCTATCCCCTCTTGCACAAAAATATAAACTTAGTCAATTTGGATAGAAAGCAAAGATCGGGAACTCTTACAGTAACCTACAATGCTAACCCCGAGCCCATACACCAACTTCAAAAGAACTTCTCTTCGGCTATTGTATACTCCCTACTAATATCGCTTGTCATAGGTATAATAATAAGCCTTATCCTATCGGATAATATATCTGAACCAATAATGACAATAAGCGATGATGCAGTAAAGATTAAAAATGGCGATTATAATATAATTAATCAAAATACAGATATAGTAGAACTAGAAAACTTGCAAGATAATATAACTTACCTATCAAAAAACTTAAAGAACCAAGAAGAAATCAGAAAACAATATGCCCAGGACATTTCCCACGAGCTTAGAACCCCTCTTACCAACTTGCAGCTTTATATAGAAGCAATCAGAGATGGAGTTGTCGAGGCTGATGAAACAACCATGGACATATTACTTGAAGATGTAACAAGGCTTGAAGGTCTAGTTATAGGGCTTAAAAAGACTTTTGATGAAAATGTAAAGTATTTTGAGGTTAAAGATGAAGAGTTTGACTTATCCCTACTTATTAACCGCATCATTTATACATTTATGCCAAATGCAAATAATAACCGAATCAATATTAATTCTCATATTGAAGATCAAATCGTAATTACATCTGATAAGGATAAGTTTACCCAAGTTATACAAAACCTTATATCAAATGCCATAAAGGCTATCGGCCAAGATGGTAATATTGATGTTTTCCTATCTGGCGACCCTAGTTTATTTGAAATCAAGGTAATTGATGATGGTGTAGGTATTGCAGAAGATAAGATTGATAGGATTTTTGAGAGGTTTTATCGTATAGAAGATGCTAGAAACACAAATGAAAATGGCCACGGCTTAGGTCTATCTATAACTAAAAATTTTGTGGAAGCTTTAGGAGGAAAAATCGAAGTTAACTCTGTTCTAAACCAAGGAACGACCTTTATTTTAACTTTTAAAAATTAAAGCAGGATATTATGTCAAGAGATACAAAAAGAAAATCAAGGCAAAAAAAAGACCTTGATAAGAAAAAATCCCCAAAAAATACAGAAAATATGAGTCCAGCAAGGAGAAAAAGAGTCGAAAAAAAGAGGAAACAAAGGCGTAGAAAATTCCTCATTCGTAGAATTGTCATATTGGCAATACTTCTTACAATCCTATTTTTTGCAACAAAGGCAATTGTAAATAGTATTTATTCCTATAAGAAAATGGGATATCCAGCATTCCGTGACGAAGTTTTGGATAGTATAGGAAGCGAGGTTTTTGTAAGCCCATCTGAAAACAGGTCCCTATCAACTGCAGAAAAGATTACAGATTTTGACGACTTATATGATGTGATTTCAAAAAATTATGCCGTTGATAAACTAAATACCAAAGATTTTCTAGAATTTTCTAACCAATACCAGAATTTCAGAAAAAAAATAGCTGCTTCTAAGACTGACCAAGACTATTACTCTATACTAAAACAGTACTTGGATGTCTTGGATGACACTAGGACCTTTGTAATTGATAAACAAACTTATGATAGTTTATTTGATTATTACAGGAACAAAGGCAAGTCTCCACAAAAAACAGTCTTAGAAAATCCACAAGCTGTAGATAGGTACAAGAGACTCTTGGAAAACGCAAATATTGATAAGCCTTCTATGCAAATAACCAAAGCTGAGAATAATGTTGCTACCATTACCTTAAAAGACTTTAGAGCAAATGAAGTTGATGGAGATATTAAAAAAATAACTGACTTCTTTAGAGATAATGGACCTATTGGAACTATTATCTTGGATTTGTCAGACAACAATTCTATTGATGATACCTACTGGATAGAATTATCAAAGATCCTTATGGCAAATGACCACCATGAGGATAATATGGTATTTTATAGGTCTAAACTTTTCCAGGATAGTCTTGCAAATTTCAAGGAAGATGAAAATAGCCCCTACAAAACAGCCTATGTAAAAAACGATTCATCAAAATATCCAGATGAAATTGACCTTATAGATCCTAACCAATACCTATATTATGATCAGCTAAGCCTTGATATTAAAAGAAATATAGAATATGCGGTGAGGAAAATATATGTTTTGACCAATGAAAATACTGCTAATGAAGCTATCAAATTTGCTAGAGTATTGCAAACAAATGGTGCTTATATTGTAAAAAACGCCCTAGAATCTGCTAGAACTCATAAGGATGTCATCTACAATGCCCCTAGCAATTTATATATATTGGAACACTCAGGTCTTATTGTTTCAATAAACTCATCCTTTAGCAAGAACGAAGAAAATTTATATTTAGAATATGATCAAAAAATCAATTCCAAAGAGCCAATTAATTCAATGCTCAATATACTAAGATAAGCTCCCCATTTTTTTAGGAGCTTATTTTTTATAGATTATTGTAGATTTCTCTAACCTCTTTTATCTTACCACAAGTCATTTTACCTTCTGGACAAGGACCATTTACGCAGGATGGACCAGCATTTTTAAATAAAGTAGGATATATTTCTTTACATATTTTTACCATCTCTAAGGCCATCTCTCTTATCTCCCATTGAGCCCTGTTGCAACATCTCAGAGAAAAGAAATGAAGCAAGTTTCTAGCATTCATAGTAAAAACTATTTTTGTTTCACAAGCATTTGGAAATACATATCTAGCATCTTCTATTGATTTTTTCTCTGCCTTTGACTTAGCTTCCTTTTCATTAAGCCCATCTGATATATTCTCCTCATAATATTTATCAAATAGTGATTCTGATATCTTTAGGTAAGCTTCTTTGGAATTTTCCATGGCCTTTTCATATATTTCTAGGGCCTTACTGTCCTCTTTTATAGCGGGTGGAATTATGTATTCAAAATTTTCTAGCTTTACATATCTCTGTGATTGTTGGGAGTATGATGCAAGCCTATGCCTAACTAATTGGTGGGTAAGTGTTCTTGAAACTCCTTCAACAGCAAATGTAAAGCTAACGTGCTCAATTGGTGACATGTGTCCCATATCCATTAGCATTGTTATGTATTTTTCTATAGCTTTATCATCTAATTTTTCTTTTATTTCATCTACTCCAACTTTGGAATAGCAAAGTTTTCCAGCTTGGGCTATGGTTTCTTCTGCATTTTTGGTGTAATTTATCAATTCAACTC
Organism: Anaerococcus sp. Marseille-Q7828; assembly: GCF_949769285.1. NCBI lineage: Bacteria > Bacillati > Bacillota > Tissierellia > Tissierellales > Peptoniphilaceae > Anaerococcus > Anaerococcus sp. Marseille-Q7828. Next base: position 1,510,982 of record NZ_OX458331.1, read on the forward strand.
TCATTCTATCCTCCTTCAATTATATTAACACAAAAAAAAGAGAAAGGCTAAGCCTTTCCCCTTAAAAAAATTATTATCTAATTGTTTCTTTTCTTACAAGCTCTTTTGCTTTTTGTTCACCCATTTGGCCACCCCATGCTGATAGTGCAAGAGCTGCAATTAGGCCAAGGAATGTGATTACTGAACTAGCTGATGCTTTTTTGGATGCTTCATCTGCACCTTCTTTTGCATTTTCAACTGTTTCGTCTACTTTGTTTTCAGCTTCTGTTGCATAGTTGTCAATTTGTGTTGACGCATCGTTTAGGGCTGTTTGAGCTTGCTTGTTAGCTTCAACTAAGCCATTGTAAATATTATCAGTTACTTCTTCTGCTTCTTCTTGTGTTAGATCAGAGTTTTGTGCCACTGCATTTGCAATTGCATCTCTATCAGCAGAATCAGCTATTGTATTAGCCTTATCTTGAAGTGATTTTGTTAAATCAGAAATGATATTTTTTGCATTTTCTGGGTTTAGTGCAATATCTTTAACTGCTTGACCAATCTCATCTTTTGATTCTTCAAGTTGATTGTTTAGATATTCTGGTTGTAATTCTTCAATATCTGTATCGCTTAGATATTTTTCAACATTTTCTTGTAGTTCTTTTGTGTCTACTTCACCAATTGCATCTCCAGCTTTTTCTACACCAGCACTTACTGCATCGCCTGTAGCTGAAATTGTTGATCCTGCTACATTTCCTGCAACGTTAGCTGCTGTATTTGCTGCAGTTCCTGCTACATTTGCTGCTGCTCCTAGTACTTGACCGATAGCATTTATTACAAATGTTAGTAATAGAAGTAGTGTAACTGCCCAAGTAATAGCACCGTGCAATTTACCTGTTGATCTTGCTGAATAACCTGCAACAAATCCACCTGCTAAAAATGATAGGATTAGAGTGATAGCAGTCCAAATACCTGTTCCAACTCCAACACCTGATAGTGGATCACTAGTTGTTGGTGAGAATAGGCCAAATCCTAAGGCAGCTGTAAGTAAGCTTAGTGTAGCAAAGCAAGCTGCTGCTGTTACCGCTCCAGCTAGTATTGATGCCCAAGAAAGGTTGTTGCCAGCTGGTATAGCGCTTGTTGCTTGTTCATATACTGGAACACCTGGTCTTTGCTTTCTTTCTCTCTCGCTTCTGCGTGGAGCTCTATTAGTATTCCTGCTAGATCTTTCAACATTTTTCTCTGTTTCAAAAATTTCTTTTTTTGAATCATTATTATTTTTTTCAGTCATGATTCCTCCTTTTATAATAACAATAAAATATAATTTTGTTACTAATTATATTCTACCCATTCACTAGGTTTTTAAACTTTTTTGGAAGAAATAATAATATTATTAAAATTATTGGCTGATATTAGCCTTGATATCTTGGGCTCTTTCAATCTCTCTTACCATGTCTCTGCCCTTAATCATTTTCTTGATATTCTTTACATCTAGGATAATAACATCATGCTTTAAAAGCTCATCCTTGCTCTTATCATCAAGGTAAGATGAATGGATTATTAATACAGGAGTTATTCCTTCTATGAGTCCTTCGTATTGCTTGACCAAATCATCAATAAATTCCTTATCCACAGTTTTTTCGTATTCATAATTTTTGATATCTATGGCATATTTCTTTTTATTTTTTCTGGCAAATAATTCAAAATCGTGGCTTCTTTGGTATTTGTCTTGATAGTCTTCTATGTGGTAGCCACAATTCTTAAAGGCTGTTTTGATAAGTTTTTGAGAGTTATAGTCAAATTGGATTTTCTTTAGAGCCCTAAGTAAATCAGTTGGATTAATCTTAAAGAATCCACGATACTCTGTCTCCTTGTCATTTCTTTGTATGTCAAAGCCTAGCAAAGTATCGTCAATGATATTGAAATTCCCATGAGCAATAGCATTTCTTATATGTCTTAACAAAGCCATAGTTTTTGTCTCTCCAGGAGATATGGTCATAATAATTTTATATTCTTTGGGACATACTTCTTTTAGAAAGGGCTTTATGATCTTTTCATCAATTGTTTCTGTAAATAAAACATCCTCATCTTCTAAATTCATAGCCTTCATTATTTCTAAGAAAATATAATTGTCGTATTGGGGATTTAATAAAAGTTCGTTCTTTTTTGATTGCTCTGACTTTATATTTGGCACATACCAGAGCAAATAGTAGATTGCTTCTGTTAAATCAGGGCTTATTTCAATAGGGATTTCTCCATGGTCTATAGTATATGGTGTTTTCTTCTTGCAAGAATCAAATTCAAATTTATCTGTAAGTTCCATTATTCATCCTATCTATTACTTCCTTATCAACTATAGTAAGGTAAACGTCCATATCATTTTCTTTTAGAAAATTTTCAATTGTCTCTTTTGCTATTTCAAAAGCTTTGATTTTGGGAAATCCATAAATCCCAGCAGATATCAAAGGAAAAGCAAGCGATGAAACATAATTTTTCTTAGCAAGAATTAAGGAATTTTTGTAAGAATTTTCCAATAGCCTTACAGATTCCTCGTCATTATTTGGATTATACACTGGACCAGCCGTGTGGATTATATATTTCGCCTTTAGATTAAATCCATCTGTTATGACAGCACCTCCTGTATTTATTGGTGCTAGGTCATCGCATGCCTTAGTAAGCTTATCAGCTCCTGCAGCTCTAAAGATGGCTCCACAAACTCCACAACCCATTTTAAGTCCAGTATTTGCCGCATTTACTATAGCATCTACATTCATACTTGCTATATCTTCATTAACTATCTTAAAACTCATCTATACCTCTAATAAAATTTGTCCATCCCTGCCCACTTGTTATGGGTTTACAATCATCTTATATACTCCTCAATGTCCTTGTAGAATTTGCTCACATAGTAGTCAACAAATTCATACTTTGACCTATCAAAATAATAGTAATAGTAATCGCTGCCATTGGCAACCATGCCTGTTACATCGACATAGGACCATGTATCATCAAGCATTATTACATTCCACTGGTGTTCTCCAGAGTAGTCATCAGGTCTATTAGGATCTTCTGTATTTCCTGTAACTGAATAGCAAGGAATTCCTACCTCTTGGCAGAGTCTTGTAAAGCTTTGGGCAAAACCAGAACATTGGCTTAATCCCTTTACCAAGGCTCCGTACATATTGTTTTCTATGATATTATCCTTATCTCCGTGGTATTGGTAGTCGTTATTTTCGGCTAACCAGAGCGCAAAATAATATGCCTTATCATAGTCATTGTCGTAATTTTCGTTTGCATAGTCGACTAGAACCTTGATTTGACTTTCTACTGCCTTTTCTTCATCTGGATTTAGATAGGTTTTGGTGTTCTCCTCAATGACATATCTAGGTTTTAAAGAGAAAGTCCTTTCATCAAACCAGTAATTATAGTAAATATAGGGTTCAATTTTACCCTTTGAATAAAATGGGCTTAGCAAAAATAGGTCTGTAGCAAAGTCCATCTTGTCATCAAAATCATTTTCGATCTTTACATTTGGATCCTTTAAAGCTTCTGTTAGGATTCTACTTACATGAAAAGTCTGATTTACATCATCATAATATTCAACCATCATCACAGCGTACTTGTCCTGAGTTCTTAGGTCTCTAAACCTATCTTCAAGCAAAAAACCCGGCTTTATTATTTCATAATCTAATGACTTTGCCTTAAATGGTGGTTCTTTAAGAATAGGACTTTTGGGCTTTTTATCATCCAAAGATACCTTGCTTTCATCAATCATCCTATCTTCGCTCAATGTATCAATAGGTGGAACACCACCCTCCTTAGATTTGTTGGTGCATGAAGATAGTATTAAACATATTAAAATATAAATAATTTTTTTCATATTATCCCTCGAAATCTCTGTATTAGTATTTTACCACATTTAAGCAAAATTCTTAGACCATGATAAATTATATCATTTAATTTACAAAAACGTTTTTCTAGTTTAAAATTATATAAAGGAGGTGACCTATGAAAATCCTAATAATGATTGATTCCTTCAAAGGATCTTTATCATCCTCAGAAGCTGGAAACATTATCAAAGACGAGATAGAAAAGCTTAATCCCAGAGAAGATATTACAGTACTTCCTGTAGCTGATGGAGGTGAAGGCACTGTAGAATCTATGAGCGAACTTGATGGGGCCAGTCTTATCGAAGTCCAAGTTGAAAATCCGCTTTTTGAAACAATTATTGGCAATTATGTAATAATAAAAGATAAAAATCTGGCTATAATGGAAATGAGCCAGGCTGCGGGTTTGATCTTGATAAAAGACAGATTCTCCCCTCTAAAGGCAAGCACTTATGGCGTTGGGACTATGATAAAAGATGCACTTGATAAGGGAATAAGAAATTTCATTATTGGTATCGGTGGCTCAGCAACAAATGATGGTGGGATAGGTATGTTATCTGCTCTTGGCTTTAAATTTTATGATAAAAATAACAATAACATCCATCCATCAAACGAGGGTTTAGGAAGCTTATCAGCAATTGACCTTTCGCAAGCTGATCCTAGGCTTAAAGAAGCTACATTCAAAATAGCATGTGATGTTGATAATCCGCTTACTGGCAAAAGGGGATCTGCTAGTGTCTACGGCCCACAAAAAGGAGCAAATCCTAGAGAGGTCGAGATAATAGATAATAACTTATCTTTATTTCACAAAAAAACTCTTGAAGTTATAGAGAATGCAGACGACACTTATCCAGGAGTCGGAGCAGCTGGAGGCTTAGGCTATGCTTTTAAAAACTATCTAGGGGCCGAACTTTCTCCAGGTATAGAACTAATCCTACAAATGCTAAATGTCAATGATTATCTAAGTAATGCAGATTTGGTAATAACCGGTGAAGGTAAAATAGACTTTCAATCATCAATGGGCAAGGCTCCTACAGGAGTTGCAAAACTTGCCAAAAAATACGGTGCTAATGTTATTGCCTTTGCAGGAGTAGTCGATAATGATGCCATAGAAGTGAACAAGCATGGCATTGATGCTTTCTTCCCTATCCTAGATCAAATAAGGACTGTTGAAGAAGCCATGGATGCCAAAAAAGCAGAAGAAAATTTACGCAGATGTGTTAATCAAGTATTTAGATTAATATATTTATACAAAAATTAGGAGAAAAAAATGACAGGTATACCATTAATAATTGTTTTTATAGTGACAATTGTACTAATGATATTTATGATTAGTAAACTAAATATCCATCCATTCTTATCCATCTTATCAGTTTCTTTAGTCTTTGGACTCATAGCTGGTATCCCACTTGTGGATCAAACTGCAGAAGATGGTACGGTTGTCTCAGGTATTGCCAATGTAATAGGCGAAGGTTTCTCAGGTGCATTTACATCGATTGGTATAGTAATCATCCTTGGAACCATAATAGGAACGCTTTTGGAAGAAACTGGAGCAGCCCTTAAGCTTGCAGACATGGTTGTAAATCTAGTTGGAGAAAAAAGACCAGAGCTAGCTATGCTAATAATGGGTTGGGTTGTATCCATCCCAGTATTTTGTGACTCTGGTTTTGTAATCCTTAACCCTATTAGAAAGGCCCTAACCAAAAGAACAGCAGCTTCATCAGTAGCAATGACCATGTGTTTATCTGCAGGTCTATATGCATCACACGTATTTATACCTCCTACACCAGGTCCAATAGCAGCAGCAAATACCATAGGTGTAGGTAGCGACTTATTGCTTGTAATGGGTCTTGGTTTATTAGTATCTATCCCAGCCCTAGCTGGTGCATATTTTTATTCCAAAAGACAAAGTGCAAATATAGAAGAATTAGTAGAAGATGATAATTTGAAAACTTACGAAGAGATAAAAGCCGAATACGGCACACTTCCAGGTGGATTCTTATCACTAGCACCAATTATAATCCCAGTAATACTTATGGCATTAAGCAATATATTTAAGATTATGAAAGCAGAAGGATTTGTCAATGATTTGTTCTTATTCCTAGGAACTCCAATCATAGCTCTAGCTGTAGGACTTATCTTTGGTATCATTCTCCTAAATAGTAGGGGAAAAATAGACCATCTTTACGACATTGTCAACGAGTCTCTAAAAGTTGCAGGACCAATTCTATTTGTAACAGCAGCTGGCGGAGTTTTGGGCAAAGTTATAGCGAACTCTGGCATAGTTGGATTTATCACAGACAATGCTACAGTATTTCAAAGTATAGGAATATTCTTTCCATTTATCATAGCTGCAATACTAAAAACAGCTCAAGGTTCATCAACAGTTGCAATCACAACATCAGCTGGAATCATAGCACCACTACTTCCAGTCCTTGGCCTTGACTCAACAGTAAGTTCAGCTTTAGTAGTAATGGCTATAGGAGCAGGAGCAATGACAGTATCCCACGCCAACGACTCATATTTCTGGGTAGTAACCAAATTCGGTGGCCTACGCGCGGAAGACGGCTACAAAACTCAAACAATGGTAACTCTAGTAGAAGGTATTTGCGGTATGCTAGGAGTATTTATCCTATCTTTATTCTTACACTAATTTTTCTAAATAAAAATGAAAAACTAGGCAGGTCCAAGGGATTCTGCCTAGTTTCAATAATATAGCTTTAAAACTAAAATTCATTTATATCTTTAAAAATAAGCTCAATTAAAAATTTATCATCACTTGTTATCATGGCATGAACACCAATTCCCAAATCATCAGCAAATGATTTTACTAGATATAATCCAAGTCCAGTTGAAGCTGATCCTTTACTATTCTTACCTGTATAAGATTTTTCAAATATAAAGGGCATATCTCTAGTAGAAGGCACTGACCCGTCATTTGACACCCTTAGTCTCATTCCGTGGTTATTAATGGTTGCAAAAATTATTTCACTATCAGCATATTTGATGCTATTGGAAATTAACTGTGATATTATAAAGCCCAAAGTATTATAATCACTAATTACATCTACATCAAAGGTATTGTTTACAATTTTTAATTCCTTCTCCATAATAGTAGGATAGAAGTCAATAAGTGTATTTTCTAAAACTTCTTTTATATTTACTTTTTTCATTGTATAATCTTTTTTACTAGAATTAGACCTTGCGTAAAATAATACTGTATCTAATTTATTCTTTATCTGCTGATTTGATATATTTAGTTTTTGATATAAATCGGAATCCATATTAGATTTATTATTTTCAATTAGCAAAGAAGATGCAGCCAGGGGAGTCTTTATATCATGAGCCCATTTTTCAATTATTTCCCTATATTTTATCAATTCAGACCTATTATATTGGAATTTTGATAATAGTTTATTTTGATTATAAAATACACTGTCAACTAAGGGCTTATAATCTATGCCTAGTTCATCAATTAATTTATCTCTTTTCGAAAAATCCATATTATCATAAAATTCATAAACTAACTTTCTGATTCTTTTTTGTCTATTAATTTCACTGACTAACAATATAAATACACAAATTATGAAATATAAAATTAAGAATATAAAAATATTATCAAAATTTTCTACTTTGAGGACTTTCATAACTAAGCAAAATACCAGAATAGTGCTTAGTAATATTATTATTGGCTTTGCTGTATTTTTCAAAAAACTATATTTCATAATTTATCCGTGTCCAATCTATAACCAATTCCCCTTACAGTTATGATAAAATCATCTATGCCTATTGTTATAAGTTTCTTTCGCAATCTATTAATATTTACTTGTAGGATATTTTCATCGATATAAATGGTATTCCAGCCAGATTCTAAAAGCTCATCCTTAGTCAAAGTTTTTGGATAAGCTTTGATTAGAGCTTTTAATAAGTCACTTTCTGTTTGGCTAAGTATTATAAAAGTATTTTTATAGGTCAACTTATTTGTACTAGTTTCAAGAATTAAATCTTTGATCTTTTCCTCATCAGAAAATTTTTGATAGATATTAAGTAGTTTTTTGGCCCTTGCAATGAGTCTATTAGACATAACTGGCTTTGTCAAAAATTCATCTGCTCCCAAATCAAAACTCAGAAGTTCATCATCTAGCTTATCTCTACTGGTTAAAACTAAAACTGGTATAGTTAAGTTTTCTTTAATATGTGATAGAATTTCGTAACCACTAACACCTGGTAAATTTATATCTAAAATAATCAAATCTGCCTTTGGAATTTCCATCAACTCTGGATCATCTTTAAAATCATCCAATGCTATAGCTTCAAAACCATTAGATGTAAATATTTTTATTAACTCTTCTACAATTATCCTATCATCTTCTATAATATATACTTTTTTCTTATTCATAATTAATATCCTTAAATGAAACAAGTTTCTCACTAATAAGCATTAATAACATAAAAAAGACCGGAATCAAAACATAAAAAGCTAGCATATAAAAATTTGATCTAAAATATACATATTCTGTGCTTATCGATTTTATATATCTAAAGTAACAAAAATAATTTATCAATGACAAAGATATAATGAGACTATAAATCTTAACAATATGTGACTTTTGAATTTCCAACAAACTTTCTGCTGTATCTCCAAGAAGAGATAAAACTTTAAAGTCATTAGACTTTCTATTAAAAAATGCCATTATGTTAATTGACAAAAATAATCCAGATATAAGTATTAGTATTATTGAAAGATATATCATAACAAATTGTCTGGACAAGATATTACTATAAGATTGCTTAATCATCCACACTAATGATTCAAATCTAATACTTCTTTTAAAGAAATCATTCCTGATTTTCTCCAAAGCTGTATTTTTGCCATACTTTTTTATATAATCATCTGATACTACAAAATTATAGGCTATTGGCTTTTTCTCTCCTACAAATCTGTCGTATATATCATCCTTAATAACATAAATATTACTATCCCAATACATATCATTAGCAAAAATTATGTCAGATCTAGCTACAGCACTGACCTTAAATTTTAAAGCCCCTATATTTATAAATGATTCATTATCCTCCAAGTATGCATTTATAATTGCAAAACTAGTTCTATCTATTTGCTTAGAGTACAAATAAATTGAATCTTCTTTTGAACTAAGATTAATGGCCTTATCACCAAATACTTTTTTATATGATGAATAGGCCATGATCTTTGGAGAAGATACCGTATAACCATTTGTTAAATCAACTAGATTTTCTATTTCATTTTTAAAGTCACTATCATCAATATCAGAAAATCCACTAATATTAATAGGATAAATATCAGAAAAAATATTACTATAATCTTCTCTTATATCATTTATGACATCAATATCTTCAAAAACACTAAAATGAGGCCTCAATTTCGAATCTGTCAAATAATAGCCAATTTCAAATAAAGATTTGTTTAGGTTAGCTAAAGATACTGTAAGCGCAATTAAAATAAATATCAGAGTTATTTTTGCTTCATTTGTATGAGATAAAAACAAAGATTTTTCATAGCTATAAACTTTGGATGCGTTTATTAATTTTCTTATAAAAAATATTATAAGAATATCAATAGCTATTAAAAATAAAGTAAGTTTAAAAAAATTCATTATGGCCTTATCACTGGCGTAGTAGACAAAACCAAGGATTAAAAGAACTTGTATTATTAATACTGGAATTTTATTACTATTTACTTTATCCTGATACTTTTTCCCTAGTGATAATACAATTATGGCTAATGAAAGCATGACAAATAATACAAGCAGAGCAAGGGTAAGTCCCATAGCTTTTGCATCAAAGTTTATCCTATGGGCTCCAATATTTAAATCCAGTATTAAAATTGATAGCAAGTCAATAATTTCAGCCAGTAAAATTCCCAAGGGAAGTCCAAGAATAAAACCCAAAAATGTTTCAAGACCTATAGAACTTAGCAAGATCATGTATAGCTTACTTCTCTCTAATCCCATATTAATTAAAAGTTTTATTTCATCATGGTTATTATAAACCTCATTTTTTAGCCCATAGTAACTAAGAACTGCAAATAAAGCAATTGCTAGAATATAAGTATTAAAGATATTAGTAATTACATAGTTCCTGCCATCTTCATATAAATATTTAAAAATCTCATTGTTTTGAATACTCAATAGTAAGTATGAAAACACAGTAAAAATAATTAATATTTTTAAAATTAAATCATTAGATTTATTTGCTTTCAAATTTATTTTGAAGTTTCTATTCATAATATCTCACACGATGATTTGCTTGTTTGCCTTGTTAATCCTATTATAATAGTCCTTTTGACTCTCATTATCCCCCATCATAAGTTCATTAATTATTTTCCCATCTTTTATAAACATAATCCTATTTGCAAAGCTAGCTGCATAGGAATCATGGGTCACCATTATTATCGTAGTATTCTCTACTTTGTTAATATCTTTTAATATCTTAAGTAAATCAATAGAACTTTTTGAGTCAAGCGCTCCCGTAGGTTCATCAGCTAGAATTATTTTAGGATCAATAGCTATAGCTCTAAGGGCAGCAACTTTCTGTTTTTGTCCTCCAGATAAGTCTTTGGGATATTTATTTAGTAGTTCAAAAATATCCATTCGCCTTGCTAGTCTATGAATTTTATTCATATCCCATCTTTTGCTATGGATTTTAAAAGGTATTAGCACATTTTCTAGGGAAGAAATATTATCAATTAATTTAAAGTCTTGAAATATATAGGTCACAAGATTTCCCCTATAATTTTCTAATTCCTTTCTGCTAAAGCTATTAATATCCTTACCATCAAATATGATTTCCCCATTAGTCACTTTAGATACTCCTGCAAGCATATTTAATAGTGTAGTTTTACCAGAACCACTTGTTCCCATTATAGCAAAAAATTCACTATCCAAAACATCAAAGCTCATTTCATCTATGGCAGTAAATGAAGATTTTCCTCTTCCATAAGTTTTTTCAAGATATTTAATTTGTAAAATTCTTTTATAATCCATAGCATGCCTCAAAAATATTATAACATTATAAAAAGAAAACTGCTTAGTTAGCAGCTTCCTTTATATCAGCTATATTATCTGTATAGGTCATCTCACTTGTCAAGGACATATATCTTTCATAAACATCTAGCACATCTTCATCTGTTTCTAGAAGTTTACTTGTAACCTTACCTTGGCTATTGTCAAGATATGTCTGAAATAAATCTCCATTTTCATCATATAAAGAATATCCGTAGTTAAGGTCATCAGAAATAGTAACCTTATAGCCAAAATCTGTTTTTTCCACCTTATTATAATTATCTAAAGCTCGAAGTACACTTTCTTCACCAAAACTTAGTTCATTTGTTGTACTTATTGTTGGAATGTCATAATCAGATCTATTATCACTATGATAAAGATTAGTTTGTGTATCTATCCAAGTTCTGTCATCGCCTTTAGATATAAAGACATTTAGGTAATTATTTTTTAATCTTCCGTCGATATCTATATCATTTTCTTGATCACAGCCACTGATACTAATATAATCTACTGACCCATCTTCTGATTTTGTCTCCCAATACTCAATCCCATTGGACCTCTCTTTTGATTCTAGCTTTTCGATAAATTCTCTTGTAAGATCATCTGCATTTTCTTTTATTGATGTTAATTCAGTTCTTCTTTCGTCATTTTCTTTTTGGTAGTAGTTATTGTCAAATCCAGAAAATATACCAAGCCCTAATATAACTGCCATTGATGCAAACAAAATATTTCTTTTTTTCATAACATCCTCCTTTGTTTGTGATTATAGGATATCATGCTTTATTCATTAATTTAATTACAAGTTTTGTAAGAATCTAAATTTCAGCTTTTATGCCAAGATATTCATAAGTCCCTTTTATATCTAAGCTATTTTTTATAATATAATCAATTTTCAAGTCTGTAGGGACTAGGACCATGTATTTATTTGCTCCTAAGAAAGATTCCATGTATGTTTGGTCTTTTTCTAAGAATTTTGTTATCTGCTCTTCTCCAATTGGATTTATTCTAATTTGATCGAAGTATCTGATTATTTCTGGTCCCATGACAGTGGAATCTGTTTCGTTATTTGAGTAATCTTTGCTGTTTGATGCAATATTTAGCATTAGGGCAAGGCTTCTATTAATTTTTGAGTTTTTGAAAGTCCTTAGAGATATCGTATCTTTTTCTGCTACAAATAGGTAGTCATCATCTGTGTATTCTTCTCTAAGCTCACCAACTATTTCGTTTATTGGTTCATCAAAACTATATTTGTCGGGATATTTTAGGATTTCTTTCATACGATTTCTTATGATATCTGAAATATCCATATCCCCTATACTGGTAAATTTGGGAGCTTTGCCAGCCTCTGCTCTTTGGACTATTATTTTTTTATTTTTACTAAGAATTTGCTCAATTCTCCGGATAGATCCAGCCAGATAAATATTGGTATCAACTTGGATTTCTGGGCTAATTTCAACTTCTCCTATCTTTGCCTTATCATTATAAACAGTGTATGAACCACCTGTTATAAATTGATTGTAAAAATTACCACGACTCATAAGCTTTTCTATGGCACTTCCTGCTATTACTTCATTTTCCAAGATTTCTATATATCCCTCTTTCGCCAAATGCTCGCTAATTTGTGCAAAGTCTTCATCACTTATATCAGAAAATGTCGAAAGTGTTTTATTGAGGTACTTGTATTCTTCAATACTTAGGCCAAAATTTTCTAAAAGTGTAGAAAGTACTTGGTGGGTAAAGACATCATAGGCTTTGTGAGTTTCTTCCGTCTTATCCAAGATCCCATCTTTATATAGACTTATTGTGGCCAGAGATTCTAGCAAGTCCCAAGGATTTGCAGATATTTGGTGGAGGATAGAAGTTTTTGTTTTTCTACCGCTTCTGCCAAGTCTTTGGGCTAGGGATAGGACGGAATGACTTGGTCCATATTGGCAAACACTTGTTACAGCACCAATATCTATGCCAAGCTCTAGGGTTGATGTTGCACATATTACAAATTGCTCCATCCTGGCTTTCTTGGCAAAATCTTCTATCTCTTTTCGCCTATTTTTGCTGACTGACGAATGGTGGGCAAAGACTCTAATATCTTTGCCAGTCTCCTTAAATTCTTCACTAAGTTTAACAGCAAAAGTTTCAACCTTATCCCTAGAATTGGGAAAAACTAACATGGCTCCATCATCAGCATAGGCACTTATCTTTTTGATCGCATCTGAAGAAATATTTTCTGATGGAAAGTAGTCAATTGTCACTTCTAAATCATTTCTAGATTTATCGACTATGATATTTGTGTCTCTGCCATTTGCAAAAAAGTTTTTGGCTAAGGAATAATTTTCTTCACCAATGGTTGCAGAAAGTCCAATCATCCTTGGGCTCTCATAAGTATAACGTAAGATTCGAGTAAGCAAAGACTTTAACTGAAGACCTCTATTGCCTGATAAAAAGCTATGAATTTCATCAACAATAACTACTTCAACATCTTTGAGTAGATTTTTTGCAAGATCTGATTTTCCAGAAAGGAGTGCTTCTATAGATTCTGGGGTGATTAGTACAATACCTCTGGGGTTTTCAATTAAGGCATCTTTTTTACTCTTGCTAGCTTCGCCATGCCAAGCAGTTATAGCTATATCCATATCCAAGCACATATCATTGATTCGTTTAAATTGATCATTAATTAGAGCTATGAGTGGCGAAATATATAATATCTTTAGGCCGTCATCAAAATCATCAATCGAACTTATAGCTGGCAAAAAGACAGCTTCAGTCTTGCCCTGGGCAGTTGCTGCTGACAAGATTAGGTTGTTGTCATTGGCAAAATAAGTTTTAATAGCTGCATTTTGTATTCTTGTAAGTTTTGGCCAGCCTTTTTCGTGGATATAAAACCTCAAATCCCTATTTAATAATGAGTAAGCATCTGTCATATTATCTCAATCTCATCATCTTTGTCATCAGGATCTTTGCTTATTTCTACTATATTTTTAAATTTCATGGAAAGAATCTCAGTGATTTCGACATCTGGATTTTGCCTTTTTAAATCAAGAATTTCTATAAAATCCTTTATGACAGCACGAGGAGTTAGGAATTCATCTGCTCCTGGCCTATTTAGTTGGCCTTCCATACAGGTTATAATCTGATCTTGGCTTATAGTAATAGCCTCTTTATAATTCACATTATAAATATTTACCAAATTTTCCAAGAGTGTGTAGATTTCTTCATTGGAAAGTGGTTTTAGGCCTAGGACAGTTCTATTGGTATTTATAAGTTTACTATCCATACTATCCTCGCTACCAAGGCGTCCCTTCAATGCTCCATAAGAAGACATACCCCTATTTTCATCAAATACTGTTTTTCTAGTAGCACCAAAGTTTACAAATAGGCCCCTAGCTTCATTGGACTTAGTCTCGTTATAAATATTTAAAATTCTTTCGTAGTTTCTTTCACGAGTTACAGCATAAGGGAGTTTGTAGAGATTCACTGCTTCATCAAAATTAACTACAAAGCCTGCAAATCCAATTTCTAAAAATAGCTCACTCATATTTTTGAGGGCATCAAACCAATTATCATCTGTTATTATTTGATTAATGCCAAGTATTTTTTTAGCCTCTGTTTTTGTAGTAATATCCCCCCTAAGCCATCTTATGGCATTTGTTTTAAGGAGTCTATTACCAGTTACAAAGCCTTGGTAATATTTTGTTAGTGCCTGGCCAAATTCATAGGATAGGCCAACTGCCTTAAATCTTCCCAGGGTATTTAATATCTCATTTATAACTTGATCTTCTTTTTCTCCCTTTAAAACTTCTATCACATCTATTGAATTATCGCTTGCAATCTTACTTGACAATTGGTTAATCCATTCCTCTATGATAATCTCAAGGACATTTCCACTTCTTTGAGTTTTAGTTTTTATATTGTCTATAATTTCAGTGTATAGGGCAACAGCCTTTCTATCTGTAGCATAAAATCTCCTCGATGGTGTGAGATCTATGCTTGATACTACAAAGTTTTTGCCTAGGGAAATTTGTTCGATAGTTGCTAACATAAAGCTCTTACCTGAACCAAAATCTCCAACCCAAAACCTTATATCAGAACCACCATCAGTGATATTGTCCAAAATTTTTATAAGTTCATCTACTTCCCTATTCCTGCCAACTAGAAGATGTTGGACTCCCATATTTGGGACAACCCCACCTTCTAGAGACTTTATAATAGTATTTGCTTCTTTAGGGTTAATTCTTGTTGCCATCTAAGTACTCCTTTATCATTTCAACATAAAAAGGGTCAATAATAACATTATCATCTTCTATCATTAAGGCTTGGTCGCCTATATAATCAAAAAGTTCATCATTTATCTTTCCTAGGAAGGTGTTTGTAGTTAGCTGATCAGCTAGAGCAAAGTCAGAAAGCTCTTCTTTGCTCATAGAGCCTTTTTCTAAAATCTTTTTTAAAATCTCATGGTATTTCCCACCATTATCTTGGTTTTCTTCTTTTGGATCTTCTGGAAAATCTTCTTCTGGCTTATCATCATCCAAGAATTCGTTGACCATACTGATAGTTTTACTAAGATTATCCCTAGACCTATCAATCCTATTTATATCAACTTCTATTTTTTTTATTTTGTTTTCATTCAGTGATTTTATTTCTTCATAAGTGGCTAAATCCATATTTTTCGACTCTACCAAAGATAAGAAATCGTCAAAGTTTTCAGTTTTTATTATTTCAAATAATATATTTTCGTGTGATTTTTTATTATAATTAAGTTTATATATATAATATAAGGCAATTATCCTATCTTCTGTATTATCTGATTTTACAGTTGCTTCTAAAATCTTTGGGAATTTATCCAATGTAGATATTTCTTCTATAAAAGAAATTTTCCCTTTTAAATCAAGCCTTTCCATATAATTTACATAGTCTTTTATTTTGCCAGGATTTTCTTTTAAATGATTTTCATAAATCTTTTTAATAAAGCTAGGGTCTATGGTTTTTATATAGGATTTTTGGATTTTTTCTATATATTCTAGGAGTTTACCACCGTCAAATTCCACTAAGCTTTCTTCTGCCTTAGCTTGATTGCTCTTATTAAAGAAAGTAAAAACTTCTCTAATATTTTTCTCGCTAATAATTAATATACTTTCTAGGGCAAGCTTTGATTGCTTGTAAGGCTTCATAATTCTAATGAGACTTATGCTATCAATGTCATCATTGTCAAAAATATTCCTCAATGTAAATAAATACATATCAAGGAGAAGTTTCACAACAAGAGGATTTTTCCAAAGGACATTGTTGCGCTTAGATATTTGATTGATGGCTATTTCCTCATCTTTTGATATATTATATTTTTCTCTTAGAAGCCCATCTTTATCCCACCAAGTTGAAACTTTATTATTGTCAGTAAGATTAAAATATTCTCTGGTTTCCTTATCAGGCTTTTTAAGATGGTTGGCAAGCTCCAGCGCTCTGGATTCTAGCAAATATCTAGCCTTTATTGAGATAGAATTTTCAATGATTTGATATGATTTTTCTGCAGATTTGTTATAAAGCGGGTTATAGAAACTTAAGACAGTGTTTTCTGCAATCAGATAAATTGTATAATATATATCATATGAGAATTGCTCACGTCTTAACCTTGATACCAATCTTGCAATGCTTGTTCCTTCTTTGTTTAAGTGATATTCCAAGCTCTCACATAAGTCAGCATAGGTCTTCAAGGAGTCAATATTAACTTGAGATACTCTCATGGCAGGATTTTTGTAATATCGGTCAAGCTTTAATATCCAATACTTGTAATCTTTGATGAGTGGTTTTTCATTGAAATTTTCTTTAGGGATTTTTTCTTCCTTATCTAGGCTTATATCAATCACACCTTTTAGATTTGATGAATCTATTTTTCTTTTAATAGTCCTATTTTCTCCATTAGATAATTTACTCAGGTCACTAAGCATTCCATTAATCACCTTTTTTATATCATCAAAATCCATAAGCTCCCCTCCTTTTTACCTTTACTTATCATTATACTTTGACTTATAATAAACTTCCTTAAATTTAGCAATCTTCAAAAAGTCTATTTGATAAGAAAATATCAGCTTTTTTTACAAGTATTACTTGCAAAATGTTTACTTACTTTATATGATAGAAGTGTAAATAAATATATTAGGAGGAAATATGCAAAACAAAAAATCAAAATTATTATTTACAGTTGCTTTTGCTACAGCATTTTCCGTTACAAGCTTGTTTGCTGGATTTAATCCTGCTTATGCAGCAAGTTTGACTGAGGCGGAAAAAGTAGAATTTGAGAATTCATACTTTAACAACAGCGTTGTTAACAAAGCAAGTAGAATGTTACTAAAAGATGCACCTGCTACAACAGCAAATATCAAAGATACTCTTAACCAACAAATCGCTGAATCAGATGCACTTCTTGCAGAAAGTAAAGATGTGATTGAAACTATCAGACCAGAAAGAGCTAACGAATCCAAAACAATTAAAGATTTGGATCAATCAGTTTTCGATAACCAAGTTTATCAAGAAGCAATATTTATGCTCTTTGACCTAACTCCAAAGACAGTTGAATCTATCAAAGGTTCCCTAACAGAACTATTAAATTCATCTATCCCAGAAAATAACGAAGCTACTAATCTTCTTTATTCTATGCGTGGCTTAAAACAAATCAGCATAATCCACTACAATGACACACACGGCAGAGTAGAAGAAAACGCTAAAAACGGTGAAATCGGCTATGCTAAAATTAAAACTTTCTATGATTACAAAAATGTAAATAATAATACCCTCCTCCTAGATGCTGGAGATACATTACACGGAACAATTTTTGCAAATATTGCCCAAGGACAAAGTGTTGTCGAAGCAGTTAATAAAATGGGACTTACAGCTATGACAGCTGGTAACCACGACTTTAACTACGGCTATAAGAGACTTCTAGAATTAAAAGACCTTGCCAATTACCCAATCCTTGGCTCTAATGTAGTTGATGAAAGTGGCAATCAAATCCTTGATGTTAGCCAAATTGTTGAAATAAATGGTGTAAAAGTTGGTATATTCGGACTTTCCACTCCAGAAACCAAGACAAAGTCTTCTCCAGTAAATACCGAAGGATTGACATTTGAAGATCCAGTAGAAGTAGCAAAAAAAGAAGTTGAAAACTTAAAGGCCAATGGCGCTGACATAGTTGTTTGCCTAACTCACCTTGGTATAGATGAAGAAAGTGAAGATACATCTACTAAAGTAGCTGACAATGTTGATGGAATTGATCTAATCATAGACGGTCACTCTCACAGCCAACTTGACGAAGGAAAAATCGAAAAAACAACCCTTATTGCACAAACAGGAGCACACGGCTACAACCTTGGTGAAGTGACACTCCTTGTAGACAAGGATAATAAAGTCAATGCAAAATTCGCTAAGCTCCATCCTTACAAAAAAATGCAACACATCAATGCTAACCAAGAAATTCTTGATGTAATTAATAAATACAGTGAAGCAAACAAAGATGTATTAAGCCAAAAAGTTGGTATGACAGATGTCGACCTTGACGGTGTTCGTGGCAATGTTAGAACAAAAGAAACTAACCTTGGCGATTTCATCGCTGATGCTATGAAAGAATCAATAGGTGCAGATATTACAATCACAAATGGTGGCGGCATAAGAGATTCAATAGTAAAAGGTGACATTACAAAAGGTGATGTACTTACAGTATTCCCATTCACCAACTTCCTAGTAAAAATCGAGATTACAGGTGCAGATATCCTAGCTGCCCTAGAACACGGTCTAACAGATACTCCAAACGAAGCTGGTAAGTTCCCACAAATAGCTGGTATGACTGTAAAATATGATTCAAGCAAAGAAGCTGGTAGTAAAGTAACAGAAGTATTAGTTAATGGCGAAGCTCTTGATCCAAACAAAACTTATTCACTAGCAACCAATGATTTTATGGCTATTGGTGGAGATGGATACGAAATGTTTAAAGGCAAAACAAGAAGCGAAGAAAGAGGACTCATCTCTGATATCTTCGAAGAAGCTATCAAGGCAAATGGAACAATAAATCCTAGCACAGATGGAAGAATGACAGATATAAGCAAATAGATAGTAAAAGCTCTTATGAAAATAGGAGCTTTTTTTATATTTATTTATGATTTATATATAACTTTGACATTTGACTCATTAAGAAATATAATTATCATCACAAAGGAAGAAAGGAGATTACGATGAACAAAAAACTATTAGCATTAGCTTTAGCAGGTACATTCGCATTTGCAGGTTGTGGTAACAACGCTGAAGAAAAACCAGCAGAAACAACAACAGAACCAGCAGTAGAAGAACCAGCAAAAGACGAAGCTGACAAAGCAGCTGACGATGCAGCTAAAGAAGCTGATGACGCAGCAGAAAAAGCTGACGATGCAGCAGAAAAAGCTGATGATGCAGCAGAAGATGCAACAGACGCTGAAGATGCAGCTGATGACGCAAACGGAAATAACTAATTTAAATAATAAATCAAAAACAAAGAGCTAGCAATTTTTGCTAGCTCCTTTATTTTGTCCTTATCTTACAATGGTATGCATTGTATCATAGTTCATAGATTCCGCTATTCCCATCAGATACCTATCATCTTCTGTAATATCATCTTTTTGTCCATATAAGTATTCATCTATCACATAGGCCCTATTAAGTAGTCCATAATCATCAAAAATCGTACCTACCCAGGTAGTATGATAGGTCGTATTTAAAATCTTTGCCTTTGTATCATTAGCTCCTTTATAGATTATAGTATCGACCAACAAACCGTGTTCTACCCTATAGTCTCCATCAAAATTATTGTGATTTTGATTGGAAACGAGATTTCCTAATGAATAATAAATTATCCCCTTACGCCCATCTTTTGCTTCGTATTCTTCTCTTGGTTGAATTACGTGAGGATGGTTACCAATGACCATGTCTGCACCCCAATCAATCATATCGTGAGCAAGTTCAATTTGATACTCTGCAGGGTAGGATTGGTATTCAACTCCCCAGTGAGGATAAATTATAATGAATTCTGCTCCATCCTTGAGGGCATTAGAAATATCTCTTCTTATAAGTACATCGTCAATCATATTTACTTTTGCTATCTTATCAGCTGTATCTAGCAAGTATTCAAAGCCATTTAACTGTTCAGCATAGGCAAGGATTCCTACCTTGATCCCATTTATATCCTTGATCAAGTAGTTTTTATCTTCGCTATTTTTTTGTGTACCAACATTTTCAATGCCAGCTTTATTTATTGCATCTATCGTGTAGTCCAGACCATCTAGACCAGTATCCATACAGTGATTATTAGCTGTAGTTATAACATCAACGCCAATATCACTTAAGGCTCTAAAGATATCCCCATTTGAGTTAAAAGTTGGGTAACCAGAAGGTTCTAGGGCAGGATGGGTTGTAAATTCACAATTGACCATAAAATAATCGCTCTTTGATACATAATCTTTTAATTTTTCAAATGGTCTATCGTAATTATAGTCACCTGCTCCATAGTTTCTAGCATAGTTATCAAAGTTAATATGTGGCAAAACATCGCCAGCAAAAAACAAGCGAGCCATTTTGACATCTGTGTCTTGCTTTTCCGAACTTGCTGCATTGGCTATGTTTATATTAGCTAATGAAAATATACTTAGCAAACTTATAATGATAAATTTTTTAATTTTTTTCATAAGGTACCTTTCTAATAGAGTTTTAACCATTATATCACGATTATGTGGAAATTAAAAAAACTGACCACAATATCATTTGATATTATAGTCAGTTTAATCTCACAAATTTATTTTATCTATCTGGGCTTTCGTAACCATTTTCTACTATGGTTTCACCATCACATGTGTTGATTCTTTTACCTTCGAATTCAACAATACCACAGTTTTCGCCATTGCTCATTGGAACATCTTCGTTTGATTTTTTTGTTACTGTTTGATTATCACCAGCTTCGAAAACTTTTTTTTCATTTTCTTGTACCATAATATCCTCCTATGAATATTTAATGATTATCTTATATCTATTTTACCCATTTTTATTAAAATCTCACACAAAAAAAGACCCAAATGGGTCCTTTTTCTAGTGTGTTGCTCCACCTGTAATATTTAAATCTTTTTTGTCATCGTATTTTACAATGGCTCTTATAGCTGCATTTAAACCTTTTACTATATCCTCAAGACTCATTGACGCTGTGTTAGGCTTATCTACAACTTGTTCTGTCAAAAATGGCACGTGGATAAATCCTGCTTTTATGTCACCATATTTTTCTGCTAGGTATAGGTCTTGGTACATGATGTGGTTACATACAAAAGTACCTGCTGTATTTGACACGCTTGCTGGAATGTTTTCTTTTTTGATTTCTTCTACCATTGCTTTGATTGGTAGAGTGGCAAAATAAGCTGGCGCACCATCTTCTCTTATTTTTACATCTATTGGTTGGTTGCCTTCGTTATCTTCTATGCGAGCATCATCTTCGTTAATAGCAACACGTTCTACAGTTATACCATATCTTCCACCAGCTTGGCCAACTGAAAGGATTACATCTGGTTTAACTTCTTTGATTTTTTCTTCAACTACATCAGCTGCCTTATGAAATACTGTTGGTATTTCAAGTTTTATTATCTCTGCTCCTTCGATATTTTCGTCTATTCTTTTTACAGATTCGATTGCTGGATTTGTTGGTTCTCCGCCAAAGGGATCAAATCCTGTTACTAATATTTTCATTATTACCTCCTAAAAGGCCCAAAATCTCATCAATAGTATGTGAACTACTATCATAAGTATAGAGAATAGTGCCTGTTCTTTTATTACCCCATTTTTATCTTCCATCTCTAGTAAGCCTACTGGTAGTACGTTGAAGTTTCCTGCCATTGGTGTTAGAAGAGTACCGCAATAGCCTGCTGTCATTGCTAGAGCTGCCGCTATAGCTGGATCTGCACCTTGAGCTATAACAAATGGAACTCCAATTCCTGCTGTAATAACAGTAAAGGCCGCAAAGGCATTGCCCATTATAGCTGTAAATATTACCATGCCTAGGACATAAGCAATAGACCCAGTCCATGGAGAAATAGTTGGAATCATGCCACCGATTATTGATGCTATTACATCACCTACACCTGCAGCCGCAAAGATTGCACCAAGAGCCGCAAGTAATTGTGGAAGTATTGCAACTGCACCAACTTGTTGAACCATCCTATCTGATTGTTTCATCATTCCTGCAAAACTTGTTTTTGTCATAATCATTATAATTACAAGGGCTACAATTGCCGTAAAACCAAGGATTGATGAGCTTGATTCTGGTATAAGTTTTGCCAAGATTATTGCAAGGACTGCCATAACAATTACTGGTATGAAAATCTTGTTACCAAGTCTGTTTGATCCTTCAACTTCTGTAGCTTCATCATTAGTTATTGCACCTTTGACTACAATACCATTGATTAAGGAAATAATTCCTATCACTACTACAAGTGCTCCTGATACCATTGATGGTATTAGCTTACCAAAGGCAAATAATACACCAAGTATTATCCAAAAAGCCATTGTTGTCACTTTCTTATCATTATCCTCTGCCTTAAAAACTCTGTAAGCAGTATAGAAAAATTGTAGGCCAATTAGTACATAAATAAATTCCAAAAATTTCGCAAAGAATTCTTCAGCTGGCATTCCAAATATAGTCATTATTTGCCCCCTTTCATTCTCTTATCATCAATGATGTTTTTGATGACACCGAGTACTAAACAAATGATAGCAATTGGTAGTGATTTGCCTGCAATATCAGCATTAGTCACAGGATATCCAAGAGATTCCATTTGACCAACTATTAGCAAAACCCCGCCTGCACCAATAAAGGTATTTTGAGCAAAGAAGTTACCAAAGTTTTCCATTGCAGCTGCTCTAGATTTTAATTTCTCGCTATCTTTTTTCTCTAATTTGCCATTTTGTTTCTCATAAGATGCTTCTGCCATTGGGAATATGATTGGCCTAACAAATTGTACAAGACCATAAATTCTCATTGAGAAAAATCCTGCTAATTCCCTAAATAGTAGATATACACTGTACAATGCTCCTGGTGAAAGGTTGTCGCGTTTTTTTACTATTTTTTCTGCTGATTGTTTTAATCCGAATTGTTCAGATAGACCTATTACTGGCAAGGTGATTATAAATAAGGTTACTATCCTCTGGTTAACAAAGTTTTCGCCAAGTATACTAAGAAATTCTCCTATAGAAATTCCTGATACTAAAGCTGTGATAAATCCTGATAAAATAACTGTGAAAACAATATTTAATTTGAAAACAAAGCCAAGTACAATTATCAGAATACCAATTAGTTTTAAATATTCCATATAAATCCTCCTTTAAAATATTTATATAATCTTAAAATGAAAACTAGAAAATGTCAATAATTATAATTTTATTTTAATTGTTTTTCATTATTAACCTTATAGAATCTTCTAGGTTCTTTGTTAAGATTTTAACCTCTTGTAGCATATTTTGAAAATAAATACTACAGTATAATTATAATAAATATTACCTATAAATACAATTATAAAATGTAGTATATTATTTTTAGGAGGAGAATATGAACTTTAAAGAAATTAGCGGAATCGACTTGGAAAATAACTTGGATTCTTATGTTATTTATGATGTTAGAAGCAAAGAAGAATACAAACTTGGTCATATCAAAGGTGCTATTAACATTCCCTACGATGAAGTTGCAGATCATATTGATGAATTTAGAAATTTAGATAAACCAATAGTACTACATTGTAGGACCAATAATCGTAGCTCCTATGCCGCGTCCATCTTACAAGGAGCAGGTATTGATGATATTATTATTGCTCCAGGAGTGGCTTATTACGATTATAAATTGACAAAATAAAAGCTCCACAATCGGAGCTTTCCTTAGTCTACATATTAAAAAATTCTAGTATATCTTGGTAAACAATAGACCTATCTTCTTCATTAAGTATTTCATGACGCATATGATCATAAACTATATTGTTAATATCTGTATAGCCTGCTTTTTTAAGAGTATTAATGCTATCTTCAAGGCCCTTATCAGATCCTGTTACTATGTCATCTGCGCCTGTTGCAGATAAGATTTCTAAATCTGGGTTTTTCACCATGTATCTTCTAACTTTTGACATCTTATTATTCATATCTATAATTGCAACCACACCACGCTCTAAGAATGTTTGGACTCTTTGCTTATCATTTCTCTTGTCAATAACATTGTCCATATTATAGGAAATCCAAGTGTCATCACCCTTAAAACCTGGCAAAAGTGGGCTTAAGATAGCCGGTTGATATTTGTTGAAATAAAAAGTAATAATATTACCTAGAAAAAGTCCAAATCCAGCAACCTTGCTATGTTCAACAGTTCCAGTAAGTACTAGCTTATCTATAGTGTCGTCATACTTTTGTAGGTAAAGTCTTGAAATCATAGAACCCATAGAATGTCCTATCATATAAACTTTTAGGCCCGGATGAGTTTCTCTAGCAAATGAATTTACAGCATAGACGTCATTAATGACTTCTTCTGTAAGTCTCATATAACCAGTTGGATACTTTTCAGAAATACTCTTACCATGGCCCCTATGATCGTGGGCAATGACTGTAAACCCATTGGCATTTAGATACTTTATAAAATCTATATAATTATAAGAATGCTCTGCCATGCCATGGATTATATGTACTATCGCCTTTGAATCTGCCACTTCGTAGAGCCTTAGAAAAATATCGTGGCCATCATAATTTGTAAGATAAATCTCTTGGTGGTCATCAAAAATTCTCTTATTCCTAATAAAATACTTTCTAGTATTCTTAACCCCTTCAAAATCTCTAGTAATTTTAAAGTAATAAAATTGAGGAAAGAGAATTAATAAGGCTATTATAATCCAAATTGTTTTTGCGCTCATAAATCATCCTCCATTTTTCTCACATTGATAGCAGAAGGCCCCCTTGGCCCATCTTCTCCATCAAAAGAAACCCTATCACCTTGGTCAAGTTTTTTGTAGTCATCATCAGATATAATACTTGTAAAGTGAACAAAATAGTCAATTCCATCAGATGACTGAATAAAACCATATCCTTTTTTATTATCAAAAAATTTAACTATTCCTGTTTCCATATCATTTCCTTACTGCTTGAAATAGAATGCGCATCGTTTGATCATCCACCCTATCCATAGTATCCTCGTCAAACATTTTGACATCTTTAAATCCTTTTTGATGTAAAATATTTTTTATATATTCCCTCTCATATACCCTTTCTTGTTGGTATTCATAGATTCTTTTGTAGGAACCGTCTTCATTTTCTACAAAGAAATTTAGGTGCATATCTACTAGGTCATCTTCCATGAAATTATCCCAGGTGTAGAATATATCTTCGTATTCGTAGACATAGCAGTTTGAGCCAAATATTTCACGCATTTTATACTCGGAATTAATATCTAAGATTAATAGCCCATGCTCTTTTAGGTTTTTGTAACAGTTTTCTATTAATTTCTTCAAATCTTTTGGATTTGTCACATAGTTTATGGAATCTAGGAGTATTACTATCAGGTCGTAGGCTCCAGGATTTTCATATTCTACCATGTCATAGTAAATCAAATTGACATTGTCATTGTCGTATTTTTCTGCAAATACATTTAACATATCTGTTGATATGTCTAGGGCATCTATTTCTTTAAATTCATCAAAGAAAAAATTTGTAAGCATGCCAGAGCCTGCTGCAAGCTCTAGCATCTTATCTTTTTTTATATTATGTTTTTCTACCAAGCTTAAGATATTTTGAGCATATTTCTCATATTCTATATCAAAGCTTAGTTTGTCATATATATAGGAAAAATCTTCATACATTACTTATCTCTTATTTCTTCTAGTGAAGCCTTGGTTTTTTCTAGCAAATCTTCATAATTGGCAAGTTTCTCACGTTCCTCGTTAACAACGGCCTCTGGAGCCTTGTTTACGAAGTTTTGATTGTTTAGTTTGCCACTTGCTCTTTTTATTTCACTTTCTAGTCTCTTGATTTCATCATTTAGACGAGCTCTTTCTTTATCGTAATCCATCAAATCATCTAGACTCATTAGAACAGCGAATTCATTAAATACAAGGTTTACAAGACCTTCTTTGTCTTCATTAAATTCTTCTTTTAATAAGACTTTGACAACTCCAGCATTTGCAAGATTTACAAATTGATCTTTAAGCTCATCTAGTAAGTTCTTATATGATTCATTTTCTGCAAGGATTATCAGATCTTGTTTAGTTTTTGCACCTACATTTAGAGTTGCTCTTTGGTTTCTAATTGCTGTGATGGCTTCGATAGCTGAATTTACTGTAGCTTCTTCGTTTATAAATTCAAATTTTTCTTCAAAGCTTGGCCAATCTTCAACTATTAACATGTCTTTTTTGTCTGGTAGGGCAGAATAAATTTCTTCTGTAATAAATGGCATAAATGGATGAAGTAGGGCAATCATTTTGTTTAGAACATATAGTAATACTTTCTTAACATCTGCCTTAGCCTCTTCATCTTCTCCGTAAAGTCTTAGCTTAGCAAATTCTATATACCAGTCGCAGTATTCTTCCCAGATGAAATTTTCTATCCTAGATGCAGCTAGACCTATTTCGTAATTTTCTAGGTTTTTTGTAACTTCTTCGATTACATTGTTTAGGCGTTTTAGTATCCACTTATCTTCAAGTTCTAGATTTTTGATTGTTGAGAAGTCTAAATCGTCGCCTTCTTCTATGTTCATTAGTACAAAACGACTTGCATTCCAAAGTTTGTTGGCAAAGTTTCTGCTTGCTACAATTCTTTTTTCATCATAGCGCATATCATTGCCCGGGCTATTGCCAGTGATTAGGGTAAATCTTAGGGCGTCAGCACCGTATTGGTCTACAACTTCGATTGGATCTACACCATTTCCAAGAGATTTACTCATCTTGCGTCCTTGTGGATCGCGGATAAGGCCTGTAAATAATACGTGGTCAAAAGGCACTTTGCCTGTTGTGTAAAGGGATGAGAACACCATTCTGATTACCCAGAAAAATATTATGTCATAACCTGTTACAAGGATATCTGTTGGGAAGAAGAAGTCTAGCTTCTCATTTTCTACCGGCCAACCAAGTGTTGCAAATGGCCATAGAGCTGACGAGAACCAAGTATCTAGGGTGTCTTCTTCTTGGGTCACATGAACACCATCAAGCATTCCATGTTCATCTGGCTCATCTTCTGAAACTATTATTTCTCCATCATCGGTATAGAATACTGGCAATCTATGTCCCCACCATAGTTGACGAGATATAGTCCAATCGCGAATGTTGTTTAACCAGTTCATGTAGGTTTTGCCAAGTGATTCTGGTATTAGTTTAAGTTCACCATCTTCGTAAGCATCAATAGCCATTTTAGCAAGTCCATCCATTTTTACAAACCATTGTTTTGATATAAGTGGCTCGATTACAACATTTGTCCTCTCACTGTAACCTACAGCATGAGTTAGACTTTCGATTTTTTCTAAATATCCTTCTTCTTCAAGTTCAGCTACTAAAGCCTTACGAGCCTCATACCTTTCTAATCCAGAATACTTGCCATAGCCATCTTTTATATGTCCCTTTGTATCGATTACTACACATTGACCTAGGTCGTGGCGAGCTCCCACTTCAAAGTCATTTGGGTCATGAGATGGGGTTATCTTTACACAACCTGTACCATATTCCATATCTACATAGGAATCTTCTATTATTGGCAATTTTCTACCGACAATTGGGAGTATTACATTTTTGCCAATTTTATCCTTAAATCTAGGATCTTCTGGGTTTACAGCAACTGCAAGGTCGCCAAACATAGTTTCTGGACGTGTAGTTGCTATTGTGATGTAATCCTCGCTATCTTCAAAAAAGTATTTAATATACCAAAGATTTCCTTCTTTTTCTTCGTGGTAGACTTCTGCATCAGATATAGCTGTTTCAGCCTCTACATCCCAGTTTACTATCCTATTTCCTTGATAGATTAGACCATCATCGTACATTTTTTTGAAAACTTTTTTGACAGCACGAGTTAGGTTCTCATCCATGGTAAAGCTATCGTAGTCCCAATCGCAAGAAACGCCTATTGTCCTTAGTTGTTTTTTGATTGTACCACCATATTTTTCTGTCCAAGCCCAAGCTTCTTCTAGAAACTTATCGCGGCCTAGTTCTTTTTTTGTATGTCCTTCGCTACGAATCTTACCAACAACTTTTGCTTCTGTAGATATAGAAGCATGGTCTGTTCCTGGTATCCATAGAGCTTCAAATCCGGCCATTCTTTTATAGCGAATAATAATATCTTGGATAGTATTGTTTAAGGCATGGCCTAGGTGAAGTTGTCCTGTTACATTTGGTGGTGGCATTACTATAGTAAATGGCTCTTTGTCCTTGTTTACATCAGCCTTAAAGTAACCACCATCTTCCCACTTGTGGTAAATTTCTTTTTCAAATCCTAAAGGATTATATTTTGTGTCCATAAATTTCTCCTTAAAAAAAGTGGCAAGGCAATAGCTCTAGGACGAGTTATCGCGTTACCACCTAAATTTCTTTTTTAAAAAAAGACTCTCTCTTGCACTTATGCGTGCCACATGAAATATGAATAAAAGCAACCTTCAAAGGGTCAATTTAAAGATTTGCACCAACCATCTTCTCTCTAAAAAATCTTACCTTCTACTCCTCTTTTAATATTTCCTATTAACTAAAAATATTATATTTCATTTATCTTTTTTGTCAAAAAGTTTCACTTCTATGAAAATATTTGCCAGCTTATTATGTAGAGTTTTAGTTTAGAAACTTGTTTTTCTATTATATGTTAAATTATTTGCTAGCAATTGTTTTCATATTTTAATTTTGTGTTATAATATCAATAGGGTTAGAGAAAGGTGAAATTTATGGAATTATTTGTTTACATTATTTCCGATACAGATGGAGTAGGTATTACTCAACTATCCAGAAATGCTATGGAAAAATTTAATGTTACTTATAAAGAAAACTTATATGTAAATATCCATGATGAAATAAGTCTTAAAAATATACTCGAAGAAGTTGGCAAAGATCGAGGTCTAAAGATTATTTTTAATTCTCTAAACAACCCAGGCCATAACAGAACCCTAAAAGAATTTTGCAAGGACTATTCTATCTTATCAATTGACTTCACATCCTACTCGCTAAATAAAATTAGCAATTATCTAGGAATCCACCCTACTAATAAGGATTATTTAGAAGATGATAAGATTTACCATAGTTCAAAGAGAATTGATGCTATTGATTTTGCTATCAAATATGACGATGGCAAGGATTTTAGGGGGCTAGAATATTGTGATATTTGTATAGTTGGAGTTTCAAGATCATCCAAAACCCCACTTTCAGTATATCTTGCTAGTATAGGCTACAAAGTTTCTAATGTTCCACTTGTCCTAAATTCTAAGGTTCCAAAAGAACTCTTTGAGATTGATTCTAGTAAAATCTTTGGTTTAACCATGGATTATGATAGATTAGCTCAAATTAGAAAAGCTAGGCTAAATGTAATGCATTTATCCAAAAGCTCAACTTATAGTGACGAAGAATATATCAAAAAAGAACTAGCCTATGCTGAAGAAATAATGAGAGATTTGGATTGTAAAATCATAGATGTAACTAATCAATCAATAGAAGAAACATCCGATTATATCATCAGTAATATTGAAAAAGTTATTAATTGAAAGGAGATAATATGGCTGATAAATTTGTTTATAATTTTAACGAAGGCAACAAGGAGATGAGAGCCTTACTTGGTGGTAAGGGTGCTAACTTGGCTGAAATGACCAATTTAGGAATACCTGTTCCATACGGATTTACCATCACAACAGAAGCTTGTACAAGATTTTACCAAGAAGACAAAGCTTTATGGGAAAGCTTAAACGAAGAAGTAACAAACCACATCAAAGACTTAGAAGCAGCTAACGAAAAAACATTTGGTTCAACTGAAGATCCATTACTAGTTTCAGTAAGATCTGGTGCACCAATTTCCATGCCAGGTATGATGGATACTATCCTTAACTTAGGTTTAAATGACCAAGCTGTTATTGGTCTTGCTAAAAAAACTGACAACGAAAGATTTGCATACGACTCATACAGACGTTTTATCCAAATGTTTGCTGACGTTGCAATGGAACTTGACAAAAATAACTTCGAAAAACTTCTTACAGCTAAGAAAAAAGCAAAAGGCGTAGAACTTGATACAGAGCTTGATAGCAACGACCTTAAAGAATTAGTTGAAGAATACAAGGAAAAATATAAAGAATTAAAAGGCGAAGCTTTCCCACAAGAACCAAGAGAACAACTAGACCTTGCAATATCAGCTGTATTTAGATCTTGGGGTAACGAACGTGCTATTCTTTATAGAAAATTAAATGACATTGATGATGCAATGGGTACAGCAGTTAACGTTCAAACCATGGTTTATGGTAACATGGGCGATACATCTGGTACAGGTGTAGCATTCTCAAGAAACCCAGCTACAGGTGAAAACCAACTATTTGGTGAATACCTAATCAATGCTCAAGGTGAAGACGTTGTTGCTGGTGTAAGAACACCACAAGAAATCCACACCCTAGAAAAGGCAATGCCAGAAGTTTATGAACAATTTGCTGCAACAGCTAAAAAACTTGAAGACCACTACCAAGATATGCAAGATATGGAATTTACCATCCAAGAAGGTAAATTATTCCTACTTCAAACTAGAAACGGTAAGAGAACAGCTCAAGCTGCAGTTCAAGTAGCGGTTGATCTAGTAAACGAAGGTCTATTAGACAAAAAAGAAGCAGTATTAAGAGTAAACCCAAAAGATCTTGACGGTCTACTCCACCCTACATTTACAAATAAAGCTAAAGATACAAACGAAGCAGCAGCAACAGGACTTGCTGCATCTCCAGGAGCTGCAGTTGGTAAAATTTCCTTTACAGCAAAAGACGCTGCAAAAAGAGCTTCTGAAGGCGAAGCAGTAATACTTGTTCGTGAAGAAACATCACCAGAAGACCTTGAAGGTATGGTATCTGCACAAGGTATCCTAACAGCTCGTGGTGGTATGACAAGCCACGCTGCAGTAGTAGCTCGTGGTATGGGTAAATGCTGTGTATCTGGAGCAAGCGATATCCACGTTGACGAAGACGAAGGAACCATGAGAATTGGCGAAAATATCTATACTAAAGAAGATACAATCTCTATAGATGGGTCAACAGGTAAGGTTTATATTGGAAATCTTGAAACTCAATCCCCACAACTAGAAGGTAACTTCGAAACATTTATGGGATGGGTTGACGAATATAGAGATATGAAGATTAGAACAAATGCTGATACACCAAGAGATGTAAAACAAGCTCTAGAATTTGGTGCAGAAGGTATTGGTCTATGCCGTACAGAACACATGTTCTTCAAAGAAGACAGAATCTTCCAAGTAAGAAAAATGATTCTTGCAGCAGATCTTGAAACTAGAGAAGCAGCACTTGATAAAATCCTTCCAATGCAAGAAGATGACTTCTATCAAATCTACTCACTAATGGGTGAAAGACCAGTTACAGTAAGACTTCTAGATCCACCACTACACGAATTCTTACCAAGAGGAGAAGCTGAAATCAAAGATCTAGCTCATGACTTGGGTATTGAACCAAACCGTGTACGTGAAAGAATAGCTGAACTACAAGAAGTTAACCCAATGCTAGGCTTCAGAGGCCTAAGACTTGGCGTAAGATATCCAGAAATATCTAGAATGCAAGCTCGTGCTATAATCCAAGCTGCTATCCACTGCCATGAAGACGGAATCAAAGTTATACCAGAAATAATGATTCCACTTTCAAATGATGTTCATGAATTAAAATATGTTATAGACGAAGTAAACGATGAAATCGAAAAAGTATTTGAAGAAAAAGGCACAAAAATCGACTACCTAGTAGGTACAATGATTGAAATCCCTAGAGCTGCAATAACAGCTGACGAAATAGCTCAAATCACTGACTTCTTCAGCTTCGGTACAAACGACTTGACACAAATGACCTTTGGTCTATCAAGAGATGACGCTGGTAAATTCTTACCACTATATCTAGAAAAAGAAATCTATGAAAAAGATCCATTCCAAGTACTAGATCAAAAAGGCGTTGGTTTCTTAGTAGAAACTGCAGTTGAAAAAGGACTAAGCACAAACAAAGACCTACACCTAGGTATTTGTGGTGAGCACGGTGGTGAACCAAACACTGTAAAATACCTATACAATGTTGGACTTGACTATGCTTCATGCTCTCCATTTAGAGTTCCAATAGCAAAACTTGCTGCTGCACAAGCTGCTATAGAAAAAGAAAACAAATAAAAAATAGCCAGTAAATTTTATGAAGTGAACCAATAATTTAGGTTCACTTCATTTTTTATGACTATTATTTTAAGTGTTTTCTATAAAGTTTTACTAATAGAGTACTTCCATCTAAGTTTATATAAGCTTCATCCATCAAGTATCCGATAGTATTAAACTCCTCCATATCTGCAGTATTCATCAATCCCTCGTAATAGTGGTCGTACTCACTTACCCTAGGATTCATAAATACGCTTTCTAAATCCTTGGTATCGACACCCCTAGGATTTACTTGACCTTCTACTACAATCTTTGTCCTTTCTTCATCTATTGAAATATCAACATTTATATGAGAGTATTCATGGTAAGTATAGTATTCCATTATAAGATCTACTATTCTACGTGCGTTTTCTCTTTCTTTATTCATCCTTATACCTCTCAATTAAATTTCTAAATAATGGTACCAAAACTGCAGCAACAAATCCTCCTGCAAGTCCATTATTATATAAGTTTATACCACCGTGAATGAAACCGACATTTGTAGCAACAGCCTTATGTGAGAATCCTGCAAAAAGACCGGCTATTATACCAAACTCCCCAGCAATAGGTGCTATAGTAGTTGAAAACAGAGCTGTTAATATGGCTGGTGTTCCAGAAGGATCATACTTATTAAAAATACTCGCTATGAGAACACCTAGCATTATAGGAAGTATATTTTTGGGATGTTTTCCAAAAACACTAAAGCCCATTACAGTGAGAATACCTCCTAATATTGGTCCATTAGTAACTCCCCCACAAAATTTGACAAATAATATGCAGATAATACCAGTTATTCCAACATTAAAAATAACCAAATATTTATTAAACAAAATAGTAAAATCGCTTACTAGTCTACCACTTTGTTTGAGCAATTTCCCGTAGCCCCTAAGACCCTTATTATTAATCAAACCATAACATACAAATATTAGACATATGATTAGCATAAATACCATAGGATATAAGTCACTACCTGTATATATTATATTAACTTCTGGGATGAGCCTATCAAACATCCTCAAGTTACCAGCAATGATTATTCCTATAACGCCAAGGCTAAAGCCAACATTGTATAGGGAATATCCGTCATGGAAACTGATCATGCTTGCCGAAACAGGAATTATTATAAAACCTACCAATATACCGACAAGAGTGCCCAGGATAAGGCCTGTGATTATGTTAAAATTTAAGCCAAAGTAAAACAAAGATACAACTGGGCTAATACCAGTTACAAAGCACATAACATGCATATAATTTGATACTTCTAACTTTTTAAACTTACAATACAAGTAGACTCCAAGCATAAGTGGGATTGTATTTAAAATATTCTTGCCAAAAAAGGAGAAGCCCAAGACTGTAAATAGGCCAGATATGAGTGCACCTGTAAGCCTTGCCCCACTTTTATCAGCAACAAAAACTGAAAATAGTAACATCAAACCAGCATTTACAAAAGCTGCACCCATTCCTCCTATCTCCATATAATCAGAAACCAAAACAGATGGAGAAGTCAAAATATTTAATAACCCTTGGTATATATTTGTTATAGAATCTAATGACAGACCAAAAATAACAAATATTAAACTTGCTATATAAAAATCTCTATATCTAAAATCACTCAGTCGACTCATCTATATCCTCACTATCTGCTTGATATTTTTCTAAAAAATCTTCTACTATTTTCATATATTCATCATTGGCATTTTTTGGAAAAGACGCATGGTTAAAGCCATCTATCAGGTGAAGTTCCTTTTTATCATGGCTTATGGCCTTGTATAAATCCTCAGCCATATATGGTGGTGTCAAGGTATCGACATTTGAATTTGTAATAAGAACTGGCTTTCTTACATTTTTAATCCATTTTAAGCCATCAAAATCACTAAACTTTATCCCAACAGCAAATCTAGAATACCAATCCCCTGCCGCCATCAAATATGACATAGGTATATCTTGACCCTTTGTAGCGTCTTCCATCACTTCTTCAAGTAGGATTCTTCCATCAGATATACTAGAATCCAAAATCAAATAATCTATATAATAGTCTTCACGACCTGCAGCAATGATGCTTGTAAGTCCCCCATATGATTCTCCCCACAAGATTGACTTGGCATCTTGGTATTTTTCCTTGTATTTAGGAACTATATAGGACAAAACAGCAAGTGTATCATAAGATTCTAAAACTCCAAATGTGTTATAATCTACCATATTTTCACCAGAATTCCTTTGATCATAGGCAAGAACATCATAACCAATGTCCAAGAATCCTTCAACTAAATCTGCCATAGATTCTTTTGTCCCACCCATGCCGTGAACTAGAACTGCAATATTGTGGTTGCCTTCTTTTTGAACTAAAAAAGCTGGTACTTTTATATCAGAATTATCCTTTGGAATGTCTATCTTATAAAGCTTGTACTTATCGACAAGTTCATCATAGGATTTTTTGCTATAGGAAATATTTTCTACTGTCTCCTCACGTGACGCTGCATTGCTATAGCCTTGGAAAACTTGCCTACCAACAAAGGCTGTAAATCCTGTCACAGCAATAATAAAAATAGCAAGAATAGCAAGCAATACTTTCTTTAGGGTCTTTTTCATAATTCACCTCACATATTTTATATACTATACTTTTCCTTTATTATATAAAAATATTTTCCTATTGACAACGGATATTATTTTTTATACTATTATAGTAACTAGTTACTACTATAGGAGGCATTATGCAAGAAAATATCGATAATAAACAATATATTTTCGCAAGTATATTTATTTTGGCAAACAGGCTACAAACTGCATGTGAGAAGATCCAAAAAGATATAACTATGAAGCAATGGCTGATGCTTGCCTTGATAAGTAAGACAGATAGCAAGCAAAACTTAAGCGATATTGGAAAAATCATGGGATGTTCCAGACAAAATGTAAAAAAATTAGCAAGACCTCTTCAAGAAAAGGGATACATAGAATTTTTAAAAGGAGATAATAATTCCTTGAATATCATAACAACAGATAAGTTTGATCAATATTCAAAATCTATGGCAAGTAGACATAGTAAAAGCCTAGAATTATTGTTTGATGAATTTTCCAATGAAGAACTAATTAATATGGCTAAATATTTTGATAAATTTTTCCTAACTATAGAAAATGTAGAAGCATACGGAGAAGAGATTAATGAAGGGAAGTAAAAATACATTTATGATTATCTTTGGCATATTACTAACTATTGTAGGTATACTAATCATTTATTTTAATATATCATATTCCCCTATTAGAAATAATTTTGAGAATGATTATAAGCTACTAATTGAAAGATCAGCCGGTAAAAAAGAATATTTCAATAGCGAAGACTTTGAAAATTTTCCTCTACCTATTCAAAAATATATAGCTAATAATGGGTTTCTTGGAAAAGAGAAAATGGACTATGCTTATATTGAATATTCAAATATTGATTTTGCCCAAAGTCCTGAAAAGAGGATTAAAATCAACTATATCCAATATAATTTTGCTAATAAAGCAAACCGCATAGCCATGATCAAAAGTTCAATATTTGGCATTCCTTTTGAGGGTTACGATTATTATATAAATGGTCAAGGTGGTATGAAAGGTATGATTGCTAAGATGGTCACTTTGTTCCATGAAAAAGGCAAAGAAATGGACAAAGGAGCACTTTGTACTTACCTATCTGAATGCTTATTTATTCCATCAAGCATCATTTATAATGACAAGATTAGTTTTGAAGAAATGGATCCTTACAATATCAGAGCAAGTATTGATGATAATGGTACAAGTGTCAGTGGTATTTTTTCTTTTAATGAAGATTATGAAATCACTAGATTTTATACTGAAGATAGGCCAGCAGTAAAAGATGATGGTAGCATAGATTATATCCCTTGGAGTGCAAATATTTTATCTTATAAGAAATACAAAGATGGTATCAATATGGCAAGTCACGTTCAAATAATTTGGCATTATCCAAAAGAAGATTTCCTATATTTTGATGGGCATTTAGACAAATTAATCTACAAATAAAAAATAAGTCACGTAAGACTTATTCTTTATATCCAACCATTCTCTCCTTGCCCCAATAAAATACTGCCAGGGTACCTGGGCCAATGTGGCTGCCTATGGTTGGTCCAATATTTGAAACTTTGATTTCTTGATCTAGTTTTTTAAATTTATCTTTAATTAATTCAATTAATTCATCTACTATCTCTATATTATCAGCATGAGATATATAAATTTGATCATTGTAATCTAGACCATCATTGGCATTTGCTGCCATCTTATCTACAATTGTTTTTAATAATTTCTTCCTTGTTCTAATCTTGCTTGTCACTATCATATGACCTGTGTCATCTACTTCGATTAGAGGACTTATATGAAGCAAGCCACCAAGAGTAGCAGCAGTTTTTGATATCCTGCCTCCTCTAGCAACATATTCTAAGTTTTCATTTGAAGTGTAATTTATTACATGCCTTTTATTATCTTCAGCCCATTTATATAGGCTTTCTATATCCATGCCTTCTTTTTTCAGCTGAGCAAGTTTTGAAGTAAGCATACCAAAACCAGCTGATGCCATAACAGAATCAACAGCATACATCTTTCTTTCTGGAAACTCTTCTTTTAACAATTCAAATGCTTGAACTAAAGAATCAAATTGGCTAGACATTCCTGATGAAAGGCATAAGTGAATAATATCTTTGCCATTTTTAAGTATCGGTTTAAAATATTCTACATAAGTATTGGTATTTATCCTAGATGTGCTAGGGCTTGCACCATTTCTCATATTATCATAAAAAACTTTCATATCTAAACTTTGGCCAAAATCATCTAAGTATACTTGGCCATTTAATTCATAATTTGCATTAATAATACTAATATCAAGTTCATCAACAAAGCTAGGATCTAAATCTATGGTTGATTCAGAACTTAAAACATAATCCGTCATTATTTCCCCCTTAATTATTTGAGTCAGTCTAATAGATAAGTATTCATATATAATATACAATATAACGATTAAAAATAAAGATTTTAATTATAGTAAGAAATCGTACATTTAATATCAAAACATAATTAGGCTTTTTTATTGTAGGTATTTTTTATATCTATTATCACAGCTATTATAATTGATATTATAGATCCAATTATTGCTCCCATGGCAGGCGAAAATACAATCATGGATATAATTGTGATAAGTAATGTATATATAGGTTTTAAACCCACACTCTTTCCAAAGATTAATGGTTGAACTACTTGTTCAATTACAAAAGTTAAAATAAATATAATTATTAAAATAAAAGCTAGCTTATGATTAGTCTGAGCAAATGCTATTATTGACCATGGTATGAGAATTATCCCTGATCCTAGGACTGGTAGCATATCAACTATTGCTATAACTAAGGCAATAAGGCCGAAATATGGAACCTTTCCAATGTATAGACCAAATAATAGCAGGGCAAAACATATAGCTGATGTTATAAGCTCTGATTTTATATATTCTTTTAGACCTATGCCAGTTTTTCTCAAAAATTCTTTAAATAATTCCATCAATTCTTCCTGTATTCCTCTGTAACTTTCTGTTTAAATCTTATTCATTTCTTAAACTTATAATACCCAATATCTACATAAAAAATACCAATTGATTATTCAACCAATTGGTAAAGATTTAATTCATATTCGCAACTTTTTCAAACTTATAGATTTTGTAGAGCATCCAAACCATAGCAATTGTAAGACCTATATGTCCAATACCTGTGATTCCTTGTAAGGCAGAAAGATTAATAACACCTTTATCTACGCTTCCTATAACCTGGTATAGTCCAATAACAAACATGCATACAAAGGAAAATATATGTGATCCAACATAGATATGAAATGGCTTTTTGATTTCTTGGATTTTCTGCTTATCATATTTTTTCATTAATAGGTAAAGGACCATAATAGCCAAAAATCCCATAGCTAAATTATGTGTATGAACTAGGTTTAATTGGTTGTGGCCATATACTCCGTAGAATCTAGAGAATTCTCTGGCAAAAGCACCTGTAAATATTCCCATAATAGCATAGGTAACTGAAATTCCTAATAGGGAATTGATAGTAAATTCTCCTATAAAATATTTAAATCCAGAGATTACTATAAATAAGTAAGCAAGAGTCTTTGGCATCATTAGAGCACCAATTACTGGTATAGTATCCGCAAATAGAACAACAGGAATGTAAAATGCGAAGCTAAGTAAAATTAGCCACCACATATTTTTAAGTCCTGGCTTTTCTTTTTCTTTATAAGACCAAATTATGAGCAATAGTCCCATTATAGCAAATGGTATATTTCTATAAATGCCCCAAGTATAGGATTCATCTGGTCTGCCCCAATTATTTTGTGGCATAAGAACAAGAATTATCCTAATAGCAGCTAGTGCATATATAATAATTTTCTTTCTATTGTCATTATCAC
The DNA here is from genome assembly GCF_949769285.1 of Anaerococcus sp. Marseille-Q7828. Taxonomy (NCBI): domain Bacteria; kingdom Bacillati; phylum Bacillota; class Tissierellia; order Tissierellales; family Peptoniphilaceae; genus Anaerococcus; species Anaerococcus sp. Marseille-Q7828. The sequence continues at coordinate 1,549,725 of NZ_OX458331.1, forward strand.
CACTTTGTTTTCTATAAAAATAGTAATACAAAATATAAAATATGGTCATTGTAATACTTGTGACAAATTTACCCCAAGAAAGACTAGCCACATAAGCCTCAAATCCTCCTGAGCTTAGGTGGGATATAACTCGTGGTATTAAATGAAAACTATCACCAGCTCCCAAAATAATAGCCATGATTCCAAACAATTTTGCTTCTTTTTTATCTTCCAAAACCAGCCTTATACCCAAGGCCATTACCAAGCCTAAATAAGCTATATCAAATAAACTTTCAAATATTTGCATTAAAAATTCCTTCCTTGACCCATCCCATATGGATCTTATATTTTTCTAAAAAAGTTGCCCTATCCCATTCTTCTCTAAAATTTCTCTGAATTAGATTATGGACTATTGCCCTCACAAAAATTATTTTTTCTTCATCCACACCCATTTTCTCTATGTTTTTAAAAAGATCTTTGTAATCTTGGTGGCAATTATTCCACGATTTGTTTAAGCTTTCATCCCAATAGAGAAATCTATTTTTGTAAAGCATGTACGAATCTTCCTTAAAAATGATATCAGCAATATCATATCCATAATCATTTAAAGAAGAAATTACATCACCGTCATTTTTTTCTAAACTTGTCAAAAAAAGCTTATGTATGTCGTGGGTTTTTTTATCCAAGATATAAAAATAAGAATCTTCCAGATCTTCAAAATACTGATAAAAGCTCCCTCTGGCAATCCCCAATCTTTCTACAATTGTTTTAACATTCACATCTGAAAATGGTTTTTGTGAAAATTCTGATATCAAAACTTCCGTAATCTTTTTTCTCTTTTCTTCATCTAAATTATAAAAAGTTTCCTTTGGCAATCCTTAGTCCTCCTTTATGACACCGTGTCATATTCGTATTATATGTGACACCTTGTCATTTGTCAAGAAAAAAATATAGGCTTATGATTTATTATTAGCTATTGGATAAATCCAAAATATAGTAACAAATTTAAACCTACACTTTTTTATCTACAATAATTTATTTCTTTTCTATTTTTACAAATCCTTCTTAAAGCAAATAATTCTGTTAGCTTCTTCAAATCCTATGGCTTTGTGAAAGGCAAAACTACTTAAATTTGTTAGTTCGCAGTCACTAGCAAATTCTTTAATATCTCTATCTTTGGCCCAGTTTTCACAAGCTTTTACCAAATCTCTGCCATAACCCCTGTTTCTATACTTTTCATCAACATATATTCCCTCAAGATAGGCAACAGGTGTTGTTTCGCAGCCTTCCACATAGTCATAACGTATGCTAAGATTTGCAAAGCCAATAGGATTACTATCTTCATAGATAATAAAACTTACCATGTTTTGATTCTCAGCAAATTCTTCAAATTCTTTTTTAAATTCTTCAACTGAATCATTGCCCCAAATTTTTCTTGCCATTTGGGCCGGGACTAATGCTTCTTCTTTCCTAGCTTCTCTAATCATCTTTTCTCATACTTTTTTCTTTCTCTTAAATCTAAAACCATATAGTCAGTGTCAAAATACTTACCATCAATCTTCATATCTGCAGGAATAGTCCCTGTCTTTTTAAAACCAAATTTTTTATACAGATTAATTGCTCTTTCATTATCACTTCTAACTGTTAATTCTATTATTTCAAGACCAGATTCATTGGAAAATTCAATCAATTTAGCCATTAATTCTTGTGCAATGCCCTGTCCCCAAAATTCTTTTTTAATAGATATACCCAAGACTGCCTTATGATTCATTCTATTTCTTGTCTTTGCAGAAATATTTCCAAGTCCTATAATTTCATCATTAAGACATGCAAGTAAAAATATTGATTTATCACTATTAGATACACGTTCTAAAATATTTTTTTCTTCATCAATTGTTAGTCCTAGTCCCTCACTTCCAAAAGTAAGATTGTTTGTTTGACCTCCAACTATCTTAGTATATTCAAGAACTTTCTCTGCATCTTCTTTTCTTGCTTCTCTTATAATATATTTTGTCATAAAATCTCTCCCATCACTATTAACTATTTTATAAATTTAATATAAATCTGGCACGGGTTCCACTCATCCCACATATCCGGAAAGCATTCAAGTTCCACATATCCCAAAGACTTATAAAAGTTATTAGTAATGTCATATTCGACATAACGACCTGATTTTACAGTTTTGACTTGAGAATATGAATATCCTCTTTCAATTGCCAATTTTTCATAAGATTTAACAAGATTTGTACCAAGGCCAAGCCTATGAAATTCTTTTTTCACTCCCATTACAAAAATCTCAGCTGTATCAGAACTTGTAGGATTTAAAACTATAAAACCGGCAACTTTCTCATCTACATATCCAGCAAAAAAATCCTTATCTTTTGAATCTCTAATATATTCTTCAGTTGATTCTGGCAAACCAAACCACTCTGGCAGATCATACAAGATTTCACGAGCTATGGTCTCTTTTTCATTTTTATCAGTTATTTCTTTTATTTTTATTTTCATTAATATTTCCCCTATTATTTTCTATTTCAACAAGTGATAAAAATAGGCTAAATAAACTTAGCAATATTGCAAAAGCTCCATAAATAGGCTTTAATCTTACAATATCTAAGCTTACAAGACCTAATATGCAATATATGTAAAGTGATCCGAAAAATACTATAATAGTCCAATCTTTTTTACCAGTTAAAGTCAAATAATTCCTATTAATTACTAATTTTTTTATAATGGCAATTAAAATATAAATCCAAAGTATAGTAAATGCTAAAAATGCAAACCATTCATCACTAATTTTATTTAAAAACAAGGAAATTCCACTACAAATACCTACAAATAATACTCCAGCAAAGCCTATCAAGATGGATTTAAATAAATTGACTTTATTTTTATCCTTTTCCCAATTTTTTAGGGTCATATATAATATGGCAGGTACTTCAAACATATAGCCCAAGAAATTCATCCAAATTACACTCATAAACATATGGTGGTTGATATCAAGAGTAATTGGTCTGCCATCCCATACCCAAAATCCACCATTAAGCCTTATTGCAACAACATCTAAGAGCAAATCCATGGTTACTACCAAAAAGCCACCGACTAGGGCTGTCCTTAGATTATCAAAATTAAACTTCCTAGCAATTCTTAGGGCACAAACACTAATGCCACCCCACATAAGACCGCCAAAAAAAGGAAATTGATAGGGTTTAAAACCAATACTAATATAAAAATCCTGGCTATAGTGGTAGATATCAGTAAATTTAACAGCAAGAAGTTCAAGAGAAAAACCAGCAATGGTACCAGAAATCAAAAGACCTAGTTCCCTATAATTTTTCATCTTTAATATATCAAAAACCAGAATACCAACAATAATGTAGCATAAGATTTCAAAAGCATTTATCCAGTTCATATTAGTCCTCTTTATTTTAAAATAAGCTCCAAACGTACGACTATACATTTTCTTTTAACTGTGATAGCAATGATTTGGAGCTTAGAGATTATATTCAATTATTAAACTTAGTTTTTTGGGGAATCAGTATTACACAGAAAATAATCAAATATTATTAATTAGCAGATTTTATAAAAATAATCTCCGAGACCTTCTATAAATTAAAATTCAAGGCTCACATTAGAAAAGAAACTTGCCTCATTGCCATTTTCTCTTATCAAATCCATCAAATCTGTCACTTTAAGCCAAATTGTAGCTGTATTTTCGTTTGGGTGGCAGGCTATTAATTGGTCTTCCTTGTCAAAATATTTGTCTAAATAAAATTCTACTTTGTGATCTTTGTCGTTTAATATGCTTAATGGGCTTACTGATCCTTGAACTACATCTAGAACTTCAGCTAATTGTTCATCATCAGCAAAGTTTAGAGATTTTATGCCGTAATCTTTTTTAAATTTTTTCAGATTGGCTTTTTTGTCCCCATGAACAGTTATTAAATAATATTTATCATTCTTTTTGGCATAAACAAATACATTTTTGGCATTAGCATCAGTTACTGGCATTTCCATGCCTACTAAGTCATCCATTGAATAAACCGGTTCATGGTCTAATCTCACATATTCGATTCCCTTCGAATCCAAAAATTTAAATACTTCTTCTTTGTTCATTTTTACCTCCTAAATATTATCCTTCACACCAACAGCAATAATTCTTGATTCTGCTCTTTTTTCTCCACAAGCTTCCATAGTCATATTTACTATAGCTTTTCTGTCAGTAAGTTCTTCTAATGTTGATATTACAGTTATTTCTTCATTCATTGGTACTGGTTTTTTGAAGTCTACTTCTAGTCTTGCGGTTATATATCTTCCTATTACAGTTTCTTCACTAAGTTCTAATCCCTTGTTTTTGTGATTAAAATATGCTGCTGAAGCTGTTCCGTGGCAATCAAATATCATTGCAATCATACCACCAAAGAGGTTTTGAGGTACTCCTCCTGTAAATTTCTCATCTGGAATCACCTTACAAATCACACTTTTCCCATCTTCGCTTGGATAAGATTTTAAATGTATACCAGCTTCATTTTGTGGTCCACAACCCCAACAATGTTGGAAACGTTCACCGTATGTTTCTTGGATCGCTACTTTGTTTTGTTTTTCTTGTTTCATATTTTCTCTCTCCTGATTTTATCTTATATATGTTTTTAATGGACAAGTTTTATTATTATCGGTCATTCCCATAGCTTTGTAAAAAGAATTTGACCTAGTATCATCAGCATCAGTTATTAGCAAAAACGTTCTTACATCTTTGAAATAATTAGAGACTAGGCTGTATAGTTTTTTCCCTATTCCTTGCCTATAATAATCAGGATCTACAATTAAATCCTGGATAAAGACTATATGTTCACCATCACCTACACATCTGATAAATCCGACAAGTAATCCATTATCAAATGCACCAAGTACATATAATGAATTTTCAAATGATCTTTTTAGTTTTTCAAGATCATCAAGATATGCTGTCCATCCGTTTTTTTCATAAATACTTAACACTTGATTTATCAGTTCAGTATCAAATGTTTGATAATTTATTTCATCCATTTTCATCTTCCAAGCCTATATGTCTCATATTCATCAAGTGACTCACCCTTTATCCACTTTGTTGCCATGGTAGCTCCTATTTTCGAGTACACAGTACCATTTCCGCCTACCCCACATATTACAAAGATATCCTCGTTTTCTGGATCTATGCCCATGTAAGGTAAGTTGTCCTTGCTTATTCCAAAAAGAGCTGTGTAGGAGTAGTTAGTTTCTATATTGTATTTTTCTACAAGCATAGAATTAGCACCTTTTTCTAGGTCTTTATCTCTCTTTCCCACATCCTTATCTTTTATCGTATCAGCTTTTTCATCAAATCCACCTATCATAAGTCTATTGTCAAAAGTTTTCTTAAAGTAGGTATAGGCATCCTTTACTTCCCAAACTAATAAATCTTCGTAGCCTTTATCTTCTACTTTGTTAGTAACTGATACGTAGGTTTTATAAATTTCAACATTCTTAAGATTTTTCTTAAATTGATCAGGCGGATTGTAACCTGTTGCAATTACAATCTTTTTGTAAGATTTATTTATATTCTGCCCACCTATTTCAAGGCTAACAATGTTTTCGTCATTTATCTTCTCACATTTTATAAATTTCACACCCTCTACAATTTCTAAATTATAATTATCAACAGCAGTTTTTAGTAAACGAAGTACAAAAGCATATGGATTTAGTTTAATATCTGGTCAACATAATAGGCCACCATATGCTTTCAAATTGTAATCAGCGAGCTGGTCATAGTTTAAATATTTAACATCATAACCAATTTCTTTTTGCATCTATGTTTCTTCTTTGACATCAGAAGTTTTTTTCATCTCCGTAGCCAAAATCATACTGTTTTCTTGGATGAAATTTTCTTGGTCAATATCTACCAATTCATCGTTAATTTTAATTAAATGATCTACTGCCTCTTTTGACTGATTGTAAAATCTAATTGCAGCATCTTTTCCAATTTGCTCTGCAAATTTTTTAACCTCTTGGTCAGACATATATTGTATTAGGCCCGTATTTGCAGATGAAGATCCACTTGCAATTCTATTTTCTTCTATCATTGTCACCTTATATCCAGCTTTAGAAAGTTCATAAGCTGACAAGGCACCAGACATACCTGAACCTACTACAAGTACATCCTTATTAGGCTCAAAATTGTTGTGAATCTCTAAGGAAATATCCTCTGTATTTGAGGGCCAAAATAAATTTCCTTTGTGTAATTTCATAAATCCTCTTTTATAATATTTTATTTAACGTTTGCATAATCTGCTTACTCAAATTATCATCAAAAATACCCGTTTTAACCCCATCTACTAATAAATCGATTAATTCTTGTGGAGGCGCAATTCCTTCATTTGCCATATATTCCATCATATCTAGCATTTGCAACATCTCATCATCACTAATTACATCAGAATCATTAGTCTCATCTGGCAACTGTGAATCTAGATAGTCAAACAATTCATTTTTTACTTCATCTAAATCTATTAAATTATCTTTGACAAATATTTTAATATTACTACTAGCACAAATTTCTTTAAGTAGATTAAAGGTTCTTTGATCTGGTACATTGATTACTTCTGGGATTAAATCTAGATTTAATAACATTTCAAAAAAACTATTTACAATTTCATTTGGATTCTTAGTATAGTCTTCCACAGGATCTGTACTAATTGCTTCACCACTTCTTTTATCTACAGCCAATAAAGTTTGAGGATAATGAGGCACAAAATCACTATCTTCTACAGGTTCTGGCAGCACTACTAACTGACATTCCATTTGCCCAGATTTTTTAGCTTTTTTAATATTTTTTAAGGTTTCTATATTGATTATATTTGCTATAGGGTAGCTAATCTCCTTATTCCAATCAACATCCACGCTATCCTTAATTTTGTAACTTTCGCCATCATTTTCAAGAACCATAATGCTAGGCTCATCGTAAATGCTATAAATATCTACATCTTCTGCATTTGAATCGCCTAATATATTTGACAAATCAATACTTGCACTAATGGCTTGCTTTATATAACTATAATCTTTTTCATTATCAAATTGTTTTAGTGGTGAAAATTTTTCTGATTTTCTAAAATATGGAAATGTCAATGAGCCTGATATTTTTATGCCATGGTCTTTTTTAAACTTCCTAACTTCTTTTACTTCACCAGGATCTAAATCATCCTTATTACCGAATATCAGTTGATGATTCTCCAAAAGTAGTGTTGAAACAAAATAATCATAATTAGAATAATCCATATTACTTTCGATAACTTTTTTAAAATTTAATAAATTATCCTCACCAATTGTTAGGTTTATAGCATTAAATTCATTGCCTGCTCCCATGATATTAATAAAACCAATTTGTCCATCATTAAGTCTTATAGCAAAAATTTGGTCTTCAGATATCTTCTTCCATAGCTTAGTTTTTCTGTATTCATAGGCTAGTTCGTAAAGTTGGTCCATAATTGTTCCTTTAACTTCAATCTAATCAATATTTTCTTTATAAGTATTTTCTAGGTCAAGTAAATTTTTTACATCATCCATAGAGACTTCTTCAATAGATTTGTGTGGCCAATTAGGATTATTATCTTTTTCTATAATCTTTGCTCTAATTCCCTCATTTACTATCTTTTCTTGCATTGAATTTTGGATGATTCTAAGGTCTCTTTCTATTACTTCTTCATAAGTTAGGTTCTTATCTGCAAAGTATTTTTCAAATTGAACTGCCAAGCTAAAAGGATCTCTTTCTTTTAAAATAGCAAGTGTATTTTTTGCGAAATCATCATTAATTTCATTTTTCTTAAGGTTAGCAAAGATTTCTTCAATGCTTGGGTGGGAAAAATACTTGTCAATTTTTTCCATATTTTTATCTATCTTGCTTTCTTCTAATTCTTGGCCAAAACTTTCTATGCTTTTGCTAAATTGATCTATAAGGTCCTTGCCGTCATAATCTTTGGAAAGTAAAAAGAGCTTATCAATCACATCCTCATAGTCGCTTGATTTTATATAAATATCTGCAAAACCATATCTGATTAAATCAGAAGCTTCTAGACTTGCCCCACATAAGCCAACATATTGGCCAAGTGCTTGGGGTAGGCTTGATATAAATTTGCCTACACCTACATCTGGAGCAAAGCCTAGACTTGTCTCAGGCATGGCCCAATTTATATTTTCTTCAACTATTATAAAATCTGAATTGATAGTAAGGCCAATGCCACCACCCATGGTTATCCCAAACCAATGGCTAATAATAGGTTTCTTGTAGGACGCTACATATTTGTCAAGATCGAACTCGTTTTTCAAAAGGCCATCTTTTTCCTTACAATTTTCATTAACAAGGTAATCATAATACATGGATTTAAGATCGCCTCCAGCAGAAAAACCTTTTTCTATAAGGCTATCAAAAAGTACTGCCTTGACCCTATCATCTTCCTCATAATTTTGTAGTATATCTCTAATACTATTAATAGCATTATCATCTAAGGCATTTAGTTGACCCGGTCTATCTAAGTAAATTATTCCAATATTTTCTTTTATTTTTTCTTTAATCATTCTCCATCCTCAATACAATTTAGAAATTCATTCTGTATTAACAAAATTTATCTTTATAAATTATATCTACCCTTTATCGTCTATTTATATTGATTATAAGGGATTTTACAAAATTAAAAGCTCCACTCATGTATTTAAGTGAAGCTCAGTTACTATCTATTTTGTTGTTTCTAATACTATATTTATTGCTTTATCTATGTCAGTGTTTGGGTTTAAAAATGCTAATCTTAAGATTACTTCCCCATCTATACTTGATGGAATACACAAAATCTTTCCTTCTAGGGCCAAATCATTTGACCATTTTGCGTAATCGTTAAGTTCCCAGCCCGTTCTTTTAAAGACTACTATTGATAAAGTTGGTTCCATTACCAATTCTAAGTGGTCACTATCTTTAATGGCTTGTGCACATTTCTTTGCGTTGGCAATGCATTTTTCAATAGCTTCAGAATATTTTTTGCTACCATAGGTTGCCAATGAATACCAAAGTGGGAGTCCTCTTGTTCTTCTAGATAAATGAATAGCCATATCAGATGGATTGCTTTGGCTATGATCAACTCCTTCAAGGTATTCTGCATGTTGTGAGAAAGTATTGTAAACTCTCTTAGGATCTCTATAAATCAAACAACAGCAATCGTATGGAGCAAACAGCCATTTATGTGGATCTACGATAAAAGAATCTGCATTTTCTATACCTTTATATAAGTCCCTCACACTTGGAGCTAATATTCCAGCCCCACCATAGGCACCATCTATATGTAGCCATATGCCATATTCTTTGCAAACCTTGCTGATAGAATCAATATCATCAATTGTTCCTGTGTTTGTAGTACCACAAGTTGCAACAACTGCGAATACCCCATCATTAGCTTCTATCAATTTCTTAACAGATTCACCAGTCATCCTGGCTTTATCATCTGTATCTGCTATTAAAACATCTACATCCAAGACTTTTGCAATAGTTCTAACTGATGAATGTGTGTCCTTTGATATGATTAGTTTGTAGCCTTCACTAGGTCTTCCCTTTGGATAGATATTTTCAGCTTCCCATTTATTTTTTGCATTATCTCTAGCACAAGCTAGAGCAGAAAGATTGCCATAAGTTCCTCCGGATACAAAAGTTCCAATAGCTTCCTCTGGCCAGCCAAGATTTTCTTTAAGCCAATCTACCACTTGATTTTCTGCATAAATAGCACCAGCTCCATTTTCCCATATACCACCAAATACATTAGCTGCAGAAACAACCTCATCAAAGGCAACTGCTGCCCTAGTAGGAGCACATGGAATATAAGCAAAATTCATAGGATCATCTGCTGAGCGTGTGGCCTTATTTAGACTTTCAAAAATATTTAAAGCTTCCTTTGGACCAATACCATCCTCTGTGATAGTATCGCCAACTGTATGCCTCAACTCTTTGGCTGAAAGAGCGGTGGTTTTAGGATCCGAACCAGAAACCGTCCTCTCCTTAGCCCAATTCAAAGCCAATTCCACAGATTCTTCTTCATAATTCCAAAATTTATTATCCATAATTCACCTCAAATATTAAGATTAATGGTTTTTAAAACAAACCCCTTACTAGTAAAATACATAAAAATTCAAAACTACGCAAGCACACGGTATGAATCACTAAAGTAATATGAATAAAATATTCTATTATTTTTAAGAGGATAATGTACAAAAATAATTCATAATAAAAAATAGTTTTAGAAAACAATTGTAAATCTAAAACTATTTTTAATCATGGTATCCATATCAAAATGACACTGAAAGTAGAGCTACTGAATATAATAAGTAAAATTATACAATCCCCGCATCCTTAATAACAGCCTTTATGATTTCTTGCTCTTTTAATGGTTTTGTAGTTGTTGTAAAGTCTTCTTTAACTTCTATATCTGGTTTTGTTTTGTCTAGTTCATTTATTGATCCAGATTCTGTTAGACCTAGACCATCTGAAAATCTTAATACATATCCAGTTCTTGGCAGGTCAACTTGCAAAGGATCAAAGCCTATACCATCTCCCCCAGTCCTTGTGCCGACTAGTTTTGCTAGTTTTGTTTCTTTGCAAAACGATGCGAGCATTTCAGCTGATGAATACACTCCCTCATCTACCAATAGATAAATATTTCCTTTAAAACCAATTGTATTCTCATCGGCGTCTACATAGTCTTCATAGGATAGATAGTAATCAAAGTCCTTCAATATATCTTTTGTTTTTTCATCAAAATCACAGTTTTTTACAAAAGAGTCTGTATCTGGCCTGTAGCCTTCTTGTTTTATGGCTTTGCTATTAATCTCACCCGATTTTATAAAACTATAGTTTATTGTTTGGTAGTTTTGATTAATTATTTGGGGTAGTAGAAATTCTTGCCAGTATCTAGAATCTCCTCCCCCATTTCCCCTAATGTCTATAATTAAATTAGGATAATTTTTGATTTCTTGTAAAAATTTTGTTAAAGTTATTTCATCATTTTTTCTATACAAATCTTCGAGCATAGAATTTACTTTCATATAGGCAAGCTGATCTTTTATTATTATATCGGTTGTTAGATTATCAATATCTGATGAATCCTCACTAGGATTATCTATGTTTTCTTTTATGTATTTTTTTATGCTTTGATTATTGATGTTGTATCTTTTTCTAACATTTTCTTTCTCATATATCTTAGAAAAATCGTGACGCCAATCAGCGTTAGCTGTGTGATAATAGCTTATGTATAAGGTCATGGCAAATGACTCATCAATTAATCCTGTATGCCAATTATTTAGATCTCTTAAAACGTCATTCATTCTATTATAAAAATCTGAGTCACTTTTAGATTCTTTTATGTAATCTTCATAATCTTTTTTATTATCAAGCCAATCTATACCATATGCCATTTTATTAATTTCAAAAAAAGGATAATATTTTTCTAATGTGTCATAAGCATAGTTAAAATCATACAAATAATCTTCAGTAGTTAGGTTAAATTCACTACTGTCAATTTCTTTTAAGTTTATTGTATTTATGTCATTAGCTTTATTTTGATTAATATTGTTTACAAATGCTATTATTACTATTAAAATAGGGATAATTATAAGTAATTTTCTTTTCTTCATAGAGGCTCCTAGGTATATTATCAGATGATTTTTATATACTAATTATAATAAAATTGCAGATATAATAAAAGCAAGCAATTAATAATTTTTTCATTAAAATGCTTGCTAAATGAATTTATTTAATATTGTGCTTTTCCATTCTTTGTTGAAATAAATCTGTGATTATTTTCCTAAGTTCTTCGCCTTCTTATATAAAATTATAAATCTTTTGATTTTTTAATCCAATCATTATTAGAAATTAATTCATTATGTATTTTATCAAATTCTTCTTTTGTTGTGTATATGCTGATTTCTCTAGAAGTAAATATTACCTTGTAATTAAAAGTAAAATTATCTAACAATAACTCCGATAATTTTAAATAAGTTCTTTTATTGATAAATATTTCAATATCTATCAAATCCTTAATTAACGAAAAATGTCTTGTTGAATGAAAATGCTCACCAAAATCATTATATATACTATTAAAAAATAAGGCATCTTCTTCATAAAAGAAAGAAGCAAAATCTTTAAAAATATAGAGTTCATCAGTATTCCATTGATTTAATCGTTTCTTTGCTAGTGGATACGCTCCACCAATAGGATCTGCAGGAAAGGGACAATTATTGGCTTCAGTTAATATATATCCATAATGTTTCCCTAAGCAAAGTACATGATAAGCTACTATATAATAAACTTTATCAACTACTTCTCTATTATTTATTATATGCAATATAAAAGAAATATATTCTCGCGTTAATCTTTCCTCGAATGATTTAACATCTATTCTAAAATGACCAATCCTAGGTTGAAGAAGTACACCACTAAGTTTATTAACACTTTTATTATTATAGATGAAGTTTTCATTAAGTTCTGGGGTTATTAATATAAAATCCGAAAGATTATATTTGTATGAAAGAGATATAATTTCTAATTTTAGGTCTGTATTGTTACTTAAATAATCATCTATATAATTTTTTGTAATATTTTCCATAATTAATCCTTTATTTTCATATGCCTTTAAATCAGTCGTACAAATCTTCAACATCAATTACATCTATACCATTGTCTACAAGAAGTTTTGCAAATACTCCTTTTCCATCTATTAATTTACCCGAAAATGAACCATCATATATATTATTTACTCCGCAAGATGGACTTCTTGATTGGAGGATTACTAAATCCACTTGATTGTCAATAACTTTATCCAAGGCTATTTGAGCACCTTTTTTGAATTCATAGTCTACTGATGATCCATTTTCCAATTTGACTTCTCCATCGACAATCTCTGCCGGCTTTCTAGGTATGGGTAGGCCTCCTAATACTTCTGGGCATATGCTTATAACTTCCTTGCCTTTTAGGAATTCTACTAATTTTTTACTATAGTTATTGCCTCCGTTGTATTTGCAATTTTCACCTAATAGGCAAGCACTGACTGCTATTTTCATAGGTTTCCTTTCAATTATATTATGCTCTAATTATAAACTACTTTTTGTTAACAACAAATCTACATTTTGGATAGTTTGAGCAACCGATAAATTCTCCGTATTTGCCCTTTCTTTCAACTAGTTGACCACCGCATCTTGGGCAAATGTTTTGTTTGATTTTTTCTTCATTAGCTTTTTTTATCTTCTTTATATCTCTAGTATGAGAGAAATCACTTTGATATGATTTATTTTTCTCTATTATTTTTTCAATATTTTTCACTTCATCAAAAGATATTACTTCTTCGGTGGATAAGGATTTAATAACATTACTTACATATGCTATTTTACAGACTTTTGCATTATTAACCTCAATTGAATCTAAGTTAGCTTCTCCAGAAAAGGCAATTATAGAATGATATACCATGTCTGGATAATATGGTTTTAATATTGCTTCCAGTGCTTTAATATGGGCATAGTTTTGGAAAATTGGATTCATAAAATAATATTTTTTACCAGATAGGTTTTGAGTCCACTGGTTTGAGAATTCTTTACCATAGATCTTGCCCTTATATCCCTTAGTTTCAATGCAAAATATTCCATAACAAGATATTACAATATGATCTATTTGAGTAGTTTTTGTATTATCGCTTGGGTTCTTAAGCTTTATATCATGAAGTTTGATATATTTATCCCTGTCCAAATCTTTGATTAAAAGAGCTGTAGCAAGTTCCCCTATATCTCCCTTAAATTTGGATCGAAAGACAGTTACTAATAAAATACATCCTATAAAAAATGCAATTGATAATTTCAATGCCATAATATCTCCTTGATAAGTTACATATCTGTTAGTACTATTCCTTATATTTAATCTAATGTTATAAAATTTATCTCATATTTTAAGCTTTTTCTTTGTTGGTTAGTACCTTTCTTAGTAAAGTAATCCTCACTAACAACTCTACCACCACACTTTTCTGCCACGCGTTTTGATGCTATATTATCTTCGTTAACAAAAATAGTTACTCTTTCGGCTCCTTTGCTTTTGGAGTATCCTATCAAGCCTTTTGCAATTTCAGTTGCATATCCCTTGCCCCATAAATCTTTGTGCACACAATATGCTATATCATAGACTTTATCATCATCAGTTTTAATAAAACTGCAAGTACCTACCCTTTCCAAAGTATCTCTAAACACTGGTATCAGATAGCAACACTCCTCATCATCGCCCAATTTTTCTAGTTCTTTAAGATATTCCTGGTCTATCTCATATTTCACCTCATCTGGAAGATACTCTCCGATTTCTGGATCATTCCAAATTTTATATGCCCAGAGAGCATCCTCTTTGGTAAATCCTCTGATTAATAACCTAGGCGTTTCAATATTTTCAATTTTCATAATTTTCCTTTAAATATTTTTATTTATCTTTGATTACTAGTCTCATCTTTATGTGGGCAATATCATCGAGCAAAAATTCATCAGAAATTTGTACAAAACCCAGATTTTCATAAAATTCTTTGGCATAGCTTTGGGCTTCTATGTAAATAGCATCGGCATTAAAAAATTCTTTTGCTGCTTTTATCCCTTCCTTTAAGACCAAAGTTCCAAGGCCTTTGCGTCTTTTCTTTGCTATGACTCTGCCTATTGCAACATCTTCACTTTCAACTCCCCTGTCTAAAACACGTAGATATGCTACAATTTCATCTCCATCTTTTATGTAAACGTGTATAGCATCTTGATCAAGGTTATCAATCTCTTGGTAAAGGCACTCCTGCTCTAGGACAAATACATCAAACCTAAGTTTCAAAATACCGTACAATTCATTGGTATCAAGTCCGCTAAAACGTTTTCTATAAAATTCCATAATATCACCTCTCTAGAATATAAAGTAACTATTAAGTTAATACTATTATATCAAATATTGTTTATTTGGCGATTAAGTATAAAATTATAAATAATAAAAAACCCGCCTAATAATTATCAGACGAGTTTTATAAAAATCTTAACCAAGCATAATTTTTTCAAGTTCAAGTGGTTCGATGTATTGGTCTCCCTTGTAGGCTCTCATATTTCCACCAGATATTTCATCTATTAGTGCAACCTTACCATCTTCTATCCTACCAAATTCAAATTTGATATCGTATAAGTCTAGTCCCTTTTTAGCTAATTCTTCTTTAACTATTTCCCCAATATTTAAGGCTAAGTCTTTGAGTTCTTCGTATTCTTCTTCTGTCATAATATTTAGTAATGCTAGGGCATCTTTTGTGATTAGTGGGTCATTTCTGTCATCATCTTTTAATGTGATTTCTACATATGGATCGATTTTTGTTCCATTTTCTATATATTTACCATATCTTCTAATAAAAGATCCTACTGCATAGTATCTAACTATTACTTCTACACCTTGACCAAATACTTCTGCTTTTTTGACAACTGCTTCATTTTTGTCTAAATCAGCTGATACAAAGTGAGTTGTAAGTCCCTTGTCATTTAGCTTTTCATAGAAGAATTTTGTCATCGCAACTGCTTGGTGGCCAGCACCTTCCATGGTTAGACCAACAGTATTTGCACCTGGATCAAATACACCGTCGTTGCCTGTAACATCATCTTTAAATTTTAATAAATATTCTTCATCATTTAATTTGTAAACATCTTTTGTTTTTCCTGTGTATACTTTTTCCATATCATGCTCCTTATAAATTAATTTTTATATCTTTATTTCCTTTTGTAACTTTACCTATTTTTCTAGCTTCATCGCCCAATAATTCCAAGGTTTTTTGCTCATATTCTGGGCTTACAAATACCACCATACCTATGCCCATATTGAATGTATGGTACATTTCCTCAGTATCTATCTCGCCCCATTCTTGGATTTTTTTAAATATTGGATCTATTTCAAATTCACTAAGGTCAAATTCAACTGACAAATCATCTTTTAGTACCCTTGGTACATTCTCATATAGGCCACCGCCTGTAATATTGGCAATAGCCTTAACTTCTACATTTTTAGTAAGATCTTTAATCTCTTTTGCATAGATTTTTGTTGGTGTAAGTAACTTTTCTCCAATACTTTGATTTTCATCAAATTGATCAGATGATTTTATACCAGCTTGTTCTAATGCTGCTCTTACTAGAGAAAATCCATTACTATGAATACCAGAAGATTTTAGTCCTATGGCCACATCGCCTTCTTCTAAGTTTTCTCCAGTTATTATTTTTTCTTTATCAACAATTCCTACTGCAAAGCCTGCAAGGTCATAGTCATCTTCCTTGTATATGCCAGGCATTTCTGCTGTTTCTCCACCAATTAGTGCTGCACCTGAATCTAAACAGCCTTGGGCAACTCCACTTACTAAATCTGCCATTTTCTTTGGATTTAGTTTGCCAGTAGCTATATAATCTAAGAAAAACAGTGGCTTTGCCCCTTGGCAAATAATGTCATTTACACACATGGCTACACAGTCTATTCCAACTGTGTCATGCTTATCCATTTCCATTGCTAGTTTGATTTTTGTACCAACTCCATCTGTGCCACTTAATAAAACTGGATTTTTCATACCAGTTAAATCAGGAAGAAAAGCACCTGCAAAACCACCTATGTCTGTTAGAACTTCTTTGCCATGAGTTTTCTTCACAATTTGTTTGATAAGCTCTACTTCTTCGTAGCCCTTTTCCTTATCTACTCCCGCATCCTTGTATGTGAGTTTTGCCATTATATTTCCCCAAGATTTTTGTCATCTTCTATAACTTTGTCTAGCATTTCTTTCTTGTGATCTTTTAATCTTTGAGAAAGATCTTCATCAGATAGAGCCAAGATTTGAATTGCTAATAGGGCTGCATTATCTCCACCATTTATAGCAACTGTTGCAACAGGAACTCCCTTTGGCATTTGTACCATGGAAAGAAGTGCGTCAAGTCCTGCAGTATTTGTTCCTCCGACTGGTAGGCCGATTACTGGTTTTATTGTCATTCCTGCCATAACTCCAGCAAGGTGAGCTGCCATTCCTGCTATGCCTATATAAACTTTTGCATCATCGGCTGCCATTGTTTTTTCTAGGACATCTAGGGCACGGTGAGCAGAAATTACTGAAACTTTGTAATCTATATCAAATTTCTTTAATATTTTAGTAACTTTCTTTGCAATTTCAACATCGCTTGCTGATCCCATTATTACTCTAACATCTGTCATTTTTTCCTCCTAGTTTTTGCTATAGTTTGGTGATTCTCTGGTTATTGTGATATTGTGTGGATGGTTTTCTATGAGTGAAGCTGAAGAAATCTTGATAAATTTAGCTTTTTCATAAAGTTCATTTAAGTCTTTGCTTCCAACATATCCCATACCAGATTTTAGTCCACCTAGTAATTGGTAAACTACTTCCCCAACAGGACCCTTGTAGGCCACCCTACCTTCGACACCTTCTGGCACGTATTTTTTTGTATTTGTTTGGAAATACCTATCTCCTGATCCATCTTTCATTGCAGCAAGGGATCCCATGCCACGGTATTCCTTGTATTGTCTACCTTCAAATACTATAGTTTCTCCTGGTGATTCTTCAGTACCTGCAAACAATGAACCAGCCATTATAACTGATGCACCACAAGCAAGGGCCTTGGTGATATCTCCTGAATACTTGATACCACCATCAGCAATCACTGGTATGTCGTATTTTTTGGCTTCATTTACACAATTAATTATCGCTGTTATTTGTGGTACCCCTATACCTGTAACAACCCTAGTTGTACAAATAGATCCAGGTCCTATACCTACTTTTACAGCATCTACTCCAGCCTTTATCAAATCACGTGTTGCTTCTGCTGTTGCAACGTTACCTGCAATAACTTGTAAGTCAGGATATTTTGCTTTCAAATCTTTAATTGCATTTATTACATTTTTAGAATGACCGTGAGCGGTATCTACAGTTATGACATCGACATTGGCTTTTACAAGAGCATCGACTCTTTCAAGCATATCATTTGTAATACCTACTGCTGCTCCTACAACTAGCCTATTATTAGCATCTCTTGCAGAATTTGGATATTGTCTTGACTTTTCTATATCTTTTATTGTTATAAGGCCCTTTAGTTTATTGTCCCCGTCTACAATTGGTAGTTTCTCTACTTTAGCAGATTCCATAAGCTTTATTGCTTCTTGCATCTTGATACCTTCATAACCTAGGACAAGATTATCCTTTGTCATAATCCCATCGATTTTTACACTTGGATCATCTTGGAATCTAACATCTCTATTGGTTAGGATTCCCTTTAAATACATTTCTTTATCTACTATAGGTACTCCAGAAATCCTATAATTTTTCATTATATCTAGGGCATCTTGCAAGATATTGTCTGGGTGTAGATAAAAAGGATCGGTGATAACTCCATGTTCAGATCTTTTTACAACATCAACTTGTCTGGCTTGTTCTTCTATAGACATATTTTTGTGGATGATGCCTATACCACCTTGTCTAGCCATGGCTATAGCCATTTGGGACTCTGTAACTGTATCCATACCAGCTGACATCATTGGTATATTTAACTTAATTTTTTTGGTTAAATAAGTTTGTGTGTCTACTTCATTTGGTAATACTTCTGATGGCCCTGGGACTAATAGGACATCATCAAATGTTAATCCTTCTCCTAAAAATTTCATTAATATTCCTTTCTAAAATAATTCACTGCATTTTCAAAAACTTCTTCTCTTTGGACATTATAAACATTCTTGTATAGGTCATCATCTAATCTTTCGGCATGACCCATTCTTCCTAGGATTTTGCCATCTTTGGATAAAATTCCTTCAATGTTATAATTCGAACCATTTGGTGATGATTCATATACAGAAAATATTTGATCATTTGCTAAAAGTTCTTTTAATTTTTCTTCACTTATTACAAATCTTCCTTCTCCATGAGAAATTGGAATTCTATAAGTTTTGTCTAAATCAACTCCGACAGTCCAAGGACTGTTATTTGTCAATGTCTTAGTATTTACAAAAGTTGAGATGTGACGTGAACATGTATTGTTGGTAAGTGTCGGATCATCTGCTTCTGGTATGATGACTTTGCCATAAGGCAACAAGCCTGTTTTGACCAAGGCCTGGAAGCCATTACAAATTCCTAAGATTAAGCCGTCATTTTCATTTAATAAGTAGTCAATTGCTTTTGATATCTTTTCATTGCGTATTATATTTGCCAAAAACTTAGCTGACCCATCAGGTTCATCTCCAAGTGAGAATCCACCAGGGATTACGAATATCTGTGACTTCCTTAATTCTTTATCAAGATTATCTATAGATTCTTTAATATCAGCTTCATTTTGATTTTTAAACACTAGTATATTTGCATCAGCACCAGCATCTACTAGTGTTTTTTGAGTATCCCATTCACAGTTAGTGCCAGGTGCTGCCAGGATTAGGGCTCTTGGTTTTTCTAAAGTCTTATCAGATTTTAGCTTTCGATGGGCTTTTCCAGGTTTTAATTTCTGGTATTTCACCTCTTTATATCCTGGGAAAATTTCATCTAGACTGTGGACATAGGAATCATATAGCCTATCTTTATCCAATTTTTGACCATTTACTATGATATCTTCGCCAAATTCTCCAATATTTTCTATAAAATCACGGTCATCTTTGTATTCTACAACAAAGGATCCAAACATAGGATTGTATAGGTTGTCATAATCTATAGTAAATCCAGTATTTCCAACTGCTTGTTCATAAATATCTGGTAGAAGTCCTTTTCTAGTCAAGGTAATAGCTGAAATAATATTGCCTTCTCTTATATCTTTTATAAGCTTATTGTAATTATTTTCCAATTCTTCTAGGTCTAAAGTGCCATCTCCTTTATATGGGGTTCTTATAAGTCCTAGTTTGCCTTTGCCTTTTAGATCATTAGTAATAATATTTTCGACATCCTCAGTAGTTACAGCAAAGGAAATCAATGTAGGTGGAACCTTTATATCTTCAAAAGTGCCACTCATGGAATCTTTGCCACCAATTGGTGGGATTTCAAAGAAACTTGTCACTTCAAAGGCACCTATTAAAGCCTTTAATGGTTTTGACCAAGTCTTGGCGCTATCCATCTTTTCGTAAAATTCTTGGAAAGATAGTCTTATTTGATTTAGGTCAGACCCTGCAGCAACTAACTTGGATATAGATTCAATAACTGCATAATATCCACCTAAATATTGGCTTGCACTAGAAAGATTTGGATCAAATCCATAAGTCATTAGAGAGGCTGTTTTTGAAATACCATCTCTTACTGGGATCCTTGCTGCCATAACTTGGGATGGATTAAGAAGTTTTTCACCTCCAAGTGGGTTTAAAACAGTATTCTTACCTACAGTTGAATCAAACATTTCTATTAGATTTTTCTTTGATGAAACATCTAGGCTCGCTACTTTTTCATAAAACTTACTTGGATCATCATCTTTTTCACTAATAAGTTCAGGTAAAGATTCGCTTACTACTTGGACTTTTTCTGACCTATCAGCACCATTGGTATTGATGAAATCATAGGAAAGTTTGGCTATTACTTCATCCTCATAATACATAGTCATAGTATTATTATCAGTTACACTTGCCACTAGTGTTGCTTCTAAGTTTTCACTTCTTGCAAGCTCCATAAATCTTTCTTTATCAGCACTATCAATTAATACTGCCATTCTTTCTTGAGACTCTGATATAGCAATTTCAAATGGTTTCAGACCTTGGTATTTTAGTGGAACTTTGTCTAATTGAATATCAATTCCATCAGCCAGCTCCCCTATTGCAACTGCTACACCTCCAGCTCCAAAGTCGTTACATTTTTTGATGAGCTTAGCAGCTTGTGGGTTTCTAAATAACCTTTGGATCTTTCTTTCTTCAGGTGCATTTCCCTTTTGAACTTGGGCAGATTCTGTTTGAATTGATGTTACCTTGTGAGATTTAGAAGAACCTGTTGCTCCTCCTATACCATCTCTACCAGTTTTGCCACCCAGCAAAATTACTATATCGCCAGGCTCTGGATTTAGTCTTTTGACATTTTCTGCCGGAGCGGCTGCAATTACTGCACCACACTCCATTCTTTTTGCCTTGTAACCTTCGTGATAGAACTCATCAACCAAACCTGTTGCAAGTCCTATCTGGTTACCATAGGAAGAATAGCCAAGAGCTGCTTCATGAGTAATTTTTGCTTGTGGAAGTTTACCCTCTAGAGTTTGATTATAGGATTCTTTGATATTTCCTGCTCCAGATAGTCTCATAGCTTGATAGACATAGGCTCTTCCTGAAAGTGGATCACGGATTGCGCCGCCTAGACAAGTAGATGCTCCTCCAAAAGGTTCAATTTCAGTTGGATGGTTGTGGGTTTCGTTTTTAAACATTAATAGATAATCTTCTGTACTTTCTTTGCCATCTCTTACCACTCTAACCTTGGTATAAATAGAGCAAGCGTTGATTTCTTCAGATACTTCTAGGTCAGCAAAGTTATCATTAGCCCTCATATATTTGGCAAGAATTGTACCGAAGCTCATCAGATTAATTGGCTTTTTGATATCAAGGGCCCTTCTCATTTGTAAGTATTTTTCAAATGAATCCCTGATTGCTTCGTCTAATAGGGTAGCTGTGTCAAATTCTATATCTAAAAACGTATTAAATGTCGTATGCCTACAGTGGTCTGACCAATAGGTATCTAGAATTTTCATCTCAGTTTCGTTTGGATCACGACCTTCTTTTTCAAAATAATCTCTTACAAGTCTTATATCATCAAGGCTCATAGACATAGAGTTTTCTTCTAAGAATTCACAAAGCCTACTATCGTCATAATCTCTAAAACCGTGATAAACTATATTTTCCAAATTCTTATGATTATCTGCCCTTAGAGTTGTTGGAATACCTAGCAAGTTAACTTTTTGAGAATCTACTGGATTTATTAAAAATTCTTCAATTCTTTCTAGATCTTCATCATTAGCCCCAGATATTTCATAAACTGTCGAAGCTTTTACTAAGAAATTAGAATCATCTATTATCAAAGAAGCTGTATCTACTACACCTTTTTCTCTAGGGTTGAATTGACCTGGCAAGTATTGGCTAACTATTGTTTTCCCAAAAGATGCTTGTAATTTGATAGCCTCACCATAAGCATAAACTTGGTCACCTGGCGCTTCTGCCAAGACTTGATATAGTAGCTTATCTAGATTCTCATCATTTGTTTCAAGGTCATATCTTTTGTAAATTTTGATGTCACCTAAGTCTATGCCCAATGAATTTTTTATTTTTGTCTTAAGATTTTTGGATGCAAAATCATATTTATCTTTTCTTTTTACATAGACTCTTTTTACTGAAGGACCAATATCTTTTCTGTAGTACTTGTTCTCAAACTTTATTTTTTCTGCATCTTGGTAAACTTCTCTTATTGCCTGATCGAAAGTATCAGCTTTTGCAACTATGTTTAATACTCTGCCACCAGAAGTTAGTATTTGGCCATTTTCTTCTCTTGATCCTGCATGGTATATTGTAGATTCAATCCCATCTTCAAATACTATTACTTTATCTTTTTCATAAGATCCTGGATAACCATTAGATGCTAAGACTAAGCAAACTGCTTTCTTGTCATTTACCTTAAGATTAATATCTTTTAGTTTCTTTTCGGATGTTGCTATTAACAAATCAAGTATATCATTATCTATTAATTCTAAAACCACTTGGGTTTCCGGATCTCCAAATCTAACATTGAATTCTAAAACATAGATACCAGATTCATTTATCATAAATCCTATGAATAAAACTCCTCTGTAGTCAATGTTTTCTTTGTTAAAGCCATCAATAATATTTGGAAGAATTTCTTTTTCGATTTTTTCTGTATAAGCTTCTGCTTCTAGATTTGGTGCATAGGTCCCCATGCCACCTGTGTTTGGACCGACTTCTTTTTCAAATATTTTCTTGTGGTCTTTGCTTGTTGGTAATGGAATTATGGTTTGAGAATCTGTCAGACATAGTAGACTCATCTCAAATCCATCTATATATTCTTCTATGATTACTTTTCCATCTTTGCCAATAATTTCATCAAGAGTATTAGTAAGATCTTCTACGTTATCTATTATTGATACACCCTTACCAGCAGCTAAACCATCTCTTTTTAAAACTACTTTGCCATTTTTTTCTAATAAATCTTTTCCGTAGTTTTCCGCTTCTTTTTTGTCTTTTGTGTTAAGATAATCACCTGTTTTTATATTGTATTTGTTTAGGAATTCTTTGGTAAATCCCTTGCTTGATTCAAACTTAGATGCCTTTTTATTTACACCAAATATTTTAAGGTTGTTTTTTTCAAACTCATCTACAATTCCTTGGCATAGAGGCAATTCTGGTCCAACTATAGTAAAGTCAATATCATTATTTTTCGCAAAATCTAAAAGTTTTTCAATATCATCTACTTCTATATCTATGTTTTCTCCAATATCAGAAGTACCACCATTTCCTGGTGCAAAGTAGATTTTCCTATCATTTGCTGAAATTTTCTTGCCAAGGGCGTGTTCACGACCTCCAGAACCAATAATCAGTATATTCATCAATGATTCTCCTTAATGTTTAAAGTGACGAGACTTGCTAAATACCATGGACATACCGTATTCATTACATTTGTCTATAGAGTCCTTATCTTTTATAGAACCACCTGGTTGAATGATAGATCTTATGCCCATTTCATGAGCAAGTTCTACTGTATCTGGGAATGGGAAAAATGCATCTGAGCCAAGTACTGCCTCTGAAAAATCCCTATCCTTAAAGTGGTCTCTTATGGATTCTAAGGCCCATACTCTTGATTGTTGGCCAGCTCCGCAGCCTAGGGTTTGCATATCTTTTGCCACTACAATAGCATTTGATTTGACGTATTTTACAACCTTTTGAGCAAATAATAAATCTTTTATTTGAGCCTCACTTGGCTTTGCATCTGTCACAACTTCAACTTCATCTTTTCCAAAATCTTTGTCTTGGATAAGGACTTTGCCATTTAGGTATCTGATTTCTTCCCTAACTGTTTCGTTGTCAAAGTTTACTCTTACTAGCCTTACATTTTTCTTTTGTTGTAATATTTCTAAAGCTTCATCACTAAAATCACTTGCAGCAATTATTTCTAGGAAAATCTCGTGCATTTTGCCAGCTGTTTTCCCATCAACAACTCCATTCACTGCGACAATTCCCCCAAAGATTGATTGGCTGTCACATTCAAATGCTTTGATGTATGATTCATAGACACTATCTTTTTGAGCAACTCCACATGGAGATTGGTGCTTTAATGCTACGACTGCATTTTCTCCTAATTCTTGGGCCAATTCTAGGGCCGGATTTAGGTCATTGTAATTGTTATAGCTCATTTCCTTGCCATGGATTACTTCCATATCATCCATAAGACCTTTGACAAATGGATCGTTATAGAGAGCAGCTGCTTGGCCAGGGTTTTCTCCATATCTTAAATCACTTTCTTTTTCAAAACCGTAGGTTTTGTATTTAGAATCTTTGCCAGTTAACTCTTGAAAATATCTAGCTATTACAGAATCATAAAAAGCTGTAAGGCTATAGGCTTTCATGGCTAATCCTTGCCTATAGTCAAGGTCTATATCATTATTTTTTAGTCTTTCTAATAATTCATTATAATCTGCTGGATCTGTAACTATTAGCACGTCCTTGTGGTTTTTGGCAGCAGATCTGACCATAGATGGACCACCAATATCGATATTTTCTATAATATCATCAGGGTTTCCCTTCTCAAGCGCCTTTTGGAATTCATAAAGATTTACTACAACTATATCAATTGGCTTGATATCAAGGTCATTTATTGTATCCACATGGCTCTTTTCATCTCTCTTATAAAGTATGCCTCCATGGACATATGGGGAAAGTGTCTTTACTCTTCCTTCCAATATTTCTGGAAAGTTTGTTATCTGATCAATTTCAATTGCATCAATACCTGCATCTTTTATTTTTTTGTATGTACCACCAGTAGATACAATTTCTATTCCAAGATCCTTTAGTCCCTTAGCTAATTCTTCGATTCCTGTCTTATCTGTTACTGAAATTAATGCGCGCACTCTTCATCCTCCAATTTCTTAATTACTTCTTTTAGCGTCTGATGTTCTACTTTCAAAACTTCACTTGCAATTTTCTCTGGAGTTTTGCAATGACTTATGTCAACTTCCTTTTGCAAGATGATATCTCCATCATCCAAGTTTTCGTTGACATAGTGAACTGTTACTCCACTGACTTTTTCCTTGTTGGCAAATACAGCCTCATGAACGTGTATTCCATAAAATCCCTTGCCACCGTATTTTGGCAATAAGGATGGGTGAATGTTTATAACTTTAAAGTTATCCAGTATCTTTTTACTGATTTTAACAAGATAACCTGCCAATACTATTAGATCGATATCATAATTCTTTAGTGTATCAATGATTTCATCCTCGTACTTGCTGATTAGATAATCTATGTTGTTATTCCTTGCATGTCTTAAGCCCGGTGCATCTTTATTTGCTACTATTATTTTTATTTGGCTTTCAAAATATCCGCAATTTTGTGCATCTATTAAGGCTTTGAGATTTGACCCACCACCTGAAATAAAAACAGCTAATTTCATATTTTTTCCTTAACAACTGGATAAGATCCAGTAAAACAAGCTGTGCAATAATTATCAGGATTATTAGTCAATTTCAACATATTTTCCAATGATAGAAATTCTAGGCTATCAGCACCAATTTTTTTTCTTATATCATCAATTGACATCTTTGCAGCTATTAGCCTATCTTTATCAGGAGTATCTACTCCATAATAGCAAGGATTTATAAAAGGTGGAGAGGTTACCCTCAAGTGGACTTCCTTTGCTCCGGCTTTTCTTATCCTTTCGATAAGCTTTTCGCTGGTAGTCCCTCTTACTATAGAATCATCAACCAAGACTATCCTCTTGCCATCTATGACTGATTTTTGTGGATTAAGTTTTAGTCTTACAGCAAGCTCTCTCTCTTTTTGATTAGACTTTATAAAGGTCCTACCCATATACCTATTTTTAACTAGACCTGCTGCAAAGGGTATGCCAGATCTTTGGGCAAAGCCTATTGCTGATGGAGTTCCTGAATCTGGTACTGGACAAACCAAATCAGCTTCTACAGGAGCTTGGTCATACAAGAGCTCTCCACTGCGTCTTCTAAACATATAAGCATTAGTATTTTCAATGTTGGCATCTGGCCTTGCTGTATAAACATATTCGAAGATGCAAGATTTATAGGATGCTTTATCGTCCATTGGATAAGATTTGATTCCATCTTTATCAACAACAACAATCTCACCTGCTTTGACATCTCTATAATTATCAATGTCTAGTATCTCAATAGCTGCATTTTCACTTGCTATTACTACATTTTCATCATCATAACCTAACATCAAGGGTCTTATTCCATTGTAGTCTCTAAATCCTACAATCTTATCTGGCATACAAAGAACACAAGAATATGCACCCTTGATATCTTCCATGGCCCTTCTTACTGCCTTTACAATATCGCCTTCAAAATACCTAGCTATCAAGAATAAAATAAGTTCACTATCTGTTTGGGTATGAAAAACCATACCCTTATTTTCTTCCTTGCTTTTTAGATCATAATAATTTATCAAATTCCCATCGTGGGCAATAGAAAGTTCATTATCTTTAACAAAACTTAGCAAAGGCTCGACATTATAGTCCCTATTGCAACCTTCTGGTGCACTTCTAACATGGCCTATTCCAATTTTCCCATCGTGATATTTTAGATTATTATCATTAAAAACCTCATTCACTAGGCCCATTGCTTTGACTCTATCCAAATAAGATCCATCAGATATGATAATTCCTGCTGAATCTTGGCCCCTATGCTGAATAGAGCTTAATGAATAAAATAGTTTTTGTACAACACTATCCTTTGATTTTATTGCAACTACGCCACTCACTGAATCTCACCCTCCTTGCTTTTTCAACAAATTTACATACATAAAAAGAGAACCCTATAGAGGGTTCTCTTCTAAAGCACGGCAAAATACGCCAATTGGAAATCTTAATTTTTTGATGTAGGCAAAGATAGGGTATGAAAGATCAGAAAAAACATTTCTATCTGCAAATGTCTTAATGTTTAGACACTCATTGTTCATAATACCCCTCCATCTATCCCTTAAATTTTTATATAAGACTATTATAAATATTTTTTAAAAAATTTCAAGTCTAAATTTATATTATTTTGCAATATAGGTAAATTTTCTATTAATTAAAATAGACCAACAATCTCATTATTATCATCTAGATCAATATTATAAGCATTTGCTGCCTTAGGTAAGCCTGGCATAGTTAAAACATTTCCAGTATAAACTACCAAAAATCCTGCTCCAGCATTGACTCTAATGTCTCTGATATTTATTTCATAATCATCGCATGTAATATTTATCTTATCATCATCTGATAGAGAATATGGAGTTTTGGCTATACAAATAGGTAAATTAGAATATCCTAGTTTTTCTATCTTATTAATTTCTTTTTCACATTTTTTACTATAAACTACTCCCTTGGCCCTATAAATGTCCTTGGCAATAGTCTCGATTTTTTCTTTTATAGGTAAATCAAGTTCATATAAGTATTTAAAATCATTGTCATTTTCACATAGATCAACAACTTTTTGAGCTAACTCGACTCCACCTTGGCCACCATCAGTAAACACTGTGGTTTCAACAGCATCAACTTCCAATGTTTGTGTCAATTCTTTTAATAATTTGATTTCATTATCTGTATCTGTTGCAAATTTATTAATGGCAACCACAATATTTTTGCCAAACTTTTTCATATTTTCAATGTGGATTCTAAGATTTTTAAATCCAACTTTTAAATAATCCAAGTTTTCATCTGCTAGATTATCAAAAGCCATTCCTGCGTGGTATTTCAAAGACCTAATAGAAGTTACTATGACAGTTGCATCTGGCGCTAGCCCTCCTAGTCGACATTTTATATCGTTAAATTTCTCAGCTCCTAGGTCTGCACCAAATCCTGCTTCTGTAACAGCATAGTCAGCAATGCCCAAGGCTGTTTTTGTCGCAAGTAGAGAGTTGCATCCATGAGCTATATTTGCAAATGGTCCACCGTGAATTATTGCTGGAGTGTTTTCTGTTGTTTGAACTAGATTTGCCTTTAGGGCATCTTTCATTACAACTGCAACAGAGCCTGTAGCTCTGATGTCATCAACTGTAACAGGGTTATTGTCGTAATCAAAGGCAACAATCATTTTGCTAACCCTGTCTTTGAAATCTTCAATACTAGTTGCAAGGCACAAAACAGCCATCATTTCTGTAGCAACAGTTATGTCAAATTTATCCTCACGAGTAACACCATCAGTCCTATTACCCATTCCAATTACAATATTTCTCAAAGCTCTATCGTTAAGGTCAACACATCTTCTCCAAACAATTTGTTTTGGATCTATGTTTTTTTCATTGCCTTGGTAGATATGATTATCCAAAATTGCAGCAACTAGATTTACAGCAGAAGTTATAGCGTGGAAGTCTCCAGTAAAGTGTAAGTTTATCTCATCCATTGGTAAAACTTGGCTATAGCCACCACCAGCCGCACCACCTTTTCTACCAAAAGAAGGTCCCATGGATGGTTCCCTCAAAACAGAAATAGCATTTTTACCAAGCTTGTTTAAAGCCATTGATAAACCAATGTTTAAGGTAGTTTTACCCTCTCCACTAGGAGTCGGATTTGTAGCTGTAACTAAAATCAACTTAGAATTTTCTTTTTTCTTATCAGCATATTCTAAGCCTAATTTTGCCTTATACTTGCCATATTTCTCGTAATCATCAATCCCTAAATAATGACAAATATCATCAATATCCCTGAGTTCAATCTCTTTTGCAATTTCAATATCAGTCTTCATAAACCAGCCTTTCTTTAATATGTATTATTTAAGCAACAAACGTTTGACTTTAATATACCATATGCTTTTAAATTTTAAAATAATGTATGTGATTAATGTATAATTGTGATTTTAGATAAAAATATGGCTTCTAGTATTTATTTAAATCCTAAAAGCCATTTATTCCAATATATTATTAAATTGTTCTTATAAGTTCTACTGTTGGTCTATCAAGTATTCTCTTTAAGGAAAAATGATATATCAGTAGATTAATACCATAGACTAGAAAAGAAAATCCTAGGAAAATTTTGTAATCATAATATTTTAGTAAATTTAAAAAAGTCAATCTCGATGAGAATATTGAAATTATAAACATTATACCTATGCTAGTTAATACAACTATAAGTAATGATTTTATCTGTTCATTTATATATTCTTTCTCATAAACCTTTTTAAGTTCATCTAAATCCATCCCACAAGAATATAGACTGCCTATTTCTTTTTTTCTACTCATCAGACTTAAATTAATGGATGAGTAGCCATTGATGATATTTAGTACAAAGATGATTGATGCAATTCCTATTGTAATTTTCATTAAACTTTTTAAATCTTTATATCTATTTTCTCTCTGCTCTTCACCTGTCATAATATTAAATCTGTCTTCAGGGGAAAGTTTTCCTCTAATCATTGCTTCTACATATTCTTTTATATCTTCAGTATCAGAATCATTTATTCTCATATCTAATGTAAAAGGATAGTTTTTATATTTTTCATCATCTGCTTTTTGCATTAGATTATAAAATGTATCAAAATCTGTGTATATTTTTACATCAAATGGCATTGTTCTAGATTTAAGTTCCCCTAAATCTTCTATTGCTTTAGAAATTTTAATACTTGTTTCGTACTCATCTCCAATACTTATATCAAGACTTGTTGGATTTTCAAAATATGGTATCTTCTTCGCTTTAGATATTGGTATAGATGAATCCTCTTGGATCATATTGTAAAGTATAAATTCACCTTTTTTCCCTCCTAGCTCTTTTAAGTCATCTTCTTCTAATGCAATTAAAAATCCGTCCATTCCTTCTGAGTTATATTTTTCTATATCTTTCTCAGCTTCTTTATCTAGACCCGCATTTTTAGCTTCTTGTGAAAAGTTTAGATTATTTTTAACTATCACATATTTCTCTTTAAATATATAAGATTTTTCATTAGGTGTCTTCTCTCTAATTTCGCTAAGTGCCATCGGGACTTCATCTTTTTCACTATAATACTCTACAGAAAAGTTATATCCAGTATCATAATATGAATAATTTCTAAGATAACTTGAAATACCAATAATAATTATAAAAACTGAGATAATGAGTATACCTAATGCAGAAATATATCGTTGAGACTTTATTGAAGCTAAGTTATTAAGTCTAAGTTCCTTCCAAAAATCATTGGCTCTTTTCTTTTTAGATTTTGAAAAATCTATATTTCCTCTTATTCCATCTATAATATTGATTTTAGAAATCTTTTTTGCAGGAGATTTTATAGCCAAGGCAACAATTATAAAAGAAACAAATAGTATAGCTAAACTTAATAATGGATTAAATCTTACTGCTTCAAAGGCACTTACTCCCTCACCTTTTTGTATATTACTATACAAATAATATATAAAGAAAAAACCAGCTATATGACCTAAAAGTATTGGAATTGCTGATATAATTAAACCTTCCTTTAAAAGCATCAAATAAATTTGACCATTAGTTGACCCTATAGATTTATATATAGATAGCTCTCTAATTTTTCGAAGACCCCAAACCCAGAAGATGTTTTTTATAAAAAATACAAAGACGAATATACATCCTAGTATAGATAATACGATAACCGCTTTACTCATAATATTTTGTAAAGGATCCCTTTCAATACCGTAATAGTATATTAAGTCATCAGAAAATTCTAGCTCTATATCTCTACCAAGCTTATTATTTATATCTTCCTGAATATTTTCTTTATTTTTATAGGATTTTTCAAATGAATTAAACTTTAAATATGTTTTAAAGGATGACATCTTTTCTTGTAATCCTAAAGCAAAATTTAATTTACTATATTTGTTATAAACATCTCCGTAAACTCCTACTACAGTAAAAGATTTAGTAGAATCTTTTTTAAATATCTCCTTATCAGTATTTGCACTAGTAGGACCTATTTCTTCCCCATCTATAAACCTATTACCTATTTCAAATTTTATTTCATCACCTAAATTAATACTATTTTTCTTTGCAAGGCTCTCAGATACTACAATTTCATCTTCATTTTCAGCAAATCTACCTTCTTGAAGTCTTGAATACTCTCTCATTTCATTTATTGCTTCATCTAGATAATTAATAACTATTAAGTCATCATTATATTTTGCATTATCTGGTTCAAGGGACATTTTTCCAATTAATTCGATATCTTCAATAGACCTTAGTTTTTCTACTTCTTCATTTGATAACTCATCCTTAATCTCAGCATGATAAAAATTATTTGACATGGCGTATCCATAGTTGGCCTGTCTATTTATATAACCATAATAAAAAACCACTGTAAAAAATAAACTTACAATAAGTAGAGATATAAAAATAGGAAAATTTTTCTTCTTATTCATTTCTTTCATCTCCCACAATTTTGCCATCCACAATGGTCACGATACGGTCTGCTTGTAAAGCTATTTCTTCGTCATGGGTGATTAGGATAATTGTTTGTTTTAAGGTCCTATTGAAATATTTAAAGATATCTATAATTTCCTTAGAATTTTTCCTGTCAAGATTACCTGTTGGTTCATCTGCTAATATGATAGATGGATTGTAGATAAGGCTTCTTGCTATAGCAACTCTTTGTTGTTGGCCTCCTGATAATTCACTTGGAAAAGAGTCCAATTTGTTCTCTATACCAAGTCTTAGAACAATATCAGAGAATTCTTTCTCATTAATTTTCCTATTATCAAGTTTTAGTGGAAGTTCTATATTGTGCATTACTGTTAAGTTTGGAATCAGATTATAAAACTGATAAATTAGCCCAACTTTTCTTCTGCGAAAATATGCTAGTTCTTTTGATGAATAATTTGCAATATCATTTCCATCTATGTAAACCTTGCCATCATCTGGACTATCGACTCCACCAATGATGTGAAGGAGAGTAGATTTTCCTGATCCACTTGGCCCAACTATAGCAACAAATTCTCCTCTATCTACTTTTAGATTTACTCCATCCAAGGCTACAACCTTGCTGTTGCCACTTCCGTATTCTTTTCTTAAATTTTCTACTTTTAATATTTCCATACTTGCTCCTCATCTTTCTTTAAGCTAAGTATATAAAAGTAAAGTGATTTTTAGGTGACATTATAAAATTTCATTTCAAATCTTGCTCCTTGATCGGTGTTTATGACTGAAATTTCTCCATTATTCTTCTGGGCAATTGTCTTTGCCATAGCAAGGCCTATTCCAAATCCATTGGAATCTGGTGTCTTATAAAAGCGTTTAAAGATTTTTTTGATATTTGCTTTCTCTATGCCTCCGCCATTATCTTCAATGATTAAGCTTGTATAGAGTGGATTTTTGTAAGATGAAAT
This sequence comes from Anaerococcus sp. Marseille-Q7828, assembly GCF_949769285.1. Lineage (NCBI taxonomy): Bacteria > Bacillati > Bacillota > Tissierellia > Tissierellales > Peptoniphilaceae > Anaerococcus > Anaerococcus sp. Marseille-Q7828. Next base: position 1,582,267 of record NZ_OX458331.1, read on the forward strand.
TGAAATTTTATCGCAAGAGGGTCTATTATCAGCGTTCTTCAAGATATTGATCACAGCTTCCGTCAGCCAATAAAAATCTCCACATATGACATTCTCTTTTAAACTTTCATCTACATCTATGGTTTTCTTTAAATCAAGGCTATCAAGTGCATATGTAGCTAATTCTTCTAGATTAAAGTTTTCTTTTTTCATCAAATCTTTGTTTGCATCAAGGCTTGAAAGTTTTAACAAAATATCTGATAAAGAACTTAACCTTAGAATTTGTCTTTTTAATATTTCTATATCACTATTACTAGGGTAATCCAATTCCAAATTTTCTATAGAAAAAAGCATGGATGTGATTGGTGTTTTTATCTGATGGGCTATGTCTTCTAGGTATTCGATTTGCATTTCGCTATTTTTTCTACTTGTTTCTTTAGCTTCCACTATTTCTATAAATAGCTTGTAAATTTTATCCTCCAAAATAGAAAAATCATCTTGTTTCATAGGTATTTTATAATTTTGATTTTTCATATTGTCGATTAAATCTATAAGCTCATCTATTCTTTTTTTCTTTCTTTTTTCAAGAACATAATAAAGGAAAACTAGACTTCCTATCCAAAATATATAAACCATCTAATCCATCCTATAACCAATTCCTCTAACAGTGGTGATAATTTCTTTATCCAGCTTTTCTCTAATTCTTTTGATTGTTGATGTAAGAGTATTATCGTTTACAAACTTATCCCTATCCTCCCAAAACATCTCCAAAAGTTGACTTCTGGTATAGACCCTATGCGGATTTTTGATAAACAAAAGTAAAATCTCATATTCAAGAGCAGTTAATTCCACTTCTTCTTCCTTAAAATAAACTTTCGAATTATTTATATCTATTTTAATATCCTTGTATGTAATAATATTATCTTGACTTAGTGGAATAGTTCTTAAAACCGCATCAATTCTCGCCCTAAGAATAGCAAGGGAAAATGGCTTGGTTAGATAATCATCTGCGCCTTGATCAAGAGATGCTATTATAAAATCTTCATCATTTTTTACGGTAGTAACTATCACTCTGATATCTTTATCTTTTAACTTTCCAATCAAATACTGACCATCTTTGTCTGGTAGATTTATATCTAGTAGCGCACAATCGAAATTTATATCCATCTTATACAAGGCTTCATAATATGAAGAAGCAAGGTCAACTTCATATCCATTTTTTGATAAGTACTTTTTTATTTGTAGAGCAATTTCTTCATTGTCTTCTATTATTAATATTTTTTTCATATCTTCACCTATTCTAATACTTCAAGAAATTTATGGAATTCATATTACCAAAAAAATAAAGTTCATATGTTTACTTATAGTATACATTAAGACCTAAATTATAAATAGGATATTAAGTAATCTATCTACTAGTCACTTAAAAGAAAAGCTTCATAATAACTAATAAATAAAATGACACCTACAAAACTGCAGATGTCGTTAAAAGTTCGTAAATATAATTTTGTACTTAAATATAAGATATCCCTACATCTATTAAATATTCATTCAGCTGGTTATGCCAATTATCCATGTCTTCATCATTAATCTCTCTTATAACTTGTTAGAGATATCTAGGTGTAATTACATTTTTTCACAGCATACTGACATGATATTATTTTGGCTCATTAAATCACTTTTTTACTTATTATCTATAAATAAAGCTGACGTTTAATAATAATCTATAAGTATAACCATCTACATTCTTCCCATTTAATTGATGGCAATTTTTATCAACATCAACTAAAGTAAATCCTAATTTTTGAATTAATTTTTGTGCTGGTATATTGCCAGACCAAGTTTGAGTATATACTTCTTCTAGTCCTTTTGACTTTAAATAATCTATATAAAGTGACCAAGCCTCACTAGCATATCCAGATTTTCTATAATCTTTTTTATAAATACCTATCCCTATTGTAAAATGCTTGCCTCTACTAGAATAATTGTAATTTTCATCAATATGGTAGCTATTAATTTTCCCCAAAAATTCTCCATCGGAAAGTCGCTCGATAATTAGAGTACGGTAAATAAATGTTCCTGATGTAATTTCTTTGTATCTTAAATGATTAATTTGATTTTTTAATCTATTTTCAAATTCTATTTGGTCAAAAATTTCGCCATCTTCATTTTCCCATGGAGCATCCCATTGCTGCCGTTCTATATCATCTGTCATATAAAAAATTAGATTGTTAATATCCTTTTCTTCTAAAGGTCTAAGCCTAACTAATTCCCCTTCTAATTTAAAATTATCATTCATTCATTATCTCCTCTTAAAGTAATATAAAGTAGCCTACTAATTAACTTTTACAACTTCTCTTATAAATTAAAATATTAAGATGTCCTCAAAATAACGAATGTTATAGCAATGAACTTGTAATTTCTCTTTATCATATGTATTTAATTAATACCCTATTATGGTTTATAGTATTGTTAAGGTATATAAAAATATTTATTATCAACCTAGTTTATTGTGAAAATATATATTATAATCAATATATAAGGAGAATCTTATGGAAGAAAAAAAGAAACTAAGATTTATAATTATTGCATTTGTACTTTTACTTACTCTAGGTGTGGTTGGGTATATCTATCTACTTGATGTTGAATTTATAGATGCTTTATATATGACTGTCATTACTATATCAACTGTAGGTTTTGGTGAGGTTGGAACATCCAGCAATGAATCAGAGATTTTTACTGTTATTCTAATATTCTTAGGAGTTGGAGTTGTTGGTTATGCTTTTACTACTATAGTAGCTATGTTTGTTGAAGGAAAGCTTGTAGATATATGGAAAGGTAGCAAAATGGAAAGAAAAATCTCCTCTTTAAGTAATCATTATATAATATGTGGTTCTGGTGAAATGGCAGAAGTGATAATAGATAAATTTGTAGAAGAAGCTTTGGATTTTGTTGTAATTACTAACAAACACAAGGATCTAGATGAATACAGTCATGATAATATATTAGTAATAGAGGGTCAATCTACTGAAGAAAGTGTTCTTGAACATGCGGGAATAGATAAGGCCAAGGGGTTGATTGCTACATTAGATGCTGAGGTAGATAATATAGTAACAGTGCTTACTGCTAGAAACCTCAATAGTGAAATCTACATTATTGCAAATGCGCTTAGTAAGTCAGGTAGTAATAAACTCATGAAAGTCGGGGCCAACAAGACTTTATCTGCTATTGAAATAAGTGGGAATAGAATGGCTTCTCTTATGATAAAGCCAAATATAATTTCATTTTTGGATGTGGTCACAAGAATAGGTGATGTAGAACTTGATCTTGAAGAAGTAATCATAAAAAGTGGATCATACTTAGAAAATACAAGTCTACTAGATGCTCAAATTCCAAACAAAACTGGACTCATAGTACTAGCAATCAAAAAACATGAAGATAAGCAAATGATTTTTAACCCATCAATTGATTACACCTTTAAAACTGGTGATGTATTAATAGTGCTAGGCAAAGATGACCAAGTTAAAAAACTTAGAGATTTAAGTGATGGAGTAAAATAAATCCATCTATATCTGCTAAACTTTTTATCTAACTAAGTAGATTAATTAACTCTAATATAGACTAAATTATAATCTAGCTTTAAATAATCTTCTTATAACCAGTTATGTTTACCTCAATATAAATTAAAATCAAAATTACAAGCTTAGCTGGTAGTTTGCACAGCGCCTATAAGGCGCGAATACCGGCACGCCCCTATTGGAGCTGACGAGTATTTCATCACATGCACCACTATCTCAACTACTACTTAAGCAGTTTTTTATTTGTTTTTATTTGACTTTCTCAACCGTGCTAAGCTGAATCCCTCCACCTGCATAGCAGGTGTTTTTTTTGTTTCGCTCTCTTTCGTTCGCTCAAGTCGCTTAAGTGGGCAAATAATAATATGTAAGAATTTATATTTTATATATTATTACTACAAAATAGCTTTTAATATTATTGATTAAAAAATTTATCATAATTATCTACTAAAAGTCTCAGCCTTTGAACTTCTTTATATAGTAGGTCTTTGCCCTCATCAGTAATAGTGTAATGCTTACCTTTTTTATTAACATCTACTCTAATTATCAAATCATCATCTAAAAATTGGCCTAATAATGCATACAGTGTTCCTGGTGCTAATTTTATCCTTCCTTTTGTAATTTGATTTACCCAAGAAGTTATTTCAGCCCCATTTCTAACTTTGTCTAGGGCCATGAGAATGAAAAACATTGGCTCTGTAAGTGTCTGATACTGGTTCCTTGCCATATTCAGTCTCCCAATTCTTTCTCTATGGCCATTTGTATTTCTGGATTCTTTATATCGCCTATCACTTTTAAAACTGTTTGATTATCCAATATTATATATGAATTCTCATTGGCCAAACTATAGGTCATATCGTAAGAATAATCACCACTTATATCTTTAACAAGGTCTGAATTGTATGGGTGGTTCTTGGCATTTTTAATTTCTCTCTCAAATAAAGTTCTTGCTAGGTCACTATTCCTGCAAACAATTTTTTCTACCTGCACATTTAATTGGTCATCTTTATAGATAGTATGGCTTTTTGTTAGCAGACTTTTTTTAAGATGAACTATATCAGATGTATTATCTTCAAAATCTTGACCTGTGATAGATAAGCTATTAATTCTAATAAAGGTAAAAATTATTGTAATTATGACTACAGATAAAACCATCAATTGTTTTTTACTTTTAGTCTTGAAATCTGTCTTCTTTATCTCTTTAATTAAAACAAAAATAATTAAAGGAAGTAGTAATGGCATTAAACTTACAAGGATAAGTCCATTCTTGTTAGCCATCGAGCTTGATAATATATTACTAAAAATACCAACAATTAGTAAAACAAAGGATATGATTAAGGTCATTACATATATTTTTGAATAAACAATTTTGGAAAAATTGATGTTACTTATATTCTTGACATTTTTATTCTTTTTTCTAAAGGAGATATTATCAACTATCGAAAAAATAGTGAAGACTAATAATGAAATACTGGCTGGATATAAGAATATTACCAAGTTAGAATAAAATATTTCAGGCGAATGGAAACTTGCACTCATAAAAAATAAATTAAGTAATAGAGCAAATCCTGCTATAATAATTGAGATTAGTTCACCTTTTATTCCTTTATTTAAAACTTTTAATTCTTCCAAGTCATCATTATAAAGAGACCCAGCCGCATCTTTTTCTAACCTATATAGGTTCATATTAAAACACCTATCAATTAAAGTCCATCCATAATCTTTAGACATCTGATCAAAATCATCAAGCTCATCTTTAGTAAAAGATGAAAAATATCCCTCATTTTGAGCTAAGGATATCTTATATTTTACATGATCTGGCTTAGCTTTCTTAAATTTATGAACAAAAGGTAGAGGAATCTTTTCTATTTGCCAGCCCTTTTTTGCCATGTCTTCATACCATTTTTCTACTAATCCAAAGTTTGAATATGTTAAGTATCTAAATTTTAGCATCAGCCTAACTCCTTTCAATATCGACTATCGATACTTAAATTATATATCGATATTCGATATATGTCAATCTAAAGTATTATGAAATAAAAATACCCGACAACAGCTTGAGAAAAGCTTGTCGGGTATTATTATGTGCACTCGTATTATTTAATTAAATTTTATTATATAGCGGCAAAAGCTTGTTTTATATCTGCTAATAGGTCATCTATATGTTCTGTTCCTATTGAAAGACGAACTGTAGATTTGCCTATGCCTTGGCTTTCTAATTCTTCTTCACTTAGTTGAGAGTGAGTTGTTGTTCCAGGGTGGATTACTAGAGATTTAACATATTCTACATTGACTAGGTCTGAAAATATCTTTAGATTGTCTATAGTGGTTTTTTGTTTCGCTCTCTTTCGTTCGCTCAACTCACTTAAGTGAAGTAAATAAAAGAGCCTGCACCAAAATTGGCACAGGCCTACTTACTTTTAAAACACATACCTTGAATTACTTTTTATTCAAATAAATAACAATTATTTAATTTATTGACGTCAATATTACAGAATTGAGTAATAAGTATAAATAACATTTGATATTTTTAAAAAACCTCGTATGTGGGAATATATCTAATATAATTTAAAGATCAAATCCAAATTTGATAGTTACCAAAATCGAAAATTCCCTTCCCGTGTTTCAAATCTCCTCTTGATTCTAATAATCTAAAACCAGCCTCTACCTCGTTAGTTAGCGAGCTTGCAATATTTAAATCATGATGACCAGGCAAAACTCTTCCTACATCATATTTTTGTATCTTTTTTATTGATTTATAAAATAATTTAGGATCAGTTGTAGGATAATAAGCGTATAGACAGCCTTTATAAATTAAATCTCCAGAGTATAAATATTTTCTTTCATGTTCATAAAAACAACAATGACCAGGAGAATGTCCCGGTGTATGTATAACCTCAATAGTTCTCCCGCCTAAATCAAATGTATAGCCATCTTGAAAAACTATTTGTGGATTTACTTGGAAAATTTTATAGTCATCAATATTAAAATCACAAGGAAAATTATGTGCTTTTTCTGTTAATTGCTTTTTTACAACTTCTAATGGAAGAGGAAACTTTTTTGAAAGCCATTCCTTTTCTTCTTTGTGAACACCAATACAATCAAAATATCTATGGCCACCAATGTGATCCCAATGAACATGTGTAGTAAAAACTGTAACTGATAAAGCTGTTAATTTTTCTACAACTTTTTTAATATTTGAAACACCGAGTCCTGTATCTATTAAAAGTGCTTTATCTTCTCCACATAATAAGTAACTATGAGTTTCTTCCCAGTGTTTGTATTCACTTAATACAAATGTTTGAGAATCTATTTTTTCTATTGTAAACCAAGTGTCCATAACTGCTCCTTATTAACTCTTCACTTTATAATATTTTGGTTAAATGATAATTATCTTATTACTAGTAATATGTTTTTCTTCTAAGGAATGGATAATTTAATAATTTATCATCTTTTATTCCTAATTGTCTGATAACATGGTAATAAATTACATATTTTAAAACAATACTAGAATTATTTAATTCATTGGAAGTTCTTAGACGTGATCTATGCTTATTTTTACTAGGGCCATGCGTGTGGTAATTTCTTGTATCTTTTAACCTATTAGCAAAGTTTTTTCGAAACTTACATCATCTTCCCATTTCTGATCAACTAAATTAAAAATGTTTTTTAACTGATAAGGTATATTCTCTAAAATAACAGTTAGTTTTTCTCTTAAAGTAGGACGACTTTTCCTATCATTACCTAATCTCTTAGTGATTTCCTCTTTAATGGAAATATCTATATTACTTTTATCTAGATAATCTTTAATTTCTAAATAAGCATTGTCTATATTTGGAGCATGGCAATTTTGTATTTCTCGTGAACTATTGAAAAAGTTATCGTAAATTCTTTCCATCATCTTAATTTGGTTTACAAGAATACTTTCTATATCTAGGGTAGAAATATAATTTCGAGTATATAAATCGATTACTGGTTTAATTTTTTCTTTATATTCAAACCAATTACAAATTATAGGTTCTAAATTTTCTTTTACATCACTCAATCTTAATGAATTAAATCTGGGTTCTTGTGCTTGTTCATCCAATTGAGGAAATATAAACTGACCATAATATATTGGATACTCATATTCATAGTCTCCATTGTCTAAATATTTAGATTGAAATTTATTATTTTCATCTTCTAGATAAAATTTGATGTATAAAAATCTTTTTTTAGATTGGGTTAAATAATCAATCAGTTTCATAAACCATTGTGAGATTACATAAAACTCCTTAATGCTTTTAACTTCGTAATTATCAGATATAACTTCTATGAAGTAATCTATTTTAACACTAGAGCCTTTATTTAATTCACAAATTGCTCTAATATCTCTCTTTATTTTTATAGTAAATTCATTATCTAAAATATTATCACTAATATATAAGACAATATCCAGTCTCTTATATTTTAAAGCAGTATAGTATTATTATAATGATACGAGGTGAATTATGAAAGCTAATAAATATTTTTTTCTAATACTTGTCCTTCCAATAATGTTAGTAAATAAAACATCTTATGCTAGTAAAGAAGAGTCTTCTAACGCTACAATTAGCTCTATTAATGAAGATAGCAATCAAATTCTTTCTTCTGACGAATCTTTAGATACTAATCTTAAAGAAAGAGAAAGTCTTGAAAGTTATATAGAAGAAATTAAAAATAGCACAGATTATATTAATTCTTCTAAGGAAATAAAAATATTATATGATAATGCCATAGAGTTTAGTAGCAGAGCTTTGGATAAAGACAGCATAGATTGGATAAGTTTTTCTTATGATAATCTAAAAAAAGATATAGAAATAATAGAAAAGCTTGCTAATGAAGATTATCTAGAGAAAGAAAATATCAATCAGAATTCTATTTTTTTTAATAATCCTTCATATAAAATTGCTTATTTAAAGCTAGATGACGATAAAAGAGAAGTCCTGGACAGTTATAAAAAGGATGGAGATGACCAAGAAGCTTTATCGATTTTTGCTTTATCAGACTCAGATGAAATCCAGGCATTAGTACTATATAGCGACTGGATGTATCCTTTTATGGATGATGAAGATAGTGACGGAATGATTTCTGATTCAAAAATCCTTATAGATGCCTTAGAAGAAGATAAGGCTTTAATTGAAACTTTCAAAAAAACTAAATTTGACGATAGAGATGAATTAATAAGGGACATAATAAATAATCGTGAAGATGATGCAAATGAATTAGATTTAAATAACAATCTAGAAAACACGGATGAGACCAATACTATTGATGAAGATCAAAATGATGATGGAAGCCTTATTGAGGATTTAAATGATAGTGTTTATGATCAAGACTCCGATACTTCTCAAAGTCCTGATAGAGAAAGATTAGATTCTGATAAAATAAGCAAATACAAATATCAGTCTATGTTTTATATAAAAAATAGGACCCGAAAGTATTATGAAGATCTAAGTGATAAGCAAAGAGACGAATTAGATTCTATGGATACTGATAATAATGGGGTTTTGAGTATAGAAGAGCTAGAAGCATCTCCATATTACACTCTCCCTATTGCAAAGGAAATAGATTGGCTATATCCTTTCATGTACGATAGAAATGAAGATGGTGTTATTGATGAATCTGATAGAAATAAAATTTTCCCAGCAAATGAAACAGATTCAAAGGAACCACAAATAATTAGTACAAATGACAAAGAATTTGCTGGAAAAGATAATAATCAAACAAAACCATATAACTCAATATTCTATCTAACGGAAAAAACAAGGGCTGCATATGAAAACTTGCCTGAGGATAAAAAACAAATTCTTGATCAAATCAATACTGATGGAAAGTATCCTCTAACATTAGAAGAAGTCGAGGCTTCAGGCCTATTCCAAATACCTGTAAAATCAAGTGATTGGATTTATCCATTTATGATTGACAAGAATGGAAATGGAGAAGTTGGAGAAAGCTATGATTATTTCAAAAATTCAGAATATACTCAAAGCTCAAATCCGAGTACCAAAAGTGTAGATAATAGTGCATATGCTAGTTCTTATCAGCCTCTTACGTATACTTATCCTACAAGTTCATCAAACAATAGGATTTCCCATACTAATGTAAAAACTGGTATTAAAGGACTGGGATCTATAGTAATAATTTTAATAATTGCAAGTATAGGCTATTACTTAATTAAGAAAAATGGTAAAGAAAATAATAAACTACACTAAATATTATAAAACTTTTAATTTAGTTTCTGAGGGAAATTGATAAACATCTTGTTATTTGAAATGAAAAATGGAGCTTAATCCTAGACAAACAAAATGCCTGGGATCAAGCTCCATTTGTTTTGTTAATACAAATTCATTGTTTTTTATTATATATCAGATTCCCCTACATCTTCTAAGTAATCATCCAGCTGATCATGCCAAATTTTCCTATCTTCGTCATCAATCTCCCTTATAACTCGACATGGATTTCCAGCTGCAATTACATTGCTTGGTATATCTTTTACTACAACAGATCCTGACCCAATTACTGTATTATACCCGATAGTAACCCCTGGATTAATAACGACATTTCCACAAATCCAAACATTATCTCCTATTGTTACAGGCCAGGCGTATTCTAAATCTTTATTACGAACATCCTTATCGATTGGATGGCCGGCAGTATATATGCTAACATGAGGAGCAAGAAATACATTATCTCCAAAAGTTACGTAGTTCTCATCTAATATAGTCAAATCAGTATTAGCAAAAAAGTTTTTACCAAAAGATATTTTATCCCCATGGTCAAAGTATACTGGTGGTATGAGGACCATATCATCGGGGGCTACTTTGAAACATTTTTTCAATTCTTCAAAAGCAGCCTTATCATGCCAATATTCTGACTCATTAAATTTCTTTTGGGCAATATGGACCTTCTCAAAAGTATTAACCCCTACACTATAAGGATGATAAAGTTTGCCTGCAATCATCCTATCCCACTCTTTTTTATTAACCATTATCTATCCCCCAATTTTATTATTTGTCTAATATTTATATCCTAATCTTTATTGTACACTAAAGCAAAAAATGAGCATATAGGGACATTTTACAACGATATATAATTGTAAATATATTTTTTATTTGATATGATTTATATATAATACTCGTATTGTAAAATAGAAATTTTTGCGTAGTTTATAAATTGTTGTCGATTGTGATATTGGTCTAATTATTGTAAAAATTATCGTAATAAATTATTAGTAAAAGAGGAAATGATGAATAAATTTATATGTAAAAAAATAAGTCTTGCACTATGTTTTGCCCTTAGTCTGTCAGCTTGTTCAAAAGAAACAAAAGAAAATTCTACAAAGCCTGCTGAGCAAACAAAAATAGAAACTACTAGTGAAAAAGAAGATAAATACATAAATGAAAGTAATGAAAATGATAAAAACATTAATGAAACTAGTGATGTTGAAGAAAAAGAAGCCCTATCTGAAAACAATATAAGACTATCTAGTTTATATAATAAAGTTTTGGACAATATAGACACATATACTTTTTTAGAAGAGAGTGATCAAATATATACCGAATATTCATACGCTTTGGTAAATATGAATGACTCTGACCTTCCACAACTACTTGTAGCTCAAAAAGTCGAGCAGGGTTTGGATTATATTAAGGTTTTCTATTCAAATGATGATTTTACTAAAGAACTTACTAGCGATGAAGTTTTACCCCTTGGTGTGGCAAGTGCAGGAGGATTTAGAGGTGCGCTAGTGCAAAATGAAAACCTAGATGGCTTGGCATACATTACATTTGTATCTGGAACTGGAGCAGCTGCTAAAGAAGAAGTTACAGTATCCTTAGAAAAAGATAAGCTTACAATCGAAAGAAACATTGCCTGGGAAGGACTTATAAATGAACTCCCTGATTCGAATTCATCCGAGATAGAATTCATAGACATAAATGATAGAAAGAAACTTGATGACTTAGCTTCTATAAAAGATGGTGAGTTTAAAGAAACTATGGCTAAGAGAATAGATGAACTTAAAAAGCTAGAAGAAGCTGAAAGTGTCGAGGAAAATTCAACTATAAACGAGCAAGTCCAAAAAGAAATCGACCAAGGAAAAATGGTTGTTAGTGGAACTGTTAAAATATTTACCCATGATGAGATGGTTTCATACCAAAATCAAAATCCTCAAATATTCCCCGATATGGGAGAAATTTATGTAATTCTACTTCTAGATGACTATGCAGATATTAATGTGCAATTAGCCGCAGATCCAGATTATATGACTAGAAGTGTTAATATGATTAAACTTCCAGATGATATGGCAGATTATGCCGGTCAGAGAATTACAATCAGCTTCACTCCTGATGATGGCTATTGGCAATCTGATGCAAGTCTTCCTGTAGGTGCTCCAAGAATGAATAAAGTTAATGTATTAGAATAATATATTTTTCTTATTTATATTATGAAATTTATTAATAAGTCGAATGTATATTATATACTTAGGCCAACAAAACAAAGGCAAGATAGGCTATAATTAGTCTTCTTGCCTTAAATAATTCCCTGCATTTTAGAAAAATGTAAAGACAATAGTCATGCCCAATACAACTGAAATTATTGTCACTATTAATGCCACAATAAAGAATATTGGTTTTGAAAAATTATATTTATTTGTCAAAATAGATAAAATAAGCCCACCTATTGGCGCATATACTATGCCAAAGAAAGCAAGTATGAGCATCAAATCATCATAATATTTAGACAAAAAATACAATATGATGAGCGATATGAAATAAACAAAAAACGAGTACTTTATGAATTTTAACATTTTTATTTCCTTGATATTTAAAATAATTTAAAAACTAAGCAACATTTACATATTAGTTATGGCTAAAATTAATCACAGTTAATGTTCATGGTGGTCTTTTAAGAAATTTTCTATAGCTGCATCTGATTCGATTTTAGCTTTTTGATTCGCATCCAAAGTTCCACCAGTATTAATTCTCATATTATCTAAGTTTAGGATACCATTACCTGCAAATATATGTCCAGCATCCTTGTATGATAAAAGCTTTTCATCAGGCAATTTACTTTTAATTTGATTTGCCATGCTTAAACTATCCCACAACTGATCTTCTTTTCCTGCAATCAACAAAATATTTGCCTTAATATCTTTATTGGAATCAACTTGCTAGCACTGTTTGAGTCAGTTTCTACGGCACTTGAATAAGTTTCTTTATAAGAAATAGGTGCTTTGACAAATGAAGATAAAACAATGTTCTTAAAGAAAGCTAAAAATGATCCATTTTTTATATCTATATAAGGAAGTTCTTCATCTTCATATGTCCATGAAGAACCATAATCATTGAAGTCTAGTCCAGCAAAATTATAACTTGATGGTGCAATCAAAACCAAGTTTGAAATTTCAGAATATTTGCTAGCTAGATTTAGAGCATACTCCGCACCTTTTGATGCAGCGATAACACTTATTGGACCTTGGTCATTCTTATTTTCATTTAAGTAATTCAAAATATCATCAAATTGTTCAAGAGGAATTCTTACTAAAGTATCTTGTTGATTTTTCATGCCATACATAAATACGGCAAATGTCTCAAAACCTTTTTGAGCTAATTCTTGTGCACTTTCAAAATTAGGGCTTCCCTCAGAACCACCAAAACAAAGTACCACACACTTATACAGCTTTTTGTTAGGGGGGTTAAATGAAAGCCTTGAAATCTATTTTCATCAACATATTTAACATCTACACCATCTATATCAGTTGGATATAAGTTTATATTTGTTAAATCATTATAGTATTCAGCTGTGGTTGAATACTCAGAATCATTGTATTTTGAATCATTATATATTCTACTTGGAAAAACGACAGCAAATATAGTAGAAGCTATTAAGAGAATTTTTTTCAAAATCTTAGTAGTTTTTTTCATTTCTTGGCCCTCTTTATTATAAAATATTACCCAAAAAACAACCGTTAAATTATCATATAGGTACTTTAAAAGCCTAATGGTATGAAAAAATATATTTTTTATATAATTCAACTAATGAATTTCCATAGATTTGCCCTGAAATTAAATCCAAAAGTATTGCATTAACATTTGAATAATGAGCTTTATTTTGACCTACTACAAATTTTACTTCTAAAGATAAAATTAAACGGAATGTCCTCTATTGATTACAGATTACATTCCGCCTAAAATAATTTTATATATTCCGTTTTACAGGTTCAGCCCATGAACTGCTATGCCTGATATTCTGAATAATTAATCATCTACTTCTTCTATTGCACCAACTGGGCAGCCTTCCTTTGCTTCCGCTGCTGCTTGTTCATATTCTTCAGCTACTTTTTCATCTATAGCTACAGCCACGCCTTCGTCAGTCATTGAAAATACCTCTGGGCATGTCGCCTCACACATTCCACAACCTATACAATCTTCATTTACTCTATATTTCATAATTATAAACCTTTCTTTCTATTCTACTTATAGTAAAGTGCCATTTTGAACTTATTTATAGCTTCTAATAAATCTAGGTTTCCTTTTGCAAAATGCAAATTCCACCTGCAAGAATTAAATGATCTTACTCTCATATCAAATCATATCCTCCCCTTCCAAGGCGAAGATAATTGCTCGTCCTAGTTTGCCATGTTCCAAAAGCTCCGTTCCCTCATCAAAATTTATATGACCAAGTTCCATATACAATGGGACCAGTAATCTATACTGTATAAGCCCATCTTTTTAATTATATTGATATTTATTTTATTTAGGATTATTCACCAAATCCTCTATACTTTTCAAACATGATGGAATTTTCCTTAAAAATATGAACAAATACATCTTTTACTAGTTTTTCTAATAATTCAAAGGTGTATTTGTAAGTATTGCATGCATCCTCTGGAGCAGTGAACCAATCTGTCAAATCTATCATTTCTTTGATAATATTTCCTGCTTTTTCATGGTCAGATTCTAATTCTTCAACCTTTTTTATAGTCTCTAGACTTGGATTTTTATTTTCTAGCATAAGTGGGAAGGTAATTTCTTCCTCTTTTACAAAATGCTCTTCCAAATCTTTTTTTAAGTCAGCAAATAACGAGTGAAGTCTCATTAGTTCTTGACCATGTCTACTATAGTGGACAGAAAGAATTTTATTTAATAGAGGGTCTATTTCAAATAATAAATCTCTTTCTTTTTTGTGGTGGTCTATAATTAAAGAGTCTACCATCTCTTCAATACTTAAAGTTTTAAAATCTTCTAAATCCATTCCTTCTTTTTTAGAATTATCGAAATCCATATTATTTTCGATACTCTTTAGGAGATTATTTGAATCCAACTTTTTTTCTTGGGCCACTTCTTCAATAGTCTTGTGTCCATTACAGCAAAAGTCGATTTTTTCTTGATTGAAAAACCCCATCATACTACTATCTATCTTTACTATATCTTCTATCTTGGTTTTTGTATTTATCATATTAGCCTCCTATTCTTTGCCTAATATTATTTTAAGTCATAGAAGGAGATATTTCCGTGTCCTATATCACAAATTACAAGTTTGTCAGTTTATTTAGATCAGAAAGTTTTTTTATTCTAATATTTTTATAGGATTGATTTTCGATATAGCCTTCCTCTTCAAGCTCAGATAGCTTTCTTGAAACTGTTTCCCTAGTCATATTTAATGATGATGCTATATTTTCTTGGCTGAGCTCAATTATATCATTTTTAGTTAGTCTGGCCCTATAAGCCAAAAAGGCTGCAAGTCGTAAGTAAGAATCTTTTATTGAAAGGATTTCTAACATCATTTCAGTTTCATAGACCCTTTGGCTCAATGACTTTATCATTTTTAATGAAAAATCATGGTCTTTAACTAATATATTTCTAAGAGTAGCCTTATCAATTTGACAAATACCTGTTTTTTCAATTGCTTCTCCATTGACCTGATAAGATTTGTCCAAAAAAATTGAATCCTCTCCAATTATATCCCCTTGGACATAGATTTTTCTAATACTCTCCCTGCCATTTTCATCATAGGTGGAAGTTTTGATCTTTCCATATCTAAGAATTGTTATCTTATCTATAGGATCTCCAAAAGAAAATACACTTTCACCCTTATGATAATCCTTGTGATCAGCAGCAAGATAGATACTTTTTGATTCATCAACTCCTAGTCCTTTAAAAAGATTAATCTTTGATAAGCAATTGCCGCGGGCTTGGCATGCTTTACACATCTGCATGACTTCCTCCTAATATAATAATGCATCATTTTTATGATAGGCTGGTAATATCCTAATAAAATTTAATATAGTTATAACTAAGTCTTAAAAATATTACTTGTTACATTATTCTTTTTTCTCAATAAAAGACGCTTCAAGCAAAGATTTAGAAAATTTTTCTGTTTCTTTCAAAAATTCATCATCTGGCATCCATAAAGCTTTTATTTCATCATCAATAATTTGGAATCCTGCTTTTTTAAGCTCTTCTTTCAATACCTTATTTCCTTCACCAGACCAACCGTATGATCCAAAAACACCGGCCACTTTATCTTTGAATTTAAGTTCTTGAAGAAAATGTAGCCAGCCAGACATAGTAGTAATAGCTGATCTACCAACTGTTGGCGAACCAACAGCTATTGCTCTTGACTTAAATACTTCTGTCATAATATCATTTCTATCCATTTCAGCTACCGATAAAACTTTTGTTCTGGTAGTTGGTGAAATTTCTCTAATATCATCTGCAATTTTGTGGGCTATTTTTTTAGTAGCTCCCCACATTGAATCATAGATAACTGTTACTTGATCTTCCTTATAGTTATCGGCCCATTCAGCATATTTCTGTACTATCTCTAGAGCATTTTCTCTCCAGATGCTTCCATGACTAGTAGCTATAATATCTATAGGGAGGTTCATTGCAACTATCTCTTCTATTTTCTTTTTAGCAAAAGATGAAAAAGGTGTCAAAATATTAGCATAATATTTCATAGCTTCATTCCAAAGAATATTAGGATCTGCTTTATCATTAAATAATTCACTCAAGGCATAGTGTTGGCCAAATGCATCATTAGAAAATAATATATTATCGCCTGTCATATATGTTGCCATTGAGTCAGGCCAATGAAGCATGGTCATTTCTACAAAAACTAGTTGCTTGCCATTGCCTATATCCACAGAATCACCAGTCTTAACTACCCTATAGTCCCATTCTGGATGGTGATACTGGCCAATTAGAGATTTCTTTCCATTGGCTGTACAATAAATCGGTTTGTTTGGAATTTCTTCCATGATTTCTACAAGTGATCCAGAATGGTCTGGTTCTCCGTGATTAATTACAATATAATCAATTTCCTTTAGGTCAATTTCTGTTTTAAGATTTTTAACAAATTCTTCTTTATGAGGTGTCCATACTGTATCAATCAATACAGTTTTTTCTTCTTGTATTAGGTATGCATTTTGACTAGATCCATTGTGGACAGAATATTCTGATCCATGAAATTCTTTTAGTTCCCAATCGATCTTTCCAACCCAATATACATTATTTTTTATTTGTTTTTTCATTATTCTCCTCCATTATTTCTATATTTTTCAAACATTATAGAGTTTTCTCTAAAAATATGCACAAAAACGTCTTTTACTAATTCTTCTAACAAATCAAAAGTATGGATATATGTTCTACAGAAATCTTTCGGTGCTTTAAACCAATCTGTCAACTAAATCATTTCTTTGATCAAATCCCCTGCCTTTTCATTGTCAGCTTCTAAAGCTTCAACTCCCTTAATTAATTCCTTACTAGGATACTCATTTGCAAGCATCAGCGGGAAAGTAATTTTTTCCTCTTTAATAAAGTGTTCTTCCAATTCTTTCTTGAGAGAAGCAAAAAGTGAGTGGAGCTTAATCAGGTCTCCTCCATGATGTTCAAAATGAACAGATAAGATTCTATTTAATAAAGGATCTATTTCAAATAGTAAATTCCTTTCTTTTTTATGATTATCAATTAAGATAGAATCTATCATCTCTCATAATATAAGTTCGCTAAAATCATCTAAGTCTATAATTTCTTTTGCTTTGGAATTACTAATATCTATACTATCTTGAATTTCTCTAAAAAGGATAATAGGATCTATATTTTTTTCTTTTGCAACATCTGCAACAGTCATATATCCATAGCAACAAAAATCTATCTTCTCCTTATTAAAAAAAAACAATCATATTGGTATCCATATTAACTAGTTCTTCTATCTTAGTATGAATACCTATCATTTAATCCTCCTTTATTTATCTAATTATATTATAAAGGAAGATTTTACAATTTTCTGTGTTGTATATCACACTTTTGTATATTGGTTAATTAAGGCAACTAGATTTTTAATTTTTATCTTTTTATAATCAGTGTTTTCTATATATATATCTTTTCCCATTTTAGATCATTTTCTAGAAACGATTTCTCTAGTCATATCTTTTGACGAAGCTATATTCTCTTGATTGAGACATATAGCCATAATTGTCAACCCGCTCTATATAGCAAAAATGCTCCTAGTCTATTGTATGAATCTTTTGAATACAAAATTTTTAAAAGTTTTTCGGTTTCATAAAGTTTTTTGCTTATTGATTTTATCAAGTTTAAAGAAAAATCATGGTCTTTGATTAAAATTTTCCTAAGAAGAGTCATTGCACTTGCCGTGTCTTTTATAAACAAAGGAATGATATAAAAGTCAATCAGTAAATGTAAATATAAGACCACGTTTTTTTAATTTTTCCATCATCGCAGTATCCTTTCAACTAATAAGTACTCATCTTCTAAGCTTTCTTTCTAACCCATACTGCAGTCTTAAATTAAAAGTACAATCACTTAGCTTGTAAAGTAGTTCAGTCTGTTGTAGAATATAATTCTGATTAAGTTCAACAAACGGAGAATTGTAAACTACAAAATCTTTGACATTAAATGTAACTTGCAATAATCATCTTCAAACACAATTGCTTCATCTTTATAATTATTCTTAAGAAAGAAGTCTATATTTCCATTTGGAAAAATACCAATTTCATCTGAAATTACAAGTACTTTTTTATACTTATTTTTTAAATAATCTTCTAACGCCATTAATGGTGCAGACTTATAGTCATAATCTTTATTTGATAAATAAATACATGTTATAAATGCAGTTTCCTCACTTCTTGGGATGTCGTATGGTACCAGATTAGACGGAACAAACTCAACTCCACCTAATAATTGATTACCTGAAACATTAATGAATCCATAGACATCTTCATTCATTGAATTATACATTTTAATCTTGCTAGCACACCCCAAACAATTGATCCTAGATGTGCATTGAGATGCAATATTATAATTTTCTTCAGTAATTGGCTTAATTGTTTTAGCTACACGTTTAGTACCTAGCTCTGGAATATACGGCTTTTCTACTGGAATTATTCCTGAAACAACCTGCTCCATGAATTTCTTATTAATTGGTGCATAGTATCTATTAACATCATTAATTACAGTTAAAAATGGAAAAAATATTTTTCTATTTTTACTAACCGATAGATCATTAGATATTTCATAAGTATTTATATTGACTTTACTTTTATATCTATGAATCAAATCTAATATTTCTGCACTAATCGGGCACATATTCCCCCAATAATAGAAATCTATTTTCATTTGTAAACCTCACAAATTTCTGACTTTTACTCATCTAATAAATACAAATTTATAATCTAAAGTTTTTTGCAGTTAGTGCAAATTCTAACATTTAAGCATATCGTATTCCAAACCTAACAAAATTATGAGAAACTAATGTAGGAATTTTTCGGATTTTGTATAAGTATCCTCTTTTTTCTTTGTAAAAATAATAAATTCTCTACTATTTAGTGCTAAGGTTTAAAGCATTGCTAATTCAAAAAATTCATACACTAATACTGCTGCCTTCTTCATTCGATTCTACCATATATAACTATTCTGTTATTTCTGCTTTAAAAACCATAATTACATCAGCATCTTAGCAGCAGAATTCAGCCGTTCCCTTCTCTTGTCCTGGTAGGCTTCCACCATATCTTAAAATATCAATATATGGAAAGGCGCAGTGCATAGCCATTGGCAAATTTTACCTCGATCTGTATCATAATCAAATACATCTCCAACTTTATAACCGCGGTGAAATCCCATATTTGGTCTTCTTCCACACTTCATCTATCTTATCTCCTCTTTCTTTAGTAGTTATTTGAAATAATGATTAACTTAGTTAGTCATTTATTACTTCCTCGAATATCTATTCTATCCATAAAGCCACAGCAGCTACTTTCGTAAACTTATTTAAAAAACATCATTATGATCTTCTCTATAGATATTGTATGCAAAGATGCTTTTGATGTAGTTTGAATTTAAATTTACTCTCAAAATATTTTTTCATAAGATATATTACTACTTGCTTTTATTATATTGATATTTACAATTATTTTCTATTTATCACTTACTTTGTAAAATTTGTATTCAATCTTTATTTTATTATCTAAATTTTTAGAAAATCACGGTATTTTTCCTAAACCGCCTATGATTAGCCCATACATTAGTACAACCGTCTCTAGATGGCTTGAGTGGTCAGTATGGATAAAATTTTATATTTTAAGTAAGCGTAGTATGTGAGAATATATCCATAAGTATATTTTTTATGTTTTATATTATCCCTATATCTAAATTTACTTATAATATATAATTATCATTTGTATAAATGAAATACTATAAATATTGTAGACGAGATTTATCGAAATTTATTTATTATTTTTTGTTTTGCTATTACATAGTCTTTTGAGTGTTCTTCAAATAGAACTTCTTTTTCTTGTTCAGTCTTTCTATTCGCATAATTTACCTCCAATATCACAGGCAAAAAAATAACACTTATTTTTAACATCCTACACAATTCTTCCTTCTCATATTTCTTTGGACAGATAAGAGAATTTTGAGAAAACAAAAAAGACCTACTAAAGATTTCCTTTAATAGGTCTGAAATATAAAAATAACTATTAACTTGTGATTAGGGAAATGAGATAATTAATCGTTCCATTTTCAATCAATATATAGAGACCGAGCCCTATAAACACAACTGGTACAATTATTTTTTCGTACTTTTCTACAATCTCTCCGATAGCAGAAATTGATGCGAGATTTTGAGATAATTTGCATAGAACTAAAATCCCTAACGCAAATATTACTAGACTTATACCAATCTCAATCAAACTCTTTCCTGTAAAATAGGGAATATAAATTCCTAAATTATCTCCACCCATTGCCACTGTTAAACTTGTAAATGCTAAGATTTTTGATCCATCACCAGTAATTTTTCCCTCTATATCTTCTTCATCAATATCTTCATCCACAAAAATTGCTCTTATACCAAGACCTAGTGGAATTAGACCAAGGAGTCCGATAATCCAATCTTGTGGAATAAAATTTAAAAAGTAAGCGGCAATAAGACTAACCAGAACAAGCAGTCCTGTACCTAAATACTGTCCTGCATAAATTGATTTCAAACCTTTCTTGCCTTGACTAGCGAATAAAATAGTCAAAACAACTAAGTAGTCAATTGATGTAGAGACAAAAACTAATAAAGCGGATACTATTGTTTCCATTATTTCTCCTTTCAAAATGTTTAATTTTTTAGACAATCAAAAATTGACTGCAAACACATTGTGCCTTGGCAGTTGCCAAAGGAGATAATTGAAGAAATAATTTCACAATTTTCCCACCTTTCCTTTTAATATTAGCTAAAGTATACTAAAATAGTCGGATTTTGTCAACTATGATGATAGATATCTACGCAAACTATAGAGATTGATATTATATAAAATTAGATATACCAAACATTATTTATCTAATATTTTATCATCTCATTCACTCTTTTCTGAACTGCGTAGTAATCATTTCCAGCTTGTATATTAAGTCCATGACCAGCAGATTCTGGATGGGTAATGGCTACAGGAATTTCACCTTTATTCCATTCTTTAAAGTCTTCATTTGTTTTAAGTTCTCTTACATCAAATTTATCTTTTATTCTTCTTAAGTATGACTTATACCAATAAGCTATCAGAACAGGTTTTCCATTGACACCCTCTATTAAATCTTCTAAAGCATCAAGTTTAATATAATGGATATGAATCATATTTTTATCTTCATCATAAACAGAACTGTATGCCATTTGAAGTAACTTATTAGAAATGGTTGCAGCATTAACGGCATATATATCATTATCCTTAATACTAACTACCAAGTCTTTTTTAAGGTCTCATAGATAACTCTTTCTTTATCTGATAGACTTACAAAGACTTCAATGTTTACCTTCTCTGGCATTTTTATGTAATCTTCAGTTTTCATAAAAGCTGTGATATCTAATATTTTACTGATTATTTCGCTTGTCAAGTCCTGGTACATCCTGTACACTCCCCCCTAAAACATCTATAGTGTCAACATACTCTGTTATAATCTACACTCAAACTGCTCCCACAAGGTATTTTTTAAATGGAAAAATGGCTTTTAAGATCTTTTAAATCCTAAAAGCCACTTGTTTCAACATTCTAATGACTTCTTATTTTATTTTCTTGACATCAATACTACCGTCTTCACATGGCTTGAGTGGTCAATATGGATAGTATTTAATATTTTAGGGAAACCTTGTATGTAGGAATATATCCATAACGAATAAGTTAAGCTGTTCATTATAAGTCTAAACTTTCCTTGTTTAACAAATTTGGAACTTAATCTAAGTATATCATGAAGAATAAGGTCATATAATTCAAATCTATTTAGAAATAATTCCGTATCGGACATATTTTTAAATTAGCGTTTTAACATTCCCACTATCATCTTACTTTACCAGCAAAACTTCAATTCCCTGTTTTCTTGTCGAACACACAACAATTTTAATATTTATTTAGACTAACCTGATGATATACATACATCAAGATGTGAGTTCTAACACTAATTGCATGGTGAAAAATGCAAAAAATATATCCTAGGAGGTGTAAGTTAAAGTTCAATATTAACTAAATTTCGTCACCCTTTAAGTGACTTTAAATATTCTTTTTGTTTCGGTGTAATGCGCTTACTTTCACGCGCTTTCTGTATTGTCTTGTTGTGAGTCCATGTGTCTAGGCGCTGATCTTCAATGTATTTTATGGTCATATCCCACTCTTTTGCCAAAGCAGTTGCAAAAAACCACGCAATCATCATCTGAACGTAATACTCTTCACTATTAACAGAAAGAGGTATTTCCAAATACTCAGGCTTAAAATCATCATCAAGAAAGTGAGACATTAACATCTCAAGACCAAAACGGCAAGTAT
Source organism: Anaerococcus sp. Marseille-Q7828 (assembly GCF_949769285.1). NCBI lineage: Bacteria > Bacillati > Bacillota > Tissierellia > Tissierellales > Peptoniphilaceae > Anaerococcus > Anaerococcus sp. Marseille-Q7828. The sequence goes on from NZ_OX458331.1 coordinate 1,605,157, forward strand.
ATTCTTCTTCCGATTTGGACCATTCTTTAATTTTTTCCAAAAGTGCTTTTTTATTTTTTTTGAAAATCTTTGGAGACATAATATCGCAAACAGCCCAATTATCTACATAAGGCAGAAATTCATCGACTGCCTCAATACAGGTATCATAGTCTTTTATTTCAGAAATTAGGAGTCCGTGAAGCATATTTTCATCATAATATTTATGGGGTAAATCTCTTAGAAATTTAGATGTTTCCGGCTCCCCTATAATTCTTTTAGCAAGCTTCCTAGCCTCCGGAACTCTAACCCCTATAAATAGGTCTCTCGGAATATTTGGTGTCAATTTCGCTTGAAAATCAGCGTATGAAATATCCTGCAATGCCAATAATTCTTCTTTGATGTTCACTTCTTTCACTCTCCCTATAATTCTAATTTGTCGCTCTACTATGAATCTTTGTCATCAATGCTACACTCTCCACATGGCTTGAGTGGTCAGTATGGATAAAATCTAATATTTTTCAAAAGCCTCGTATAGGTAAATATGTTAATAAATGCTAATATTATCAAGGTCTTAAAGCCGTAATAGGTATTACGTAAACATCATCATCTCTTTTATAAGCAAAAGGTGCTTTGGCACATAATACCACCATAAATGAGGGTTTGGACATGTTTTTTGTATCTATTTTAGATGCTAAATCTTTTAAAGTTTCAGCACCTTCCTCAATTAACTTATCTCCACCAAGTTTAATTTCAACTAGACCATAATCTCCATTTCTTAGATGAATCACTGCATCACATTCTAATCCGTTCCTGTCTCTATAGTCATAAACTGTTCCATCTAAATAGTCTGTATAAATTCTTAAATCACGGATACATAAGTTTTCAAACAAAAATCCCATGCTATTTAAATCATCTAGTAAATCCTTAGGACCTACGCCTAATGATGCCGTTGCGATAGATAGGTCTGAAAAGTATCTGGTATCTGTTGTTCGCATGGATGTTTTCAACCTTAAATTTGGATTCCACGCAGTAGAATCTTCTATTACGAATATTTTTCTTAAGGCATCAAGATAAGAATAAAGGGTTACCTGATCAAATGTATCTTATTGATTAGCTAACATATCCTACCTAATAGTTTCTAGCGAACTCTGTGTTCCTACATGTCTTGTATAGGATTTAAGTTATCTCTTAGCCTTTTCTTTATCTCTTTTTACCGAGTTCACTCTACTTATATCAGTTGAAACAACAGCATCAAAATAATCTATAGCTTGGAATAGGGCTGATTTTTCATCTAAACCAATTGCTTTTGGCCATCCACCTCTACATATAAAAAAGCTATTTCTTCAAGACTGGTTTCATCAATCGCTGAGATGTTTTCTCCTTTAAATAAATCCCTGAGAGAAATCGATCCACTTGAATCCTTTGAATCATATAGACTCATAGGTCGCATTAGAAGTCTAGAAATTCTACCCGAACCTGTATGCATAGAGTCATCAAATTCATTATGTACTGCTGAACCGGTTAATATAAATTGTCCAAATTCATCTCTATTATCACCCTCATAACGCACAGCATTCCATAAATTAGGTACTATTTGCCACGCATCAATCAGTCTTGGCGTTTCTCCTTCAAGTAAAGTGCTAGGAGAAAGTTCTGCCATTTGCTGATACTGTCTAGTCATATCAGGTCGGTCTATAGATATAAAGCTTATTGCCTTTTGTTTTGCTGTTGTTGTCTTGCCACACCATTTAGGACCTTCAATTAAAACTGCTCCTTTTGCGACTAATCATTCTTCTAATAATTTATCTGCAATCCTATGTAAATACTTTTTCATTATTTCTACCCATACTCAATATTTAAGTGGATTTTATCATTTATTCAAGTGTTTATCCGTATTCTATATATAGTATTGCCTAAAGTGCTTCTTGAATATCTTGTGCACTTTGAGGCTGATATTCTTCAATTAACATTTTTGCTATCTTACTTCATTTTGTTTCTGGCCTTTTTCTTGGCATAAAAAATCCTCCTGATTAGTTTTTTTACCCTAATCAGGAGGTTTGTATACACAAAATTTTGCACGGTCTCTAATATTATAAAGAAGCGAAAATATTTATAAGTTTCAATTATTTATTCAATTATGGATTTTTGATTAATGATAAGTTAAGATAAAAATTTTTTTAAGTATATTATCACTAAACTAGCTAAAACAAACCTATGAATGTTCCTAATATTCCAAAAACAAATATACCAAGTATAATCCAAACTACTTTAATATTCTTCTTTAATAGAAAATAAGCTAAAAATGTTAAGCCCAAAGGCAATATTCCTGGAAAAATGTCATCAAATATCTGTTGGATAATTATTTCGCCACCAGATGTATTAAATGTCAAAGGTATACTAAAGTCGACAAGCGAAAATGTCATAGCACCTATAGACATTAATCCTACTATAGAAGCGGCCAGAGAGAAGCTTTCTAAATAATTATTTTCATATGCTTTTTCAACAGCGTTTGCTCCCATGTTGTATCCTATTTTTAAGGATCCATACCTACCAACAAAATGAAGTATAGTATATATTAAAAAATATAATATGGGTCCTAAAATATTACCTTGTGTCGCAAATGAAAGTCCAATACCTGCGGCAATAACTCTAAATGTTCCCCAATAAAATGTATCACCTATACCTGCAATAGGTCCCATTAATGACACCTTAAGAGATGATATAGTTTCAGTATCAAAATCATCATTTTTGGAATTTTCTTCTTCTAGAGCCAAAGACATTCCCATTATAAAAGGTGCTACGTGTGGCGTTGTATTAAAGAACTCTGTATTTCTATAGAGTGACTCGTATAATTTTGTATCGTCTCCGTCATAAATTTTATTCAAAGCTGGTAGTATCGAATAACAATAACCCATTCCCTGCATATCTGTGTATGATTCTGAGCCTTGTAACGCAAATGATCTCCAAAATACCTTATTTAAATCTTCCCTAGATAAAATCTTATTATTCATTTATATACACCTCAAATTTCTTTTTGTCTTTTAAATTGAATAATTAATAATGACAACATTATCGCCAATACAGAAACACCTATTATAGGCATATCTAAATAAGCACTGAGAATGAAACCAATAAAATAAAATGGTGCTAATTTTTTATCCATCATTACTTGTATAAGCATCGCTATACCTACAGCTGGTAATAATCCCGAAACTACAGAAAATCCATTCAATAGTGTCTCAGGCATAGAGCTAACAAAATGACTTGCAGTATCAGTTCCAAAATATAATACTAAAAAAACTAGAAGGAATGATGGTAATCTAACTATTAAGGGAAAGAAATGCCATTTTTTAAATTTTTTTATATTTTTTTCTTCTAACGCTTTTCTACCTCGCGAAATAGTAAATGAGTTTATAGTAAACGCTAACATATTTAGTCCTTGAGCAAGTATAGCAAAAGGCATAGCTAAAGCAACAGCAACATCTGCTCCTGAGCCACTTTTTATAGCCAAAGCTGTTGCTATTGTTCCAGCAACACCAACGTCTGGTGGTAAAGCCGCACCAATTGTTACTACTCCAATAAATAACGCCTCCAATGCCGCGCCTATTAAAATACCTTGTCTTAAATCTCCTAAAATAAGTCCTACCAAAGGTCCAACAATAATTGGTCTATTCATCATTGATGCACCAAAGTATCTTTCATCAATTGTTGTTAAATAACCTACTAGTGCTATTAATAAACTCTGTATCATCTCTGCCTCCTCATTAGTATGTTGTTTTACTGCCATTTGGTGTTGCTTGTAAAACAATCTTAATATTTAAATCTTTAAATTCATTTAACATACTTTTTTCGTGATCAGATAAAAACACTGAATCAGTAATTTTTGATCTACCTTCCTTATGACGTATGCCACCTATATTTAAATATGGAATTTCAGACTTCAAATTTGGCAGTATCTTAACAGCTTGTTCTATAGAACCAATAACGACCATAATATTTTTTGATTTATACTTATTATAAATATCAATAAATTCTGATGTCGAAACGATATCGAGATCAGTAGAACTAGGTTTTGCCAAATTCAAAATCATTGATTTCATCTTATCATTTGCTGATTCATCATCCACAACTATAATTTGATTAACATCCATAAATTTGGTCCAAGCCATAGCAACTTGTCCATGAATTAATCTATCATCTATTCTAAATAACTTAATCATTTATTCCTCCTAAAATATTATTACAATTCACTATAGCTCTCTTAGATGATTCTATATAATTATTTATATTTGTATTATTCAGGAAATCGTTATCATTTACGTTCGAACAAATTTCTAGTACTAAATTCAAATTCATACCAGTGATAACTTTAATCCTATCAGATAAATTATTTTTATAGACATAAGTCACCCAAGCAGTATTTACACTCCCTCCCAATAAATCAGTAATTACTATAGCACGTTCAGTATTTTGTAAAAGTTGGTTTATTTCAGATTCAATATCATATTTATCAGTTGTGTATGCAGTCATTACCCTAACGTTAGGTAATGGTCCAAGAATAAATTCTAAGCTTTCTTTCATGCCTTTAGCTAACGTCATATGACTTGCTAAAATTATTTCCATTTATTTTCTCCTAAATTCGAATATTTCACATTATGGCTTTATTGGTTTAATTAGACACAACACTTTCAAATTTCGTTTTATATGCTGGATATTTAGATATCTCATACTCGAAAGGTTTGTGATTTTCATCAAATCCTATACTATTAAATATAAAAATGGGTTCATTTTCCTTCAGCTCTAAATATAATTTTTCCAACTTTGAAGCTGTACTCACTTCAATAGATCTTTTAGCATATTCCATCTTCAAACCTTCTCTTTGTAAAACATCAAATAATGATTCAGTAGAAAAATCATGATTAATGATATCAGGATACAAGCTCAGTGGAACAAAACTCTTAGCTATACAAATTGGTTCGTTATCTACGTATCTTATCCTTTCAAGAACAAATACTAAATCATCTTTAGTTAGTCCAAGTTTATTGCTAATATATTTATAAGGTTGTACAATTGATTGCCTTATTATTTTGGAAGATATATTTTTTCCTTGTTCCTTTGCATCTTGAAAAAAACCAATAAAAGAATCTAACTCATGATCAATATATTTATTATTTTTATTTTTAATAACATATCCTATCCCACTTAACTTTGTAATGCAATCGTCATCCTCTAGCTCTGCTAAAGCCTTCCTTATAGTGGGTCTACTTACAGAAAATTCACTAGCTAATTGTCTTTCTGATGGTAATATATCAGAATCTCCTACCTTTTTGATATACTTTTCGAATATTTCATCTTTAATTTTCTTATATACCATTAAATCAATTTATCTCCTCTTAACCGTATAAGAACAAATGTAACTGTAAAATATATCTAAAATATCAATTCAATATATTACCACCAGTAAACTAATCTGTTCTAATAATCCATTTTCTTGTAATATCTTCTAGTAGTTAATGGATGATTTCTTTCTTTCTCCAAATAAGTACTTATTCTTTCAAATATTGTTGCTATTACAATTGGTGAAATAATTTTCCTTACCTCACCAGTTATTGTAGGTAGTTCGTAATCTTTTGTATCAATAACAGTAGTATTGCATGTAATTTTTTTCGCAAAGTTTTCTACTCTATCTGAAAGTGCTCTATATTCATCTTCTCCCTTAACCACTATAACACTAGTATCTTGTTCTAATAATTCCAATGTTCCATGGAAAAAATCTGCAGAGTGAACAGGTCTAGATTTTATCCATTGCATTTCTTCAAGTATACACATTCCATAATAGTATGCTTCAGCCCAGCTATCACCAGATCCAGTCAAAATATGATAATCTGTATCTTTATACTTAGAAGCAAAGTTTTTTGCAAAATCTTCTGATTGTTCTTTTACGTGAACAAGAGCCTCTGGTAATTTATTTAATCCATTAATATAATTATTATAAGTTTCTAATGTTATATCATTGTTATATTTTAGCATATATAGAGCTATTAATAAACCTTGGATATAATAGTTTTCACTTGAAGTGTCATCTATTACATCGTTATAAATTGTAAATGTAGCTTTCTCCTCTAGAGGTGTGTTAGGACTTCCGACTAAAGCTAAAGTCTTAACATTCCTATCATTGCAGAAATCTACCAACTCAATAGTTTCTTGAGTTGTTCCTGAAACTGAAGGAATTATTACTAGACTTTTACTTCCAAAAGTTTTATTTGGGCAAGCCATAAATTCTGCTGCTATAACTCGGTGGAATGGAAATGAAGTCTTAGGTCTTAAAAATTCAATTGTAGAATCAAATAAAATCCCAACACCACCTGAGCCTATAAAATATATTTCGTCAATATCATCTATGATGTTATCAAATATTGACACCAGCTGTTCATTTGACTTAACAGCACCATTCTGAGTTCTTAAAAAACGTTTTTCATCGAAGTTAAACATATGTACCTCCTTATTTAACTACACTAGTTTCTATACCATAATATTACCACTGGTATATAATTCTGTCAAGCATTTTTTTAATATATGTAATTACTGACTATAAACATTTTTTGATTAATCTATATATTTTGCAAATAATTTTGTGCGCCTATCTAACTACTGATTAAAGTATGATATGTGATTCATTTTTGATATATGAATATTTTTTTATCTTATTAATATTCCACTAAAATAAGAAGGATCAAACCTTCTTATCTTACTATGTGTACGCGTTTAACTTCTTAATTAATTCTGTGATGTTTACATATTATACGTACTTAGTTGACTTTCTTATTTGCTGTATTATGATTTTTTACTTTCTACTCTTGGATAACGGATACTATAGATTCGCTAAATACAAGTAGCTTGGCTGCTGATAATATTAGTAAATCTTCTAGTCCTATTTCTTTAAGTTGATCTAATACCAAAATCCAATATTTTCTTGATACATATTAACTACACAAATACCCATTATTTATTTAAATCTTTCAAGCTTGTAGCTTAAGGCAAAGTATACTACTATATAAACTATTATTTTGATTTCTTTGACGTGATATAGTATACCATCTAAAAATATCATAGGATAAACTCTTTCCACAGGTCTATTTTTCGTTCTTCTATGGTATAGAGTATTTTACTTTCCATTGTTTCATATATATAAAACCTAAAATATCTTTGATATTGCTTGGTATATGTCTTGTGGTCAATTCTTAAACATAAATATACATCCTCTGATTCTCTATGCTTGATACGCCTTCTTAAATTTTTTTAATCCTTTTGTATCTAATCTGCCTTATCTGTTTCTTGATATATTTAAATCTACGTTTATATATGTGGTATTTTGCTTGTACCATTTCTTGCATTAATGATAAGTTTTTTTCTCTATTCTCATAGTCTAGATGTCTTTTCAATTCATTTTTTAAAGATCTTGCATTGTATTTCTAAAAGATCTTTTATAACGTCTATAACATTATGTTCATTTTGAGGCTTATATATTTCGATTAAAATTTTTACTAGTTTACTTCTTTGTATTTAATATATTTTTTAGCAAAAAAATCCCTCCTGATTAGTTTATATTTATTCTAATCAAGAGGTCTTTCTATATACAAAATTTTATACAGTCTTCTATACATCTTATCAGTAAACTTTTAACTTTTAATATATCAAAAAGATTTTTATCTTTAATGTTTTTTTCTATCTATTTTTGTCATCAATACTACATTCTCAACCCCTATGGTTATGGGGAACATATCCACGCTCGTAGATGGAAACATATCAAAGATTGGCTCTCGTTTGTAGGAACATATCGACTGTAATTATTTCATTTTCAAGCCTTTATCGATAGCTTCCTGAATAATCTTATGACAACAAACTCCCAACGGATTGTTTTCTTTACAATTAGAATTTTTCATTGCCCCAGTGATGGCATTTACTTCTTTTACGGATTTCGCGCCATGCTTTACAACTGCTTCAATTACCTGATTTTCTGTAACTTCGCTACAATAACAAGCATACTTAGGATCTGCATCTTTCTTAAACCAGATAGGAACTCTAACTTGGTCTTTCAAGAATTTTATTTCATTATCTAAGTTATAGTAAACAACGTCGCAGTCCTCGTTCATGCAAATCTTATATTGATCTCCGTTAACAGCATTACGATAATCATCTACCACTAGATGTTCAACAGTTACTTTACTAACGGAAATCCCTTCATTATTACATACAGGACAATTGTCTTTAATTTGATCCGGCTTTTCTGTTTTGCATCCACAACAACATTCATTATTAATCTTCATATTCTTAGCCTCCATATTTTCATTATAATTTCTTTTTTAAACTAGGTAAAACCAATTTCATATACTTGTCATTTATTAATAGCGTCAAACATTTTAGCTGGTGTTAATTTACTTAGCTCCCTGTTGTCAGCCAACGCACGTGTAGCTTTTTTGTGTATAAACACATCAGCGTCATGTTACCCATTGCTCGGCATTCTTCTAATGAACCCAAATACATGGAATGGCAACCCTTTTTTAGACAATTTATAACCGAACATTATCAAGCTTGAAAGTTTCTTTAGATTATAAAATATATTCTCAGACAATCAAGGGTAAAGGCTTCGCCCAAATTTCGTTGAAATTTGCCCTTGACAGTCTGTTCATATATTTTATTTAATTTATGAAACTTCCAGAGCTTTTTATTCTGCTTTTCTATATTCTACTGGTGTTTTATATCCTAAAGATCCATGAATTCTTAGGTTATAATACCAATATACGTATTCTGCTAATTTTAGATTAAGTTCTTGGAAATTAGTAAAGTTCTCCTGATATATGAATTCTGTCTTCATTACTTTATTGACTGCTTCGCTTACTGCGTTATCATATGGGCTTCCTTTTTTACTTAGCGATCTTTTTATCCCAAATACCTTTAATATTTCTTCTATTTTTATATTTTTAAATTCTCTTCCTCTGTCTGTGTGAAATATTTTTATACGATTTAGTGGCTGCCTTATTGAGTAAAATGCTTCTGCTACTAGATTTGCATCTTTGTTTTTACCTGATGAGTATCCTATTATTTCACGGCTGTTTAAGTCTATTATTAAACATATATAATTCCATGTTTTTCCTACTCTTACATATGTTAGGTCGCTTACTATTGCTTCTAAATAGTCTCTATTGTCAAATTATCTATTTAAAAGGTTAGGGATGTCTTCTTCGTTGCATTTGGATCTTATTACTTTATATTGTGCTACTGTATAGTTTGAGACTAGGCCATTTTTCTTCATTATTCGGCCTATTTTTCTTCTCGATATTTTATATCCAATTTTCCCTAGTTCTTTTTTTATTTTGCGTGTTCCATAGTTGTTTCTACTTCTTCTGAATATTTCTTTTATTTCTTCTATTAGTTTTTCATCTTCATCTAATTTCACATCTTTTTCTTTGTTCAAATGATAATAGACTAAACTTCTTGTGACCCCAAGTAGTCTAGACATTGCACTAATGCTATATTTATCTCGGTTCGAGATAATGAGGTCTATTTTTTGCCTAACAGTAGTGCAGCTTGCTTTAAAATATCATTCTCCATTTCAACCTGTTTCAATTTTTTACGAAGTCTGATTATCTCTTTTTGTTTCGCATCCACATTATCAAAATGGTTACTCTAAGCAGCACACCAACTATTTATTTTTTGAGTTTTAAACTTTGGTAGAAGTCTTGAACTCTTTATATTTACATAACTATTTGCCTCTATCACTATTATGACACGAAACCCTGCACAATGATCTAAAATTTTCAATTCTAACAAGTCTTTTTCAGTATTTTTAACTTCATAAAAACCTCTTTGGCAATAATGCCTAATTCTTCTTTAGTTGTTAAAATTTTTTATTTTACCATCATCGTTCCCCTGATTTTCAATTAATCTTCTTAGGTTATATAAGAAGTACATATCTTTTTAATCTTAAAGTTTTTAAGTCTTAATTTTAAAATTTTCAATCTTAGATATTATTTAAATCATTCCAAAATGCTCTAAAGCATCTTCGATTGCTTTTTCTTTTTCTTCTGGGCAATTTGGCACTCTTTGATTTTCTTTCTTACTAAAATTATAATTTTCTCTCTCTATTAGACCATGTTTCCTTTTTATTTGTGCAATATATAGGCTTGAAACTTTTAGTCCGTATTTATCTAACACATACTTTTTAATTTCTCCATAAGTTGCGTCTTTTGAAAAGTCAATTTCAGATAATTCATCTTCCCCTATTTCTATATCTAAATGATGTTCTGTATTTAGTTTGGACAACAGAGCTACCGTCTCTATATGCGTTGTCTTTTGATTGGGAACATAATTTTTTATCCTCGTCATTCTTGTAGGAGCACAATTTTTCACTGTCATTGTCTTTGGCATTTTTTCTTTTATCTTTGAAATTATTAGAATCTTGACTATCTTTAACTCCTGTTTTGAAATAGAATGTTAAGTCATAAGGATGAACTTTTCCGTCTTTATCAATTCTTCCCACCACGACTTTATCAACTATGCTTTCAAATACTGTTCTATTAAATTCCTCTATAATTTCTTTGTTTTCTAAGACCTTTTTAAATTGCTTTAATCTTTCTTTAATAGAGTTTTCATCTTTGATAGTTAGCTCTAGTGTTTTCTTTTCATCAAGTAATTCTTCTTTTTGTTTTGTAAGTTTTTTATACTTTTTAGCATAAACTTCTTCGTCTATACTATCTTCTAAATGAAGATCAACTAACTTTCTTTCTTGAATAATGATTCTGTTTAATTGGTTTTCTAACTTTTTCAAATCTTTGACTAAAGTATTATCATTTATTTCTTCTTCTACAATTTTTAAAAAATCATCTATTACTGTTGAATCTGCATGGCATAATTGCCTATAGCTTTCAACAAATGCTTTTTCTATTGCTGCTTCTTGTATTCCTTTTGAATGAGGACAATATTTTTTACCTTTTTTTGTTGACTTTACACATTGCCAGTTAATTTTTTTGTAAATTGAACTTGTGTGCCAAGTTCTTCTTGACAGTATTTCGCCACAAAATCCACATTCCAGCATACTTGAAAAAGCGTATTGTCTTGATAGTTTTTCTCTTTTTCTATCCTTGTTAGCTATAGTGTTTCTGTTTTGTGCTCTCCTGAGTCTAATCTCTTGTGCCTTTTCAAAGTCTTCTCTTGATATAATTGGCTCGTGATGATTTTCAATATGATATTTATCAGATTCACCAAAGTTTGCTAGTCTTCTTTTTGTTATGGGATCAACTGTGAAGGTCTTTCCCATTAGTATATCACCAATATACTTTTCATTTTTAATTACTCCTAACACTGTAGTGTCAGACCATTTTGTTTTACCTCTAGGAGTGAGATATCCTTGTTCTTCTAATTCCCTGCCAATGACTGAACCACCATTGCCCTCTAAATATCTTTTAAAAATATATCTAACAATTTTAGCTTCCTCTTCATTTATAGATATACTTTTTGTTGTAGGATCATAGTCGTAGCCAAGGCAACCTTGAAAACCAATAAGTTCCCCCTTTTCCATTTTCATTTTCAGTCCTTTTTTTACATGGGCTGAGGTATTTTCTACTTCTTGTTGAGCTACTGAACTTAATATTGTTAATAATAGCTCTCCATCCATTGTCAAAGTATCTATATTTTCTTCTTCAAATACTACACCAACATTGTTTTCCTTTAATAGTCTTACATACTTTAAGGTATCTAATGTATTTCTAGCGAATCTTGATATAGATTTAGTAATTATCATGTCTATATCTCCATTTTGACAATCGCTAATTAGTCTCATGAAATCAGCTCTTTTGGTAGCAGTTGTTCCTGTGGTTGCTTCATCTGCGTATATGCCAGCCAAAGTCCAGTTTTTATTATTTTTTATTAGATTTGTGTAATAATCAACTTGCGATTTATATGATTCAAGTTGGTCTTTACTATCAGTGCTAACTCGACAATATGCTGCAACACGTTTTAAATCTAAATCTAGTGCATTTCTATTTCTAGCTCCTGTATTTGAAGCTTTTATTAATTTTACTTTAGTATTCATTTTACCTCCTTCCCATTTTGTATCTTTCTACAGTGTTATTATATCACAAGATTAACTACTTTCTATCTCTCTTCTTATAATCATTTTCTAATCTGTTTTTAATTTTTGTATATTCCTTATCATTAATTAATTTAAGATCATAAAGCCTACATAACATAGCAACTCTCATACTATAAATCTTTATTGCTTGCATTTTAACCTCCTATGTAAGTTATTTTTTTACCTTGATAAGTGAATTAAATTTGAAATATGCTAATCTCACATAATCAATTTTAAGAATATTCACACTTCAAAGTATTTTGATTTTTATAGAAAGATGACAAAACACCCCTCACTTTATAAAGTGAAATTTGCCCTCTTTGGTAACCAGAATTTTTATTTTTATAGTATTTTTGAGTTTTAATGATTAATTTGAACATAAAAAAAGGACTTATACCACTAAGCATAAATCCTCTTAACTAAATTTTACTGTTTAAAGACTTTAATATTTCTTCCTATCAATTATTTAATTTCCATGATTCCGCCTTAGCTTTTGCATTGATAAGATCAGAATAAAGTCCATTATTTTTAATCAGTTCTTCATGATTTCCACGTTCTACTATTTCCCCATCTTTTAAAACTAAAATTTGATCTGCATTTCTTATGGTTTTTAGTCTGTGGGCAATCATAATTACTGTTTTGTTTTTTGTTAATGATTCAATTGCTTCTTTAAGTTTATCTTCATTTTCTGGGTCTATATTTGCTGTTGCTTCATCAAATATAATTATGTCTGCATCTTTTAGCATAGCTCTTGCAATAGAAATTCTTTGTTTTTCTCCACCAGATAGGCTTGCTCCACCTTCCCCAATGATAGTGTCATATCCTTCTGGTAAAGCTTCTATAAATTCATGACATCTTGCTTTTTTTGCAGCTTCTACAACTTCTTCATGGCTTGCATTTTGTTTTCCAAATTTTATATTATTTTCAATTGTATCTTCAAATAGATATACATCTTGAAATACCATGGAAATAGAATTCATAAGATTTTCTATCTTATAGTCTTTTATATTTTTTCCACCAATTAAAATCTCTCCAGAATTTACATCCCAAAATCTCGCTATGAGATTACAAAATGTTGTCTTACCAGATCCAGATGGTCCTACAATGGCAGTCATAGTATTTTCTTTTATCTCTGCTGATACATTTTTTAAAATTGGTCTGTCATCATAAGAAAAAGAAATATTTTTAAAGACTATATCATGATTTTTTATAGGCTCTGTAATACTTCCTTCTCTCATATCAGGCATAGAGTCGATAAAACCTACAGAATCTATGGCATTTTCGCAAGCTCTTAGGATTGCCATGTTTGATCCTGCCCCGATTAAGCCTTCAAAGATAATAAAGGATGCCATAATCATAAGAATTGTTTCAGCAAGTGGAAGTTCACCAGATAAATTTAATTTTAATGATACATAGACCATAAATACTGTTGTTATTCCCATTACAATTCTTTGAATAACTGTGTAGGGTGCTACAGATTTCTCCAGGTCTAAGAGTATTTTGGATGTATCTTTTATAGACTTTCTCAAAGCCCTGTTATTTTCTCCACCAAGATTATAAGATTTTATAACCTGCATTCCTTGTAAAGTTGCTAATACTTCTTTTGTAAGTCTTGTTTGTGTTTCTGTCATTTTATCTGCATTAGCTGATGATTTTTTCTCCATCATTGATGTAACGATGAAAAATACTACCACACCTGCTACTGCAACAAACCCTACCTTTACATTAAATATTAAAGTTCCAAGGAGAAAGACTAAAGTATTTAAAACTCCACCAAGTACAAGAACCAGTAGCATAGGCACCCATTGCTCTGCTTGGGAAAGATTAGATGTGGCAATACTTGTAAGTCTTCCCAGTGAAAAGTCTGAAAAGAAACCCATGGGAACTCTTTTTATCTTCTCACCTATTTCTATTCTCTTATGGGCAGCCATAAAATATCCTGCGTGTGTTTGTGCCATTTGTGATGATTTTTGTGTCATTATCTTTCCGACAAGGGATATAACTAATATTCCAAGACAAATAAAGATAGCCTTATAGTCTAAAGTTTTAGAGAGTATATTTACCAACATATAGTAAATTGCACCAAATTGTAGAGCATTAAAGACTGCATGAAAGAATCCAGCCAGAATAGATTTTTTAATATTTGCTTGTTCTTCCTTAGAAAAATTCCATATCTTTTTAAACACCTTAAGCATTTTCATCACCCCTTACATTGGCATCAACCATTTCCTTATAAAGCTCTGATGACTTTAATAGTTCTTTATGATTTCCATAAGAATCCAATTTACCATCTTTAATAACAAATATCCTATCTGCATCAACAATTGTCTTTAACCTATGAGCAATTATGATTAAAGTTTTACCCTTAACTAGATTTGCCAAGGCGTTTTGTATGAGAGCTTCATTTTCAGGATCTATATAAGAAGTTGCTTCATCTAAAATTACGATTGGTGCATTCTTTAGCATTGCACGAGCAATAGATATTCTTTGTCTTTCTCCTCCAGATAGATGACCTCCACCTTCGCCAACTCTTGTATCATAACCGTTAGATAGATTCATAATAAAATCATGGCAGGCAGATTTTTTACATACATCTATAATTTCTTCGTCAGAGGCATTCTTATTTCCAAGCCTAATATTTTCCTTTATAGTCATATCAAAGAGGAAATTGTCTTGGGATACAAAAGAAATAAGTGAAGACAAGTTTTCGAGCGACACATCTTTTGTTTCTACTCCACCAATTTTAATAGATCCCTTATCTACATTCCAAAATCCAGCAATAAGTTTTGCTATTGTAGACTTGCCTGATCCAGAAGGACCAACGAGGGCTGAAACAGAAGATTCTTTTATTTCCATAGAAAGATTATCTATAACCTTATTTTTTCCATCGTAAGAAAAGTCGACGTCTTGAAGTTCTATATTATAGGATTCTATTTTTTCTCCCTTGTCGATATTTTCTAACTCTCTTGAATCTAAAATCTTTCCTATTTCAGAAGTTATAGTTGATATTCTTGACATATCATCCATATAGTTCATGATTTTTAAAATGCTAGAAACCGTAGCAAAGGATAAGACGATTAAGGTAATTAAATTTCCTAAATCAATACTTCCATTTATATAAAATAAAATCCCAAAGGGTATGATTGTAATAATTCCCATAGGAGAAAGTAATCTACCTATGGCAACCCTATTCATAGATTCACCCATCCAGTTATAATAAAAGCTTGCATTGTCATAAACTGCATCAGCATATTTTTTATAAGATGATTCGCTTTGATTAAATGTCTTTATTACTTCTATCCCATTTATATACTCAACAATAGAATTATTCATATGTTGACCAATGGCAACTGACTTTCCAAACATTTCCTTATAATGAGCATTCATAACAGACATCATGGTAGCCATTCCCACCACAAATGGAATTAGTGATAGCAAGGTCAATCGCCAATCTAATGTAAACATATAAATAAATAATAGAATAGGTCCTACTAAGTTTGCCGTAAATTCTGGCACTAGGTGGGCAAGTGAAGTTTCCATAGAATCAACTTGCTCAACTATAATATTTTTTAATTCTCCAGATGATCTTGATAATACATCTCCCAATGGCATCTTAAATAATTTTTTGGAAATATCATTTCTAATTTCTCCTAATGAATTAAAGGTTGCTGTATGAGAAATACTTGTTGATATTCCTGCTGCCACTTCTTTAATAACAAATGTTATCAAAATATTTATGCATAGTGGAGTATATAAACTCATATCATTTGCGCCATTAATTAAGTTTACAACGATTTTTGCCATGTATATATAGGAAAAAAACCCTGCCACCACTCCCACTATCGCAAGTAGGACGGATGCAAAATATGATCCTTTTCTTTTATTTACATATTCTTTTACTAAATTCACTTTAAAACCTCCTTTAGTAATATTTTTAAATAGTTTATTATATTTTTTTTATTTCAGAGGGCATTCTATTAAGCTCTCCAATCATCATTGCTATTCCAGCTAAAATCATAATTAAATCTACAAGAGGTTCAGCAAACCATACTGCCTTAACTCCAAATGTCATTGGTAGAATAATCATGGCAGGAACGAATAAAAATAATTGTCTTAGCATGACGATTATGCCTGCTTTTTTAGCGTTTCCTATTGATTGGAAGAATGTTATAGTCATTACCATTACTCCATATAGGATAAAGATAGAATAAAATAGTCTAAAGTTTCCTATTCCCTGAGTTATAATACTTTCTTCTACTCCAAATAAGGAAAGTATATTCTTTGAAAATGCTAATGCTGGTATCCAAAATATTGATGCAAGAACTAATCCTCCGATAGAAAATACTTTCATAGCTTCTTTTACTCTGTCGTATTTTTTCGCTCCAAAATTTGTACCAACTACAGGTTGTAAACCTTGACTCATTCCCCAAAGTGGAATGAATGAAAAGGCATATATTCTAAGTGTTGCTGCCATCAAGATAGCATTTGTATCTCCGCCATATTTAAATGACATTTTATATAGCATTGTTTGTTGAATCATAAATAAAATTTGCATCATCATAGCAGATGACCCTACGCCAAACATTTCTTTTTTTATTTCCTGATCAGGTTTGATTTTATTTATTTTTACTGCTTTACTTTTATATTTGAAGTAATGGAGTGTTATTATTGCTTGAACAAATTGTGCTGTAATAGTTGCAAGTGCAGCCCCTTCAATTGCATATTTTCCCATTAATTTCATTAGAATGGGATCAAGAATTATGTTTAAAAAAGCTCCTAGCCCCATAATGAGCATTGCTTTTTTCATTAATCCTTCTCCACGCATAACCATGTTTGCTGATTGAGTAAAGTTTACAAATAAAGAACCAATAAAAATTACTCGTAAATATCTGATACCATATTCTTTAATTTCTCCACTTGCTCCAACCATATCTAAAAAATGTGGTGCAAGTAAAATTCCGCCTATTGTAATAATTGATGAGAATAGAATAACCCAAAAGATTAAATTCCCCATAATTTTATCAACTGTTTTTTTGTCGCCCTTTCCTATAGCTCTTGATAAAACCGATGCTGAACCTACACCAATAAGTGTAGATACACCACTATTGAAAAATGTAAGTGGCATAGCTACACCACAAGCTGTCATTGCTGTTTGTCCTATAATATTTCCTGCAAAAATTCCATCCATTAGTGGATAAAGACCTATTACTATCATTCCTATTACAGCAGGGATAGATAATTGAAAAAGTAAATCTATAGGTCTTTTTGTTAATAATTGTTCTTTCATATCTTGTTTCAAAAAATCAACTCCTTACACAATCAGTCCATCTTTAATAAATTTCAAAATATCTTTTTCATGTCCTTGAACATATACTTTCTTATATCCATCTTCTTCAAGCATTAACACAGAATTACAAACTTTAAAAATAAGTTCTATATCATGAGTTATTATGGCAAAAGGATATATTTTTGAATATCTTTTTATTATTTCAGAAATATCATTCATCCTCTTGTAATCTAAACCTGACGTAGGTTCATCAAGAATTATTAGTTTTCTACCACTTAAACAAGCAGTTAATAGTGCAAGTCTTTGTTTTTGTCCACCAGATAGATTTTGTGGATGGTCATACCTATTTTCCCAAAGGTCAATATGTTTTAATTCGTTTCTAAGTCTATTTAAATATTCAACGTCATTAATTCTATCTTTTTGTAAAAGCTCATTTTCCACTGTATCAAAAAATATTTGGTATTCTACATCTTGCATCATATAATAAGCGTTTCTTAATCTTTCTTTTTTATTTCTCCCAAAGCTTGTCTTGCCTTTAAAGTTTAATAAACCAGCTAAAGATCTTGCAAGAGTCGTTTTACCTACTCCATTTTTACCTATAATCGCCATTATCTCATTTTCACATAAGCTTATATTTAAATTTTTTATTAATTCTTTTTTACCAATAGAAATACCAACTCCTCTTATATCCTCAACTACATTTTTGCAATTATCAATATTTTCAGATAGCAAAAAATTATAGTTAGTTGTTCTTAAAGAGTAATTTTTACAATCCTCTTCTGTTAATTCATCTTTTTTAAAAACTTTTTCGATTTTACCATCTTTCATATACAAAAAACGATCATATAAATCATTTAAATAGAACAATCTATGCTCAGATATTATTATCGTTTTTCCTAAGGATTTTAATTTTTCAAGAATATTCTTAAGTTCGACTATTCCCCTATAGTCTAAATTTGATGATGGTTCATCAAAGAAAATTATTTTAGTATCATAAACAAGAGTAGATGAGATAGCAACTTTTTGCTTTTGTCCACCTGATAAAGAATTGATATTTCTATATTTTAAATTTTCAATTCCCATCACACTCAAAGAGTCATCAACTCTTTTCTTTAATTCTGAAAGATCCATTCCTAAATTTTCTCCAACAAAGGCAAGCTCATCCTCAACAATATTTGCGAAAAACTGATCTGTTGGATTTTGAAATACATTTCCTATATATTTTGCCAATTCTCCATTGTTATATTGCGAAATATTTTTTCCTAAAATAGATACTTGTCCATATAATTGTCCTTGATAATGATTCGGAATTAAACCATTTAATATTCTTGTTAGCGTAGTTTTTCCACAACCAGATAAACCACTTATAACAACAAGTTCCCCTTCTTTAATATTTAGCTCTATATCTTTTAAAATTACCTTATCATTTCCGTCATAAGAGAATTTTTTAATATCTGCTTCTATTACATTCATATTGACCTCCACAATAAGAAAATAGCTAAAAGTAAGAATACGATATCAAAAAATTTAAAAGTTATTTTATGATAATTAGTCCTTTCCCCTCTATATTCTGCTCCTTTAGATATAATAGATGAAGTCAAAGTTTCACTCACTTGCAAACATTTATAGATAAGAGGGATGAAGTAAAGTTCAAAAGACCTAATAGGATGGAGGGGACTTAATCTTAGTCCCCTTACCTTCATGCCATTCTTTATTTCTTTAAGCCTTAACCCCATTTCTGATATAAACTTCATTCCTATCACTATGCTTAGAGCAAACACATTTGGAATGTGTAAAAACTTAAGTGAACTCATCATTTTAAGTGGTGATGTATTCACAAGAATACCGCCAATAATAAATATCGGAAAGAGTTTTAATACGATTTCTACAAGACCTAAAATTGCATTTCCACCTATTCCTAAGTCTATAATAGTTAATGTTTTGCCAACAATTAACAAGATAAGAACTGTTGCTAGTTGTTTAATAAATTGTTTTAAGGAAAAAGTTAAGGTTAGAAACATTGATATTCCTATCATAATATAGTAGCCAATATCATCTGTTATAAATAATATAATCGAAAACGCTAAAATTAAAACAAATAAGATTATAGGATTTACAAGACAGTTGTCATCTCTCCTTATGTTTTCCATTACAATATTCCTGATTTTTTACTCTTTTTAAAAAACTTATTATTTATATATAATCCAAATCTTCCTGCTATTAATACCAAAACGATATTAATTCCTATTGAGATTAGCATTGCCTTTGGTGTAAAAAAGGCATCCATAAAGGCAGCCTGTTCTTTTGTAAATACGCTAAAAACTTCAACAATTTTTTCTGGTCCAAGTAATTTTACAAATGTCATTGCATGCATTGAAATAACAAACATTCCAGCAGATAATGCTAAGGCAACTCTATTATCATTTTTATAGTTACCTATAATTAATTCTGCTACAATAGCTGCGATGGCATTTACTATAAGCATTGGCCAATATCCACTTAATGCATAAAATACACCCAGCAACATGAAAAATATAAAAGCTATTCCTCTTTTTTGTAATTTTTTAGCCATAATTATAAATGGCGGAGCTACTACAAAGGAAGAAAATCCTGCCGCTATATATAAGGATAAAGTTCCTAACATTCCTGTTGCTGTTGATACAGCCATGTTTAATATAAACGCCACTACTGTAAAAATTGTAACTTGTACGATATCTTTTAATTTCATATAAACCTCCAATTTAAGATATGTTTTTTCTTTCTGAGTAAACCCTAAGATTTACTTAGCATTATTATCTAAGATAATTCCTATCATTTTTTTTAATGCAAGTTTGTTCTTCACAAAATTTTCTCTTGCATTTAGAACTTCACAACCTAGAATAAATGTGTTAATAAAATCAGTTATTAATTCGATAGCTCCACTTAATTCACCTCTTACATCTTCATCAAATAACATTAAAATACTATCAGATGATGATTTTTTTAGTTTCTTATATAAGTCTTTTAACTTATCGTCATGATTTAATTCCTGCAAAAACATTGCATAAATTGAAACATAGTCACTCTGATATAGCATTTTTTCTAAAATAATCTCAGATAAAACTTCGCTAAAATCCTGACTTGTTTTATTCATCTCATCATAGATTATCTTCTCTCTGTATTTATTTCCTTCTAACATAATGTCGTATAAAATTTCATAGGTAGAACCATAATGATGATACAAACCACCTCTAGAAAGCCCAGTAGCTTCCATAATGTCATTCATAACTGTATTTCTAAATCCCTTATCCAAAAAGACTTTCATAGCTGCTTGTCTAATCTGCTTTTTTCTTTCATCAGCTTCCATTTTCATTTCATAAATAACCTCTAAACCGACACTATTGTCGGTATTATCATATCAACACTGATAATCATTGTCAATAGCTTCGCTTATACTTCTTTATTAATTTCTTTAAATGCGGTATAATCAATAAAATTGAATAAACGCTTAACGCTTATAACTTTAATAGCAAGCACAGTAAGTGTACGGACACTTACGAAAAAATTAATGGAGCAAACCTTTACGGAATGCTCCATTTTTTTTAATTTTTACCTTGTTAGGGAGAACCCTAAGACCCCGAAATATATTTATAAAGGAGAATAAAATGGCAAATAGATTTAGAAATGAAAGAATAGAAATAAAATTAACTAAGGAAGAAAAGGAAGTTTTTGAAAAGAAAATGAAACTTGCTAATTGCAAAACTATGTCCCACTTTCTTAGGAAATGTGTATTAGAGAAAGAAATTTATGTAGTAGATTTAGAACCATTTAGAAACCTACAATGGCTACTTTCAAATGTAACAAATAATATAAACCAGATTGCAAAGCGAGTTAATTCGACAGGCATAATCTATAAAGAGGACATCAATGACATGAAAAAAGAGATTGAACATTTCTCAAAAGAACTGTGGCAAATTCATTCTCTGCTCCTTAACAGAACTTCCGGAGGTGATTAGTTTTTATGGCTATTACAAAAATACATCCCATAAAATCGACTCTTAATCTTGCTATCGACTACATTGTAAATGGAGATAAAACAGATGAACAGATTTTAGTCAGCACTCATAAATGCCATCAAGAAACTGCCCATACACAATTTTTAAGGACACGAAATGATGCAGGAACAAAGGGAAATGTTCTTGCAAGGCATCTTATTCAATCCTTTTTACCGGGAGAAACTACGCCTGAAATAGCACACCAGATTGGCATGGAGCTGTGTAAAAAGATATTAAAAAATGAGTATGAATTTGTCTTATCTACTCACATAGACAAAGGACATATTCACAATCACATCATATTCAACAATGTAAATATGGTAACGGGTAGATGCTACCAGTCTAATAAGAAAAGCTATCATCAAATCCGTTATCAGAGCGACAAGCTATGCAAAGAAAACAACCTATCTGTCATTGATGAGTTTTACGAAAGTTACAAGAAGAAATATAAGACTAACGGTAAATCTTGGTATGAGAATGAACAGGCAAAGCGTGGTACTTCTTGGAAAAGTAGACTTCAATTTGACATTTACAGAATGATTAAACAGTCTAAGGATTGGGATGATTTTCTAAAGAAAATGGCTGATCTTGGCTATCAAATTAAGTATGGCAAACACATTGCTTTTAAACCGAAAGATAAGCTGAGATTTATAAGATCTAAAACAATCGGAGAAGATTATACTGAAGAAAGGTTAAAAGAACGCATTGCAGAAATATCGTCTATTAAAACCCCTGCTGTCAAAAAACGCATTGGCAATGTTATTGATATGAACACAAATGTTAAAGTAAAAGAAAGCAAAGGCTATGAATATTGGGCAACCAAACATAACCTTAATACAATGGCTGAGTCTGTTATCTTCCTCAGAGAACAAGGTATTAAATCCGTTAAGCAACTTGATGAGTACATCCAAAAAGCAGCCGATGAAAGGCAAAATTTACAGAATAAAATCAAGGTTATTGATGAGGAAATGCTGTTGCTTTCTGCCACTATGGAACAAGTTAATACCGTTAAAAAATACAGGGCACACTACAAGGAATATAAGGCAAATCCGTCTGATAAGTCATTTTTTGAAGAGTACAAAGCTCAGATTACCCTATATGAAAATGCCCTTTCAGAACTCAAAAAATCCTATTCCAAGCTCCCAGATTCAAAGGATATTTTATCTAAACTTGATAAATTACAAGAAAAAAAGAATACCCTTATGCAAGAGTATTCTTCTACAAAATCTACAATGGACGAGCTTTATCAAATACGAAAGAACTATGGAATTTATATGGGTAAGGAGATGGAGAGATAGTTTCCTATATTCTCTTCTCCCCCTACCTTGTCTGTTTAATCATACATTTAATTGCTTCATCAATATTGAAAACTGTACCTTTTCCATCTAGCCATCTGTCCCAAAAATCAATAGTTGAACTCTTGGGTTCTTCCTTAGGTTTGTCTAAAATAATTTTAGTAGGTAATTTAATTGAATCTCCAATAACAATACATTCTCCAACATCAAGATTAGGTAATGTTTCAACCAAACCTACCAATGAATCAGTTAACATAGTTGCTACTGCCGATTTATCTCTATCATTCGTAATTTTCAAACTTATAATATTATTGCATTGAGATATTATAGTAGAATTTAATTCTGCAGGTCTTTGAGAAACAATCACCAATGAAACACCATATTTTCTCCCCTCTTTAGATATTTTTTCAAATATCTCCAGCGATTTATTCTCAACCGCTTTCAATTTCGTTGTATCTCTCGGCATATATAAGTGTGCTTCATCGCAAATAAAGGCTATAGGATGCCTAGTCTCATCTGTTTTAGGCGACATCCAAAATTGGACTTCATATACCAGTCTTGTAACAATCCCTATTATTATAGGTAACATATCTGATGGGACTTCTGATAAATCTATTACTTTTATCTTTTTATCTAGTCCCATTATTTTATCAACAAATTCTTTCAGATAGTCAGCTCTTACAGTATTATCTTCATTAAATACAAACCCATATTTTTTATCATCTATTTTTGTCTGAAGTCTCGTAATAAGGTTTGTTAATTTCCCATAGTATTGACCTTGTTTCGTCTTTGCTTGTCCTTTTTTATCTCCGGTTTTATATACTTCACCTGTTGTTTCTTCCTTTATATTTTCATCCTCTAAATATGCTTTTAACCCTTTTGCTGAAAAAGGAATCGGCGTATCTGCTGTAATTATTTCGGATGAAAATTCAGTCATATTTTCTTCAAGATACCTTTTCTTATGCTCTAAAATATATTTAATTACTGCTGCCCTTTGATTTGTAGATGTCCCTTCAGAAGATTCAATAAACAATGAATGAATTTCCTCATAATTGAAAAACCACAGAGGAATATGTAACCCATCCTCAGAGTCACAAATTTTTATCTGTTCAGCATAACTTAATTCATTGTATTCACCGTGCAAATCAAAAACAATTAAATTAGCGTGCTCCAACTCATTTGCTTTTTCAAGAATATTTGCTACAGTAAAAGATTTTCCACTTCCAGTACTTCCTACTAATGTTGCATGTCTTTGAAAAAATCTATTTCCATCCAAAATAGCTTCAACAGTTTTATTACTTGCATATTTGCCAATAATTAATCTTTTTTCTGAAGATATCTCATTTTCAAGAGAGTTCATAATAATAGATAGAGCTTTACCATCTGCCAAATAAACTTTGCTATTGATTTCAGGATAAGTGTTCACTGCTCTTTTGAAAATATTTTGTTTAGTTGAAGACAATTTTTTATAAAATGTACCTACTAAAGTTATATTGCAAAAGTTATATGAATACTCTTGTTCTTCAGTTTCTTCGTCATCAATATCAATTCTCTTTTTGCTCACCCTAGTTACTATTCCAATTAGTTTTTCATCTGCATTATTTCCAGATAAAACAACTATATCATTTATTTTTAGCCTATTTAAAATTTCTTCCTTTTCTACTGATACAGATACTTTCTTGGTATCAACATTTTGAACAACTCCAACTTCTTGATTTAAATAATTTTGAATATCTTCCATAATTTTCTCCTATCCTAAAAAAGTTTCCGAAAATACATTTATATCCCATAATTCCTTATTTATATTATATTTTTTACCTTTATATACCATATAATTTCCTTCTTCTGTATTTTCTTCTTTATCTTCATATTTATAAAATAAAGTCCAGTTTTCGTTTTTCATTGCTCTATCTAAAAATGATTTTTTAATAGTCCTTGTCAAGACAATCACATCCTTTTGAGTATCCTCGAATACTGTATTAAAATGCTGGTCATTGAATCCATATCCATAAATAAATATAGAAAAATTCTTTTTAGAATCTGTTATCAATTCATTAAAAATTTCCCTATGACATCTAAAAATACCGTTAATCATTCCTAACTTATATTTCATACTGCCTGGTGTAATAATATCTATATAGCACTTGTTATCTTTTAGTAACTTATAATCATTAATCTGATATTCTCTCTCATTCTTTTTTATCCAATTAACTGATCCATGTGGCTTAAATAATCTTACTAAAGGAACGCTTTTAGAAAAAAAATCATAAGGTTGCTTTAGTATATTTTCATTAAAAGTTTGATACATATTCCCCGAAAATCCTAATGTAGTTGATAGTTTTAATTTATCACAAATTAGTTCTATAATTCTGTCATAATTAGGAGTCATTATATCGATTACTTGATTATTTACACTTACAGTTCCCAATAAGTACTTTAATAATTTTTCAAATCCGGAAATTTCATTTAATATATCACTATGCTGATTATATTCTTCATCTAAAATAAATTCACTCGTTATCTCTCGAATTATTTCCACAAACGATTCTTCACTTATTGAAACATCTAATAAGGCTGCTTCTAATCCTTCATCTTTGATCTTCCCCTTATATTTGTTCCACTGCTTCTGTAACTCTAAATCACCGATACTTTCAAACGATTCCTCCAATTTTTCAGCCAATTTTGACATTCCCGGAATATTCATTGCAATAGAAAGCCCTGTTCCAACTATTAATTTGGGGAAATTTACACCTGATAGGTATCGTTCCTTAATATCCATAAATATTGGTTCAAATTCTTCACTATCTATATTCATCACTACACTCCATAATTTCTTCAATACCACAATCCAAAGTATTGCAAATTCTAAGTAAAACATCCGTCGTTATATTCTGCCCATTCTTCATTTTGTAAAATGTGCTTTTACTTATTTTTGCCTTTTCCATCAATTCATTATTTGTCATATCTAAATCTATTAGTTTTTTTAATAATCCTTTATGACTAAAAGTTCTCAATATACCAATGTTGAAGACTTATATTTATTATATTATACCATTAAATGTCCGCTTAATATAAAAACGTTCTCCTTGAAATAACATTTAAGTATTAAAAAAAGAAGTAGAATAATTCCACTTCTATACTTAATATTTCTTGTCTATGATTTCCTAGACAATGTCTGGAATATTACATCTCATTAATTCTATTTGATAAAATTGTAACTACACTAACAACCTTATCAAAGTTCAAATCTCCAATATACTTATTTTCACTGAGATATACATCCCACAAGGATCTTAGGTATGAATCTTCTTTTATGTCCTCGATTATTTCCTCATAGTCTTTCATTATCTCCTGACTTCCTCTTTTCTTTGAGGTTCTCTCTATTGCCTCTTTTAAAATTTTATAATCTATCTGGTCTTTTTTTTAGTTTGTAGACGGTGTATAGGTCGTAAAAGTCTCTCATTCTTGTTGTTGCTATATTTCTTCTGATTATGGTTTCGTATTTTTCAGCTAAAATTGTTTCTAATGGATATGCCATTATTTTTATATCTTCTTTGGTAAATATACATGGATAGGTATATTCTATTTCCCTTGGTGTTATTGCATCTCCTGTTGTTAGGTCTAGTTTCATCGGGTTTTTGGTCTTTCCAACATTTGCTATTAGTGATATTCTAAAGTTCTCGTACTCGTCCTCTTCCCTAATATAACTAATGTCTTTTATTTCAAATTTTATTCCATCTTCTACATTGATATTTATAATTTCATCTACGACTTCTTTTATTTTCTCTTCTTTTAGGGCTATGCCTTTTATGGTTGTATCCATGTCCATAGTTGTTCTATTTTCAATACCAATTAGAGATGATATCAGGAATCCTCCTTTTATTACAAAATTATTTTTGTAATTTGATTTGGATAGCCTTTCTAAAAATCTTTCGAAGAAATATATTTGCAGAACTTCTTGTGATTTCAGATTTTTCTTCTCTGCAAGACTTCTTATCTTGCCCTTTATACTCTCGATATTAATCACGATAATACCTCCATGTATTTTCTAATTTCATTTTCTATTTTAAATAATCTACTGTATTTTATGAGTCGTCTTAGATTTTTATTTAATGATTTAAAGTATCTTTTTATGGCTTCTGTAAAAATTTGCTTATCTATTTTTTCTCTGTCGATTATGATGTCACAAATTGTTCGATCTATATCGTAAACTGGAATAAGGTTGCCTTGTGGTGATTTTATTTCTGTCTTTCCTAGTTCGTATAAATCTCTTTTTACATAGTGAACTTGTAGATCTTCGTACCTCTTTTTGATATGGCTGGCATTGTAGCCTTGGGGTACAGATATATGAAATACATTTGGGGTCCTATCTGATAGGTCATGTAGATATAGGGCTGTTTGATGGGAAAATATAATTCGATTGCTATTTGATGATATTAAAACAAAATCGTCTATTACTTTTCCTTTTAATTGATATAGTCCTGGTCTTAATCTTTCTAATTGTCCGATTTTTGTTAATTCTGATAAATTATGCCTAGTATATCCAAGTTCTTCTGCTTCTTTGTTGGTGATTACTAAATTTTCTTGTATATATTCTTTAAGTATATTCATAGTCCGCCTCCTCTCGTTTACGCTTTTATTATATGTTGTAAAAGCGAATATGTAAAGTTGGCTTGTGAATGCTTTATATTTTGAAAAGGATGTAACAAATCCTTACTCCCTTCAATAAAAAAAGAGCAGCTTTTAAGCTACTCTTGTAGAAAGTATAAAATGGGTTTTATCTTATTATATTTTTTGTGTCTCCTAATACCAGTTGTAAAACTACTCTTACGTCCATATAGTTTTTTTGAGTCTTTTTGACGTATCCTTCTTCATCTTTATCAAAGACAAAATGCTTATAAAACTGCTTAAAATGCAGGATTTCTATATTTACATCTTTTGTATCAACGCTATAGCTTCCACATGCCTAGATTTTGGGAATTGGTCTATTACTTCGTATTTTTCGATTTTGTATCCATTTGCTAAAAAATCTTTCAAATTCTCTACTTGAGTTTTTGGGTTGCAGGAAATGTATATAAATTTTTCTGGATTTAATTTTAAAATCTTTTCTAGCGCATTTTGAGCTATTCCCACTCTAGGTGGATCTAGGATTACTAGGTCATAGTCTCCTTTTATTTTATCAATTTCTTCTAGAACATCTCCACATAGGAATTCTATATTTTTGATGTCGTTGATTTCTGCATTTTCATATGCTTTTTCTACTGCTTCTTCTACTATTTCTATTCCTGTAGACTTCTTTGCAGCTTTTGCCATTACTTGGGTTATTGTTCCAGTTCCAGAATATAGGTCTAGTACTTTTGTATCTTGGTCTATTTCTCCAAACTCAAAGGCTTTTTTATAGATTTTTTCTGCAGTGAATACATTTGGTTGGAAAAATGAAAATGGTGATATATTAAATGTAAGACTCATCATTTCCTCTCTTATGTGATCTTTTCCAAAGATTAGGTCGATTTTTTCAGGGACTACTGCATCTGCTGGAGAATCATTTGTAACATGGAATATAGAAACTATGTTACCTTGTAAATCAAGATCTTTTATGAAATTTACAAATAGTTTTTTTCTAATGTCATCAAAGCTTTCTTCACTTGTTGTGACTAGGACGACCATAATTTCACCAGTTCTTAGAGCTTTTCTAATTATTAGGTGACGCAAAAGTCCTTCTCTTGTTGACTTGTGATAAAAACTAGTTTTCCTATCTCTAAAATATTTTTGTACTGATTTTCGTATTTTATTGAAATCATCATCTACAATATTACAATCAATGGTATCTACTATTTCATAGAATCTATTTTGCCTATGGAGGCCAAGGACTAAGTCACCACCTTTTTTGCTATCCCCGAAGGTATATTCCATTTTATTTCTATAGCCACTAACTACATCCGCCCTATTTATCGAAATATCACCATCGTATTCAATATCATTATCAGCAAATAGTTTCTTAATCATATCAAGCTTTAGCATAAGTTCTGTTTCATAGGCCAATTTTTGATAAGAACATCCACCACATATATCTGCTTTAGGGCAATGATTTTTATTATTTTCTAGGTAAGAATTGTCAACTAATTCTAAAAATTTGCCTTTTTTATATCCATTTCTATTTCTAGTAATTTTAACTCTTGCTTTTTGTCCTAATATTCCACCCTTAAATTCTACAATCTGATTATCGCTTGTTTTACCAATGGAAATATTAGGGTATTTCATATCGTATATATCTACTTCAAATGTCTTATTCTTTCTCACTATCTGTCTCCCAAAATCTACTTATTTCTTTTCTAAAATCTCTCGATTCATTTACAATTTTTATATCTTTTTTTCTCCGATGCTTAGGATAAAGCATTCTATATTTGAAGCTAGTAAATCTATCGTCTAGTAAATAAATTATTCCCCTATCATCTTCACTTCTTATGACTCTTCCTGCCGCCTGAAAAACTTTATTTATGCCAGGATATGTATAGGAATAATCAAAACCATTTAAGCCCAACTTGTCAAAATGCTCTTTGATAAGATTTCTCTCAAATCCAACTCCTGGCATACCCACAGAAATTACCATAGCACCTATCAGTCTATCACCAAGTAAATCTACTCCTTCAGAAAAAATACCTCCCAGTACTGCAAAAGCAGTATTATTTGTATCCTCGTCAAATTTTCCGAGAAATTTATGAGCATCCTTTTCACTCATAGATCTATCTTGGAGTAAAATCTCATCGTCAAATCTTGACGAATAATCTTCATAGACATACATCATATATGAATATGATGGGAAAAATATAAAATAATTACCCTCTCTAGAATTAATAAATTCATTGATAGACTCACTAATTATAGGCACATTGTAGTTTCTATCCCTATACCTGGTGGATATTTCTCTGGCAAATATAGCATAATTTTCATTTGGAAATGGCATATCGAGCTTTAGTCTTAGGGCATCATTAGCACCAAGCATCCTCATAAAATAATCCATTGGTGAAAGGGTAGCTGAGAAAAACACTGTTGTTTTGGCAAAACTATATATGTTTTTTAAGACTTGCGATGGATCTATACATTTTATTTCAAAGTATATCTCGTCGTTTATCTCATCGTAGGCAATTATTGAATAGAATCCTTCGGTGTAATGATCAGTTATTTTAAAATACCTATTGATATCAAAATACAAATTTAATAAGTCGTCATAGTTTTCATCTTCCCTGTCTTCGACCAAATACTTCTGTAGAGGTTTTAAAAGTTTTGTAAATATATCATCAAAATCATCTATTTGTTTTTCCTGGTAATAGAACAATTTTTTACCATGCTTAGCATAAAGATTATTAAATTCTTCGACAATTTGTTTTAAGTATTTTATTAAAGTTTTGTATTTTTTCTTATTCAATTTGTCAAAAAGAACCTTAAAGAGAGTCTCAGTAAATCTAAAGGAATACATATCCCTAGACCTTTCTAAAAGGTTATGGGATTCGTCTACCAAAAATATGTACCTATCGACAATTTCATCAAAAAATCTTCTGAGATACACCGTTGGATTAAATACATAGTTATAATCACAAACTATAAAGTCTGCATAGTTTGATATGTCAAGTTGAAACTCAAATGGACATACTCTATATTTTTCTGCATAAGAAGTGATAGTATCAAAATCGATTATTTCTTCCTTTGAGATTATATCTAAGAGAGCATCATTTACCCTATCAAAATGTCCTTTAGCAAACGGACAATCTACCGGATTGCATTTCACTTCATCATTTAGGCATATTTTTTCTTTGGAAGTAATTGCCAAGGCTTTGATAAACATTCCCTTATTTTTGAGATTTTTGATCGATTTCATAGCTTCTTTTGCCTGGGTATTTTTACTTGTAAGGTAAAATATCCTATCAGAAAGGTCCTCTCCCATTGATTTTATAGAAGGGAAAACTGTAGATATAGTCTTGCCAATGCCAGTGGGAGCATCTACAATCAGATTATTTTCTTTCATTATAGAAGAATATACTGCAACAGCGAGCTTCCTCTGGCCCTTCCTATAATCTTTATAAGGAAAGTCTAAATTTTTTATTGTATCATCTCTTCTAATTTTGTTATTAGCCAAAATTTTTGAAAAATTCAAGTATGACTTTAGCAAATCATAATAAAAAGTATTTAAGTACTCAAAATCAAATTCTTTTTTGAATATTTTACTAGTGTAATCTTCGATATTTACATATGTCAGCGTGATGAATATACTATCTAAGTTCTTATCTAAGCAATAAAAATAAGCGTAGCACATAGCTTGCGCCCAGTGTAATTTGTTAGAATCATCAATTTCATCTAAATTTCTACTAGTAGATTTTATCTCATCTATAGTGTAAATACTCCCATCTTTAATAAGGCCATCCGCCCTACCTTCGACTTTAAATTCTACATCATCTATAATAGTAGTATTTTTTAAAGAATATTCCTTTTTGTAATTTTTACCATAGGAAGACTGTATTTTTTGATGAGCTTTGATACCCTCAATCATCCTAGCATTGTCACGAAATCTATTGTCTATATCTCCAGATCTCATTACAAATTCTATTAGATTTCTAACTGAAATTTTACAAGCATATTATCACCTTTAATTTAATATACCATAAGCTGGGTATATAGGTATAAAGAAACATAAGGAGATGTTATGAATACAAGTATTGAGAATCAATTAAAGCATAGGACAATTAGGGAATTTAAAGACGAGAAATTAGATGAAAGTCTAGTTAATAAGCTACTAGAAGTTGCAAATAGATCTGCATCAAGTAATGGTATGCAATTTTTTTCTATAATCAATGTAACAGATCAAGCTATCAAAGATCAACTAGCAGAAAATGGTGGCCAAGAATATATGGCTCGCGCACCACATTTATGGATTTTTGTTGCAGACTTATATAGAAATTACAATATCGCCAAAGAAAACGGCCAAGAAAATGATGAAATGATAGGTTTCGATAAATTTATCCAAGCTATGACCGATTCAATTATTGCCGCTCAAAACGTTACAGTCGCTGCCGAAAGTTTGGGACTTGGAACAAATTATTTTGGTAATATTCACAATGACACTCAAAAAGTTATAGAACTATTAGACCTTCCAAAGCTAACCTATCCTGCTGTGGGACTCTCTTTTGGCATCCCAAACCAAGAACCACAACTTAAGCCAAGACTAGATATAAAGTTAAAAACTTTTGATAATTCTTATAAAGTTTACGATAATTACAACGAAATGATAAAAGAATATGATAAGGAAATGACAACATATTACGATTTAAGAGATGCAAATCGCAGATCTGATTACTTTAGCAAGCAAATTCCTAAAAAACAAGGATCAGTTATTAAAAACAGAGGCAAAATGTTTGAAACACTTTTAAATCAAGGCTTTAAGATAAGCTATAAAGATGAGCTAAATTAGGCTCATCTTTTAAATTTGGAAACATATAGATTGTCTTTGATATAAAATCTGTATGGATAATCCTTAGCTTCTTTTGCATAATCTATTCCTATCCTTACATCTGTCTCAATTTCAAAGTCTTTATCTCCGTCTATTAGATAAATTTGTGCCCCAAATAAATTTCTACCATTTAAACTTTTATCAATATCCAAAGCTTTGGTAAATTTACCAGGTCCATTAGTCAGGTTATTTTTTTGATATTTGTTTAAATCTGTGTAATTCTTTCTAAATCTATTAATACTCATTTGATTAATTCCTTCGATTGGCTCAACAGCTCTGATGAGCACTGCTTCTGGATTTGATTTATCTAATGTTACAAAATTCATCAAGTAATGGATGCCATAAGTTTGATAAACATATATAGTTCCAGCATCTTCATACATTATTTTGTTTCTTTCAGTCTTTCTTCCTCCAAACGTATGGCAAGCCCTATCTTCTATACCTAAATATCCCTCTGTTTCTACTACCATAGCTTTATATATATGGCTATGAGTTTTTCTTACTATGATTTTGCCTAATAAATCTTTTGCAACACATAATGTATCCCTATTAAAAAAGTTTTTATCTAACATTTTAACCTTCCATGTATTAATTATTTCTCTTATATGTTATCATATAATCATCAGAGTAGATAGGAAGCATCAAGTGCTAAGAAATGGGTTGTTGTTCTTAGACGAAGCTTAGGCTATGATTTTCTATCGCAACCGCTGCCTCTGATAGAAAGGGGATAAAATTGAATAAAAAACTAACGGTTAATATGCTAACCAAAATTGCAATTTTAGCAGCACTAGCAGTTGTATTAAGAAGGTATTTTACAATTACAATTCCTGTAAACAAAAAAATCGGCATAGGAGATGCTCCTATTATGATATCAGGAATCATATATGGACCAGCCCTTGGTGGGCTAACTGGAGCTCTAGCAGATATTGTTGGGATGCTCTTAAATCCAGATGGGGTGTTTCACCCAGGTTTTACCTTTACTGCTTTTTTGACTGGATTTTTGCCAGGAATCATTTCTTACTATGTTTTTAAGAAAGACTACGATAAAAAGCTAATATGGATAATTGTTATAAGTGCTATTGTTGTATTTTTGGGAGTTAAGTTATTTTTAGATTCTGTTTGGCTACAACAATATTCTAAAAACCCATATTGGATATATGTACTTAGAAGGATTCCAAAACAGATAATCGATACAATTATAAATGTCTTGGTTTTAAATATCTTAATTCCAAGAATTAAAAATTACGCATAAAAATTGGGGCTAAATTTAGCCCCTCATTTATTTTCTTCTATAAATTTATTTATATGATCTATAACTTCATCAACATATGAATCATCTCCAGCATAACCAACAACCAGATGACCATGTTCCTTTACCTTACCTACTATCATTAAGTTCCTGTAAAGTTTGTTTTCACCTGTACCAAGATATCTCATATCAGTTATTATGCCTATGATAAGTCTTGGAAAATCAATATTATTTTCCTCTTCCATCTCTGCCATGACCCCATGAGCCATTATTTCTCCGGCAACTCCATCGTCTATAGTTAGTCCATCAAGACAAGCTATTAGTACATTGGATTTTTTTAGTTCTGCTGTATCAGCCTGAGCTATTTTTATATCAGTTATGATATCATCATTATTTTTCTTATCATTTATATCTGCATTTCTTTGTGGCACATATAATTCTAACTCAGTTCTTTCTTCTATTATTTTAGCCAAATTTTCAGTCCATTTAAACATGGCATCGTTGAAAAAATGGCTTGCTAAATATCCATACATCTTTTCTCCTTAAAAACTCCTGCCGGCTCCTCCGCCACCAGAGCTACCACCGCCGCTTGTGAATCCACCAGAAAAGCTAGAATTTGATGAAGATCCACCAAATGAACCACCAAATGAATTGGTAGAATTTGTCCAAGTATAGGAATCAAATGGGTCATTGTGATATCTTCTATAGCGTGGATATCCTCTATAGTATCTACCCCTATTTCTACCGTAGAATCTAGATCTATTGAGCATATTAGAAATCACAATAAATACTACAAGCATCATAAACAAAGTTCCAAAGCTTATCTCATAGCCAGATCCAGCATTTTCATTTAGATAATAATCGTAATTACCATCAAGCTTAACATTGTACTCATCAGCAACTTCAGCTACTATAGCATTGAATCCTTCATTGATTGCCTTTGAATAGTTACCATCTTTTAAATCTTCAAGCATAAAATTATCAATGATTCTACCAACTTTTCCATCGTTGAGTCTACCTTCGATGCCATAACCTGTAGTTATGAATACTTCTCTCTTGCCTGATAAGTCATCTTCGCTTATTAATATTAAAACACCATTTTTCTTATCTTTGTCTCCTATTTTCCACTTGTTAAATATTTGTGGTCCCAAATCTCTCGCTGGAAGTCCATTTGTATTCTTTACTGTTGCAACCATTACTTGAGATCCAGTTTTACTTACTAATTCCTTGTTGGTTTTAGTGATATTTTCCTTAGTGTTATAATCTAGCATGCCAAGTTCGTCATAGTAAAAGTCACTTGGTATAGCTGGCAGTGACGCCATAGATTTTAGGGGAAAAAGTAAGATAAGTAAAGATATTAATAGATTTATTCCTACAAATTTTCCCTTTTTCATAATTCACCTCTAATTATCTTTGCTAAAATCGACAGTTGGTGCGTTTTCGCTTCCTTCACTTGCTTGGAAATACTCTGCTTGGTCATAGCCAGTAATTCCAGCTATAATATTAGTTGGGAATTTTTTAATGTCAGAATTGTATTTTTTAACAGCGCTGTTATAATTTCCTCTTTCGACAGAAATCCTATTTTCAGAACCAGCAAGTTCATCCATTAGTTGTGTGTACTGGGTATTTGCTTTTAGGTCTGGATATGCTTCTGCAACAACATTAATATCTCTAATAGCTTGGCTAACTTTTTCATTAGCATCAGCCAATTCTTGTGGTGAAGATGCATTTTTAACCCCAGCCCTTGCTTCAGTTACCTTTGTTAGGGTCTCTCCTTCATAATCAGAATAACCCTTTACTGTGTTTACAAGGTTTGGTATCAAGTCAGCTCTTCTTTGTACAACATTTTGCACTTGTGCATAGGCTTCGTTTACATCTTCACGAGCTCCTGCAAGTCTATTGTAGGTCGGAACTGTTAGGACTAATAGAATCACAACTATTGCAATTATGATGCCTACAGTTCCAAAACCTGATTTCTTATTGTTCTTAATTTTCATATTTCCTCCTATTTGTCTATATATTATTAATACCCTTCAAGGAGGATAAGTTCATCATTTAGCAAACTTTCTTTTACATCAATTATTCTTTGATTTCTTGATCCCCTAAAATAGAGGTTAAGATCTTTCATGCTTTCTATAAAAGGACCATCTACAAGAACATCTACAAGTTTAAGAAGTTCAAGAGTATCCTCGTGTTTTATTAGGAAATCATAAGTATAGCCAGAGTATATCCAGATGGACTTATTAGTTTTGATTTTTTTTAGTAAGGAAATTAGTCCTTGAGCATTTTCAAAAGGTTCACCACCAAGAATGGTTAGTCCTGCTACATTAGGATCACTTAAATATGAAATCAATAATTCATCTTCTTTTTCGGTCCAAAGATTTCCAAAACTAGGATTTTGGTAGTCTTTATTAAAGCAGTTTTTGCAGTTTAGACTACATCCTGTTACAAATATGCTGGTCCTAATTCCTGGTCCATTTGCTATATCATATTTTCTTATTTGTCCATAATTCATATATGAAGCACCCTAGCTTTTATTTCTTTTGTCCTTCCTTCATTCCAAAAGTTCTCTCCAAGGTATCCACATGTCCTACGCACCACTGTAAGTGTACTGCGATCTTTATTACCACAATTTGGACAGTACCACTCGTTTTTATCATTAAGTAGGATCTCCCCATCAAAACCACAGTTAGCGCAATAGTCAGACTTTGTATTAAACTCAGCATATTGGATATGGTCGTAGATATATTTAATCATAGTTAGTAGTGCTTGGTGGTTTTTTGTCATATTAGGTATTTCAGCATAGGAAATACAACCACCTGTTGAAAGAGCTTGGAATTCACTTTCAAAATCAAATTTATCAAATACAGAAATTTCTTCTCTTACATCAACATGGAAAGAGTTTGTATAATATCCCTTGTCTGTTACATCTTTGATATCACCAAATCTTTTCTTATCTATTGAGCAGAACCTATGGGTCAAACTTTCTGCTGGTGTGCCATATACAGCAAAGGCTATTCCGTATTCCTTAGTCCATTCTTCTTTTTTATCATTTAATAATTTCATTATTTTCTCAGCAAATTCTTTGCCAACTTCACTTGTATGAGACTTTCCAGTAACAAGAATACTTGCTTCGTAAATTCCAATGTAACCGATAGTAACTGTAGCATATCCATTTTCAAGAAGTGGCTTTATAGGTGTATGTTTTGGCAATCTTGCTATAGCCCCATGGCTAAAGTGGATTGGGGAACTATCACTTGTTACTTTTGATAGATGTTCATATCTCAATAGGCCAACTTCTTTGACAAGATCTAGTCTTTTATCGAGAATTTCAAAGAATTTATCTTGGTCATTTCTAGCAAGGATTCCTATTTGTGGGAGATTGATGGTACAAACTCCCATATTGAATCTTCCATCAAATTTGTACTTGCCATTTTCATCCTTATATGGAGGCAAAAATGCCCTGCATCCCATTGGAGAAAATACATTTCCCTCGTAATTTTCTCTCATCTTCTTAGCGGAAATATAATCAGGATACATTCTTTTAGCAGTGCATTTGCTCGCAAGTTCCGTTAGATAGTAATACTTGCTATCTTCATGGATATTATTTTCATCTAGGACATATATTAGCTTTGGAAAGGCTGGTGTAACGTAGACACCTGCTTCATTTTTTATCCCTTGAATCCTTTGTTTTAGAATTTCTTCAATAATTTTTACTGTTTGTTCTATGTATGGGTCGTTCTCATCTGTGTGCATAAATAGTGTTACAAATGGAGCTTGACCGTTGCTAGTCATAAGGGTATTTATCTGATATTGAATAGTTTGTATACCTGATTCCAAGTCTTTTTGGGTCATAGCAGCTGCCATTAATTCAGCTTTTTTACTATCTTCTAGAGTCTCTTTTGCTAATTTAAGATTCTTCTTGTAGGATTTTTTTAGATATAGGCTTAGACAGGATATGTTTATTGACTGACCACCATATTGATTTGATGCAATCTGGGCTATAATTTGAGTCATCACGTTACAGGCTACTTGAAAAGACTTGGGACTTTCTATCATCTTGCCATTGATGACTGTCCCATTGTCAAGCATATCTTTCATATCTACTAAACAACAGTTAAATATTGGTTGAATTAGGTAGTCAAGGTCGTGGATATGAATTGCACCTGATTCGTGAGCCTCTACCAAATCAGCAGGTATAAGCTTTCTTTTTGCTATATCTTTTGCGACTTCTCCAGCTATCAAATCCCTTTGGGTAGATGCAATTACAGGATTCTTATTAGAATTTTCCTCCATTACATCTATATTTGTCATATTTAAAAGAGATAATATGTCTTTATCGGAAGTGTTTTGCTCTCTTTTGTATGTTTGTATAGACTTGTAGGATTCATAGGCTCTGGCTGTTGCTGGATTACTTCTTTCAATTAATTTATAATAAACTAATTCTTCTATGTCATAAATGGATATTTCTTTATCTTTAACTTCATTTTTAATCTCATTTGCTATTTCACTTGCTTGATTTTCTATGTATATACCACTAGGGCTTTTCATTGCTTTTTCTATAGCTATTACAATTTTTTCTGTATTGAATTCAGTTTTTCTACCGTCTCTTTTTATTACTTCAGTCATATTTACCCCTCCAATTTCTATAAAAGTATACCATATGTAGTGTTATTTGTAAATGACATACTATATATAGTGTTTTGCTAGGGTATAAAAAACGGGCCGTAAAGCCCGTCCTTATCAAACTCTGAAAGTTAATTCATTTTTTTCTCCAAGATCTAGTATTGCCTTATCTTTTGCTTTTACTTTGCCTTCAATAATGAGCTTACCTAGTTTTGTTTCAACATTCTTTTGTAGGTATCTTTTTACTGGTCTTGCACCATAGTCTACATCGTAAGAATTATCAAGAATATATTCCTTAGCTCTTGGAGTTATATCCAAGTCTATATTTAAGTCCTTTAGTCTCTTTCTAATATCAGACACTTGTAAGTCTATAATCTTATAAACTTGATCGCTAGTTAATGGGCTAAACATTACTATATCATCAATACGGTTTAAGAATTCTGGTTTAAAAGAAGTTCTTAAAGCTTCTTCTACTAATTTTTGATTCATATCATCAATGCTACCATCATCTTTTAGACCATCTAATAAATATTGGCTTCCTATATTTGAAGTCATTATTATAATAGTATTTTTAAAGTCTACTGTCCTACCCATACTATCAGTTAATCTGCCATCATCTAGGACTTGTAATAATATATTAAATACATCAGGATGAGCTTTTTCAATCTCATCAAATAAGATAACGGCATAAGGCATACGGCGTACTGCTTCTGTTAGTTGGCCACCTTCTTCATAACCTACATAACCTGGAGCTGCACCTATAAGTCTTGATACTGAGTATTTTTCCATATATTCACTCATATCAATTCTTATCATATGGTTCTCGTCATCAAACATTGCTTCAGATAATGCCTTTGCAAGTTCTGTCTTACCAACACCAGTTGGACCTAAGAATATAAAAGACCCAATTGGTTTAGATGCATCCTTTAGTCCACTTCTAGCACGAATTATAGCTTCTGAAACAGCTTCTACTGCTTGATCTTGGCCTATTACTCTTTGATGAAGCTTATCAGGCAAAGATAGTATCTTTTCTCTTTCACTTTCTACAAGTTTTGATACTGGTATTCCTGTCCAATTGCTTACAACATCAGCAACATCTTCGTCAGTTACCACTTCTTTAATAGAATCTTCATTATCATTTTGTGATAAGTCACTAGCTTTCTTTAATTTTTCTTCAAGACCTGGAAGAGTTCCATATCTAAGTTCAGAAAGTTTCTCAAAGTCATAGTTACGTTCTGCCTTATCAATTTCAACCTTTACCTTGTCTATTTCTTCTTTGATATTTTTTACATCATCAATTGAAGATTTTTGTTCTTTCCATTTTAAAAAGTCCGAATCGTATTTTTCTGATAGGTCAGCTAATTCTTTTTCTAGAATATTTAATCTCTCTTTTGAAGATTCATCCTCTTCTTTTTTAAGAGCAGTGATTTCTATTTGCAATTGCAATAATTTTCTCTTTGCCTCATCAAGATAAGTTGGCATTGTATCAATTTCTGTACGAACTGTAGCACAAGCCTCATCCATAAGGTCTATGGCCTTATCTGGAAGAAATCTGTCGGTGATGTATCTATCAGATAATTGGGCTGCGGCTATTACGGCACTATCTTGTATTCTAATACCGTGGAAGATTTCGTACTTGTCTTTGATGCCTCTTAGGATACTTATAGTATCTTCTACACTCGGTTCATTGACCATTACTTTTTGGAAACGTCTTTCAAGCGCTCCATCTTTTTCAATATATTCACGGTATTCGTTTAGGGTTGTTGCTCCGATTACCTTTATTTCACCACGGGCAAGCATTGGTTTCATAATATTTGATGCATCCATAGCACCTTCTGACTTGCCAGCTCCAACTAAGGTGTGAATTTCATCTATAAACATTATAATTTGGCCGTCAGAATTTTGTACTTCTTCAAGTACTGCCTTAAGTCTCTCTTCAAATTGACCACGATATTTTGCTCCAGCTACAAGAGAACCCATGTCAAGAGAAAATATAGTTCTACCTTGTAGTGGCTCTGGAACGTCGTTATTTACAATTCTTTGGGCTAGTCCCTCTACTATTGCTGTTTTACCAACTCCAGGATTACCAATCAAAACTGGATTGTTTTTCTTACGTCTTGATAAAATCCTGAGGGCATTTCTTATCTCACTATCACGACCTATAACTGGATCTATTTTTCCTTCTCTAGCCTCTTGAGTAAGGTCACGACCAAATTTTTCCAAAGGATTATTAGTTTCTTCTGGATTATCGCTAGTAACTTTTTGACCTTTTCTGACCTTTTCTATAGAATTTTTAAAAATCTTGTAAGTCAAACCATATCTCTTGTTGATATCGCTGACCTTAGTTTTTTCATTTAAAAGTGCCAAAAATATATGTTCAAGGGAAACAAAACTATCTCCCATTGCCTTGGCTTCATCTTCACTCTTTAGTAATATTCTCGTAAATGTTTGTGTAGGATAGATATCAGAGCCTCCACTTGCTTGTGGAAGTCTTTCTACTAAATCTCTTATCTCGTTTCTATAAGCATTGAAATCAACATCCATAGTTTTTATCACTTGAGCTACTATAGAATCTGAGTTTTCAATACTAGCATAGTTTAAGTGAATTTCATTAACTTCTGGATTGGAGTTTTTGATTGCTATGCTATTTGCATCATTTATTGCTTCTAATGATTTTTGTGTAAATTTTTTATAATCCATAACTTATCCCTCTATTTCACTTAATTTTTCATATAGTTCTTTTGCTTCTTCACTCATATTTTCTGGGTTATCAACCATTAGTTCTAAGATTAAATCACCTTTCTTGCCTTTTCTATCCTTGTAACCAAAACCTTTTAACCTCATCTTTTGTCCAGAATGTATTTTTTCAGGTATGGTTACCATAAGACTTCCATCTAAAGTTGATATTTTTTTCTTTGTTCCAAAATAGGCATCCCAAGGCATAATTTTTTCCTTTTGTATTATGTCATTGCCTTCGACCCTACGGTTATCTTCTTCTTTAATAATTACTTTGGCCAAAATATAAGCATTAATACCAAATTTTGAACCATTTACCTTAATTTTATTATTATTTTTTATTCCTTTTGGTATAGAAATTTCTACATTTTTAGTAGTATTGCCATCTTTGATAGCTATTGTCTTGCTAGTACCATTGATTGCTTCATCTATTGTTATTTCTATTTTTGCATCTAAAGTATTTTTTTTCTTTGCATTAAAACCTGGTCCATTAGTAAATCTTTTAGATTTAGCTTGTGAAGCCGTTCTTCCTATGCCACCAAATAGGGTATCAAAAAAGTCTGAAAATCCACTATCTCCACCTGTTGAGTAGCTATAGCTAGCTCCTCTACCAAAGTTTCCAAAGTCAAAACCAAAATCGCTTGGATTGAAGTTTTGTCCACCAGAGAAATTAGCGTTCTTACCAAACATATCGTATTTTTTTCTCTTTTCAGGATCTGAAAGCACTTCATATGCTTCATTTATTTCACTAAATTTTTCATGTGCATCTTTATCATCTGGATGAAGGTCTGGGTGGTACTTTTTTGCAAGTTTTCTGTACGCTTTTTTGATATCAGCATCACTTGCTTTTTTGTCCACTCCTAATAATTCATAATAATCTCTATATTTCATTTGCGCCTCCATCTTCATCTTTATTTGACCATCTCTGACCTTAATCTAATTATACTATCACGCATTCCTTATTCAAGTTTTCTAATATAATTTTTTACTATCTAAAGATTTCTTTTAAATAAGTTAATATATAAAGAAACTTATAAAAGCCATCATAAGATGGCCTTTATTTAATGATCGTATTTTACAAGTGATATTACCTT
The DNA here is from genome assembly GCF_949769285.1 of Anaerococcus sp. Marseille-Q7828. Classification (NCBI taxonomy): domain Bacteria; kingdom Bacillati; phylum Bacillota; class Tissierellia; order Tissierellales; family Peptoniphilaceae; genus Anaerococcus; species Anaerococcus sp. Marseille-Q7828. Next base: position 1,647,089 of record NZ_OX458331.1, read on the forward strand.
ATAGTCTTTTAATGCTTGTCTAGCATTTAATTCTTCAAGTTCAATTAAGAATTCAAATGCAGCTACTTCTGCGCCAAGAGTTTCAATTAGTTTAGCACAGGCTTTTGCAGATCCACCTGTTGCTATAAGGTCATCTATTATTACGACCTTATCTCCCTCATTAAGTGCATCTTTGTGCATTTCAAGTTCATTACTACCATATTCTAGTTCATAAGAAACTTTTTCTATTTCTCCTGGTAGCTTGCCTGGTTTTCTTACAGGGACAAATCCTACTCCTAGTCTGTCAGCTAGTGGAGCACCAAATATGAACCCTCTAGACTCAATACCTACGATATAGTTAAAGTCAATACCTTCAAGCTCTTTTTCGAGCATATTTAATGATTCTTCAAATGCATCTTTGTCTTTTAAAAGTGTAGTAATATCCTTAAAAGAAATCCCTTCTATTGGGTAGTCTTCGATTACTCTAATTTTTGATTTAATATCCATTCCATCCTCCAAATATCTTTATACCCTTATTATACCTTTATTATCTTCTAAGATTTAGTGTAAAATAGTATTTGAGGTGATTTCCATGCTTAACGAAAAATTAGACCAATATTTGAGAGAAGATTACTATCCCTTTCATATGCCAGGATCAAAAAGAACTAATATTTTAAGAGAAGATATTCCCTATAAGAGAGATCTAACAGAAATAAATGGTTTTGATAACCTAAATGATCCTAAGGATATATTTTGCCAAATGGAAGAGAAAATAGCTGATATTTATCAAGTAGAAGATGCTATAATTTCTACTAATGGTTCAACTTGTGGAATTTTATCTACTATTAGAGCTTTAACTTATGAGAACAAAAATATCCTTATCCAAAGATCTTCCCATAAGTCAGTCTACAATGCTATTGAATTGAATAATTTAAAATCTGATTATATAAATGTGATTATAGATAATATGGGAGCAATAATTGACATTGATTATAAGGACCTAGAAGAAAAATTATCTAATAAGGATTATGCTGCTATAGTAATTACTTCCCCATCATATGAAGGTTATTATTTAGATTTAGGTAAAATATATGATATTGCCAAAATTTACTCAACTCCTCTTATTGTTGATATGGCCCATGGATCGCACAGTATATTAACTGACAAATATTATAATGACTTTGATATTGCTATAACGTCATTTCACAAAAACTTATCAGCCCTAACTCCATCCTCTGGAGTTCTTATAAACAATAAGGATTATTCAAAGGAAATACGCAGAAATATGGCTATATTTCAAACATCATCACCGTCATATGTAATCTTACAATCTATTGATGAAATGATTGATAAATTTCCAGAGTTTTATCATAAATACAGCGATTTAGAAAAAAACTTGGATGCAATTTATGAGCTCAATTTAGATCATTTAGAAATTGTACACGATAATAAAAAAGATAGGAGCAAAATATTAGTTTCTACTGCTAATACAGATATCGATGGTTTTATTTTAGAAGAAATGTTAAGGGATAGAAAAATAGAAATTGAAATGTCATATCCCACTTATGCCCTACTTATTGCAAGCATTTTTGATAGTAAAATAGGATTTGACCGCTTGCAAGATGCTCTTATGGATATTGATAAAAGGATCAAAAAATCCACCAATAATTTTTATTTTTCTTATAAGATACCAGAAAAATCACTAGAAATATCTGAAACTATTGTTAAAGGAAAATCTACAGTTAATATAGGAGATTCAGCTGGTAAAATCTGTGGGCAGTTTGTCTATGCCTATCCTCCAGGAATACCAATACTAAGTCCAGGTGAAGTAATTGATAAAGATATAATTTCTACTATGAGATATATGACAGATCATCAGACTAAACTGAATATAGGAGATACAATACTTATCCTAGATTGACAAATTTTCTCATAACTGTTAATATTAATTTGTATAGGAATTATACAAAGGAGTATACATATGAAAAGAATTGTAACTTTAAATACCAGAAATCTTCACAATAGCAAGAAAAATGGTGGATGTGGCGAATGCCAAACATCTTGCCAATCTGCTTGCAAAACAAGCTGTGGAGTAGCTAACCAAGAATGCGTTAGCAAAAAGAATAAATAAGGGATTATCCCTTATTTTTTTCTTTTAAAAACCTAGTATTTTAGTATAATACTATATATTAAACTTAAGGAGAATTTATGATACACCAATATAAGGCCAAGGGCTTTAATATAGTTTTAGATACATATAGTGGTTCTGTTCATGCAGTTGATGATGTAACTTACCAAATTATTTCATTATACGAGGAGAACACAAAAGAAGAAATCAAAAATCTTTTATCTACATATAATCTATCTGATGATCAATTTGAAGAAGCATATGATGAGGTAAAGACATTAGAAGAAGAAGGAATGTTATTTACAACAGATAACTTTGCTGACCTATCAATAGATGTCACAAAAAGACCTACTAATGTCAAAGCAATCTGTTTAAATGTGGCTCACACTTGCAACCTATCTTGCGAATATTGCTTTGCAAAGGGTGGCAAATACCATGGGCCTGATGCCATCATGACAGTGGAAACAGCAAAAGATGCTATAGACTTTTTAATAGAAAATTCTGGCAACCATTTTAACTTAGATGTAGATTTCTTCGGTGGTGAACCTCTAATGAACTGGGATGTTGTTACTCAAACTGTAGACTATGCCAGAAGTTTAGAAGAAAAATATAATAAACACTTCAACTTCACCTTAACTACCAATGGCATGCTTTTAGATGACGATAAAATTGACTATTTAAATGAAAATATGAAAAATGTAGTCCTATCTCTGGATGGTAGACGTGAGGTTCATGATGAATTCAGAAAAACTATAGGCGGTAAAGGTTCATTTGACACAGTAGTTCCAAAATTCCAAAACTTTGTCAAAAAACGTGGAGACAAAGAATACTATATGCGTGGGACTTTTACAGCAAATAATCTTGATTTTACCGAAGATATAAAAACATACTTAGACCTTGGTTTTAAGAGAACTTCTCTAGAACCAGTTGTAGGTAACTCTGAATCAGCATACGCCCTTAAAGAAGAAGATTTGCCAATTCTTTATGAAGAATATGAGAAATTAGCAGATATGATGATGGAAGCAATTGATAAGAACGATGAATTCATCTTCTACCACTATATGATTGACCTAGAAAATGGTCCATGTGCTCACAAAAGGCTATCAGGTTGTGGATCTGGAACAGAATATATGGCAGTAACCCCTAGTGGTGAATTATATCCTTGCCATCAATTTGTAGGAAATGAGGACTTTATTATAGGAAATCTTAAAGAAAGTATACTAAGAGATGATTTAGTCAATCAGTTTAAAACCTGCAACTGTTACTCAAAAGAAGAATGCAAATCATGCTGGGCTAATATGTACTGTTCTGGCGGTTGTGCTGCAAATAACTTTAATGCCAATGGAGATATAAACCAAATTCACGAATATTCTTGTAAATTATTTAGAAAAAGAATTGAAATGGCCATTGCCATTAAGATTTATGAATATATGAAAGAAACTGACGAGGAAGAAGTCATAGCATAATAACACTACCCAATAATAGGCTGAATAAAGGTCTTATTATTGGGTATTTTATTATTATGGAGGATTAATAATGACTGATGATAAAAAAAGAACCTTTGAAGCCGGAGACGGTGACAATGTTAAGGATCAGGTAAAAGAAACTGGCGATAATATCAAAGAATCAATAGATAAGACTAGTGATAATATCAAAGAAGATTTTGAAGAAACTAGCAAAGAATTAAAAACTAACTTCAATAAGGCGAAAGATAATCTTGAAAAAGATTTCGACAAGGCTAAAAAAGAAGTAGAAGAAAACTTTGATGATGTAAAAAGTGATGTAGAGGAAGATTTTGAAAGAGTAAAAAATAAGGATAATAAAGATTCTTTTTCCTACAAAAAAGAAGAAGATCATAGCAGGGCTAATAGGAATAACAGAAGTAATAGCCCTAATCACAGAAGTCCTAGAGAAAGAAAAGCTGCTGAAGCAGAAAAACCATTTTATACAACATGGTGGTTCTGGGTACTTATAGTTATTCTATTATTCCTATTATGGAAATATGGATTTAATAAGTCTACAACAACAGCATATTTACAATCATACTTATTAGTTTAATCTATGTTCTGAGGTGATAGCCAAGGCTGTCACCTCTTTTACATTGGATTTTTCTAAAACTTTCGCCATCTCTTTTACAGTATTGCCAGTGGTTATAAGATCATCTATTATTAAAACTGACTTACCTGACAAATCACCATCAAATTTAAAGGCTCCCTTTAGATTGTAAGACCTTTCGTCTTTAGAAAGTGTATGTTGGGCCTTGGTATTACGCTCTTTTGTAAAATTATCCAAATATGATGGATTAATATCATCAATAAAATAATCACAAATCATTCTGATATGATCAAAGCCTCTATCATTTATAGTCTGTCTAGAACTTGGCGAAGGTAAAATATAATCAACATCAAATAGTTTGTGGACTCTGCCATAATCATACAAAATGCTAGAAAATACCTTGCTAAGAGAGGTGTTCCTATTAAATTTATAGTCAGCGATTAGTTTTTTCATCGTCTCATTATAAAAATAAACTGCATGTGCCTGATAATTATCGATTTTGAATTGATTTGCAACATAATCCAGTTTTTTTAGGCAATCCTTACACAAGAAATGAGCAACTGCCTCATTAGATTTACAGATGTAGCATATATTTTTGTCAAGAAATAACCAATTAATCATCAATGACATCCCCCATCTCATTTATCCAGTATGATAAATTAGTATACCTCTTATTGGAAGAATTATTATCAACCATTTTCTTTATTATCTTTTTATCTCCAACCAAAATAACAAGTTTTTTGGCACGAGTCACACCTGTATAGAACAAATTCCTAGTTAAAAGCATTGGAGCTACTTGCATCATAGGTATAATCACACAATCAAATTCGGAACCTTGGGACTTATGAATTGTTATGGCATAAGATAAATCTAAATCTTTTATATCTTCTTTTTTGTATTTTACAAAAGAACCATCATAAAATACAACTTCTAAGTTCTCATACTCTCTATCAATTTCTCTAACAAAACCAATGTCACCATTATAGACACCCTCAGTTTCATAGGTAGAATTTTCTGGTATAAGGTTATAGTTATTCCTAATCTGCATTACCTTATCATTGACTTTGAAAATTTGCTTATTTATTTCTACTTTATCTTGTGATAAGTTGATAGCTTTTTGCATATTTTCATTTACATATGCTGATCCCCATGGAGTTTTCTTGCTAGGGCAAAGTATTTGTATGTCCTTAACCTTATCTATGCCGTAAAACTTCGGAAGCCTATTATTTACTAGGTCAATCAAAACATCATTAAAATTATTTCGGTTTGCCTCTACAAAAAAGAAATCCTTACCTTGCTCATTTAGTATTGGATACTCACCATTATTGATCCTATGGGCATTGATAACTATATTGGATTCTCCTGCTTGCCTAAAGATCTTTTTAAGTCTTATGGTTTTTATATCAGTTTCTATGATATCTTTTAGTACGTTGCCAGGTCCAACTGATGGCAATTGGTCGCTATCCCCTACCAAAATTAAGGCTGTACTTGCTGATATAGCTGAAAGTAAGGTCTTCATTAGATAAATATCGACCATACTCATCTCATCCACAATTATATAATCTTTTTCTATAGGATTTTCTTCATTGTATTCAGATATGACTTCATCTGGCCTTATTCCTATCATCCTATGTATTGTATAGGCCTCATCATTAGTTGATTCCTGCATTCTCTTTGCAGCTCGTCCTGTTGGAGCTAATAGAGCATAGGAGAGATTATTAGACCTTAATATAGAGGTAATGGCCTTTATTATAGTGGTTTTTCCTGTACCCGGACCTCCAGTAATTACTAAAAGCATATTTTTGAATGCTTCGTTTATGGCAAGTTTCTGTTCATCAGAAAATACAGATAGATCTTCATCTATTGTCACATCAAAGGCATACGATGTTTTCTTTTTGTATGAAAGCTCCAAACCGACAGATTTCTCTGCCTTAAATAATGAGTTTTTATAAATAAATTTATGTTCATTTATGAGTACATTATATAATTTGCCTTCTAGAACATCGTCATTTATTTCTTTTACTACTTCTTCTTTTTTAACTCTCAAAAGTTTACTAACATTATCTACTAGATAATCATATTTTAAGGCTGTATGTCCATTAAATTCAGATTCATAATTCAATATATAGGTAATCCCTGCAGATATCCTGAATTTAGAATTTGACTTCATCTGCATATTTTGACCAATAGTATCAGCCATTTTAAATCCGATTCCAGATATGTCTTCCATAAGTTGGTAGGGATTTGTCTTTATTATATCTATAGCATCATTACCATAAAGTTTGTAGATTTTCATAGACAGATTATATGATATATTTAAGCCTTGTAAAAATAGCATTGTATTTCTCGAATCCCTAGATTCTTCTGAAGTCATCTTAATATCAGCTATTTTCTTTTTGCCAATACCTGGTATTTCTATGAGTTTATCGGGATCATTATAGACGATATCTATTGACTTATCTTTAAATCTGTCGTAGATATCTGATGCTGTTTTTTTGCCTATGCCTTTAATATTTGCATTGGCCAAATAATTTATGATGCTGGCTTTCCCTGTTGGTTTTTTTAAATTTACAGAGTTAACAATAATTTGCTCTCCATATTTATCATGGTAGGTAAAATCGCCTTCGATTTCTAAGTTATCTCCAGGCTCAAAAAAAGGCATAGTACCCACACAAGTTATATCAGAATCAGAAGTTTCAACAACAATAATGTTGTAGCCATTTTCTTCATTTCTATAAATTATGTTTGTTACTATGCCTTCTATTTTCATTTAATCTATTGTTACTCTCTTAATATCTCCACCAAGCTTAGTAAATTTTTCAACTAGCTTGCTATAGCCCCTATCTATATGATAGATGTCAGATATCTTTGTTTGTCCACTTGCAGTAAGACCTGCCATAACAAGGGCAGCACCAGCTCTTAAATCAGTTGCTTTTACATCAGCACCGTGGAGTTTGTCTACTCCAACTATAGTAGCTCTATTGCCACTTGTTGCGATAGCAGCACCCATTTTATTTAATTGCTCTACATGCATGAATCTATTTTCAAAAACAGTTTCTTGAATTTTACTTTCACCATCACAGACTGTCATTAAAGCCATAAATTGTGCTTGGGCATCTGTTGGAAATCCTGGGTATGGTAGGGTTTGTATATTTGTTGGTTTAAGCTTTTGATTTGCAGAAACCTTAATAATATCTTCTTCTTCGATTTCTTCTACGCTAGCACCCATTTCAATAAGCTTTGCTATAACTGGTCTAATGTGTGAGCCAATCACATTTTTGATTGTCACATCACCCTTGGTCATAACAGCTGCTAACATATAGCTTGCCGCTTCAATCCTATCTGGAATTATGGTATGACGTGTACCAGTAAGTTTCTCAACACCATCTACTACTATAGTTGATGTACCAGCCCCCTTAATCTTTGCCCCCATTTTTGATAGGAAAGATGCAAGGTCTACAATTTCTGGTTCTTTAGCAGCATTTTCTATGATAGTTTCGCCCTTAGCAAGGGTAGCTGCCATCATTATATTTTGTGTTGCACCAACAGATGGGAAGTCTAGGTATATTTCATTACCTATAAGTTCACCCTTGGTAGTTATTGATATGGCTTCATCATTTACAAGCGCCTCTGCTCCTAAAGCTTCAAATCCCTTTAGATGAAGATCTATAGGTCTAGCACCTATATTACATCCTCCAGGAGCCTTAGTGTGTGCTTCTTTAAATCTTGATAATAATGGACCCATAACTACAAATGAGGCTCTCATCTTATCCATAAGTTCAAAAGGAGTTTCACAAGTATTTATACCAGATGAATCTATTCTTAAGGATTCATCTCCTATATATTCCACCTTACTGCCAAGATGTCTTAATACTTCAATCATTATCTCAACATCTTTAAGATCAGGTACACCATCTAGAATTATTTCTTCAGTACCCAAAACACAAGCAGCAAGTATTGGTAGAGCAGAATTCTTGGCTCCTGAGATAATAACTTCTCCTCTTAATGGTCCGCCACCGTTTATAAGTAAAATTTCTTTCTTATCCATTTATATTTCCTTTATTTTGTACCAAATAGTCTATCTCCTGCATCACCAAGGCCAGGTACAATGTAACTATTTTCATTTAATCCCTCATCAAGTTGCGCAACTGTGATTTCAACATCAGGATGAGCTTCTCTTAGTTTTTCGATTCCTTCTGGAGCCGCTATAATGCTTAGTAATCTTATACTATTGCAACCTTTAGCTTTTAAATTGTCTATTGCATCACAAGCTGAACCACCTGTTGCAAGCATTGGGTCAATGACAATAATGTCTCTTTTTTCAACATCTAATGGCAATTTAGAATAGTATTCAACTGGCATTAGGGTCTCTTCATCCCTATACATACCTATGTGTCCAATTTTGGCTGCAGGAAAGACCTCCAAAACACCATCAACCATGCCAAGACCAGCCCTTAAGATTGGTACTATGCCAAGTTTTTTGCCAGATAGCTTGTAACCAGTTGTTTTAGCTATTGGTGTTTCAACTTCGTATTCTTCAAGCTCTAAATCTTTTGTAGCCTCATATGCTAGAATCATAGCTATCTCTTTTATGATAGATCTGAATTCGTTTGATCCTGTATTTATATCCCTAAGAATAGATATCTTGTGTTTAATTACCGGATGGTCCAAAATTTTTACATGTTCTTGCATTCATTTCTCCTATACATAGTTTACATTAAAAGATGCTGACTTCTTCATTCTATTCATTATACTCTTACCCAAGCCTTCTTCACTTACACCCTCAGCTAAGATTAAATCAACATTTTCATCATCCATCATCCTAAGTGATGTAAATAAAACATGGGACATATAGTTAAGTTCTTCTCTGTTACCAAGACTTATAAGCTTAAAATCTTTAAACTTACTTATTTGGTCTTCAAATATTAGTACTCCTACCTTCTTACCTTTTTCCTTTTCATCTATAGCCTTTTTGAGTATTTCATCAGAGGCTTTTTCCCCTACAAAAATTTCCATCCTTGCCTTTGGAGCATAGTGAGTGTATTTTTGACCAGGGGATTTTGGTGTTTTTTTGCTATCAACTATAGAATCATCAAGTCTTACATTTGGCAAGATTTCCTTAATATATTCATAAGTATAAAAGCCTGGTCTAAGTATGGTTGGTACTTCTTCGCTGAGGTCTATTACTGTTGATTCAATACCTATATCACAAGATCCACCATCAATAATAAGTGGAATCCTTCCTTTTAGGTCTTGGTATACATCAATGGCCCTAGTTGGTGATGGCTTGCCTGATAAGTTTGCACTAGGAGCTGCAATTGGAGTATTTGCCGCACTTATTAAGGCAAGAGCTATCTCATCTTTAGGATACCTTATTGCAACGGTGTCTAGGCCTGCTGTGACGGCACTAGGGACCTTATCTGATTTTTTAAATATAATAGTAAGAGGTCCCGGCCAGCAACTTTTCATTAATTTTTTACTTTCTTCGTTTATATTATCAGTTAAATTATATAACATAGATATATTAGAAATATGTAAAATTAGTGGGTTGTCACTTGGTCTTCCCTTGGCTTCAAATATATGCTTGCACGCATCTTCGTTTAAGCCATCGGCACCAAGGCCATAAACAGTTTCAGTAGGAAAGGCTACTAGGGAGCCTTCCTTTATGATTTTTCCTGCATTTTCTATAATTTTTTTATTAATATTATTTCGATCTATTTTAGAAATCGTCGTATTCATTTATTGCCTGTTTTTCTAATTGTTCAATTTCTCTTTTCAAATTATCATTAAGTATTAGGGAATATGTTGGATCTAAATGTACATTTAGTCTAATTCCTGTTTCTTTTTCTACTTCTTTTTGAATGTCAGTTATTAATTGATGGGCTGCTAAAAGTGATATATTTTGTGCTATTTCAACATCAACAGTTCCATCCATATGTCCTTTGCCGTAATCGTGTATTTCTAATCCATGATAACCAATTATAAAATGATTATCCATCAACAAATCCCCAAGCTTTTTCTCAACTACTGGGCTAAGCCTTTGGCCTAGTAGATAGTTCATGGTGTCTCTAAACATATTAAAACCTGGCATAAATACTGCACCAGATAGAATAACACCTGCTAAGGCATCCAGGTTAAAGTTTATATATTTTTGTAGGTACAAAGATATAATTATGGCAAGAGTTGATAGTATGTCATTTCTTGAATCTATCATAACCCCTAAATTTAGTTCAGAGTCAAGATTTCTATATAATCTTCTATTTAGAAAATAAATATAGATTTTGGCAAGTATACTTATGACTAGTACTCCCATTGTTAGATAGTTAATTGATACTATATTATCTTCCTTAAATTTTCCCAAGGAATTTATAAGCAAGGAAAATCCAACATACATTATCAATATACTAACTAGCAAAGTAATTAACGCTTCTCCCCTACCATATCCGTGAGGGTGTTCTTTATCTGCAGGTTTCCTACTTATTTTAGCACCCACAAAGGCCATTATAGCTACAATAGTATCAGACAGGTTGTTAAATCCATCATTAATTATAGCAGCAGAGTTTACTATCACTCCTACTATTAATTTACCTGCACTAAGCAAGATATTTATTACAATTGATATTATAGATGAAAGGGATATTAAAGCCAATCTAGTGTGAGGATTATTCTCATTCTTATAATCATCTACAAATTTACTAGCTAATAAATTAAACAATTTATTCACCTATGTGTTCTAGTTTTCTAGTTTGATCTTCAGTTGTTAGTGCTTCAATCATTTCTTCAATATTGCCATTTAAAAAGTCTTCTAGTTGGTAGATGGTTTTATTGATTCTATGATCTGTAATCCTACCTTGAGGGAAGTTGTAGGTCCTAATTCTTTCAGACCTATCACCAGTTCCGACTTGGGATTTTCTGTTATCTGCAATTTCTTTGTTTCTCTTTTCCTCTTCTATCTCATAAAGGCGAGCTCTCAAAACTCTCATTGCTTTTTCTTTATTTTTAATCTGACTTTTCTCATCTTGACAGGTTACAACAAGACCTGTTGGTTCGTGAGTAAGTCTTACAGCAGAGTCTGTTGTATTTACAGATTGCCCACCATTACCAGAAGATCTATAAACATCTACTCTTATATCGTTTGGGTCAAGTTTTATATCAACTTCATCAACTTCTGGCATTACTGCTACTGTTGCTGTAGATGTATGGATCCTACCACCAGATTCTGTTTCTGGAACACGTTGAACCCTGTGAACTCCAGACTCATATTTTAGTTTTGAGTAGGCACCTTCACCCTTTACAACAAAGGTAGCTTCTTTGATGCCCCCTACTCCCTGGGTAGTAACTTCTATTTCTTCTGTCTTAAAGCCTGCTTTATCAGCATACATATTGTACATTCTATACAAATCGCCTGCAAAAAGTCCGGCTTCATCTCCACCAGCTCCTGGTCTAATCTCTACGATTACGTCTTTTGTATCGTTAGGATCCTTAGGAATTAGTAGAATTTTCATTTCTTCGTTATAAACTTCAAGATTTTTCTTTTCTTCGTTGATTTGCTCTTTTAGCATTTCAACCATTTCTTCATCATTGGTTTCTTCTAACAATTCTTGGTTTTCTTCTATAGTTGCTTCAGAGTTTAGGATATCCTCGTATTTTTCAACCACTGGTTTAAGTGAATTGTATTCTCTAGATATCTTTGTGTATTTTTCAATGTCAGAAATAATTACAGGGTCTGCAAGTTTTAACTCCAAATCCTTAAAATTTTCTCTAATATGATCTAAATTTTCGAACATAGTTATCCTTTCTGGGCAATGATAAACCTATCAAACCCATTAAAATCTTTCAAATTAATTATATTTTTAAAATCAGATTTGACCAATAGTTCATTGATTGGATCCTTTTGATCATATCCAATTTCAAAAATTAGATGCCCTTGATCATTTAAATAATCATTAGCTTGGTCAATAATCTTTTTATAGAAATACAGACCATCTTTTCCACCATACAAGGCTAGTTTTGGTTCATGGTATAGCTTTTTGTCCAAGGCAAGATAATCTTTCTCGTTAATATAGGGAGGATTTGAAACTATAATGTCAAATTTATCGCTGATATTATCAAACAAATCACTTTTTATAAAATTAACGTTAGTAAGGTTCAAATTATTTTTATTCTCATTGCAAAGACTTAGTGCTTCATCACTAATATCTACTCCCAGTACCTGAGATTGAGGCAAATTTTTACTTAAACTAAGGCTTATGGCTCCAGAGCCTGCCCCTATGTCCAAGATCTTATCTTTTTTAAAATCAGATTTTATTATATAGTCGACTATAATCTCAGTTTCAAACCTAGGTATGAGCGCTCTTTTGTCAACTATTAAACTTATATTTAAAAACTCCCAATATCCTAGGGCATATTGCAATGGGATTCCATTATTTAGATCTTCTTCTATGGATAAAATTTTTTCTTCTATATCGCTTGTTAATTCTTCATGTGAATTTAAATATAAATATGATTTTGACTTATCCATTAGATATGATAATCCTATTATTAAATCATCATTTGCCTTATTTATAATATCTTTTACTTTCATTATGCATACAAAAATAAGGTTAGTTTCCTAACCTTATTATTTTCTACCGTATCTTCTGTTAAATTTCTCTACATTACCACCACGTTCAGCTGTTCTTTGTTTACCTGAGTAGAATGGATGGCAATTGCTGCAAACTTCTACTTTTATTTCTTCTTCTGTAGATCCAACAGTAAATTCATTACCGCAAGAAATACATGTTACCTTAGCTTCGTGGTATTCTGGATGTAAGTCTTTTTTCATATAAACACCTCTATCTTCTTCATTCAATAAGCATTTAAGATTATACCATGTCTAAAGCTTATAATCAAGTCAAAGTGTTCTATTTATAAGATCTACAAATTTATCATTAGAATCGGTTCTTTTCATAAAGTCAATGAGATCAATAATTGATCCTGTTTTATCTAATTCTGATTTCCTTAGCTTATAGATTGCTTCTAATTCTTCCTTATTTAGTAGTAAATCTTCCCTTCTGGTAGATGATTTTTCTATATTTATAGCAGGGAAGATTCTCCTATCAGAAAGTCTTCTATCAAGGTGGACTTCCATATTACCAGTTCCCTTAAATTCCTCGAAAATAAGGTCATCCATTCTAGAACCAGTATCGATTAGGGCTGTAGCAAGGATTGTAAGAGATCCTCCACCCTCAATATTTCTGGCCGCTCCAAAAAATTGTTTTGGACCTACAAGGGCCATAGGATCAAGTCCACCAGATAAAGTTTTACCTGATTGAGGAGTTACTATGTTATAAGCTCTTGTAAGCCTTGTTATAGAGTCAAGTAGGATTACAACGTCCTTTTTGTCTTCTACGAATCTTTTAGCTCTCTCCAAAATCATATCTGCTATTTCTACATGATTTTGTGGTGGCATATCAAAAGTAGATGAGGCAACTTCTGTTCTCATATAATCATTTGAAGGGTCCCTGTATTCATTTACAAATCTTATAAAGTCTGTAACTTCTTCTGGCCTTTCATCGATTAAAAGTACAAATATTTTGACATCATCATAGTTTTTTTCTATAGATCTTTCTATCTGTTTGATTAGAGTGGTTTTACCAGCCTTAGGTTGGGAAACTATCAGACCTCTTTGACCCTTGCCTATTGGGGATATGATGTCTATGATTCTGCCCGATAAATCATCAGCAGCTCTTTCTAATTGTAATCTTTCATCTGGATATATAGGTGTTAAGTCTTCAAAACTTATTCTATTAAAGGCCTCACCAGGTTTTATACCATTAACATCCGTTACGAATATTAATGGAGCAAATTTATCTTTGTCGTGCTTTTCACGGGCGATTCCTCTTATGTAATCTCCTGTTTTTAGTCTAAACATCTTTATTTGCTTAGGTGGTACGTATATATCATCGTCACCTTGCTCATAAAGGTCAGATCTTAGGAATCCATAACCATCTGGTAAGATCTCTAGTACACCCTCACAATCAAACTTAGCTCCCAGATCATTGTCTTGTTTTTCTTTTTTATCTTCTTCATTTTCTTTTTGAGCTTGTTCGATTAGTTTTATTAATTCATCTTTTTTATATTTAGTAACTGAGGAGATTTCTAATTCTTTGGCAATTTCTCTCAGTTCAGCTACTGTATTTTCTTGGTAATTTGTCATATATTCCTTAATAGAAATAAAGGACCCAAAGGCCCTTTACTTTCAATCTTTTTACTATTTATTAGCAGAGCCTTCTGAACCCATCATAGCTATTTTTTCATAAACAACTTCTTTGATAGCCTTTGTTCCTGGTGCTAGTAGTTTTCTTGGATCAAAGCCTTTACCTTGTTGGTCTTTGCCTTCTTCGATATATTTTCGAGTTTCTTTAGAAAATGCTATTTGACATTCTGTATTTACATTGATCTTTGAAACACCAAGTTCTATAGCTTTTTTAACTTGATCTTCAGGTATTCCTGTGCCACCGTGAAGTACAATTGGCATATTTACTGCATCAGAAATTTCTTTTAATCTATCAAAGTTTAATCCTTTCCAATTTTCTGGATAAACACCGTGAATATTACCTATACCTGCAGCTAGGAAGTCAATACCACAAGAAGCTATCTTCTTACATTCTTCTACATCTGCAAGTTCTCCTTCGCTTGCTACACCGTCTTCTTCTCCACCAATGCCACCAACTTCTGCTTCTACAGAAATGTTTTTAGCATGAGCAAGTTCTACTATTTCACGAGTTTTTTCAAGGTTTTCATCAAGTGGAAGGCTTGATCCATCAAACATTACGGAAGTAAATCCTGCTTCTATACAAGCTTTTGCACCTTCATATGTTCCATGGTCTAGGTGTATAGCAACTGGAACAGTGATGTTTAACTCATCGTGCATAGCGCGAACCAGGTCAGCTACTACTCTAAATCCACCCATGTATTTTGCAGCACCTTCAGATGATGCTATGATAACAGCGGTTTGTTTTTCTTCTGCAGCTTCAAGGATTGCTCTAGTCCATTCAAGGTTGTTTGTGTTGAAATGTCCTATTGCATATCCATTTTCGTATGCTTTGTCTAAGAATTCTTTTGCATTAACTATCATTATTTTCTCCTTATAATTTAAATAAGTTTCTTTACTACTTAGATGATACCCTTTTTATCTTCCTAAGTCTTCTCTTACAGATGAAATAACTTCTTCTATAGCTTTTGACTTCTCAATCTTTTCATTTTGCATTTCTTTTCTTGTTGAGTATTCAACTACATTGTCTTTTGCATCTTTTCCTACTGTTATCCTATATGGAATACCTATGAGATCTCGGTCGTTGAATTTAACTCCAGCTCTTTCTTTTCTATCATCTAGGAGAACATCAATACCTTTTTTTCTTAACTCTTGGTATATTTCTTCTCCAAGCTTCTTTTGATTTTCATCATTGATATTTATGATTGTAATCATAGCTTCAAATGGTGCTACAGATGTTGGCCATATTATTCCCTTATCATCGTAATTTTGTTCAACTATTGCTGATATTGATCTAGATATACCTATGCCATAGCTTCCCATAATAAATGGTTGTTGTTTGCCGTTTTCATCTAGGAAATATGCCTCAAGGCTCTCAGAATATTTAGTTCCTAATTGGAAAATATTGCCTACTTCTATACCACGAGCAGATTTTAATTTGCCAGATTCATCATAGGCCATATCACCTTCCTTGGCAGTAAGTAGGTCTTCTACAACTTCACCTTCAAAATCTCTAGCAAAATTTGCATTTATATAGTGGTAGTCAGTTTTATTTGCACCTATAACAACATTGTTGATTTTTGTTATAGATTCATCAACAAGGACTCTCACATCTTCTAAGCCTTTAGGACCTGTAAATCCTGCTTTTGCTCCTGTTATTTTCTCTATGGTTTCATCATCCATCATTTCAACATCGTGTTCAGCAACCTTCAAATATGACAAAAGTTTTGCTTCATTTAGTTCACGGTCACCAGGAATCACTACAAAAACTGGCTCACCTTTTACCAGCAAGTCAACTACTTTTGCAAATTTATTAGATGGAATCGCTAAGAATTCACTTACTTCTTCTATAGTAGTAACATTTGGTGTTTCTATAAGTTCTAAATCTTTTAAATCTTCTACTATTGGCTCAAATTTAAAGCGAGCCTTCTCATCAGTAGCAGCATAATCAGAGTCTTCAGTAAAGAAAATCACTCCTTCACCTGTTTCTGCTAGTGCTATGAATTCATGAGACATTCTTCCGCCCATTGAACCAGTATCACCTTCTACAATTTTGTAATCAAGACCCATCTTATCAAAAGCCTCTACATAAGCATCCCACATCAATTTGTAAGATTCTTCCAAACCTTTTTGGTCTTTATCAAAAGAATAGGCATCTTTCATTAAGAAGTCACGACTTCTATTGATACCAAATCTAGGCCTTTTTTCGTCTCTAAACTTATCAACTATTTGATATAGATTTAATGGTAATTGTTTATAGGAATTAAGTTCGTTTTTAACTAAAGCTGTAAGAGCTTCTTCTGCTGTAGGTCCTAGGGCGTACTCTCTTTCGTTCCTATCTTTTATTTTGAACATTTCAGGACCAAAAGTATCCCAACGTCCACTTTTTTCCCAAATTTCTTTATCTTGCAAAATAGATGTAGAAATCTCTATAGAATCATGGCCGTCCATAGCTACTTTGACTATATCGATAATTTTATTTTTAACTTTTTGTCCCAATGGTAAGAATGAATAAATACCACTAGCTTGCTTTCTAATAAATGCTCCTCTAACTAAGAGCTTGTGGCTTGCTGTCTCTGCGTCAACTGGGTCTTCCCTTAGTGTTGGCATGTAATACTTTGATAATCTCATAATTCTCCTTATTTAACATCCTTCATGGATAAACCAATTCTTTCTCTTTTCTTATCTATCTCTATAACTCTTACTTTCACAATGTCTGAATTTGTCAATACTTCATTTGGATCTTTGATGAATTTATTGCTGATATTTGAAATATGGACTAATCCATCAATTCCAACTCCTATATCTACAAAAGCCCCAAAATCTGTGATATTTCTAACCTTACCTGTAAGCTCGTCCCCTATTTTCAAATCGTCAATAGTCATTATTTCAGACTTAGTGAGGATTTCAGGATTATCTTCCCTAGGATCACGGCCAGGTTTTTTAAGCTCACTAATAATATCTTCTAAAGTCGGCCTTCCAACTTCCAATTCACCAGCAAGTTTATCTATATCAATTTCAGTTAAATCTAAATCTTTAACCTTGTTGGCTATCTTATAACTTTCTGGGTGGACACCTGTATTATCTAAAATTTCAGGTGAGTCAGGAAATCTTAAGAATCCTGCTGCAAGTTTGTAGGTCTTATCTCCCAATCCCTTAACTTTTTTCAAATCTTTTCTATAGATTAGATTTCCTTCTTTAAACTCATCTTCTATACGCTTTGCAATGGTTAAATTTAGGCCAGATACATAGGACAAAAGCTTATAGGAAGCATTGTTAATAGTAACTCCTACTTCATTTACTGCATCTTCTACAACTTTTGAGAGCTCTTCATCGAGCTTTTTCTCGTTTATATCGTGTTGATATTGGCCTACACCAATGTGCTTAGGCTCGATTTTTACTAGTTCTGCCATAGGATCTTGGAGTCGTCTGGCCATGGATATAGCTCCACGAATAGTAACATCAAGGTCTGGGAATTCCTCCTCACCAAGACTTGATGCAGAATATACAGAAGCTCCTGCTTCGTTTACCACAGCATAGGCAATATCTTTATCTATTTCTTCTAATAATTTATTTACAAAAACTTCTGTTTCCCTACTTGCAGTTGCATTGCCCAAGGCTATTAAACTCACATCATGTTTTTCTATAAGATTTTTCAATATTGCTATTGATTCTTTTTCTTTTTTGTGAGGTATGACTGGGTAAATAACAGCTTGGTCCAAATACTTTCCATTTTGATCAACTACTGCTACCTTACAACCTGTTCTATAACCAGGGTCAAGCCCCATTACATTTTTTCCTTTTATAGGTCTTTGTAGTAAATAAGGCTTTAAGTTGTTCGAAAATACCTTAATAGATTCATCTTCTGCATTTTCTGTCAAGAAATTTCTAAGTTCTGTGGTTATTGACGGCAGTATCAGTCTCTTATATGCGTCATCAATAGACTTATCTATCAATGATTTTTGATAGTCATTGTTTACTTCATATAAGTTACTGATTAGTTTCTTGTTATAATCATCAGAAAACTCAACTTTTATAGCAAGTGCATCTTCTTTTTCAGCACGATTTAAGGCTAAGATTTGATAAGCCTTTATATCTTTTAGTTTTTTAGAAAAATCATAATAAGTTTGGTAAAGATTTTCGGAATCTTCTTTTTCTGTTGCAATAATCTTTGCTCTTATCATCCCATCACGTCTTATAATGTTTCTTGCATCTATATTGTTAGAAATATCTTCAGCCATAATGTCAAGAGATTTTTCAATTGCTATCTCTGGACTTTCAACATCATCGTTTATAAAATCTTTGGCAAAATTTAATGCATCTTCGTTATCTTTAGCTTCAGAAAATAAATACTTATATAAGTCTTCAAGTCCAAGTTCCCTTGCAAGATCAGCTCTTGTCTTTCTTTTTTTCTTATAAGGGCTATAAATATCTTCTAGCAATGTTAGAGAATTGGTAGATAGAATTTGTTCTTTTAGCTCTTCTGTAAGTTTACCTTGAGATTCTATAGAACTAAGTATTTCCTCTTGTCTTTTCTCAACATTTCTAAGTTTATTGAGATTTTTTTCGATTTCTCTTATCTCAACGTCAGTTAAATTTCCAGTTTTTTCTTTTCTATATCTTGCAATAAAGGCTACTGTAGAACCTTCATCTAGTAAGTCTCTAACACTTATAATTTTTTCTTCTTCTAGATTTAATTGCTCTGATAAAATATGTATTATATCCATAATTTCCTTTTATAAAATTAATAGTTTCAACAAATAAATTACTAATAAATGAGCAGGATAAAAAATATAAAAAGCCCATTTATTTTGCTTTCCTTTTTTCCCATTATATAGCATAATTAAGGGAATGGCTAAATATACAAATCCATAGCTAATGGGTATAACAGATCCCCAAACTTCAAATTCAAACAAAAATCCAATCATTAAAGCTAAGGCACTAAGTATTTTATTATTTCTAGCCAAATATAATAAAACAATAGCCAATACTCCTTTGGATGAGTAATCAGTCCTTAATAGTACAGCCAAGTGCATAGCAGCTATAGTTAATAAAATAATACCAGCAATATTTATTATAATGTTTTCATATCTCTTTAAAAGTTTTTCAATGAAAAATATAGCCAAGGCTGCTATTAATATTGTAAATATAACATTTTGTCCATATGAGTAGAAAGGCTCTTCATAGAAGGCCAAGTCATAGGGCACTTCAGCGACCAAAGCGAAGGCTAAAAGTCTAAAAAAATATTTCTTATAATTTTTTGTGTGAATTACAGCTTGGACTGTAAAAAAACAAAATATTGGCATAGCTATTCTTCCGATAAAAACAAAAAGATCAGCCATAAACCAATATTCTTCACCCATATTATACATTAAATTCGTTTGGGCAAGATGGGATAGGAGCATAGTGAAGATAGCTATCCACTTTAAATGCCCAGCAGTTAAATATGACCTATCCCTATTCCAAATTTTATTATATTCTTCTAAAGAATTTACCTTCAGTATATCCATAAAACTCCTAGTTGCCAGTAATGAAATTTATCTTATATTTTGGAAAATTCATACTGATAATCTTGCCCCCAACATTAGCATAGTCTGTTTCATCTATATCATAAACATTTGACGGATCAAAAAATATTATCTTATTGTTAGGGTTTGTAGATGGTGCTACTTCAAGTTCAAATTTATATCTATCCTTATCCTTTGAGTAAGCAAGAAGTATGTCAATAAATCTTCCATAATCATATTCATTTACAGTCTCAAATTCCAAGTCGATTTTATATTCGTTTTCTTCGTGAATTTTTAAAATCGGTCTCTTACTTTTGTAGCTAGTTACTTCTCCACTTCTAAGGTCAGTAATAGACATAACTGTTATATTTCTAATCTGATCAAAATCTCCAGACACAAGTTTAATTATATCAGTATTTGAAAGTTTATTAGTATCTGAACTTTCATAAACTTCACTTTCTGAACTTGGGACTTTTACAAAATTATAATCATTTGTGTCCACAGCATGATTATTGGATTTTTCTGGCTTTTCATAAATCTTGATGGTTTCATCACCATCATTATCTATATCAAAAGACTTTCTTGTTCTTCTTCCCTGATTCTTTGAGTTAGTTTTATTTTCTGGTTTTCCATCATCGTTCAAAAATTCTTGAATCTCTTTAAAATCCATCTTATCTTTCAATAGAAAATTATCTTTGCTTGATAAGTACCTAGATGTAGAATAGACAGTTTTGATGGTCATGTAAATAAAACTTATAGAAGTTAAGATAGTCAATATGTTTTTAGGGATTAAATCATTATAATTAAACAAGTTAATTACTAGCATCAAAAGAAATGGTGTGATTCCAGTGAATTTTAGAAAATCTTTAAACTTGGAATTTTCATTTGTTTCAGATTTTCTCGCGTTATTATTAATTCTTATTGACATCTTTAATACTTTTAAGAAAAATATTACAAAGCCAAGTATATAAAGACCGGTTACAGCATTATATAACCAAGGGATTTGCCCATAAAGGTCAAACGGAAGCATCTTAATAGCATAGTCAATAGCAAAAGCTAAGACCAGCACAAATAGACCAGCTTTTCTAAATGTTTTAGACACTAAAAATATAAGCAAATTTAGTACAATTATTGCAATTGGAACTAGCGCTATTTTATAATCTGTTGATAAAGTCTGTAATTGTCTAAGAATAAATGATAAATCCATAATAACTCCTTTTATAATTATATCAAATTAGCAATTACATACAAATATTTTTAAAATATATAACTTTGATTATTTTAATATATCAGTATAATATCGTATTATAGGCTTCAATAGCTCAATTGGCAGAGCAACGGTATCGTAAACCGTAGGTTGCAGGTTCGATTCCTGTTTGAAGCTCCATACTATGATAAATGACCTAGGTACAGTTATTTTTTCTTACTAGGTCTTTTTTTCTTATTAAATAATAATTTTAAATAATAATTATTACTTTACAAAAAAACTACCAAGACAAGCTTGGTAGTTTTTAATATGTCTACTTTTTATGTACTTTTTATTCTGGATCAATTGCGTCTACTGGACAAACAGAAGCGCAAGTTCCACAATCAATACATGTATCTGCTTCGATTACATAAGCATCGTCTCCAGCTGAGATTGCTTCTACTGGACATTCACCTGCACATGTTCCACATGAAATGCATGTATCTGCGTCTATTACGTAAGCCATTATTTTACCTCCTAATGTTTTACTAATATGAGTATACATTATTAATTCAAAAATGTCAACTAAAAGCTAATATTTATACTTAAAACGCCTAAAATCCGATAAATTATACAAAGTGATAATTATTATCAATTACATTTCTAAATTAATTTCTGATAATTTAAATATTTTTTCTATATTTTCTTCATCATCAGATTTTATCCTAACTCTACACTCTTCTTTTACGTAGTCATTTCTTAGTACTACTCCACAGCCTTCTTCTGTATTTACTTTTTGCCCACATTTTGGCATTATTTTTTTCATGTACATATAGTTATCTTCTTCAAAAGATAGACAACACATTAGTCTTCCACATACACCAGAAATTTTTGCAGGATCTAGGCTGATGTTTTGGTCTTTGGCGTATTTTATAGATAATGGTACAAAATCAGTTAGGTGCCTCGAACAACAACATTGCTGACCACAAGTTCCAAAGTGTTGGATTAGTTTTGCGTGATCTCTCACCCCTATTTGCCTTAATTCTATTCTAGATCTGAATCTTTGGGCCAAATCTTTTACTAATTCTCTAAAATCGACTCTTTTATCAGATGTGAAAAAGAAAACTAGCTTGTTTTTATCCAAGGTATAGTAAGAATCCACCAGCTTCATATTGAGCTTATATGAATCAGCTAGGCTTTGACAAACTTCTAAAGCTTCTTTAGCTTCAATATTGTTTAGAATTTTTCTTTTCAAATCCTCGTCATTAGCAATTCTTACAACTTTTTTTAATTTTTTATTAAATTTTTCTTCGTCTATATCAAGATTAATTAGGGCAACTTCTCCTATTTCCAAGCCATTTTCTGTTTCTACGACCAGACTTTGCTTACATTTATAGTTCTCATCTCCCGCATCAAAATAATATATTTTACCGGCTTTTCTAAACCTAACGCCAACTACGTTCACTTTGCAGCATTCCTCCCATGTAAATATTAAATATAATTTCCTCTATTGATAAATCATAATTAATATTTGTTTTTATTCCTGTTTTCACTTTATTTATTAATTCAATATGATTTTCGATTTGATCAAAAGTCATTTTAGCTAAGTAGCTCAAATTAAACTTGGTATCTTCTCCTATTTTTAAATCATTCTTGTACTTATATAATAATATTAGTTGAAAAAGATCTAGGAATCCATCTAAGATATCTAACTTATCTTCTTTGAAGCTTGCAAAAAAATCTTTATTTTGATAAAAGCTAATAAGTTTTCCTTGATAGATATCTTTTATGATTGATGACAGTTTAACCATATCCACATTATATATTTTTTTATTATTGGCTAAGCTAATAATCTGACATCTCGATCTAATAGTTTTTAACATAAGATTACTATTAGTCGTAGTAAAGATAATCATATTATAATCTTTAAGCTCTTCTAATGTCTTTAAGAGGGCATTTGAACCCTCATCCCTCAAATTTTGAGCATTGTGTAGTATATATATTTTTATCTTTTTGTTTGTTGGGCTTAGAGATATGTCTTTACTCAATAATCTAATAGTATTTATGTCTATGATATTATCATCTTTATCAATTATAAATAAATCGGGATTAGAGTCACTATTTATATCCAATCCCTTTGCTTTAAATACTTGGTTTGCAAACTCTTTTGCAAATACTAGATTATCACTATCATTCTCACCTTCAAATATATAAGCATGAAATAATTGATTATTTTTAATCTGTCTTTCTAGTATACTCATAATCTAATGTATTGATCTACATCTAAGATAAATATTGTTGCTCCTCCAACTGTTATATCAACAGGTACTGTATTTGTTAAAAGTGAGCTTTCTGCAGATGGGTTAATAATAGTTGTTGTTGTGTTTCTCCTCTTGCAGTTTTTCTCTATAACGGCTAATACTTCATCAAGTTTTTCTTCCTCTACACCTATTAAAAGTGTTGTATTGCCTTTTTTCAAGAATCCACCTGTTGTAGAAAGTCTGGTTACCCTATATCCACTTTCTGTTAGAGCGTCCATTAAAAAGTTCACATCTGCATCTTGTACAAT
The DNA here is from genome assembly GCF_949769285.1 of Anaerococcus sp. Marseille-Q7828. Classification (NCBI taxonomy): domain Bacteria; kingdom Bacillati; phylum Bacillota; class Tissierellia; order Tissierellales; family Peptoniphilaceae; genus Anaerococcus; species Anaerococcus sp. Marseille-Q7828. The sequence goes on from NZ_OX458331.1 coordinate 1,670,768, forward strand.
GGCTAATAATAATTTCATTTAATCCTCCAGTATATTTAATATTAAATCTAAAGCAGACTTACTTACTTCATCAATTGATTTACTCGCATCTATTTCACATATTTCATCTTGGTAAAGTTTTGCCATATCAAGATAAGCATCAAAGATTTTTTTGTGAAAATCAAATTCTTCATTTTCTAATCTGTCAGCCGTGAAATTAGCTCTTTTTCTGATAAGGGCATCTTTGTAATCTATGTTAAAAAATACGGTTAAATCAGCTTTTAAGCCACCAGTTGCAAAATCATTAATGGCTTTGATCTCATCAATACCTAGACCCCTGCCTACTCCTTGATAAGTTAGGGAACTTAGTACAAACCTATCGCACAAAATAATTTCTCCAGCTTCCATAAGTGGTTTTATTTTCTCACTTACTAGCTGAGCTCGGCTTGCTGCAAATAACAAGGCTTCGGTTTTTGCATCCATATTTATATTTTCATTATCAATAATAATATCTCTAATTTTTTCTGATATGAATGTGCCACCTGGTTCTCTCAACAAGTTTGTCTTGTAGCCCTTTGATATTAATATTTCGTTTACTTTATTTAAGATTGTGGTTTTGCCCGAACCATCTGGTCCTTCAAAAACAATAAATTTTCCATTCATATTATTATTATAACAAATGCTAGTAATTTTTGGAAATAAAAAAAAGACCCTGAGGTCTTTAAATTAATTATTCAGCATCTTCGCTTGATTCTTCATCTTCTTCTGTTTCATCAACAGTTGGAACATCAGCTGCATCCACCGCTTCGCTATCTTCATCTTCAGGAATTTCAACTTCTTGAACTTCTTGTAGTGAACAGATAACATCGTCATCTTCAGCTAGGATTGTGATGTTTTCATTTCCAAAGATATCAAGGTCTGCTACAGTTCTTACATCACCAATTTGAATTTCTGTAACATCTGTTTCTGCTGTTTGTGGAATGTATTTTGGTAAACATTCAACTTCAACTGTATCTACATTTTGAACCAATACTGATTGATCAATCTTGATATCATCTCTACCAAGTAGAACAACTGGTACAGATACTCTGATTGTTTCGTTTTGGTTAATTGCTTGGAAATCTACGTGTAGATATTGATTTTTGTATGGGTGTGTTTGGTAATCTTTAATAAGTACATCTTTTTTATCACCTTCAATGTCTAATGTGATAATTGTTGATGTACCAGCTTGTCTTAATATTTTATCGAAATCTCTTGATGTGAATTGTACATTAAGATTATCTTCACCTTTGGCATAGATAACGCCTGGAATTAATTCTTCAGCTCTTAATTTGTTAACTTTATTTTTTCCAGTAGCTTGACGATTATTTGCGTTTAAAACTAAGTCTGCCATATTCCCTCCTTATAATATTTTCATACTGACTAATTATACCCTAATTCTCACATCTTTACAATGATAAACTTTTATTATAAGATAAGTGGTAGTAGTGTTTAATATCAAAAAGGAGAATATTATGACTCAAAGAAAAGCTAAGTTTGGAAGTTTTGATATTAGCTTATCCGGCGAAGAATTGAAAATAGGAGATAAAGCACCAAATTTCAAGGCTTTAACTAAAGACTTAGAAGATTATGAATTTTATAAAGAAATGCAAGGAGAAACTATTATATCAGTTGTTCCATCTCTTGATACATCTATTTGTGAATTACAAACATATATGTTAAATAAAGCTAGCCAAGAAGATATGTTCAATATTATATCAATTTCTAACGATTTACCCTTTGCTGAGCAAAGATTTGTTAGAGAAAAGGGCTCAGAAAATATAGTATTTTTGTCTGACTATTTATATAATGATTTTGCAAAATCATATGGAGTTTTGATAGAAGAATATAATTTATTAAATAGAGCTATATTTGTCATTGATGAAAACAAAATAATTCGCCATCTAGAATACCTAGATCAAAATACAAACTTGCCTGACATAACAAAGGCAGTAGAAGTCGCAAAAAGTCTATAAAAAATCCTAAGGATTAGATTGCATCCTAAAGTCGGATTTATAAATCCAACCTTAGGGAATATGCTCTCTAAGCCTTAGGATTATTTTTTTATAAACTCATTGTACTTATCTCTATCATAAACTACATCTAGTTCGCCTATAAAGGCAGTATACTTATCTGGATAGCAGAAGCCTTCTTTAAATCTATAGAGTCCATCTTTGCTATCGACAGAAAATACTCCGCCAAAGTCAAAGTATTTGTATCCATTTTCCTTTGACCATTTTATTTCTTCCCAAATCATATTGAAATTTGGCATTTTATTTCTATGATCATTAGAACTAGCTGCATAAAGATAATAAACTTTATCGTTATAAGCAACTAATAGTGAAGATGAAAGTGGCTCTCCCTTGTAGTAAGATGTGAAGATTTCACCACCCATATAATCACACAGTCTCTGGAAGTAATCTTTTGGTCTGTGTCCTATTCCTTGCCTATCTGCCATAATTTTTGTAAGTTCATAGAAGGTATCAATTGTCTTTTCATTAGTTTCTCTGATAGTTTCAATCTCATTTCTGTATGATTTTCTTATATTCCTTCTTGTTGCTGAAGAAAAGTTTTCAAAAAGAGTATCCTCGTCATTGCTTGCAATCTCTAAAATCATATTGTATCTAGGTTGAGTAAAGGCATGGTTGTCTAGACCATAGGTCCTAAAGTCATAGCCTCTTTTTTCATATTCATAAATTATTTTCTCATTAAAATCTACTTCTGGATCCATTCTCAAAAGAAAGGCATCGTATTTATCAACTAATACTTCCGCTTCCTTAATCAACTCTTCGACAAGATCATAATCTTTGAAATCACAAACTGGACCTCTTGGTGCATATAAGAAATGCTTACCATTGTCATTTTTTATGCCTATAACACTCATTGCTCCTGCAATGTGACCATTCTTTTCAACATATACATAATCATTTGTCCAATTAGCCTTAATCTTAGCCCAATTTGGATCTTGCATTGCTTTTCCATATTGAGAATTTCTGACAAAGTCTTTGTATGCTTCCATCTGTTTATCTGTTTCAACTAGTGGCATTATATCTCCTAATCTATCAAGCCTTCAATAAGGGTTAGGGTAGTCAAAGCTCCTATGCCCTTTTTGCTTGTTAACACTTTTATATCTAAATCTTTTAAATCTTGGTAATCAATATCACCTACTATCATACCATTAACATAAGATGTTCCAACATCTATGAGGATTTGTCCATCTCTGAAATAAGTATTGTCATAATGATTAGCCCTACCAATTGCTGAAATGAAAATATCAGAACTATGGATAAGTTCTTTTTGATTCTTGGTAATACTATTTATAAGGCTTATGGTAGCCCTAGATTTCGACAAATAAGTTGCTAGGGGCAAGCCTATTAAGTTATTACTATTAGCTATAGTAATGTTTTTTCCTTTTATATCAGTAATAGATTGCAAGTACTTGGCTATAGCCTTGGGTGTGGCTGGCAGATAGTCAAGTTGCCCATTCAAAGCTTTGCCTTGAGAAGTGTAGGTAAAGCCGTCCAAGTCTTTTATTTTGATTTCTGTACGTACTCTATCTAAATATTGGTAATTATCAAAAGGTAACAATAATATAAATCCATCCTCTTTGTCAAAACCATTGGCAAAATTGATTATATCATCCGGGTCAGCATTAGAATCAAATTTTTTGTCAACAAAATCAATACCAAATTGTTGGCATTTTTTTATGATAAACTTCTTATATGATATTTCCTCACTGTTAGGATTCATTGACAGTATAAGTAGTTTATTATTAGTTTGTGACTTTTCTAAATGATCAATTATCTGCTTTTTTAATTTGTCAGTGTTTAATATTTCCATAATATCTCCATTAAAAAAACGCCCACACGGACGTTTTAAATGTTGTTTTCTTAGAAAATTCTTCTAGCACCTCTGAATGTATTTTGATAATAACTATTATAAACATTATCGTATCTTACACCAGATCTTGGTGTTGAAGCATGAATAAATGTACCATCTGAGCTTGTTATAATACCAACGTGGTCAATTCCACCGCCCTTGATGGCAAAGAATATTAAGTCTCCTGGTTGTAAGCTATTGTAGTCTACAGCATATCCAGTATTAAACTGTGCTGCTGAAGAGTGTGGTAGGCTTACTCCAAGTTGCCTATAAGTATTAACTACTAGACCTGAACAGTCAAAACCAACAGATGGATTAGATGATCCCCAAACATATGGATATCCAACAAATTGTCCAGCAATATTTGCAGCTGAAACACCATTGTTATTTACTGCAGGTTTTTGTGCTTGTTCTACAGCAACTTCTTGTTGATCTTTTACTTCTTCTACAGGTGCTTTTGCTTCTTCCTTTACTTCTTCAGTTGTTAGATAGCTTGAAGAAACATATGAAGTTTTGCCATTAAAATCAAATTTAACCCAGCCGTCTGCTATTTCACCAGTAACTTTTGTACCCTTATTTAGTGTACCTACTATATTTCCGCTAACAGCTTTGTCACGTACGTTAAGTACGTTTGTATTGTAAACCCAACCAGTGAATGCTTGGCCTTTTACTTCTGGAATCACTTCTTCTTGCACTTGTTCACTAGCCTCGTTAGTTTCTACTACTTCTTCTACTTGAGCTTCTGTATTAGCTGCCTTTTCTTCTACAACTTCTTCAGTTTGAATTTCTGTATTTGCTTCTTGAACTTCAGGAGCCTCTTCTTGTTTATTTTTATTATTTAATGAATCTATTAGATCTTGTGGGTATGAATCACTTAAATAAGCTAGTTTAACATAACCATCATTGGTCTTAAACCATTCACCGTCAACTGTTCCACTGATTTTCTCACCAGCTGCCAATGTTTTTACTATATTTGAAGAATCTTCAAAAGATTTGCTGCTTCTAACATTTAAAGCTTGAGTATTGATGTATTTTACAAGCTCATTAATAATTTCTGCTGGAGTCTCTTCGATAACTTCTGCATTACTCTCATCAGCTTGATTTTCACTTTCGTTAATTACAGGATCATTGCTCTCAGCTTCAGTGCTTACAGCCTCGTTGCTATCTAGATATTCTACTTGTGAGTCGATATCACTTTGTTCATTTTCAACCAAGTCTTCTTCATTGATATTTTCGATAGCACTATCAAGATTTACGTCTTCATAAACTACTAGTTGATTATCATCAACTTCGTCATTTACTGCGACTTCTTCTTCAGAAACTTCTTCTTCTGCAGATACTATGTCTTCATCTTCTACATCTGCAGTTTCTTCATCTTCATATGTAGTTTCTTCAATTGAAATAAGTTTCTCTGCAACAATTTTATTAGCCGCTTCTTCTATTTTAGCAATTTTTTCTTCATCATCTTTTGTAGTCTTATGAATTCTTTTTTCTTTTGCTATTGCTGTATTTTTAAGATCTTTTGTATAATCAGCTTGTATAAAGCTCACGTAATCGTTATTTTCTGTGTAAGATGGACTAATCATAGAATTAGTATTTTTATCAGAACCTAAATTATTTACTGTAGAAGCATATGCTGTTGCTCCTGCAGTTACAGCTGCTATAAGAGATAAAGCAGCTCCTATATTTTTTTTATTCATTAGTGTAAAATCCTCTCCTTAAATAGTTTGGTATTCCTTTATGAATTAAAATCTTACTATATTCTATACTAAATTAACAAAATAGTCAACAATTAGTTACAAAAAAATTACACTTATAGAAAAAACCTACAATTTCAACCTTTATTCCTTAGTTTAATTTGTAAATTATTTGCCAAAAGTGTAAATAAAAAATACTTTGAATTTTTTTTGGTTACATTTTGTAACTATTATGTAGAGAGCAAATCTATAAGCCGTGTTCTGTATTAGACAATCATCTATCTAGACTTACTGTTGCCAATAAGCTCAAGCGAACAACCATTCTGGATCAAAGCCGAGCAAGCTTTGTTTGTCATCCCTTCGTTCTTGCACCGGATGGGGTTTACATAGCCTATATGTCACCATATAGCTGGTGAGCTCTTACCTCGCCATTCCAACCTTACCAAAAATTTGGCGGTATACTTTCTGTTGCACTTGCCTGAAGATCACTCCTACTTGACGTTATCAAGCATCCTGCTCTGTGGTGCACGGACTTTCCTCGTACTATGCCGCGATTGTCTGATTTACTCCAAACTTTATTTTACTCTTTATAATATATTTGTAAAATTTATATTAAATAAAAGTCCTAAAATCATCCTCTTTAGAATAAATATAAACCTTATTATAAGTCATTTCACTTAATATATTTTCTAGCTTATAAATAACATGGTTTTCGCTTGCAAAATGACCAGGATCGATTATTACAAGACCTCTATTTGCATAGTCCATACCCATATGGTAGGAAACATCTCCTGTAATCATCAGATCACAACCTTGGTTAATAGCATCATCAAAAAGTGAAGAACCAGCCCCTCCACAAACAGCTACTATGCTAATTTCTTTGTCCATATCGCCATAGCAAACTAATTCATTAGCCTTAAGTATTTCTTTTACTTTTTTAGCAAAATCTTTTGCCTCTGTCTTTTCTATATCTCCAAATCTACCTAAGCCAGGATCCTTATCTAGTTCTAAAACTTGCGGCTTTTGGATCTCTAGTATTTGACAAAGATTGTCATTAAGACCATCGGCTGCGATATCTAGGTTTGTATGCATAGCAAATACACTTATATCGTTTTTTATAACTTTTTCTAGACGATTGTAAAAAGTATCAGTAAAATCAATAGACTTTGTGCCATTAAATAAATATGGATGGTGGGTAATAATTAGGTTACAGTCATTTTCTATAGCCTTATCTATACCCTCTTCTTCCAGATCCAGACTAATTAGTACATTTTTTAGTTCCTTGTCCAAATTTCCAATCTGTAGTCCAGAGTTATCCCAGTCTTCCTGCAAATCTAGTGGATATTTTTCGCATAATTTGTCTATTAGTTCTCTAATTTCCATCTTTCATAAACCTCATCTATAGCTTCTAATCTTTCATTAATCTTATCTAATCCATCATAATTTTTAGAATTTTTAATGATATTTTCTCTAAATATCTGATTTTTCTTACGATCTATAAGTAATTTTTCTTCTAGTAACTGATTTTTATTTTCTATATTCTCAAATCCATAATATATATCAGAAATTTTCATCTCCTTCTTATTACCATATTTTACCTTTAAAATGTCATAATATTTACCATTTTCAAAGGATAAAAAATCTCTCATAATCTCAAAATTATTATTGTAAAGAAATAATCTTAATTTCTCCGTTGCTATATTTGATTCTAAAATCATATATTCAAGATTTTGAGCAAACTCCATACTAGCATCTATAATATCAACAATAGTATTACCACCCATACCTGCAATGATGGCGATTTGATTATCTTCTTTTTCTATACCCTTAAAACCATCTGCCACCTTAGTTTTAATTATTTTTGATAAATCATCATCAAGTTGGTCTTCAAGCTTTTTTAAGGATGGTGCGGATATATCAGTAGCCAAAATATTTGAGCTGATATTATTTTTTGCCAAATATAAAGGAACCAATCCATGATCGGTTCCTACATCTATGACATTTTTGCCATAATCTATCAAATTTATGATATCCATTAATCTTTTCTTATCATTCATCATAAAAAGTCTTTCAATGATTCGCTCTTATTTGGGCTTTTAAGCTTTCTAAGAGCTTTTGCTTCGATTTGACGTATCCTTTCACGGGTTACATCAAATTCCTTGCCAACTTCTTCAAGTGTTCTCGGGGTTCCGTCTATAAGTCCAAATCTTAGTTGTAATACTCGTTTTTCACGAGCACCAAGGCAGGATAAAACTTCGTTTAAGTTTTCCCTAAGCATAGTGTAGTTTGCAGCTTCATCTGGATTTACAGCTGATTCATCTTCTATGAAATCTCCCAAGTGTGAATCTTCTTCTTCACCTATTGGTGTTTCAAGTGATACTGGTTCTTGGGCAATTTTTCTAATTTCTTGAACTTTTGAAACTTCTATGCCCATTTGTTCAGCTATTTCTTCGTTAGATGGATCTCTGCCTAGTTCTTGGACCAATTGTCTTTGAGTTCTTACTAATTTATTTATAGTTTCAACCATGTGAACTGGAATTCTTATAGTTCTGGCTTGGTCAGCTATAGCACGGGTTATAGCTTGGCGTATCCACCATGTTGCATAGGTAGAGAATTTGAATCCACGATTGTAATCGTACTTATCTACTGCCTTCATTAGGCCCATATTTCCTTCTTGAATAAGATCCAAGAAGCTCATACCACGGCCTACATATTTTTTAGCAATAGATACAACAAGCCTTAAGTTTGTTTCAGCCAATTTTTGCTTTGCCCTTTTTGATAATAGAACAGCTTTTTTTAGTTTTAATATATCATCTTGGCTAAGATCGTCATTATCAAAAATTATATGGGCTACATTGCTCATTTCTACCAATTCATTTAAATCTTTAATCTCATCTGCACTTAAACCATTATCTTTAGATAATTCTTTGGACCTATTTGCAGCTTCAATTAATGAATCAATGGTCATCTTATCAAAAGTTTTAAGATATTCTTCATTCAAAGCCTTTGACAATAGATTTGTAAATGATTCATATACAAAAGTAAGTACATTTTCATTTACATTGACATTTAGAATGTGGTCAAAGGAATCAAACAAATCACATAAAGAATTTGCATCATTTTCGCTAAGCTCTTTGTCATTTACAGATTTTTGGGCTATATTGCAAATTAATACCTTGTTTTTTAGCTCCTCTATCTTTTCTAAGTCAGGTTCTTCAACCATAATCTCTTCGAAAAGTTTGCCCATTGCAATGATTCCATTTAGATTGTATCCAGATTCTTCACTTAATTTTCCATCATTCTGGTATTCGTCATTAGCAATCAATATGGCTTTTGCCAAATTCCCAAAAAATATGGTATTGGATAATTCAATTTTATTTTGCTTATTTAAATTTATACCTTCTAATTTTTTGTAGGCTATCTCACCCATTTCCATTTTTCTAGATAGGTCAATTTCTTCCTTAGCGGTTAATAATGAAACTTTTCCTATTTCCTTAAGATACATCTTTACAGGGTCATCAAGCTTAATGCCAGAAATATTTTCGACATCATCATCTATTTCTTCATCTATATCTTCTTCGTTAATATCTTCATCATCTAGTGGCTCATCGTCATCTAAATCATCATCCAAATCACTATCATCCAAATCTTCGTCCAATTGTGCTTCAGATTTTTCTACAATTTCTATTCCACTACTTAAAATTTGAGATATGACGTACTTTTTGCTATCTTCTTCTATTTCTTTAAATGATTCAAAAGTATAGATTTGAGTATAAGTTATAAGTCCATCTTGATTTTCACTAATGGACTGAAATTCTTCTATTATCTCTTTTAAAACATCTTCATCAAGCAACTTATCGCTCTCGCTACTCATTCGTACTCCTCTTGGCTTTTTTTCTATGGGCTTTTAGCTCAAATAACTTCTGTCTTTTTTCAAAAAGCCTTATTTTATCAATCAATTCACTTATTTGTATTGGATTGGTATCATCACTTATATAGTCAAAAATGTAATTATAATCATCATCATTTTGGTCAAACTTACTTACATCTTTATTTAAAATAAAATCTTTAACGTTTAATACTTTTTCATCTTTTAGATATTGATCAAAAAACTCTTTCTTAGATAAATAATCATCTTTTTGATTAAAAATTAATCTAAGTATTTCTAATTCGATAGTATTAAAGGATTTTTTCTTTTCTGGAATAATAATTTTATTCTTTTTATTTGAATAATTAACTTTATTCCCAGTATCAGTACTATACTTGTTTATGGCCTCATTTAAAGTACTTTTGTCAATGTTAAATAGAGTAGATACGTTGTTTATAAATATTTCTCTAGTTAGGTCTTTGTCTATACTTGCAAGAAATTCTATAAACAAATCCAACTTCTCAAACTTTTCATTTTCATTTGCCTTGCTATATAAATCCAAGATTTTATTATATTTGTAATTATAGACATCCAAAGATTGGTTCTTTTTTCCTAAGAACTTTTCTTGTCCGTATTTTTTAATAAAATCATCTGGGTCAAGCCCTTCTTCTAGAACAATTACCTTTGCTACTACTCCATTATTTAGGAAAATATCACAAGCTTTGTCAGTAGCCTTCATTCCTGCCCCATCTCTGTCGTAGCAAATATAGATGTTGTCTGCATATCTTTTAATAAGTTTGGCTTGATCATCTGTTAAGGCAGTACCAAGGCTTGCAACAGCATAATCTATACCATGATTATTTAAAGCTATGACATCCATATAGCCTTCCACAAGGATGATATCTTTCTTTTTTTGTCTCTTATAGACATTTAAGCCATAGAGATTGTATCTTTTCTTAAATATACTAGATTCAGGAGAGTTAAGATATTTTGGCATTTGATCATCTATACTTCTACCACCAAAACCTATAACATTACCATAGTGGTTTATTATTGGGAAAATTATCCTATTTCTGTACTTATCATAATATTTGCCCTTAGAAGACTTTTTGATAAGTCCTATATCTTCCAAATCGTTTTTATCATAGCCCTTGTATTCACAGTAATTTAGCAAGTCATCCCAGGAATTTTTAGCAAATCCTAGCATAAATTTATTAACAATTGAAGATGATAGGCCTCTTTTTTTTAGATAGTTTATTGCATCCTTATTTGTTAGCAAATTCTTGTAATAAAACATCATCACATCTTTGTTTATTTCATAAAGCTCCTTGTTCTTGGGATTTTGTGACGAGCTATCATTATAAGTAATAGTAACTCCTGTTTTATTAGCCAAATATTCTAGGCTTTCCTTGTATGACAGGCCCTCTTTTTGCATAATAAAAGAAACAACATCTCCACCTGCTCCACAACCGAAGCAGTGAAATAATTGTTTCCTATCATCAACAGTAAATGATGGTGTTTTTTCATTATGAAATGGACATAAACCCTTAAAAGAAGATCCAGACCTCTTTAAATCAGTATATTCGCTGATAATATCAACTATATTGGCCCTTGACCTTATTAGCTCTATTGTCGTATCTGAAATCATAGCCATAATATCACCCCTATTAATCAAACTATACTAAGGCAAAAAAACTTTTCAATTTTTCGTTTTTTAGTGAATTGTGAAGAAATTTTATAGTTAAAATGATATAATAATTATAATAAGTAGAATACGATATTAAAATTATATTATAGTTATTACTTTAAATTAATTCTAAAATGTATTATAATATAATATATTATCTTATATATTATCGTAATAGCGGATAGAAGTTCAGGAGAAAAATTATGGATACATTCAATACAAATGATATTGATCGAGAAAATGACATATCAGATCTTGGAATAAAAGTATTAGATAGCCAAAAATTTATTTTTAATAAGAATTATTCTTCAAGAATTCAATTCCATCCATTTACTTATTTTTATTTTCTAATAAATGACGAGGGCAAACTTTCTATTGAAAACGAATCAATAGATGTCAGGCAAAATGACCTAATTATTATTAACTCAAATATTGGTCATACTATGTATATAGATGGAAATTTTGAAAATTGTGAAGTTATTGGTTTTGGTGTGGAATCTATTTCAATCTCTAGTGTGGATAAGAAAAAAAATAGCGTCAATCCAACTAACTTTTTTCATGCAAGTTTAGCTGATGAAGAAAAAGCTTTGTCAACTTTTGAAAGTATATTTGATGAATATAACAGCAAGGATCTATATTCTAGATCTATGGCAAATTCTTTGGCATCTATTTTCATTATCAATATCTTAAGGGCTAACGAGGATAAACTTGCAATCCAACACGATAGGAAAATCAACCATCAAATTGATTATGTGAAGTCATACATAGACAATAACTATGCTGAAGATATTAAGTTAGAACAATTATCTACCATGGCTTACATGAATAAGTTTCATTTGATATCAGAATTTAAACAAGCTTATAGGGTAACCCCTATCGAGTACCTAATACTTAAGAGAATTGAAATATCAAAGAACTTATTGATTTCTACAAATCATTCCATGGAAGAAATATCAACCATAGTTGGTTTTAATTCTCAATCATATTTTAACCAAGTTTTCAAGAAAAAAACTATGCAAACACCTTCACAATTTAGAAAAAAACATAGGCTATAAGCAAAAATCGTTTCATTTAACTTCAACAAAGATTAAATGAAACGATTTTTTATTTACAGTTTATTCCATTTTTTTAGATAATTCTTGTAGAAATCCATATTCTGAACAGTTTCTAGAATCCCCTTGTAATTACCTTCTTTATCCCAAACTCCATAATAGCTTACTGTATAATCACTTCCACCTATGTCTCTAATTACAACAACTTTATCCCTAGCACCAGATTTTAAGTCTCCAATAATCTTTTTAACTTTGGGTAGTGCTTGAGGTGGATGGCAAGAATATACTTCCCTTCCTAGGGAAGATTGTGGTCTTTTAAAGATTTTGTTTTCTCTAGGATTATTGTAATAAGAGTTAATATCTTTTTCGTCTACATAAGTTATCTCAATTTCTAATGTATCAAGCATTGCTTCAAGTTGATCAACTCTCATTTTCCCTTTTGAAAAGTATATATACTTATCATCTTTATCGGCAGTTTCTTTGACAAATTCATCATCACTGTTTTTGCTATCTTGATCATATTCTTTCAAATCGCTATATATATTTGAGTAATCTTCATCAGATAAATTCTCTTCTAGCAGAGGATATAGTATATTTTCTTCCTTATATGTCATTTCTTCTGCCCTTATTATAGTTTCCTCTAATAAACCTTTGTCATTTCTTTTGAGGGCCTTTTTTATATTTCTTAAAATCTCATAATCAACACCCCACATCACTTCTGATGGACCAGATTTATTATATTTTGACTCTAATAGAGGATATATTAAATCGCCTTTTTTCCTATAGTGACTATTTAGAAGCTTTTGCAATTCTTCCAAGGGATTTTCACAAATTTCTCCATCAAAATATGCTTTTGTTTTTAAAATTAAATCTTTAATCTCATTATTTTCATCTTGGAAAAGATTAAGTACTGGGTTGTCATACACTATTTTTTTCTCTTCTGCAATAGTCATGCCATGAAATAAAGCAGAGTGGACGTCACATAATTTTCTTACCTCTTCCTTATCCATTCCTTCATCTAATAGTGATTCTTCTGCATCCATTATTTCTGAGGAAGATACACCATCAAAGTTATCTTTAAAATCTTTCCTTACTGATTCAAGTTCTTCACCAGCTGACAATCTTTTAATATAAGATTTAATTTTTCCTTTTCTATCTATTATTTCTTTATCAAAAGATGAATCTTCAAGTTCATAACCAAGTGCTTGTAATTTTGATTCTATCTCCTTTATTCCTAATAACTTAGCGCCTCTTTTAATGGACATTTTAGATGCCATTTTTTTTATCATCAAAGGATTATCTAGACCAACAAAACCAAGTTCCAATAATTCGTCTTTTAACTTAGGATTTTTATTTATTAAACTTTCCAAATTTTCATTAATATCTAATTTCATATTATCACCTTCCACAATAAATATACCATAAATGATTATCATTATCAGTAACATATGTTACAAATACAAAAAACTGTAGCAAAACATAAGTTTCACTACAGTTTATATTAGTAATCTACTCCATCGGAATACTCACTAGAAGCATTCCAAATGAGATATTCATTTTGTCCTTTGTCATATATAGCATCGATTTGAGCTTGAACTGCTTCTCCATCGTATTCCATCCAATTACCTTCACCAATCCAGCTGGCTGTGAAGTCTTGGATCCATGGACGAGATACAGGTGGGTGCTCAAGCGCTCCCAAAACCTCTTGTTCTTCTTCTAGATATCTATAAACAAGATTATATGGCTCTAGGTCAGGCTTTTCTATGTCAAATGACCATTTACCCCAGTGTGATGGATAAATCATTGATGAGATAGCATCTGTTTGATTTGCCATCTGATCAAAATCTTGGCCTATACCCTCAGCTCTTCTTACTTGTAGAGCATAGCCAAATACATCTATTGACATCGGTGTGCCATAAGATTGTAGTTCTTCACGAGCTCTTTGTACAAATCCTGTTATAGCTGCAACTCTTTTCTCGCCTTCTTCCATGTCATCCGTATCTTCATATTCACCTCTGGAATAAGAAAGAGTGTCTCCAAAGGTTTCAAATCCTTCGGCAAACCTCACGTAGTCAAACTGAATTTCATCAAATCCAGCTTCTGCAGCAAGCTTTGCAATTTTGATATCATAATCTTGAACTTCCTTTAAGAAAGGATTCATAAAAGCTTCCCCATGACCATTCTTCCAAAGACTTCCATCATCTAAGGTGAATCCCCAGTCTGGGTGTCTTTCTGTTATGATACTATCTTTAAAAGTGGTAACTCTGCCTATTACATATATGCCTCTAGAATGCATTTCTTCTAAGAAGGTCTTAGGATCAATTATATCAATCTTTGAGTACTTCATATCCTCATCATCTGTATCAAAATTCATGGTGACATTGCCCCAGTCATCCTTGATGTCAACAACAACTGAATTTAATTTTGTACTTTCAAGTTTTTCTATAATCTTATTATATACTTCTGGATTGTTTACACTGTAAGAGTTCAAGTATAAGCCCTTAACTCCATCTTCTGGATAATATTTTGATTTCTTGGCTTTTAGATCGTGCAAGCGTGAAGTATCATAGTCCATATTGTAATCATCTGGTGTGACACCCACTTCATAAGGTTTACCTACTTCTCTTTCTATGGCTTCATTGATTAATCCATCAGATTTAGTAGTTTCTTCATCACTTTTTGCTTGATCTGTCTTACTTTCGCCAGTCTTTTCTAGACTATCACTAATCTCTTTATTCTCAGTAATATTTTCTTTATCACTACTATTGGTACAAGATGATAGACCTAGGATAATGGCAAAAACAAGGGATAAAATCCACTTATTTTTTTTCATAAGCACTCCTTAATAAATAAAGAGCGAGCGAAATGCCCACTCTTTGCTATTTCTTTGATATGAGGAAATTATCCTCTCGATACACCCATTGGGTGATTCACGAAAATCGCAACTATAGTTGCTTTCCGTGCTTTCGCACTACTTTTCGGCATAAATGACCAAATTCAATGGTTATTTATGTGCTTAGTTCTGCGGATTTGCTTGCTACTTCGTAGCTAAAGCTTATCTCGCAGATGTAAAATCCTTTGGATTTTCCACCCAAGATGATGAATCCTCTCGATGACCACTACGTGGACATCTCGCTTAGTTCTCTGGGCTTACTTGAAGCTTCGCTTCTGCGTTCGCCTCAGAGATGTAAAATCCTTCGGATTTTCCACCCAAGATGATGGGACTATTTAATTACCTTTGTTACTACGCCTGATGCTACTGTTCTTCCGCCTTCACGTACTGCGAATCTTAGTCCTTCTTCTAGGGCTATTGGTTTTTGTAGGCTGATTTTGAATGTTGCGTTGTCTCCTGGCATTACCATTTCTACGCCTTCTTCTAGTTGGATGTCGCCTGTTACGTCTGTTGTTCTGAAGAAGAATTGTGGTCTGTATCCACTGAAGAATGGTGTGTGACGTCCACCTTCATCTTTGGTTAGTACGTATACTTGACCTTCGAATTCTGTGTGTGGGTGTACGCTGTCTGGTTTTGCTAGTACTTGTCCTCTTGAGATTTCGTCTCTTTGTACGCCTCTTAGTAGGATTCCTACGTTGTCACCTGATTCTGCTTGTTCTAGTGATTTGTGGAACATTTCTACGCCTGTTACTACTGCGCTTGATGTTTTTTCTGTTAGGCCTACGATTTCTACTGTGTCGCCTACTTTTAATGTTCCTCTTTCTACTCTTCCTGTTGCTACTGTTCCACGGCCTGAGATTGTCATTACGTCTTCTACTGGCATTAGGAATGGTTGGTCGTTGTCTCTTTCTGGGATGTCAAAGTAGTTGTCTACTTCGTCCATTAGTTGTAGGATTTTGTCTGACCATTCGCCTTCTCCACCTTCTTGTAGGGATTTTAGGGCTGATCCTACTACTACTGGGCAGTTGTCGCCGTCGAATTCGTATTCGTTTAGTAGGTCTCTTACTTCCATTTCTACTAGTTCGATTAGTTCGTCATCGTCTACTTGGTCTTGTTTGTTTAGGAATACTGCGATTTTTGGTACGCCTACTTGTCTTGCTAGTAGGATGTGTTCTCTTGTTTGTGGCATTGGACCGTCTGCTGCAGATACTACGATGATTGCACCGTCCATTTGTGCTGCTCCTGTGATCATGTTTTTAACGTAGTCAGCGTGGCCTGGTGCGTCGATGTGTGCGTAGTGTCTGTTTTCTGTTTCGTATTCTACTACTGATGTGTTGATTGTGATTCCACGTTCTCTTTCTTCTGGAGCTTTGTCGATGTGTTCGTAGTCTACGTATTCACCTGTACCGTATTTTTTGTTTAGGGCTTGAGTGATTGCTGCTGTTGTTGTTGTTTTACCGTGGTCTACGTGACCGATTGTTCCGATATTAATATGTGGTTTGCTTCTTTCAAATTGTTGTTTAGACATTTTATCCTCCTAATGAATCATATATCAGTATTCTACCATACATTGACAAAAAATACTAGATATTATTTATGATAGCTATCCTTGCTTAAAGTCAAAAGATATGGTACACTAATTAAGTAATGCCACTTTAGCTCAGTAGGTAGAGCGCATCCATGGTAAGGATGAGGTCCTCGGTTCGATCCCGGGAAGTGGCTCCATTTTTTTGCCCAAATTGCTTAATTACAAGGTTTTTAATTCTTTTATGCCACCTTACTGATTGACATTTTAGTCTCAGTTACTAGCAATTTTCTAATACATTTAAATAGGTAAATGAGCGAAAAAAATCAAAGTCACCAAAAAATCGATGACTTTGATTTATTTTACTTAACTATTCTTTTTCTTACTTAAAACAAGACTTGATGCTGACGCAAATAAAGTTAATATAACTTCATTTAATCCACTTATACCTGTTTTTGGGTTTGAATGCTCGTTTGATTTTCTAGGTGCTTTGATTTTATTGCCTTGTTTTTCTTTGATAATTGGTTTTTCAATTGGATTCTTTTCTCCTATGTTATTTGGATCAGTCTTATCATCATCTCTTAACTTTGTTTCTAATCCATAACCTATTTCGTAGGCAATTTTATCTGTATATTCGAAATTTTTATCAAGTTCTGGAACGTCTACTGGTAATTTACCTTTTGAACTTACTTTTCCGAAAACAACGTCTAGAGAATATGGTATATTTGGTCCAAATGTCTTCACTGGACCTTTACCTTTTTCTGTTGGATCCATTCCTTTTGAACCATAGGCTAGAATATGAGCATCAGAATTTTTGTATCTATCCAAATCATATGGTTTGCCTATGCTGATAATTGCAGATTTTTTATTATTTTCTTTAGCAAAAGTAGTTAACATATCTGGTATTTCTGCTAGCCAGTCATTTTTGCTAAGTTGATTTGCTCTACCAATTTCACTTACTGCAATTATATAATCGTATTCTTTAGCATAATTTTTCAATATTTCTTCTGCTTCCTTAGACTTATCTTTATAATTTTGGAAGGTAAATACGTCAAGTTTTGCGTCCTTATCGATTACTCCTTCTTCTTGTAGTTTTTCAAAACCATAATTAAATCCAGGAACTTCATTTTCATATGGTGTATAAATTAGTACTTTCTCACCTTTTTTTGGATACATTGGCAATGCATTGTTGATATTTTTTGTTACTGTTATTGCCTTATCGGTAATTTCTCTTTGTTTTTCAAAATGTTCTTTATTTCCAACAACTTTTAATGCATTTTCTATTTTTTCTTCAATAGGCTTATTATACTGATCTAAATCTAAAATTCCTCTCCTATATTTTAAATCTAGAATCCTATACACAGAATTATTTAATTGGTTTTCGCTTATATTTCCTAATTCTATCTCACTTTTTATTCTATTTATTATGCTGTCTAATTTTAATAAGTCTTCATTTTTTTGCAATAGTGCTGGCATTAGTGGAATATCCACACCTGCTCTAATAGCCATTATAACAGCCTCTTCTTCTCCAAAGTGGTCTGCTATTGCTTGCATTTTCATAGCATCTGTTATAACAATGCCGTCATAGTTCATTTTCTTTCTAATTATTCCTGTTATTATGTCATCAGAAAGAGTTGCTGGTATTCCTATCACTGAACCATCTTTTTGGGAAATCACAGTATCTTTCTCAAGTTGAGGATAGGATATATGGGCTGTCATAATCATATCGACGCCTTCTTTTGCAGCTTTATCAAAAGGTATTAACTCTAAGTTTTTAACTTCTTCATAAGACTTATCTACTACAGGCAATCCTAGGTGACTATCTGTAGCTGTATCTCCATGACCAGGGAAGTGTTTTATAGCAGCAGATACTCCGTTATCTTGTAAGCCTTTGACAACTTCAGAGCCTAGTTCTCCTACTAATTTTGGGTCAGATGAGATAGATCTCAAGCCAATAACAGGGTTATTTGGATTGTTGTTTGTATCCATAACTGGAGCAAGATTGACATTGATTCCTAAAGCTTTTATCTCTTCTGCTATAATTTTTCCGTACTCATAGGCTAATTTCTTATCTCTACTTGCACCCAATGCCATATTTCCTGGTAAAGAAGTTCCAGTACCAAGTCTAACAACTATACCACCTTCTTGATCTATGGAAATTAAAAGTGGATCAAGTCCGCTTTCTATAGCAGCTTTTTGAATATTATGAGTAAGTTTGGTAGTTTGTTCAGTATCTCTTACATTTTCTGCAAAGAGTATGACTCCGCCAATCTTATACTTACTTATAGCATTTTTGATATCATCATTTAATTCTGTTACTTCTTTTAGCTCACCATTTTCATCTTCCCAATTTCTGAATTCTAGCATTAGCATTTGACCTATTTTTTCATCTAGGGTCATATTAGATATTTTCTCTTCTATCTTTTTATTTCTAGGTTTATTAGGATTTTCATTATTCTCTTCAACATTATAATTTGAATCATTTTCCGATTCATCTTTTTGTTCAAGATCTTCTTCCGAACTCTCGCTATTATCAATCTGTTCGTTTTCTACAATTAAATCATCACCTTCATCCAAATATTTATCGTTTTCGATGGCAAAATTGCTAACCTTGAGATCTTCATTGCTATCATCATCTAATAGAAGTTGATCTAAATTAGGTGATTCATAAGTAACAAGTTCATTTCCTTCTGTAGCTTCTGCCTTAGAAACATTAAAGGGTATTACGCTAATTGACAAAGCTAACATTAGCGAAATTCCAAACTTGAAATTTTTGTTCATTTTATCCTCCTTTTATATTATTATAATTAATATAAAATAATTTCACGGATAATTCAAGAAAACACTTACATTTATATATTATGAATCATTATTAAATTATTCATTAATTTTACTAGTAATTGGGTAATAATTTAATATTAAGAATTATGGAGGAATGTATGAAATGGGAAGATAGAGAGCGTAGCTCCAATGTTAGGAGAGGCCCTAGCGCAAATAGAGGCGGTGGTTTTGGGGGTAACCGAGGCTACAGAGGACCGATTTTTATACCACGTGGTGGTAAAGGAGGACTTGGTGGCATAATATTTTTCCTTATACTGATGTTTATATTTAGAGGTATAAGTGGAATGGGAACAGGTTCTAACAATACTAATCAAAATCAACCACAACAAAAAGGACAATACCAAACAGAGATGAGCAGCGAGAGTACCGGTCGCGCGAGGCTAGAAGATTTCCTTGCAGTTGTTCTAAAAGATACTGAAGATGTATGGCACCAAATATTTAACGAAATGGATGCAGAATATGTTGAACCAACAATGGTTCCTTATGAGGGATCAACAAGGTCAGCCTGTGGCATAGCTCAATCAAATATGGGGCCATTTTATTGTCCACTTGATGAAAGTATATATATAGACGTAGACTTTTACAATCAACTTCAAAATCAGTTTGGAACTGGTGGAGACTTTGCTCTAGCTTATGTATTGGCTCATGAAGTCGGTCACCACGTACAAAAACAGCTAGGAATATTAGACCAAACAAATAAATTGAGAAAAACTCTGTCAAAAAAAGAATACAACAAGTATTCAGTAGCCCAAGAGCTACAGGCAGATTATTTTGGCGGACTATTTGCCTACTATGTAGAAGAACGTGGATACCTTGACCCAGGCGATATAGAAGAAGCAATGGATGCAGCAGCAGCCATTGGAGACGATAGAATCCAAGAAATGTCAGGAAGAAATGTTAATGTAGACACATTCACCCACGGTTCATCAGCTCAAAGAAAAGAAGCCTTTGACTTAGGCTATCAATACCACGACATAAAACACTCTATGACATTTTTTGACAATATACAGTAATAGAATTAATAAATGAATGCTAGTTAAGTTTATGCTAGCATTCTTTTTTATCGAAAATAATCCGATTATATAAGCAGAAATTTATTCAAAACTTCAACATATTTTCTTAAATAACTCAAAATTATTTAGAACCTCAATTTAATGAGACCATAGTGTTTTGGAACCCATTATAAAAAATTTGGGTAAGATTGCCCCAGCGATTGTGTGAGAAACTATCTATAATATAAGATGAATATATAAATACAACCAATCAAATAATCCATTATCATCCTGTTTTTTTGCCCAAAAGTTCTTGTTAATTGTCATTTCCACATTCCCTTATTATTTTCTTTGGCATAATTTTCAAATTCATCAAATACTTCTTTGTATTTAACATCTGGTTTATAGTTTCCAGCAAAGGCATAGCCTTCTTTTACCAATTTGCCATTTAGATTTATTTTTCCTAGTTCTTCTTTTGTGGGATTTGTAGGATCTCCTGGTTTTTCTAGCCATATATATCTTAGGAGTCTGCCGTGTTTGTCAGTATTTGATATGTCCTTTTCTAGGTAAACCGTTTTGTTTTTAATCATATCTTTTGTGTAGTGGAAGGCTTCTTTTCCGTAGTGTTCTCTGATTCCCTTTTGGGGATTATATTCAGGAGTATTTATTCCTGTAAAACGTACTTTTTGTTTTTCTCCATCGATTATAATATGAGCTGTATCCCCATCAACTATCCATTCCACTTCCCCTGTTTGATAATATGAGTCTTCGTTTTGATCTTCTATTTGACAGGCTGATAGTATAAATAGCATGATAATTATCATCAATTTACTTATATATTTTCTCATTTCGCACTCCTTTGCTCTTTTTATTTATTATATCAAAGTTATAGAGAGTTTATCGATATACTTTGATTAAAACTCTTAAATAATTAAACTTTTAACGTATAATGTTTATAAGGAGGCTTTATGAATTCTTTGGAAGTTTGTGGAGGTTGTAATGCAAAAATCGCTGCAGGAAATCTCGATAAATTGTTAAATGATATAAAACCTTATAAGCGCGACGATATCCTGGTCGGTTTTGATAAAAAAGATGATGCAGCTGTCATTGATATAGACGGAGAAAATTGTGTAATTCAAACTCTTGATTTCTTCCCAACTATGGTCGAAGACCCATATACTTTCGGTCAGATTGCTGCTGCTAATGCCCTAAGTGACGTTTATGCTATGGGTGGTGAAGTTATTTCTGCCCTAAACATAGTAACTTTTCCCTTAGAGGGAGATTATGATGTCCTAAAACAAATACTAAAAGGCGGCAACGACAAGGTTTCTGAGGCTAAGGCTTCTCTTACTGGTGGGCATTCTATCCACGACAAAACTATCAAATATGGCCTTTCGGTGACTGGCAAAGTTAAGAAAAAATACATTTGGAAAAATAATACTCCAAAAGATCAAGATGTGATTTTGCTTAGCAAAAAAATTGGAACTTCTCTTGTAACATCAAATTATGCACAAGGATTGGTGAGTAAGGCTGATTTTGATAAGTGTATAGAGCAAATGACAACTTTAAATAAGTATGCCAGAGATATATTTGTTAAATACGATATACATGCAGCTACTGATATTACTGGATTTGGTCTTTTAGGACATTTATCTGAGATGGCTGGAGATGATTTTTCTATAATAATCGATTCTAAGAGTCTACCTATACTAGAACCCGCGCTAAAGCTAGCTGGTGAATTTTTGTATTCTGCTGGTGGGCAAAATAATAGAAATTATCTAGATGGCAAAGTTGAATTTATAAATGACAATTTTGCCATGGAAGAAGTATTGTTCGATCCTCAAACATCAGGTGGTCTATGTGTAGCAGTAAGTAGTGATGAAGCTAAAAAAATAATAGATGAATTTAAGGAAAATGGTCTTGATATTTGGCAAATAGGCCAAGTAAAGAAGAAAAGATCTTATTCTATAATTGTAAAATAAAGGAGAAATTGATGAAAAATTTAGATTGTATCGGTAAAGTTTGTCCAATTCCTGTAATTGAAACAAAAAAAATGATGGCTGAAAATCCAGATGAAAAAGACTTTGAAATCTTAGTAGATAATGAAGTGGCAACACAAAATATTTCAAAGATGGCCAAGGAATTAAAAATCGAATCAAGTGTAGAAAAAGTAAGTGATGGATTTTACAAAGTAAGTTTACACAAAACTAAGGAAAGCTTAGAACAAGTTAGTTCAGAAAACCAATCTATTGAAACTAATAGCTCATATGTTGTGGCAATATCTGATGATAAGATGGGAAATGGAGACGAAGAATTTTCAAAAAGTCTGCTTGAAGGCTTCATCTACGCTCTAACAGAACAAGATCAACTACCAAGCAAGGTAATTTTCTACAACAAAGGAGTGTACTTAACTACACTTAACGAAAAAACTGTTGAAGATTTAAAAACTTTAAAAGAAAGAGGAGTTGAAATTCTATCATGCGGTCTTTGCCTGGGAAACTATGAAGTCAAAGAAAAACTTCAGGTTGGTGAGATAACAAATATGTACAAGATTGTTGAAATAATGAGATCTAACCACCTAGTAAATCCATGCTAGAAGAAACTTTTGTCCTATTTTCTTTTGAAAATTTCAATGACCCAGCAAAGGCCTTGGACAAGGTAAAAGACTTTGAAAAAGCAAGACTAATTCCCCTCCCACCTGAGATTGATGCAGGCTGTGGCTATGCACTTAGGATAAGAGAAGATGATTTAAAAAAAGCATTAGATATCTTAGTTGAAGGTGATTTCGATAAGATTTTTAGTCTAAAAAAAGATTCCAATAAGAAAAGGATTATAGAAGAATATGTATTTTGACAATGCAGCTACAACAATTCATAAACCAAAAGAAGTAGGTGAGAAATTATCTTGCGCAATAACTAGCGGTAAATATGGCAATCCTTCTAGGTCGGGCCATGCTTTGTCTCAAAATACAATGTTGGCAATATTTGAAAGTAAAAAAGAACTAGCAAAATTGGTCCATATAAACAATCCATCTGATATAGTATTTACAGAAAATGCAAGCTTTGCCCTAAATTTTATTATCAAATCTCTAATAAAGGAAAATGATCATTTAATAACGACAACTACTGAGCATAATTCTGTTCTTAGGCCCCTTTACCAAACTGGAGCAGACCTTTCCTTTTTAGACTTTGATGATAACTTTGACTTGGAATATGAAAAGCTCCCATCTTTACTAAAAGAAAACACTAGCTTTATAGTCACTAATTCTGCTTCAAATCTCTTGGCCAATGTAAACGATTTGGATAGACTCCACAGTTTTGCCAAAGCAAATAATCTTATCATGATAGTTGATCTAGCCCAATCTCTTGGTCTTATCGATATAGATATTTCTAGATACGATAATGCACTCTTTGCCTTTACTGGCCATAAGTCTCTCTATGGACCTAGTGGGACTGGCGGAATTATTAAAAATGGAGATTTTGAATTTGAAAATGTATTTTCCGGTGGTTCTGGGATAAAATCATTTGCAAAAGACCATCCTAGTGATTTCCCAACAGTATTTGAAGTAGGAACAGCAAATTTTATAAGCCAAATTGCCTTAAAAGATGGAATACAGTTTGTAAATGAAATAGGCGTTTACAATATCTATAAGCATTTGGAAAATCTAACAAGGAGATTTTATAAGGGTGTTGAAGAAATACCAGAAATTAAATTATATTCCAAGAAGCCTGATGGAAGGTTAATAAGTCCAATAGTATCTCTAAATTTGCCTAATTTCTCCTCAGATGAGCTTGCCTTGGTACTTGATGAAGAATATGACATACAGACAAGGCCAGCTTCTCATTGCGCACCTCTGATTCACAAACATTTTGGAACTGAAAAATGTGGTATAGTAAGATTTTCATTTTCATATTTTAATACAATTGATGAAATTGATCAGTCTATAAAGATATTATGGGGAATTGCAGAAAAATATTAAAATAGCAAGGCTCTAAAAATTTAAAAGAGCCTTGCTTTTTACTTTAGTTTTTGGATTTTTCCATCCTTATTATTTTTTACCATAAGAATTTCAGCCATGATTGATATAGCAATCTCTTCTACAGATCCATTATCAATGTCTAGACCTATAGGAGTATAGATTCTATTTAAAAATTTTTCATCAATTCCCTCAGCTTTTAGCTGGTCAAATAAGCCAATAACTTTTGCTTTTGAACCAATCATACCTAGATAAGCAAAGTCCTTATCAACTAGACATTCCAAAGTTTCCTTATCATAGGAATGACCCCTGTTGCATAGGACTATATAGGTTTTCTTATCATCAAAATCTATTTTATCAGTTGCTGATTTTAAATCTTCTGCAATATATTCTTTTATATCAGCAAAATCTGGAGAATTTTTGAATTCTGATCTATCATCAACAACACTTACATCAAATCCTGTTTTGCTTGCAATCCTGGCAAGTTTTTGAGAAACGTGACCTGCACCAAATATTAAAAGTCTATTACTTGACTTAAAATATTTAACATAACCTCTGGAATTACCACCACAAGACATTTTAAGTTCACCATTTTTGGAAAGATTGTAATCAAATTCAAAGGAATTTCCCTCTTTCATGCCTTCCATTGTTCTTCTTATAAGATCTTTTTCTATAGCTCCACCACCGACTGTTCCAAGAATTGATCCATCAGAAAATACTGCCATTACTGAATTATCTTCACCTGGAGTAGAGCCCTTATTTTCAATCAAAAAGCATAGGGCAGCATCTCTTCCCAATTGATTTTCTTTATAAATTGCTTGTAAAATCTCTGCCTTCATAGATTCTTCCTTTTTTTCATGATGAGAATTACTTCAAGAGAACCCCCACCAATAAGTCTTGCCTTATCGGATATAGTATTGGCATTTCTTGGTATAACCCTAGGATCCACATCTCCTATTTTCATTCCCTTAAAAACTTCAGTTCCTTCATTAATCATGCCACGAACCATGCCATCAAGACCAGAAAGTATTTCATTTCCATTGACACTAGCTACAGCTTGTCCCTTTTTTACAACGGATCCTAGGTCTTTAATAATATGAAGTTTACCATCGTCTGATGCTCTGAGGATTCTTTCTCTTGTGTATCCATTGATATTACCTGGATTTCCTGTATTTGCTTGAGCAAAGCCTTCAAAAATCAATCTACCGAGATCATGTCCCCTATTAGTTTCTATAACAACATCAACATCGATGCCTGCTTCAAAACCTGGCCCTAGGCCTATTGTAATTGGAGCCATATCCTTACTTGTACCTAGATTTTTCTTTGCTAGTATCCCATCTACTACAGCTAGGGGTTGAAGTTCTTTGATATACTTCCCTTCTGGGTCGACTGTTACTGCAACATTTGAGTTTTCAAAGGCTGTTTCTATATCATCTATATTGTCACATCTTACTGCCTTGATATCTTCAATTTGAATTTCGCCATCATAAATAGCTTGCCCTACAGCAACATTTCTTCTAATACAAGTTGGTTTATCTATCTCTAAAACTAAAACATCAAATCCAACTCTATTTAGCTTTTGGATAGTTCCTGTTGCAACATCTCCTCCACCTCTTACAATTATTAGATTTTTATTCATACTTTTCCTTCATATCTTCGTAAGCCTTAACAGTGTCAATATCAAGAAGCTCGCTTTCGTCTCTTATCTCAACCTTATTTACTTCTTGCTTGTAAGCTAAAATCATACCTCCCTGGTCTCCTTCAAGATTATATAGTCCATCTTTGTAGGAATTTGGGAAAATTACTGGTGCCCCACGCCTATCATTTACAACAGGATAGGTGATAAGTTCTTTTTCTTTATAGGCATCTATTAGTTTGTTGCAAGTTTCAATAGTCAATAGAGGTTGGTCAGCTACAAAAAACATCATGGCTTCATCATCACATTCTCTCACACCAAGTTTTATAGAAGATGATTTGCCAACTTCATTATCTTCATTAAGTATGGAAACAAATCCCATTTCTTCTGCTTCTTTTAGGATTTTATCATAACTTGATACTACTATTACCTTGTTTAAATCAAGCTCTTTTAATAAGTCCAAGGTATGTTGGTATATTTTTTTGTCTTTAAAGTCTAAAAATAACTTATTTTCACCCATCCTTGTAGAGAGACCAGATGCCATAAGTATTGCATTAATTTTCATAAAATTTCTCCTTTTTTACTGATCCATATACTATTTTAATACCCGACTTATCGTGCTTTATGATAGTACGTGCTTGATTTATTTCAGCTTTACTTTCCACTTGGTTAATAAAAACAAACTTATCTTTAGTAAACCCTTTAAATAAGCCTTTTTCATATGATATGAGATTGTTAAATGTTTTGTAATCTATGACATCATTTCCAATATATTTTACATAGTTTTCATAGTTATAAATAAAGTCAGAGCTTGGAATTTTATCGTAAACTTTGATCGAAAAAACTCCTATTACTTTGGTGGAAAAATCGTAAATTACTGGCTCATAATCGTGCCAAAATTTAAGTGGAAGATTGCGAGAACCATCTGCTTCTATAAGTACATAGGCAAAGTCCTTTATTATATTTTTA
The DNA here is from genome assembly GCF_949769285.1 of Anaerococcus sp. Marseille-Q7828. NCBI lineage: Bacteria > Bacillati > Bacillota > Tissierellia > Tissierellales > Peptoniphilaceae > Anaerococcus > Anaerococcus sp. Marseille-Q7828. The sequence goes on from NZ_OX458331.1 coordinate 1,697,801, forward strand.
AGATTATCATAGCCCACTGATTTAAGCTTGTTTTTCTCACTTATAAAGTCTCCTAGAACGATTATTTCATTACTATCTGGCTTTTTATAGTCTTCAAATGATTTATAAAGCTTATCAAAACCATTATCAGGAACTCTTATCTTGGTTGACGTTGTTAAAAGTACTGGTCCATTTTTCGATAAAGCTTGGGCAAGACTAAACATCAAAGTAGTCTTACCCCCTGTGCCTGTAATAGAAATTACATCATTTTCTTTTATTTGAAAAATGTCACTTAGTTTTTCCATTGAATTCCTTTTTTGGCTTGCTGTAGAAAGTATCTCTCATTGGGAAATCACGTCTTAAATCACCATCAAGTACATAATAGGCTCCTTGGGTGGCCGCTGCTATTGGTATTGTTGCTATCTCGCCAACACCTTTGGCACCAAATGCCCTATCAAGTAGTTCATCGTCTGGCTTGCTTACTAAGATTGGATTGATTTCTGGAACCATAGGTGCTCTCCATAGGCCAAGAGTACCGTATTTAGCCTTTACTACTGACCTATCAAGTTTGAAATCTTCGGTAAGGGCATAACCAAGTCCCATCACAACTCCACCTTCGATTTGTCCTTCGATAGCAAGTGGGTTAATTACCTTACCAGCATCAAAGGCTGCATCAATTGATCTGATGGATCCATCATCATTTAATATTACCAGGTTTGTTGAAAAACCATAGGCAATATGGGATTTTGGATTTTCTTTGTCAGAATTTAATGGGTCTGTTGGATCAAAATATTCGTGGAAATATTCATTGCCATCTAGGTTTTCAAGGCCGTCTTTATCCATATCAGCCTTTAATTTTTCTGAAACTTTTTTAATAGCTTCTCCAGATATCAGGGTTTGACGAGATCCTGAAGATGTACCAGAATCTGGTGAGTTTTCAGAATTAGGTTGCATTATATCAATCTTATTTAATGGCAAATCTAGCACATCTGCTACCATTTGTGCAAATACTGTTTGTGCACCTTGGCCAAGGTCACTTGCAGCACAGTAAAGTTCTACTCTATCTCCATTTACAACAAGTTTTGCCCTGCCTTTATCAGGAAGACCTACACCAACACCAGCATTTTTCATAGCACAAGCTATACCAGCACGATCCTTGTTAGCATAATATTTATCTTTTATTGCATCAAGAGTTTCAATTAGGGCTGTCGATGAATCTGCTATTTGACCATTTGGTAAGACTTCACCAGGTCTGATGGCGTTCTTATATCTAATCTCAAATGGGTCAAGACCTGCTTTTTCAGCTAATAGGTTAATGTTACTTTCTAACGCAAAGTTTGATTGGCAAACACCAAATCCTCTAAAGGCTCCTGCAGGTGGGTTGTTTGTGTAGTATCCATATCCATCAATTTTTGTATTTTCATAGTGATATGGTCCTACAGAGTGAGTACAAGCACGTTCTAATACCGGTCCACAAAGTGATGCATAGGCTCCTGTGTCCATTTTGATTGTTGCTTGCATGGCAAGGAAATTTCCTTCTTCGTCACACCCAAGTTTAAATTTAGCCTTCATAGCATGACGTTTTGGATGGAATTTAAGAGAATCATCCCTTGATAATTTAATCTTAATTTTTCTTTGATATTTGTAGGCTGCAAGAGCTGCAAGGTGTTGGACAGATACGTCTTCTTTACCTCCAAAACCACCGCCAATAAGTTTGTTTTCTACAACAACTCTATCAGGTTCATCTTGCCAGCCAAACATTATTAGTGTTTCTTTCCTAGTATCGTAGACTGATTGGTCAGTTGTATATAGTTTTACACCATTTTTGTATGGTTCGCCTATAGCACATTCTGGCTCTAAAAATGCATGTTCAGTAAATGGTGTGGAGTATTCTTCTTCTACTACATAAGCACATTTTTCAAAGGCAGCATCCGCATCACCGCGAGATACGTGTCTTTCTTGACATAAGTTTCCTGTTGAGTGGATAAGTGGTGCATCTGGAGCTTCTGCTTCTTCTATTGAAGAAACTGTAGGTAGCTCTTCGTATTCGATTTCAACAAGTTTCTTTCCTTCAGCTAAAGCTTTTTCGTTTTCTGCAACTACTAAGCAAATTGCATCACCTTGGCTTCTTGTAATATCACCCTCAGCTATGAAAACATCCCAGTCTTGTTGGATATGTCCAACCTTGTTGTTTGGAACATCTTCTGCTGTTAAAACACCTATAACTCCTGGAACTTCAAGTGCTTTTGTGTAATCGATTTTTAGTATTTTAGCACGAGGATACTTACTTCTAATAGCAGATGCATAGTTTAGGTCATCAACTTGCATATCGTCTACGTATTCACCGATACCTAGGACTTTATCGTGAGCATCGATCCTAATCATCTTATCTCCGACTTTATATAAATCCTTATCTTCCTTTTCAATTGAGATTTTGCCACTTAATATTTCAGAAGCAAGCTTTATGCCTTCGATGATCTTTACATAACCTGTACACCTACAAATATTTGATTTGATTCCATTTGCAATTTCTTCACGACTAGGATTTGGATTGTTTTTGATAATAGCCATCCCACTCATAACCATACCTGGTGTACAGAAACCACATTGGACAGCTCCAACTTTGCCAAAGGCATAGACAAAGGCATTTTTTTCTTTATCACTTAAACCCTCTATGGTTAAAACTTCTTTATCCTTAAGTTTGGATAGTTTTTGTGTACAAGCTGGATATCTTTTATCATCAACTATAACAGTGCAAGTACCACAAGCTCCCTGGGAACAACCATCTTTGACACTTGTTATATGTAAATCGTCCCTAAGAAATCTTAAGAGAGTCTTGTCTTCATAGGTTTCGTATGTCTTGTTATTTATATTTACAATAAATGGTGATTGATTTTCTATTTTTTTTCCAATTAAAATATTCGCCATCATTTCTCCTAAACAAATTTTCTTTCAATAAATTCTCCCATACCTTCTTTGCAATAGTATCCATCCGGATCTAAAAGGACATCTCCTTTAAAGATTAGGGTGTTTAATTTATAAGCAGTCTCAAATCCTTCATAAGTTGTATAATCACAAGCTGAGTGTCTATTTTCTTGGCTAATTGTATATGATTTTTTATCAAATATAGCTATATCTGCATCTTTTCCAATTTCAATTGATCCTTTTTTGTAAGCAAGGCCAAATATTCTAGCAGGATTTTTACAAAGTAGATCAATGAGTCTATCTAGGCCAATGCCCCTTTTGAGACCTTGGGTCAATACCACTTCCATCCTCTCCTCAACACCTGGAATTCCACCAGGAGCATCAAAGAAATTATCCTTATATGGCAGTTTCTCCGATTCGTAGAAAAATGGGCAATGGTCAGTTGCTATTACATCTACTATCCCATCTTCTATAGCTTCCCATAGACCTTCCACGTCTTCTTTTTTCCTAAGTGGTGGAGCGCATATGTATTTGACTCCTTCTGCATTGCCCCCTTCTAGATACTTTTCTTCACTGTAGGTCAAGTATTGGGTACAGGTCTCGCAATATAAGTTTTCAACTCCCCTTGATCTGGCCCTTCTAATCTCATCTACTCCAAGCTTTGTTGAAGTATGAACAATATAAAGTTTTGGATATCCTGCAACTTCACTAAGGTAAATCAGACGGTTTATTGCTTCTGCTTCTGACTCAGCAGGTCTTGTCTTTGCATGATAGATTGGATCAAGATTTCCTTTTATCTTTTCTTCATCGCGAAGTTCTTTTATCATCCCATCATTTTCACAATGAACACAAACAACCGTTCCTGTTTCTTTGGCCTTTTTTAGGATTTTTAATATACTATCGTCATCCAGCTTACCGCCATAGGTTGTATAGATTTTGGTTGATACAATACCTTTTTTGTAAAGCTCATACATTTCTTCTAAAATCTTTTCACTTGCATTTTGGATGGCACCGTGAAAAGAGTAGTCAATTACAGCATGTCCATGAGCCATCTTGTGATATTTATCAATCATATCAGATACCAAGGAATCCTTTTCCCCAAAGGCAATGTGATCAACTATTGAAGTTGTTCCCCCAAAGCTTGCTGCCCTAGTTCCTGTATAAAAATCGTCAATTGATATAAACTTACCTAAGTCAAGAGAAAAGTGAGTATGAACATCAACTCCTCCTGGTGTTATGACCTTATCTTTTGCATCTATTATCTTATCAGCTTCACAAGATAAATTTTTACCAATTTGACTAATCTTGCCATCTTTTATAAAAATATCTGATAAATTTTCATTTGAATTAAGTTTTGCGTTTTTAATCAGTAGTGACATAATTCCTCCTGATATGTAATATATTACCCATTTTCAAGATTAAGCACTCAACTAAGAGTGCTAATTATTAATCTTTAATTTGTGGATCGTGGTATCTGTTGTCTTCTTCAATAGCCTTATCGGTTTCAAGGTCTAGGTTTCTGCTTGCTATTTCAACTTCAATAGCATCTTCAACAGCCCTAAAAATATTTTCATAGCCTGTACAACGACACATATTTCCAGCAAGTAATACCTTTAGTTCATCTCTCGAGTATCTTTTGCCTCTTTGAACTATTTCTGTTGCTGTAATAATAAAGCCTGGTGTACAAAATCCACATTGTACTGCTGCATGGTCTATAAAAGCTTGTTGGATTATAGAAATCGATCCATCACTTGCCATAAGACCCTCAGTTGTCCATAGGTCTTTGCCATCAGCCCATATTGCTAAGTATAAGCAAGAATCAACGCTTTTACCATCTATAAGGACTGAGCAAGCTCCACACTCTCCAACTTCACACCCTTTTTTTACAGATGTAAGACCCATATCTTTTCTCAAAAAGTCTGTAAGAGACGCTCTTTTGTCTACCATTTTTTCTACTGGTATGCCATTGATGGTGCAAGATATTTTTTTAAACTCTGGTTTTTGATAAGTTAATTCAACTTCTTTAGGTGCAAATGGACCATATTCTCTACTATGCATTGATTAGTCCTTTCTTTTTTTCTAAGCACTCTTTTAAACTTCTGACACAAATTTCATATAAGACTTGGATTCTCATCTCTTTTGAGGCCCTCCAAGAATCTCTTGGACATAGCTCTTCTAGGGCCAGTTTTGCAAAACCTTTTATGTTTTCGTCGTTTAATTCCTTGCCTTTATATGCTTTTTCTGCTCCATATACTCTTACTGGAGTAGATGCTGCTACACCATAGCAAGCCTTTATTTCTTCAATTGTTAAATCATCATTTAGCTTAACATTTACTGCACATGAGCTTGTTGCAATGTCCATAGCATTTCTCATGGCATATTTGTAGTAGTAACCAAGGTATGAGTCATAATTTTCTTTAGTTATTCTAAATCCTGTTACAAATTCACCCTCTTTTAGGTCAACTTGGCCAAAAGATATATAGAATTCTGTTATAGGCACTTCTCTTTGCCCCTCTGGACCTGCTATCATAACTATTGCATCAAGGGTGAATAAGCAAGGAGCGCTATCAGCTGATGGTGCTGCATTACATACATTTCCACCAATGGTTGCTGCATTTCTAAGCTGTGGTCCACCTGCAGTAAGAACTGCCTTTGCTAATTGTGGGACTCTTTCTTTTATGATTGGATCTTCAGCAATTTTTGTAAATGTATTTAAGGCTCCAATCTTGATAGATTCATCTTCTAAAAGTTCAATTTTTCTTAGCTCATCAATGTAGTGAATGGATAAGAGTTTGCTATCGGACATCTTTCCATCTCTTATCTTTACTAAAACATCGGTTCCACCTGCAATAATCCTAAGCTCAGGGTCTTCTTTTAGTTTATCTATGGCTTCTTTTACTGTATAAGCTTCATCTATACTTTTTATATCATACATAAATGTCCCTCCTATAAGTCGTTATCTATCAATCCCTCTTCTTTGAAAGTTGGAATTAATAAATGAGGAGTTAATGGTAATTTGTTAAAAGAAATTCCAGTCGCATTTAAGACTGCATTTCTTATAGCTGGAGCTGGTGAACAAGTTGGTGGCTCTCCCAAAGATTTAGTTTGGAAAGGACTTGCTGGTTCATGATTTTCTATGAAATATACTTCCATATCAGGTGTATCAGTTGTTGTAGAAAGTTTATAATCTAATAGGTTATCATTTAGGGTTGCTCCGCCTTCAGAGTATTTTAATTCTTCTGTCAAAGCATAACCTAAAGCCATAGACATACCACCATGGGCTTGAGCTTCAGCTAGTTGTGGGTTTATAATTCTACCAGCATCATGGATATTAATAAGTTTTATGACTTTCACTTTGCCAAGAGGAATGTCAACTTCAACTTCAGCAAAGCTAGCACCAAAAGAATATGCATTGGTTCTAACTGTATGAGTTGTCTCAGCTGTAAGGTGTTGGGCATTTTCCTTAAGAGTATATAAAGATTCTGTGGCAAGCTCTTCCATTGTGAGGAGGACTCTACCATCTGTTGTTCTAATAATCTTACTATCTACAAGATCTAAGTTTGCTGGGGTAATCCTTGTTTGTAGGTAGGCTTGGTTTAGTATTTTTTCTTTTAATTCATGGGCAGTTTTTGTGATAGCAAAACTTGCCATATATGTTTGACGAGATGCGTATGCACCTTGCCCAAATGGAGCAACATCAGTATCCTGAGTACTTATGATATGGATATCTTTTATATTCATTCCTAGGGCATCTGCAGCCATTTGAGTAAATACTGTATCAGCACCTTGGCCAATTTCTGTTTCTGCTAATTGAAGACTTACAGAACCATCTTCAGCAACTATCATCCTACAAGAAGATGTCTCAAGGGATATAGGATAAACTCCCGTGTTATACCAGTAGACTGCACATCCTACTCCACGTCTTACATCTCCACTTTGGTCCTTGTATGCTTCCTTCTTCTTCCAATAATCCATTTTTTCAGCACCTAAGTCTAGGCATTGTCTGAATGAATCGTAATAGTTTTCGTTGTGTGAGAAAGGATCCACATAACCTTGTGGCATAACATTATTATATTTTAATTCTAGTGGGTCTACTCCAAGAGCCTTTGCTATATCGTCATGGTGGGCCTCGTAGGCAAACATAGCTTGAGGTATACCATAACCTCGCATAGCTCCTGCAGCTGGTAGGTTTGTATAAACAGTATAAGCTTCAGCTTTTATATTATCACAAGGATATAATTGGTGGAAGCAATTTAGACCTTTGGATGCTATAGAGTGTCCATGTGAAGCGTATCCACCATTATTTGAGTACATTTGCATCTCTCTTGCTGCAAATGTTCCATCTTTCCTTACATAGGAAACTATATGAAATTTGATAGAGTGTCTAGTTCTTGTTGATACGAAAGTTTCTTCACGACTTGGGAGTATTTTTACCGGATGACCCCCTACTTGTGTTGTCAAAAATGCACAAAGTGGTTCGTAAAGTGCGTCTTGTTTGTTGCCAAAACCTCCGCCTATGTATGGTTTAACTAGTTTTATCTTTCCCCAACCTATACCAAGGGCTTGACCAATTACTCTCCTTACAATATGAGGTAACTGAGTAGATGCTACTACCACGATTTTTCCTGCCTCTTCGTATGCATAGACATCTGGATTTTCTAGGTGGGCGTGTTGAACTACAGGAGTATCATACCAGCCCTCTACTTTGATAAGACCCTCTTCTTTGATAGCCTCATCAAAATCACCTCTTATATTTGTAGTATGTTTTAATATATTATTCGGGTTCTCATCATGGATAAGGACTTTGGAATTTTCCATTGAGTCAAAGACATCAAAGTGAGCATCATACTCTTCATAGCTTACTTTGATACGCTTACTAGCTTCTAAGCAAGCTACTTCATCAAGGCCTATAACAACAGCAATTTCATCGCCAATATATCTTACGTGTTCATTTAAAAGTTTCCTATCCGCTATATCTTGGTGTTCTTTTTCAGTTGACCACGGGTGGCCAGCTGTTGGAAATGTATGTTTTGGCACATCAAAACAAGTGACAATTTTCACTACACCAGGAACTTTCATAGCCTCACTTGTATCTATCTCTTTAACTCTACCGTGAGCAATTTTCGAATGGATAATTTTGCTTGCATATGCTTCTTTTGGGATAAGATCTTCGGTAAATTTTGCCCTACCTGTTACCTTATCAAAAGCATCAACTCTTTTAACGCTTTCTCCTACGTACATCAGTTTTCCTTTCCTAAAATCCTTTGTAAGCGATTTATGTATTTTTATTATAACATAAAATCTTTATCCAATTAAGCTTTCACCAGTTTGTTTATCTTCTTCTTTTTCTGGGATTATTATGTTCATAAGTACTGCAGAAATAGCAGCTAGAACTACTGGAGAAGCACCTATTGCAACTTCGAGGCTATTTGGCATAAATGATACGCCTGCTGCATTAGCAGCTGTAACTACGGTTGTAAAACCAAAGCCTATAGCTACAGATACTCCAACTATAGAAGTGTTTCTAAGTGTAAGTGGTTGGTTAGCAATCATGCGGATACCATTCATAGTAATTGCAGCAAAAATAGAAAGGGTTGCTCCGCCAATTACCGGCGCTGGTATTGATGTTAAAAACGCTGAAAGTTTTGGGAAGAGTCCTGCTACTAGAATTATTATAGCAGCCTGTGTAAATACTTTTTTATTTATCACTTTGTTAATTGAAACAATGCCTGCGTTTTGAGAAAATGTAGCTGTTGGTAGTGTTCCAATTAGTGTTCCTATTATGTTTGCAACACCAAAACCTATGATGCCACCTCGAAGTTCTTTCTCAGTTGGAACCCTATCCATGCCACCAATGGTTGTAGAGCTCATATCTCCTATGCCTTCTATGGCTGTTACTATAAAGATAATTACAAATGAAGCTATTGCTGATCCATTAAACTTTATACCAAAGTGCATTGGCTTAATTAGTGAAAACATTGGTGCTGTGCTTACTGATGATAAATCAACCATCTTAAAGAAAAATGAAACTATGTAACCTACAATCATTGCAAGCAAGACTGAGGCTAGTTTGGAAAATCCTTTACCAAAATGTGTAAAACCAATATTTGCTATGAGTGTAATAACTGCTACTAACCAATATTGCCAAGATCCCCAGCCTGCCATGGTTAGGTCTCCTCCGCCACCCATATTTTGGATAGCAACAGGATATAAGGATAGACCTATGCACAAAACTACTGTCCCTGATACTAGTGGTGGGAAATATGGAAGTATGTATTTTAGTCCATAACCAAATACTATAGAAGCGATAGCCCCTATTAATTGGGACCCTAGTATTATAGCTATAATGTTTTTAGGACCTAAATCTTGGTATTGGCCGCCTAAGGCTAGCATTGTTGGAATATAAGCAAAACTAACACCATAAATCATAGGGAGACGAGAGCCTATTTTACCTATTGGATATAGCATCAAGAGTGTTGTTAAAGCAGAGCTTATTAGTGCCATTTGCACCAATATAGTAGAATCTTCAGCTGATAGGCCTATGGCAGTGGCAAGAATTATTGGAGGTGCTATACAACCTGCAATCATTGCTATTACGTGTTGTAGGGCCAATGGAAAAGATTCCTTATTAGAAACTGCGGCTTCGTATTTAAATAAGTTATTATATGTATCTGACATCTCTGACTCCCTTTTATTAAAGATAATGTGGCCACCTTAAATCAGGTGGCCTATGTTAAGTTTTATTTATCCATTTCTCGTCTTTCTTGTTCTTCTTCAGCTATTGTTTTCTTTGGCAATATTATATTTAGTAAAAATACAATAAGCGTAGCAAGTACTACTGGTGAAGAAGTAAAGACCATTCTAAACCATTCTGGGAATTTTTCTAAAGCTGTTGGATTTAATTGAGTAATACCCATACCAAGAGCTATAGCAAGTCCTGTAATTGTAACGTTTCTAGAGCTCATTTCATCAGAAGTGATAAGTCTCATACCACTCATGGTTATTTGAGCAAATACTGTAACTGTAGCTCCACCTATTACAGCTTGTGGAACTGAGAGCATCAATGCTCCAAATTTTGGTATAAATCCAGCTATAAGGATCATTATAGCAGTTATTTTTAAAACTGCTCTTGAAACAACTTTTGTCAAACTAACAATACCAACATTTTGGCTGTAAGAAGCTGTTGGAAGACCACCTATAAAGGAAGAAATCATATTTACTAGACCATAAGCCTTAATACCGCCCTCAAGCTCTTCTTCTGTTGGTTGTCTGTTCATACCACCTGCTGTTGTAGAAGAGAAGTCACCAACTGCTTGGATGGAGTTTACTGTGAACATCACAGCCATTGTAAGACAAGCATCCCAATGGAATTCTAATGAGAATGGCATTATTTGTGGTACTGTGAACCATGCTGCGTTTGCTAGAGGTTCAAAATTTACAATATCAAAAAATAATGAAGCTATATAACCACCAATAATACCTATTAAAATTGCAGATAATTTTATAATTCCCTTACCAAACATATTACAAATCAAAACTATAGCAAGAGTGATTACAGCTACAATCCAGTATTCCATATTTCCTTGATTAGGGTTACCATTTCCCCCTGCCATGTAGTTTAGTGCTACCGAATATAAGGATAGACCAATAGTCAAAACTACTGTACCCGATACCATAGGCGGAAAATACTTATAGAGTCGTTTGATATTCATTCCGACTAAAAACGCAACAATACCACCAATAATTTGTGCTGCAAAAACTGCACCGATACCGTATTTAACGGCAACAGATACAATTACAGGTATGTAAGCAAAGGATGTTCCCATTATCATTGGAAGTCTTGAACCAAGTCCAAGCTTAACAATTGGATATAATTGCAAGAAAGTTGCCAGGGCTGCCACAAACATACCTGCTTGGATAAGATATATCGATTGTTCAGGTGTTAGGGCGTAAGGTGTGTCCTTTAATGTGTTAGTCAGTACTATTGATGGAAGTGTGTTTCCAACTATCATTGCAAGCAAATGTTGCAAGGCTATTGGAAAAGCTTTTTTAAACTCTGGCTTGCCATCAACATCAAACAGCGATGTGTTAACTGACACTTGTTTGTTATCATTTTCCATAATTCTTCCTTTCTATTTTTTAATTATAAACTATATTGAAAACTTTTTCTATAGTATTATTTATTTATTGGAATAGAGGGCGAATACTGACGCCCCTATTTATAAATTTTTCCAAATTTCTTTTGCTCTTTCTCTTGACTTAGCGTGGATTAAAGCTCTATCTACTCCCAAGATTTCTCTATCTTTCATTACGAACTTCCCGTTGATTACGGTGTCAGATACGCACTTACCACTTAGACCAAATAGTACATGGCCTCCCCAGTTGTTGGCATTTAGTGGAGTTACAGGGTCATAGTCAAGTAAGATAATATCTGCATATGCACCGATTTCTATGCGACCAACTGGTCTTTTGAGGTACCTTTCCATAATTAGTGGGTTGTTTTTAAATTGTAAGTGTAGGGTTTCTGAAAAACCTTTAGTTGGATCAGCACTTTCATGGCTCATTAGTATGTTTGAAACTTTCATAGATTCAAACATATCATTAGTATAAGCATCTGTTCCTATACCAACTAAGAGTCCCTTGTCTAAGAAGTCCAAAACTGGAGGAGCACCAACAGCATTGTTCATGTTACTTTCTGGGTTGAAGATTGCCATGGTGTCATGATGTTTTAAAATACTTATCTCAATTGGATTGATATGAACGTTGTGAACAGCAAGAGTATTTCTAGAAAAGATACCAAATCCTTCCAAGCGTTCCACAACTCTTTTTCCATATTTTTCTAAAGTAATCCATTGATCATCAAGGCCCTCAGCAATATGAACGTGATAACCGTCATATAGTCCCTCCATAGCTTGGCTAGATTTTTCTAGAGTTTCATCTGAAACTGTAAATGATGCATGTATACCAAATAGTCCACTTGCCATATCATCTCGTCTTTGTGCTTCTTTGATCCAATTGATATTTTCTGCTATGCCTAGATCTCTTTTTTCAAGTCCGTCCCTATCTGATACTTCATAGCAAAGGGAAGTTCTTATTCCAACATCTTTTGCTGCATCTGCAAGGGTAAATAGAGAACCTTCGATGGCATTTGGCCCTGCATGGTGGTCGATTAGAGTGGTCACACCGTTTGAGACCGATTCCATATAGGTCACAAGTCCATTTAGTCTCACATCTTCTAAAGTCAAACTCTTATCCAATGCCCACCATTGATTTTCTAAAACGTGGATGAAGTTATCAGTTGGTTTTGATACACTCATTCCCCTAGCATAGGTTGAGTAAATATGAGAGTGAGCACATATCAAACCTGGCATGATAAGTTTGCCCTTAGCATCAACTACTTCTTTATCCGGATATTTTTTTATAATATCATCATATGGACCAACTTCTTTAATAACATTATCTTCAATAACAACAGCTCCATTTTCGTAGAAATTGTTATCTTTATCATTGGTTATTAGTTTACCACCTGCTATTATCATTACTTACTCCTATTTTAGGTAAAATTTATAGTTATTTTCAATTGTTTCTATAAATTTTCTTGTAGTGTCATCAATTTTTTCATCGTCAAGGCTAGCTTCTATTATGTTTTTATTAGCAAGTCTTATCCTATACTTGCCATCATCTAGCTTCAAGAATCCTGTATTTGTAGACTCTTCAAAGTCAAAGTCAGTCCAAAATACTGTAAATTTGTCTTTATAAGGTTTTCCTATATGTGGACAGAAGGAATCACAGTTGCCGCATTCGTTGCACATTCCGTCTAAGTGGATTATTTGATTACCAAGATCAGCTACAGATATAGCTACGTTTGCTCTGTTTGGGCAAACTTCGGTACAAATCTCACAAATCATATCACATGATAGGCATCTTGAACTTTCTTCTTTGCTATCTCTGAAATAGTTTACTAAGTTTCCTCTTTTTGAAATCACATCTTTTCTGTCTACTTGGTAGTCAACTTCTATGAAATCGTGATCAATTTTTTCTTTTCTTAGTATATCTTTTGTAATTGTCTTGGCTGATCCAATAGCGTGAACAATAGATTTTTTGCCCTTTAGGATATCTCCAGCAAAATATACATTTTCTTTGCTTGATTCTAAGCTATCAAGAAGAGCAACTTTGTTCTTTTCATCTATATTTATGCCTTGATTTTTGTATACTTCAAAGTTTGTTTCTTTACCAGATGCTATTATTACATATTTGTATTTACTATAATCATCAAAATTTCCAGTAAATTCAGTATTAAATTCGATTTCAATTCCATAGGCATTTAAAAGATCAAGGTCTTTTTGAATTATATCTTCACTAACTAAATTATTTGCATAACCATAAGCCTTATCAGATTTTTCAATGACCTTTACATCAATGCCATTTCTCTTTAAAAATATAGCCGACGCTAGACCTGCAGGACCTGCACCTACTATTAGAACTTTATTGTCAGTTTTAGCTTCACAAATCTTTATATTTTTTACATAATCTTCTTGAGCCTTGCTAGTAACTAATTTTTTAATTTCTCTTATCTCTAGACCCTCTTCATAGTCGACTCTAGTACAAGATTTTTTACAGAACTGATAGCAAGTTTCAGATAAGATAGCTGGAGCCGTGTTATCTATAGCTATTACTTCCATAGCTTTTTTATAGTCACCGTTCTTAGCGTAGTGGATGTAAGCTGCTACTTGTTGGTTAATAGGACAACCGTCAGTCTGGCAAGGAGCTTGGAAACAATCTATAAGTGGTAAGTCTGTTAGCCATTTTCTATCCCTTACTTTTTTCTTAGGATTTTTCTTGTAAGTATCAGAGTTTGTTAGTTTTCCGTAGAAATCATCAAGTTTTTCCTTGTCTACTCCCTCATATTTGCGACCTAATAGGGGCTCAGTAATTTCAGCTAGTTGTTTGATTCTATAGTACCCACCTGGCTTTAGTAGAGTTGTTGATACTGTGATAGGTTGGTTAAATATTTCAAATAATTCGTATACATTAGAAGCGTCCGCTCCCCCACAGTAACTCATAGGAAGTTTATCTCCAAACTCATCTACTAGCTTTTTAGCAACTGTAATAGTTAGTGGAAGTAAGCTTCTGCCAGACATATACATTTCTTCTGATGGGAGTTCATTTTTCTTTTGTAATACTGGCATAGTGTTTGATAATTTAACACCGAATGTTAGATTTTCTTTTTGGCCAATTTCTAATAGATTGTTTAAAATTTTAATTGCATCTTCAAATTGTAGGTCATTTTTGAAATGGTGGTCACTAAAGTTTACATAAGCAAAACCAAGTTCATCCATTATATTTCTGGCATAATCATAACCTACAAGGGTTGGATTACATTTGACATATGTATGTAAGTGTTTTTCTTCTAGCAGATATTTTGCTATGGATTCTATTTCATCTGCAGGACATCCGTGCATAGTTGAAAGTGTGATTGAGTTACAAACCATAGGTTCTATTTTATCAATATCTTCAGTTGTCACATTATTAAACAAATTGATATTTTCTTTTAAAAATCTGATAGAATCTTTATATACATCTAGATTTGATGCATCTTTTAATCCTTCTAAGAAGTCATCAATTTTTTTGTTCTTTATTCCCTCTAGATTGTAACCAGCAGACATATTTAAGCTAAAATCTTTTTTGTCAGCCAAGGCAAATTCTTTGGCCAATACTTGGATTGCTATGTGACTTTTTACATATTCTTCTAGGGCTCTCTTTACTGTAAGTTCAGTTGACCATTCGCAATTATAGGCTTCATCTTCGCTTATAATACATGGCTTTGGTATGGCTGCCATGATTTCTTCTCCATCCATAACTTGGACAGTTTTAAGTTCTATATATCTAGATCCTGTTAGGTATAATGCTATTATATTTTGTGCTAGCTGGCTGTGTGGGCCTGCCGCTGGTCCTACAGGAGATGTAACCTCTTCGTTAAAAACAGTCTTTAGAACTTTGCCAGAATTATTCTTGTAAAATTTTTCCTTTGCAATGGAAAAACATGTTCCATAAGTATTGTATTCGTCTATAGCCCATTTGATGAGCTTATCAAATTCTATGGGTCTCATATAATCACTCATAGTAACCTCCCTTTGTCATCTACATTTTATTATGAATGTCCGTCCTTAATAATATGTAGTAAAAAAACACTCTTATTCTTAATCAGAATTAAAAGTGTTTGTTTTTTTAATTAACCCTAATTAAATCTATTATTTAATTATAGTCTGCCTCACGATTTTATGAAGTTAGTATAGCCTATTTTGCTTATCTAGTATCTATGAAGCTTAATGCAATTCAATATTTTCTATCTTTCAAAAATAGAAATTCTAGCAAAATCATTTAAATAAAACGTTTACATTTCTTGTAGCAATTATTTGATAAATCTTATCATTATGTTAGTCAGTTTATTGATTAATATACTGGTAGATTGCCAGGGCCTTTAAGCCCTAGGCTACCAGTTTTTCTTCTTAATTATCTTTATTTTGTGTGTAAACAAGTGGTAGAGCAGCATATACTGCAGCGCATGTTACAAGGTCTTGTTTAAATGTAACTTCGTTTGGTGCGTGAGCTTGGTCTTCTGCTCCTGGTCCAAATCCTATGGTTGGGATATTGTGACGACCCATTATTGCAACACCATTTGTTGAGAATGTCCATTTGTCTGTTAGTGGACGAGCAGCTCTCTTTTCTTCTTCTTTAGCGATTGGTGGAGCGATTCTCTTATCTCCGTATAGGTTCTTATATGCATCTTCAAGAGCTTTTGTAACTACGTGGTCTTCTGGGATTACCCATGTTGGGAAGTAAGCTTCTTGTTCATATTCAAGTCCTGTCCAGCTAGCTCTTTTGTAGTCATACATAGATACTTTTGCACCATGTTTTTTAACTGATGGCAAGTCTTCTATTTCTTTTATACAAGATTCCCAAGTTTCACCAGCTGTCATTCTTCTATCTAGTGATATAGAACATGAGTCAGCTACTGCACATCTTGATGGAGATGTGAAGAAGATTTGGCTTGTTGTAACTGTTCCACGACCCAAAAAGTTTGCTTCTTTGTATTCTGGGTTATATTTTTCATCAAGCATTTTTACAAGACCCTTGATTTCAACAGTATCATCAGCTGGGTTCTCGTTTAAAGCTTCGATTTCTTTTAGGATGTCGGCCATCTTATAGATAGCGTTATCTCCTCTTTCTGGAGCTGAACCGTGGCATGAAATACCTTGTACGTCAACTCTCATTTCCATTCTTCCTCTTTGTCCTCTGTAGATACCACCATCTGTTGGCTCTGTTGATACTACAAATTCTGGTTTTATACCTTCTTGTTCTATCATGTATAACCAGCAGTTTCCATCACAGTCTTCTTCTTGAACTGTTCCTGTAACAAGAACTCTGTAATCATCGTTTAGATATCCAAGGTCTTTAAGGATTTTTGCACCGTATACTGCAGAAACTGGGCCACCAAGTTGGTCTGATCCACCACGTCCACCGATTAAGTTTTCGTCTTCAAATCCTTCGTATGGGTCAAATTCCCAGTTCTCGATATTTCCTATACCAACTGTATCAATGTGACCATCAAAAGCGATTTGTGTTTTACCTGTTCCCATTTCTCCAAGAACATTGCCTTGGCCGTCAATCCAAGCTTTGTCAAAGCCTAGTTTTTCCATTTCTTCTTTGATTCTTTTTGCTTTGTCGCCTTCCTCGCAAGATTCTCCCTTAAGTTTGATTAAATCTCTTAGGAAAGCCACCATATCTTCCTTGTATTCTCCTGCTTTTGCCTTTATAGCATCAAAGTCAATATTTTGAAATTCTGTCATTTTAACTCCTTATTTATCTAATCTTTTGTTTGCTTTTTCTAGTAATTCTGCTAGTTTTTCTTCTGGATTTTCAATCTTTTGTAAGAAAATCATAGCTGCAATAATGTATGGTTTGAAGCTTGCTTCTTTGTATAGTGGAACTCTGTATCTATCAAATACTGATTCAGCTACTTCACCATGTTCTGCAGATACGCCTGTGATGTCTGCTGGAAGACAGTGCATGTATAGAGCCTTACCATCTTTTGTTAGCTCCATCATTTCTTCTGTACATTCCCAATCCATGTGGTCTTTGTTTTGTTCAAGTAGTCTTTGTTCTAGTTCGTCGATACCAGCTTGGTCACCCTCACCATAAAGCTTTGTTCTTTCTTCCATTGCTGCAAATGGTGCCCATGATTTTGGATAAACAATATCAGCATCTTCGAAAGCTTCTTTCATATCGTTAGTAACTGTGAAAGATCCACCATATTCTTCAGCATTCTTACGAGCTATCTCTTCTACTTCTGGCATTATTTCGTATCCTTCTGGGTGAGCTAGGACTACATCCATGCCTAGTCTTGTAAATAATCCTGAGATTCCTTGTGGAACAGAAAGTGGTTTACCATATGATGGTGAGTAAGCCCATGTCATAGCAACTTTTTTGCCTTTAAGATTTTCCATACCGCCAAACTCGTGGATAACATGAAGCATATCTGCCATAGCTTGTGTTGGGTGGTCAATGTCACATTGTAAGTTTACAAGTGTTGGTCTTTGTTCAAGAACTCCATCATTGTGGCCTTCTTGTACATATTCTGAGAAGTCTTTCATGTATTGGTAGCCTTTACCGATGTACATATCATCACGGATACCTACAACGTCAGCCATGAAAGAAATCATATTTGCTGTTTCTTTTACTGTTTCCCCGTGAGCAACTTGACTTTTGCCTTCTTCGAAATCTTGAACTTCTAGGCCTAGTAAGTTACAAGCTGATGCAAATGAAAATCTTGTTCTTGTTGAGTTATCTCTAAATAGTGAAATGCCTAGTCCTGAGTCAAATATTTTTGGTGATATGTTTTTTTCTCTCATAGCTCTTAATATGTCAGCTACTTTCCAAATGGCTTGTAGTTCTTCTTGTGATTTATCCCATGTGTGGAAGAAGTCATCACCGTATAAGTTTTTGTGGTCTAGTTCTTTTAGTTCGTCAATTAGTTTTTTGATATCTTGGCTCATTTATTTCTCCTTTTTATCTTTGAATTTCGTATTTGTATTCTTCTTCGTTTGGATATATACCATCCCAAACAACGCGTCTGTAGTGTTCATAGTCTGTATCACCCTCTGTTGATACAAGAAGAATCACTGAGTTTTCGTCAAGTTGTAATTGTTCTTTGATCTCTTTCAAATCTTCTCTTTGTAAGATTTCAGAAAGAGGTCCCATTGTTGCTGCTCCACTTTCTCCTGAAATAATTTTCTTATCATCTTTTAGTGGATTTCCAAGTATTCTCATTCCCCTTGCAGCTGCTTTATCAGGTACTGATAAAAAGGCATTTGCATAAGAATGAAGAACTGGCCAACCTATAGTTACTGGTTCTCCACAAGCAAGTCCTGCCATGATTGTGTCCATCTTTCCAGTAACATTGTGAATCTTACCGTCATCTGCTTTTGCAGTAATGAAATTACAATTTGCCTTTTCTGGTTCAACAATTGTAATAAATGGCTTTTCATCACCCTCATAAACTGATGAGAAGTAACCTGTCAAGCCTGTTGCAAAAGAACCTACACCAGCTTGAGCAAAGATATGGCTTGGCTTGATACCAAGTTCTTGTAATTGATCATTTGCTTCTTTTGCTAGTGTTGCATAACCTTGGATTATCCATGTTGGGATTTCTTCATATCCATCCCATGCTGTGTCTTGGACCATAATCCAACCTTTTTTTTCGGCATTCTTATTAGCAAGGGCAACACATGCATCGTAGTTTAAGCCTTCCATGATTTCACATTCAGCACCAAGAGCTCTAATATTATCACGTCTTTCAAGTGCAGATCCATCTGGCATCAATACTACACATTTTTGTTTAAGCTGATTTGCTGTCCAAGCCACACCTCTACCGTGGTTACCATCTGTAGCTGTAACAAAAGTAACATCATCTAGTTGATCTCTAATCTCTTGTGAAATCATTTTCTCAAAAGGTAAATCTTCTATGTCTATTCCAAGCTTATTAGCTATGTACTTACCTATCGCAAAAGATCCTCCCAATACTTTGAAGGCGTTTAGGCCAAATCTATAGGATTCGTCTTTAACGAATATATCCTTAACACCAAATTGCTTAGCTAAATTACTAAGTCTGACTAAAGGCGTCACTTCATAGTCAGGAAAACTTTCATGAAATTTTTGTGCTGTATTTACAACTTCTTCGTTTATAAAATCTAACGAAGCCTTATCTCTTTTAGAGATATCATTTAATACTATGTTATATGTCTCTACCAAAATTACATCCTTTCTAACTACTATTGATATATCCATCAAAACTTATATTATAAATTGAAATCTATAGATTTTAAGTCATAATGAATAGGTAGTATGTGATATATCACTTATATTATAATTGCAATAAACTAGATTGTCAAATATAAAATTTAAACGCTTTCATAATTGTGAAAATTAAGTAGAAAGGTATACTAGCCCTATGGAAAATAAAGTAAACAACAAGATAAAAAGAACATTTGTAAAAGACCAGGCATATAATATCTTACATGAGCAAATAATAAATGGGACACTAAAACCCTACACTCAGCTAAAGATTTCTGATTTATCAAAAGAGTTGGGTATTTCTAGGACTCCTGTAAGAGAAGCAATACTAAGGTTGGAAAATGAGGGATTGGTTGTAACAAAGGCCAACCAATGGACTATGGTTGCTCCTATAAGAGTCGATAGATTGAAAGATATTTACGAGCTTGTAGCAGGCTTAGAAAAATATGCTTTAAAGAATAACTTTGATAAAATTGATGATGCTTTTATAAATGATCTGACTAAAATCAATGAAAAAATAAAAACTGAACACATGAATGGTAATATACTAAAAGTAATTGACCTCGACAATGAATTTCACGATAAAATCATAGGACTATCAGATAATAAAGAGATAAAACCAATAGTCGATAAGCTAAAAAATAGGCTTAAAAGATTTGAAATATGTTTCTATATGGCAAAGGATAGCCACAAAGAACCATCAACATACAATGAACACTTGGTGATGATAGAAGCTATAAAAGAAAGGAATCTAGAAAAATCTCTCGAAGCCTTACAACAAAATTGGACGACTACCATCACCGAAGAATCTATAGAAAAGATAAATAAACTAATAAACCAAGAAAACTAATGATTGCTTATGCCATTAATAGTTTCAAGAGCGTGGATTAAAAATGGTCTTATTATTTCAAAGTTTTCCTCACAAGCTTTACTAGATCCAGGAAAATTTATAATAAGACTATTTTTTCTTATGCCAGAAACTGATCTTGATAAATAAGCAAAGGGAGTTATTTTGCTGCCCTCTACCCTCATAGCTTCGCTAAAACCAGGTACTTGTTTTTCGATTACCGCAAGAGTAGCATCAACTGTAACATCTCTTTTTGCAAGTCCTGTACCTCCTGTGGTTAGGATAAGATTTATATTATGATCGGAGTATTCTAGCAATTTTTCTTTAATCAAATCAAAACCATCTGCTATGACTTCATAAATTTTAACTTCAAAATCCATTTCTTCTAGAAGTTTTATAAGGACTTTGCCACTCTTATCTTCATATATACCAGCACTTGCCCTATCTGATGTAGTTAATACTCCTGCTGTAAACTTCATAAAAGTCCCCCCTCAGCCATTTCTATGAAGTTTTCTTTTTTAAGGTCTAGACCAGCAAAGACCCTTGGCAAGAAGTAATCAAAGCTTGTAACCTTGCTGTGGATGCTAGCTCCTGGTACACCCATAAGATAAGTATTATCATCTCTTGCAACCATTAACATATTGCCCGGTTGCATTGGTATGCCTTGGACTATAATTTCTGCTCCAGTTTTTCTAATTGCTCTTGGTGTTATATCATCAGGATCGACGCTCATACCGCCAGTGAAAATTACAAGATCTGCACCAGCATTTTTAAATTTCTTGTAAGTTTCTACTAACTTATCTTCATCGTCAGGAAGAAATACAAAATCAATTACTTGGCTTTCAAAATGTCCAAGTTTTTCTCTAAGAACCGGCTTAAAAGCATCCTTGATTCTACCATAGTAGACTTCATCTCCCGTGATAATACATCCTACTTTTAAATTTTTAAATTCCTTTACTTCAAATATCGGCCCTTCATTTTCTAATATTGCTTTAGCTTGATCTAGCTGAATTTTTTCGGTCCAAAGTGGCACTATACGCACACCTGCAAGCTTATCACCTGCATTAACTTTAATGTATGATTTCTTGCAGGCTATGGTATAGTCACCGATTGTATTGATCTTTCTAAGCAATTCGCGATTAATTACAAAAAGTCCATCAACCTTACTAGTTAGGTTAATTTTACCCTCACTTACATCTGAGACATCAATATTTTCATTAGCTAGAAGATTTTTAATTTCAAGGACCGCATCTTCTTCGTGGACCTGGTCTGCTTCAAGCTCACCAACATAAATATGGTCCTTGCCTATATTTTTTAATGCCTCTATGTCAGAATCTTCAATTATATGACCACGTTTAAATTTGACACCCTTAAAACCATCTTCCATTATGGCTGTTATATCGTGTAGTAGTGGTTGACCAATAGCATCTTCTACTTTAATTTTCTTAATCATTGTTTGCCACCTCAATTTCATCTCCAGGATGGATAAAGCCTTCTTTTTTGACAATGGCAAAAATCCCCTCTGTTGGCATTATGCACTCTCCTGTAATATTTCTAATCTCACAGCCCTTATGGCATTCTTTTCCAATTTGAGTTACTTCAAGCTCACATTCTCCTATTTTTAAAATTGTTCCTATGGGAAGATGGTGAAGGTTAATGCCCTCTGTCATAATATTTTCCGCAAAATCTCCTGGCTTTAGGCTAGGTATTTTAGCCTGCATTTTTTCTAAAGACTCTTCTGCCAAAAGAGAAACCTGCCTATGCCAGTTTCCAGCGTGAGCATCACCAACTATGCCATGGTTAATCTTTAGCTCTATTCTTTCTACTGGCGTCTTGATAGTACCCTTCTCCTCACTTATATTAACTGAAATAACTCTCATATGTGTATGCTCCACTCTTCCCGCCTGTTTTCCTAAGTAATCTTATGTCTGTAATAGTAATATCTTTCTGGACAGCCTTGCACATATCATAAATTGTTAATGCTGCGACAGATACTGCATGGAGAGCTTCCATTTCAACTCCTGTTTTGGCATTTAATTTACAAGTTGCAAATATTTCTATGTCACAATTTTCATCATCCATATTAAATTCTATATCTATTGACGTAAGGTTTATGGGATGGCACATTGGGATAGTATTTGCTGTATTTTTTGCCGCCATAATTCCTGCAACCTTTGCAACTGTTAGTACATCTCCCTTTTCTATCTCAGAGTTTTTTACCATATCATAGGTCTTTTTATTCAATAACACTTTGCCATAGGCAGTGGCCAGTCTATCTGTAGGTCTCTTCTCTGAGACATCTACCATCTTTACTTTGCCCTTATCATCTAAATGTGAAAATTTGTCCATTTATCCTCCAATAGAATTCATAGATCTCTTTGAATCTGAACCAGTTTCATTGAGCTTGTGGCTCTTTGGTTTATTATATATTGAATCTATAATAGTCTTTCTTTTTTCTTCAATTGATAGGCCTTTGAGTTTAATTTCCTCTGCAGAGTGCAGGCAGGCCTTGAGTTTGCCATCTGAAGTAAGTCTAATTTTATTGCAATCAGCACAAAATTCCCTGCTCAAAGCTGAGATAAGTCCAACTTTACCCTTATGACCCTCTATTTTATAAATCCTTGCAACACCAGAGTATCCCAGATCTTCATATGAATATCCTTCTAAAATATCAAGATTGTCTTTAAAGTTGACCCTATCAAATTGACTAGCCTTGCCTATTGGCATAAGTTCTATAAATCTAACTTCAATGTCATTATTTTTAGTCAAATTTATAAAATCATCTATCTCATCATCATTAAATCCCTTTATCAAGACTGTATTAATTTTTATATTAAATCCTAAATCTATAGCCTTTTTTATGGATTTAATAGTTTGATCAAACTCATCACGTCTGGTAATTTCTCTAAATTTATCATGATTTAGAGTATCTAGACTTATATTTAGTCTATTTACCCCTATTTCTTTTAGCCTATCTAGTTTATCATAAATAAGAGAAGCATTCGTTGTAATTCCAATATCTTCTATGGCATCAATTCTAGCTATTTTTTCTATCAAATTCATGACACCACGCCTTGCAAAAGGCTCTCCACCTGTGATTCTAACCTTTTTTATGCCAAGGTCAGTCATTATATCAACGATTTCTAGGATTTCTTCAAATGACAATATATCTTCATGAGATAAAAGATCTATACCATCTTCACCCATGCAATACTTGCAGCGAAAATTGCACCTATCTGTCACAGATATTCTCAGATATGAAATTTCTCTGTTGAATTGATCTTTCATAATATCACCTATCTTCTACAAATATTAAATCTTTTTGATCAATATTTGCATAGATTTTATTCTTATCTAATTTATAATAATCATCTTTTGCTAGTTTAATTCTTAAATCAGTAAACTTTTCTCTATCTTTATTAAAAACTATAGTCAAAGAATCGATATTTTCTAAAATACTGTAATTATCCAAAATAAATGAATTACTATCTGTAGGGTAATTTGAAATAGTAAATGCATTATCTGAAATAGCTAGAATCTTCTTATCAAAATCTCCTCTTTTATTGAAGTCTATGCCCCAATTTGTAGCATGAAAATTTCCATTAGTCGTAGGCTCAATACTAGAGAAATTTCTTATACCAATTAGTTTAGCTTCGGTAAGAGTTTTTGGATTCTTAAAAAAGTCATTCTTTTCTTTTTTAATATAAGTTTTGCCATTAGCTATGCTAATAATACTATCGCACATCCTGTAAACTTCATCCTTGTTGTGGCTAACTAGGATTGTCCTTAATTTGCTTTTGTCAATAATTCTCATTACCTCTTCTTCTACAGAATGTTTTATATAGGCATCCAGAGCTGAAAAAGGCTCATCTAATAACAAAATATCTGGTTTGTTGAGAAGAATCCTACAAAGGGCTGTCCTTTGTTTTTCTCCACCAGATATTTCGTTTGGATACTTATTTTTTATATGGTAAATGTGCATTTCTTTTAGTCTGTCAGATACATCTAGATTTTTATCAAACCTAAGTCCCAATCTAACATTTTCTTCCACGGTAAAATTTGGAAATAGAGCGTAATCCTGGAAAAGATATCCAATTTTCCTATCCTGTGGTCTTATATTTATATTCTTACTCGAATCAAATAGAATTTTATCATCCAATATAATTTGTCCCGAATCCGGATTTATAAGACCTGCAATACACTTTAGTGTCACTGATTTACCAGAACCAGAAGGACCCAAGAATCCAAGATGATTTTCATCCATTGAAAAATCCACATCTAAACTAAAATTTTTAAATTCTTTTTTTATCTTACAGATTAACATCATTTGACCCTATTCTTTTCAAACATATTAAGTGCAAACAGAACAATAAATGAAATTATGATATTAATTATTGCCCATCTATAAGCTAAGCTATCATTGCCTATTCTCCAAAATTGGTAAATCGTCGTAGAAATAGTTGCTGTTTTGTTGGGTATGTAGCCTGCTATCATGCTTGTTGCTCCATATTCGCCCAAGGATCTGGAAAAGGATAAAATTAGTCCTGCTAAAATTTCGTTTTTTGAATTTGGAATAATTAGCCTCCAAAAAATCCATGTATTTGACTTTCCGAGAGTTTTCCCAGCAAAGATAATATTTTCATCAAAGTTTTCAAAAGCTGCACGGCTAGTCCTATACATTAGCGGAAAAGATACAATAACACATGCAAATATAGCCGAATACCATCTCATTACCAAGGGAACGCTTTCAAATATTTGGCCAATAAAGCTATTTGGTCCCAGAACTTTTAATAGAAAAAATCCTATAACTGTCGGTGGCAAAACAAGGGGTAAAGTCAGTATGACATCCAAGACCCCTTTTGCTTCATTTGGTAGTTTCTTAATCTGATAAGCTAAGAAAATCCCTATAAAAAATATTAGAATTGTCGAAATTATTGCAATTCTTATCGAATTGTATAAGGGAAATAAATCCACATCATACCTACATTACTTTCTTAAATCCATATTTCTCAAAAACTTTTTGAGCCTGATCACTTTTTAAAAATTCTAGGAATTTTTCTCCAACTTCTTTATTCTTGCTATTTATTGTAAGGGCTGCTGGATATATAATCCTATTTTCAAATTTTGAAGAATCAGCTTTATCTACTATCTTTAGCCCTGCTGTGTTTGCATCAGTAGAATAAATTATTCCACAATCAACAGCACCTTCGCTTACCCATGTAGTGACTTCTTTTACATTTGATCCAAAAGTTACCTTATCTTGTATAGCTTCCCATATACCTAGGTTATTTAGCAATTCTTCAGAATATTGGCCAACAGGTACATCAGAGTTTCCAAGGGCAATGCTTGTTACTTTGTCGGTGTTCAAGTCTTCAAAAGATGAAATATCTTTATCTGAGTCTTCTTTAACTGCAAGGGTCACTTCATTTTCTAAAAGATCAAACCTCGATTCGCTATCAATTAGTGATTCTTTTCCCTCATCAAGGCCTTCAAGTTCATCCATTTGTTTTTTGGCAGCTGAAATAAATACATCACAATCTGCACCTTCTTCTATCTGAGTCTTTAAAGTTCCTGATGAATCAAAGTTATAGGAAAGCTTAATATCTGGATTATCTTTTTCAAATTCATCCTTAAGTTCGTTTAGAGATTCTGTCATTGATGCCGCAGCAAAAACTATCAAATCACTTTCACTTTGCTCAGCTTTAGTCTGTTCTTTAACTTCTTTTTCTTCACTTTCATTGGAATTTGCACAAGATGCAAATAATAAAACTCCACAAAGGCATATTGCTAATGCTAAAATATTTTTTTTCATAACATCCTCCTGTTAATATTTTTGCACAGTCACTAATTTTGTCAACTATTAGTGTGCAAAAGCATTATAGATATTAGAAATTTTCATTAATAATTAGTTATATTTCAGCCATACTATTTAATAGTTTTTCAAAGCCCTTTCAATTCTTCTTTTATCGTCTTTTTTCTTTAAACTTTCACGTTTGTCATATAATTTTTTACCCTTGGCTAGGGCGATTTCTATTTTTACAAGGCCATTATTCTCATAGATTGATAGTGGAACTATGGTAAAACCAGCCTGACTTTTCTTACCAATCAGGGTGCTTATTTCTTTTCTATGAAGCAAAAGTTTTCTAGTCCTAGTTGGATCTATTTTCTTATCATAGGCCTCGGTAAATGGGGTTACGTGCATGCCGTAGATATAAATCTCCCCGTTTTTATCTCCAATAAAGCTTTCCTTGATACTAACCTTTCCTTGTTTGATGCTTTTTACTTCATCACCCTTAAGTTCAATACCTGCTTCATACTTTTTTTCAATAAAATAATCGTGAAAGGCCTTTTTATTGTTCGCTAACTGTTTCATCTTCCTCCAATATATCAAAGTCGATATTTTTTTGATAAATATCTACATCTCTTACTTCTATCTTAACTCTATCCCCTATGGAATAGAATTTCTTATTTGCTGTATTAAATGCTTTTAAACTATCTTCAATGTATTCAAAGTGGTCATCCGAGAACTTATACATAAACAAGCCCTCTACCGTATTATCAAGCTCTACAAAAATCCCAAAATCGGTGATTGAACTAATATTACCCTCAAACTCATCACCTATAAATCTTCTCATATACTTGCACTTCATCAAATCTTCCACCTCACGCTCGGCGTCTTCGCTTCTGCGTTCAGTCATAGATAAATGCTCGCTAGAGTTATTTAGGCTATTTTCTAAGCTTGCTTGGTTGAATTTGTTTAATTTATTTTTTATATAAGTTTTTAAAAGTCTATGGACAATCAGATCTGGGTATCTACGGATTGGGCTTGTGAAGTGAGTATAAAACTCAGTAGATAGACCAAAGTGTATATCTCTTTTCTTGCTGTATTTGGCCTTTTGCATGGTCCTTAGCATCAATAGGTTTATAATGCTCTCCTCATCTTCACCCTTAACATCTTCTAGTATTTTTTGAAAATCTTTTGGGTGAAGTTCGCTTCCTCTGATATTGTAGCCCATAGTGTTTAAGGCACGTTTGAAATCATCAAGTTTTTCCTGGGATGGCTTTTCGTGAACCCTATATATAAATGGAAAATCCATATAACCAAATAGAGTAGCAACTGTTTCGTTGGCAACTAGCATGAATTCTTCTATCATTTTGTTGCCAGTGCCACGCTCATGGACAGAGATATTTAAAACTTTACCATCATCTGTTGTATCGATTTGACTTTCCCTAAAGTTAAAGTCTATTGCTCCCCTATCTTCTCTTTTTTGCCTTAAAATTTTATGAAGTTCATCGAATAGAGATAACTTTTCCTTAATATAATCATCATTGTAAACTCCATCATCTCCATCATCCAAAAATGCATTGACGTCATCATAAACTAGCCTGTAATCAGAATTTATTACAGACTCGTAAAAGTCATTTGCAATTACATTTCCCTTACGATCTATAGTCATCTTAAGACTTATGCTAAGCCTATCTACATTTGGATTTAGTGAACATATACCATTTGATAGTTCAAGAGGAAGCATTGGTATTACAACATTATATAGGTAAGTAGAGTTACCCCTATCATAGGCATCTTTATCTATGGCGTTTCCCCTTTTTACATAGTGAGCTACATCAGCTATATGAACATATAGGTCGTAATTTTCTCCATTTTTATCTATGGAAATCGCATCATCGAAGTCTTTAGAATCTCTACCATCTATGGTAACTGTAAAAAGATCTCTAAAGTCTTGTCTAGCTCTAGTATCTTCATCCTTAACTTCTGTATCTAAGTATAAAACTTCCTTCTTCGTATCTTTAGAAAATTGATATGGGATTCCATGTTGGGCAACTATGGAATAAATATCGACATTTTTGTCATTTTTGTGGCCTATGATATCGACAATTCTTCCTTCAGGATTGCCTTTTTTGGGGAAATTTATAATTTCAGCTATAACCTTATCTTTATTTTTGGCCTTTTTAGTATATTTCTTTTCTACATATATATCTTTGCCTATAGCTTTGTTATCAGCTACTACAAAGCCAAATCCCTTGGATTCCTGAAATGTACCAACAATCTTAGTTTTGCCTCGTTCTATAATTTCAATAACTCGTCCCTCGGCATTTTTACCCTTCGATGCTTCTTTTGTTATCTCAATTTTGACTTTATCACCATCAAAGGCATCTCCTAAATTGTCTTTTGATATAAACACATCATTCATATCTTTATTTTCTGATATGAAAAATCCATAGCCTCCTTGAGCAAGGGAAATTGTTCCTATCAATGATAGTTCTTCATCACTTATAGGCATTATTCTCTTTTTGTGGCTGATATGAATTTTATTGTCTTTTTCAAGTTTTTTCACTTCATCATAAATCACGTCTTTGGTGTACTTGTCAGCCTTCATATAAGCAGCTAATTCTTTTCTTGTAATTGGATTGTAATCTTCATCATAAACTATGTTTAAAATAAGGTCTCTTAAATTCATTATTAACTCGTTTCTTTTTATAACTATAAAAAAAGAGGCTAGATAGCTTTCCTATCCTTAGCCCCTACATTACTATTAGAAATATTATACTTGCTAGGAAAAGTAAAACTCCGCCAGCAACAACTACTTTATCTAACATTTCGTTTTTTGTTTTGTGAGCACTTCTACCAAATACGTTAGTTTCTTGGCCAGCTAGTGTTCCCAAACCATCAGTTTTTGGATCTTGCATTGTTACAGCTACTATAACTATTAGCGATGCAATCATCAAAACAACTGCTAAAAAGTTTTCCATTAAGACACCTCCGATTTCATCTTTTCATAGTATACCACTATTAGGCATCTCACGCAATTTATATGGACTAAGTTATTAATATAATACCCGAAATATATTATTATAAATAAAAAACGGGGTCGCCCCCGCTCTAAAAATTTTAATTAGTCATTGAATCTATCTTTTAGATTATAGAATGCTTTTAGACCTTTAAATTCTGCATTTGTCCAAAGTTCATCTTCAATTCTTAATAGTTGATTGTATTTTGCAACACGATCTGTTCTTGAAGGTGCACCTGTTTTAATTTGTCCAGCATTTACAGCTACTACAAGATCAGAAATTGTAACGTCTTCAGTTTCACCAGATCTGTGAGAAACTACTGCAGTGTATCCAGCTTGTTTTGCCATTTCGATAGCATTTAGTGTTTCTGTTAGAGATCCGATTTGGTTAACTTTGATTAGAATTGAGTTTGCAACATTTTCTTTGATACCTTTTTCAAGTTTTTCAGTATTTGTTACAAATAGGTCATCACCTACTAGTTGAACTTTGTTGCCAAGTCTTTCTGTAAGTTTTGCCCAACCTTCCCAGTCATTTTCATCTAGACCGTCTTCGATAGATACGATTGGATATTTTTCTACTAGACTTTCTAGCCAGTCAATCATTTCATCTTCTGAGTAAACTGTTCCTTCACCTTCTAGGTGGTATTTACCATCTTCTTTGTTGTAGAATTCACTTGAAGCGCAGTCCATAGCTATAAATACATCTTTACCTGGAACATAGCCTGCTGTTTCTATAGCTTCTACGATAATTTGTAGAGCTTCTTCGTTTGATTTAAGGTTTGGAGCAAATCCACCCTCATCACCAACTGCTGTATTATATCCCTTATCTTTTAGTACTTTTTTAAGGTTGTGGAATACTTCTGCACCCATTTGTAGAGCATGTGAGAATGTATCAGCTCCTAGTGGGAAAATCATAAATTCTTGGATATCTACTGAGTTATCAGCGTGTTCCCCACCATTTAGGATGTTCATCATTGGTGTTGGAAGAAGTTTTGCATTTGGTCCACCAAGGTATGCATATAGTGGAAGACCAGATTCATCTGCTGCTGCTTTTGCTACTGCAAGAGATACACCAAGGATAGCATTTGCCCCAAGATTTCCCTTGTTTTTTGTTCCATCTAGTTCAATCATAGCTTGGTCAATACCAACTTGATCTGTTACGTCATAAACAAATACTAGTTCATCAGCAATTTTTTCATTTACATTTTCTACAGCTTGTTGAACAGATTTGCCTAGATAGTAGCTATCATCTCCATCACGAAGTTCTACAGCTTCCCATTCACCTGTTGATGCACCACTTGGTACTGCAGCACGGCCAAAACCGCCAAGTTCTGTTTCTACTTCAACTTCTACTGTTGGATTTCCTCTTGAGTCTAAGATTTGTCTTGCATATACACTTGTAATTAAGCTCATTTATATATCTCCTTTTATTAATAAATTATTTTCTATGATTTACTAGAGCAGCAAAATCTTCTGCTTTAAGGCTTGCTCCACCTACTAGAGCACCGTCAATATTTTCTTTTGCCATTAGTTCCTTAACATTTGCTGGTTTTACAGATCCACCGTATTGGATACGTACTGCTTCTGCTGCTTCTTTAGAATATAAATCAGCAACTAAGTTTCTAATGTAAGCACACATTGCTTCTGCATCTTCAGCTGAAGCTGTTTTTCCAGTTCCTATTGCCCAAATTGGTTCATAAGCTATGATTAATTTCTTAACATCATCTTCGCTTACATCTTTAAGGTCAGCTTCAATTTGTGATTTAACTTTTTCTTCTTGCTTGTTAGCTTCTCTTTCTTCTAGAGATTCACCACAGCAAAGAATTGGTGTAAGGCCATGTTCAAATGCAGATAAAACTTTTTTATTGATTAGTTCATCGCATTCACCAAAGATGTCACGACGTTCAGAATGGCCCAATATTACATAGTCAGCCTTAATATCATTTAGCATTAGTGGAGAAATCTCTCCTGTAAATGCTCCTGACTCTTCAAAGTACATATTTTGGCCACCGAATTTAATGTCAGTTCCTTCTAAAACCTTGGATGCTGCACATAAATCTATTGCTGGTACACAAACTCCTGCTTCTACTTCGCTATCAAGCTCTGTATTTTTAATAGCCTCTAGTAGGTCTTTAGCTTCTGTAACAGTTTTGTTCATCTTCCAATTTCCAACGATTACTGGTTTACGCATTATATCTCCTTATTTATCTTCTATTGCAGAAATACCTGGTAGGTCTTTTCCTTCTAGGAATTCTAAGCTTGCTCCACCACCTGTAGAAACGTGGGTAATTTTATCCTTTAGGCCTGCCATTTCAATAGCAAGAGCAGAGTCTCCACCACCAACTATTGTTGTAGCATCAGCTTCAGCTAGTGCCTTAGCAACTTCATTGGTACCATTTGAGAATTCTTTGATTTCAAATACTCCCATTGGTCCATTCCAAACAACTGTTTTTGCTGCTTTGATTTTTTCAGCAAATAATTCTGCAGTCTTTGGTCCGATGTCTAAAGCTTCTTTGTCAGCAGGAATACTATCTATGTCAACTATTTGAGTATCTACTCCAGGAGCGATCTCATCTGCAATTACTACGTCAACTGGAAGTAGGATTTCTACTCCATTTTCCTTAGCTCTTTCTAGTAGTTCAAGAGAAAGATCCATCTTGTCTTCTTCTAGAAGAGATTTGCCGATTTCCTTGCCTTGTGCTTTTAGGAAAGTATAAGCCATACCACCACCGATTAGGATAGTATCAACTTTTGTAAGTAGGTTTTCAATTACACCAATCTTATCAGATACCTTTGCACCACCAAGGATTGATACAAATGGTTTTTCTGGATCTTCCAAAGCCTTGCCCATAACATCAATTTCTTTTTCAATCAAGAATCCTACTGCTGATGGGAGAATACTTGCAACTCCTACATTTGATGAGTGTGCTCTATGGCTAGTACCAAAGGCATCATTTACATAAAGATCAGCAAGAGAAGCTAATTTCTTTGAGAACTCTTCATCATTCTTTGTTTCTCCACCTACATATCTGGTATTTTCTAGTAGGGCAAGTTCACCTTCTTTAAGATTTGCAACTTCTTCTTTAACCTTATCATCCACTACTTCAGGGCTTGGTAAAAAGTGGAATTTGTCACCGTAGTGGTTTTCTAACCATTCAGCAACTGGCTTTAGGGCAAATTCAGGGTTTGCTTCTCCCTTTGGTCTACCTAAGTGGCTCATCAAGATAACCTTAGCATCATTTTCTATTAGGTAGTCTATAGTAGGAAGAGCCGCCTTAATTCTTGTATCATCAGCAATTTCGCCCTTGTTTTCTTTTGAAAGAGGAACGTTAAAATCAACTCTAACTAGTACTTTTTTTCCTTTAACATCTAAATCTTTTACAGTCTTTTTGTTCATAATTCACCTCATAAATAAAGGGGCAAGAGATAAATATCTCCGCCCCTAGACTATCTCTTAAAGTTTAGCTAAATAATCAAGTGTTCTTACAAGGTTAGATACGTAACCTGCTTCGTTATCATACCAAGCTACTGTTTTAACGATTTGTGTATCGCCATTTTCAACAACTTTTGTAAGTTGTGAATCGAAAACAGATCCTGCTGGGTATCCGATTATATCGCTAGATACAACATCTTCAGTTTCATAAGCAAATGCATCAGATGAGTATTTTTTCATAGCTTCATTAACTTCTTCTACAGTAACTTTTTTCTCAAGAATTGAGTAAAGTTCTGTAACAGATCCTGTAATTGTTGGAACTCTTAGAGCTGTACCATCAATTTTACCTTCAACTTCTGGTAATACTTTACCTACTGCTTTTGCAGCACCTGTTGAAGCTGGGATTGTGTTTTGTGCAGCTGCACGTCCACCTCTAAGGTCTTTTTTAGAAGCTGGAGTATCTTGGATAGCTTGTGTTGCTGTGTATGCGTGGATTGTTGACATTTGTCCTGTAACAAATCCAAATTCTTTTACTAGTACATTTACCATTGGTGCAAGACAGTTTGTTGTACAGCTTGCTGCTGAAACAACTGTTTCTGAACCATCAAGTATTTCGTGATTTACACCATAAACGATAGTTTTCATGTCACCTTTACCAGGAGCTGAGATAAGAACTTTTTTAGCACCAGCTTTGATGTGAGCTTCTGCTTTTTCTTTTTCTGTAAAGAATCCTGTACATTCAAGAACAACGTCTACTCCTAGTTCACCCCATGGTAGATCTTCTGGGTTTCTTTCAGCAAAGATTTTGATTTCTTTACCATTTACTTTGAAACCATCTTCTGTTTCTTCAAAATCACCGTCAAATCTTCCTTGTGCTGTATCGTATTTGAAAGCATAAGCAAGACCATGTTTATCAATAAGGTCGTTGATAGCTACTACTTCGATATCATCTTCTACTTTTGCTATTCTTCTTAGTGTTAAACGTCCGATTCTACCAAATCCATTAATTGCTACTTTAGTTGTCATTATTCCTCCTATAAGTTTTCTGTTTCTATAATAATACTTAACTATGTGTTAGGATTTTGTCAAGGTCATATAACTAGGTAATAGTTTTCCTAAATAAACTATTACCAAACTTGACCTTCCAAATACCTATTTGCCACTACTGCCGCTATACATCCATCACCTGCTGCTGTAACCATCTGGCGTACACTCTTTACTCTTGTATCACCGATTGCAAAAACACCTTCGATTTCTGTTTTCATATCGTCATCAGTTTTTATATAGCCATGATCCAAATCAATAATACCTTCGAATATATCTGTTTGTGGAATGTACCCTACAAATATAAATACCCCAATTGGACCATTATCCTCACTTTTTAATTCAGAAGTTTCATGAGTTTTAACATTTTCAACAATAATAGATGTGGCATCCTTTTCACCCTTAATTTCATTTACAACAGAGTCTAGGACAAGTTTAATTTTATCATTTGCTTTTACCTTATCTACTACTACTTGACTTGCTCTAAATTCGTCACGTCTATGGATAATGCTTACAGATTTGGCAAATTTGGTTAAGTATAAAGCTTCTTCTAGGGCGCTATCTCCACCACCTACTACAAATATATCAAGTCCTGTAAAAAATGGTCCGTCGCAAGTCGCACAATAAGATACACCCCTATTAGCAAATTCATCTTCTCCCTTGGCTCCAAGTTTCCTATGGCTTGCACCAGTAGAAATTATTACAACCTTTGCTTCTATAACTTCCCCATCTTCTGTGTAGATTTTTTTAACCTTGCCTTCAAGCTCTACTTTTGTGACATTTGCAGTTTTAAATTCACAAAATTCCTTTGCTTGCTCATACATCCTATCAGAAAGACCCATTCCTGAAGCTTCTTCTATAGAACCAGGATAGTTTTCTACAAAGGCTGTGGTAGCAATTTGTCCACCTGGTATTGCTTTTTCTATTATCAAAGTATTAAGCTTAGATCTACCAGCATAAAGTCCTGCAGTAAGCCCTGCTGGACCTGCTCCCAATATTATTACATCATACATATTATCATCTCCTAAAAATTAAATTTATTTTGTCTTAGCGCCTCATATAGGACAATTGAGACCGAATTTGCTAGATTAAGTGACCTATCTATTTCTTTGGTCATAGGTATTGTGATTATCCTTTCGTAATATCTATCTAAAATATCTTTGTCAATTCCTTCTCTTTCTCTACCAAATATTAGATAATCGTCGTCTTTAAATTTTACATCAGAATAAACTTTATCAGTTCCTGTTTCCACTAGGTAGAAATCTTTATCCTTTATAAATTCCAAAAATTCTTCTATAGAATCGTGTATGGTCAAATCTACTTTGTCCCAGTAGTCGATCCCAGCTTTTTTAAGGGACTTATCAGATAGGTCAAATTTGAAGGGTCTTACCAAATGTAACCTTGATTTAGTAAGGACACAAGTTCTACCAATGTTTCCGACATTTCCAGGGTATTCTGGAGCTAAAAGTACTATATTAAACACTTGGATTTTCCTTATTATATGCTAAGATTCTATCAACCGCATCAGCAATTCCTGAACTATTATTGTCAGATACAGTATATTTAGCTAAATCTTTCAAGGCTTGGTTAGCATTTCCCATAGCAAATGAAAGTTCTGCACCTTGAATCATTGGAATATCATTGTGGGAATCACCGATTGCAGCAATTTCTTCCTTACTTATACCCAAAAAGTCTGCCAACTCTAAGATCCCGGTCCATTTATTTACACCCATTTCCATAATCTCTATACTACTCATTCCAGATGATGTAATATAAAGATCATTGCCAAATCTATCATTAAAGATATCTACAATCTTATCTTCTCCATAAGGATGGTCTTTGAGGTTGCCGACAAGGATTTTATAGGCATTTTTATTTCTCTCCTTTAGCCTTTGGTATGGGGCCTCAGAAATGTTCAAATAGCATTGGACATTCATACCATAATCATTATCTATTAATAGGTGATTAATACCCTTTTGGTTTAAGCGATTTGAATAAAATGTGTCCTCATCATAGAAATGATAGATGCACTTATGTTCTGAACAAAAATCAATCAGATCCTTTAAATGTTGGTCTTCTAGTGGGTGGGATAACAAAACCTTATCTTTATTTATCTTTATTATGGCTCCATTGTTAGCTATAACTGGGTTGTCAAGTTCAAGTAGCCCATTAAAATACTCGATTGATGTTGCTACCCTACCCGAACAAAGCACTGACTTTACTCCGCTCTCATTTAGCTTTTGTAGGGCATCTTTTGTAGCTGAGCTAAGCTTGCCATCACTATTTAAGAGCGTACCATCCATATCTATAGCAAATAATTTAATCATTCAAACTCCTATAATATAAGCAAAGTTTATTAAGATCACAAGTTTGGCAAAGAGGTTTCCTAGCCTTACACACTTTTCTCCCATGTAAAATTAACTTTTTGTGGGTTATATTCCACTTTTCTCTTGGAACATTTCTTTCTAGATCTTTCTCTGTTTTCTCTACATTATTGGCATCAGCCATTCCTATCCTATTTGAAAGTCTAAAAACATGAGTATCTACAGGAAAAGCTGGTATATCAAAGGCATTGGCCAAAACTACATTGGCAGTCTTGTTACCTACGCCTGGTAATTTTATAAGTTCATTTTTTTTATTTGGAACTTGGCTATTGTAATCTTTTACCAATATTTCACTTGTTTTTTTAATATTTTTTGCCTTATTTTTATATATTCCAACAGTTTTAATCCAATCTTCAATCTCTTTTATATCCATTTTACAAAAATCTTCTGGCCTATTTGCAACTTTAAAAAGTTCACTTGTTACACTATTTACTCTGATATCAGTAGTTTGTGCTGAAAGCATTGTAGCAATGAGAGCTTCGAAGGGTGTTGTAAAGTTCAAAAATTGATTAGAAGTATCTGGATAAAGCCTATCTAGAATATCTAAAACTTCTTTTATTTCTTTTTTCTCTAAAATAATATCACCTTAACCTTTATATTGATTATACTTTTCTTTAATTATCTGGCATATTTCTAAAAACCTATAAGCGTGGTATAATGTTTACTTAGATATGGAGTGATTTAATGTTTAATTTGAAAAAGAAGAATCTAAAAGATTTAGATATATTATTATTACTGGCAACCTTAGCTCTTTGTGTCTATGGCTTGGTTGTCTTATATTCTGCTTATGGTGGTGACCTTTCAGCTATAAAGACACAAATAGGATCGACTGTAATTGGTTTTTTGGCCATAGCCTTAATATGTACCATGGATTTAGATGTTATTAAAAAATCCTTGTGGGCGGTCTATGGACTTTCCATCTTTTTGCTAATTATTACTTTAATATTTGGTAGAGGACTTGATGAATGGGGTGCTAAATCTTGGGTCTATATCGGCTCATTTTCTATCCAACCATCTGAGATAGTAAAAATACTCTTGATATTTTCCTTTGCAGCCTATCTTGATAAATATAAACTTACTATCAACGAAGTAAAAAGATTAGTAATAACCTTAGCTTTTGTAGGACTACCTATTACTTTGATACTCTTACAGCCAGACTTTGGTACAGCTATGGTTTATATATTCTTCATTGCAGCTATGCTGTTTGTAGCAGGTATTTCTTGGAAATGGATACTGATTTTTGCCGCTATTGGCCTTACAACGGGTTTCATAGTTTTGACAAATCTTTCTGGTTACAGGGCTGATAGGATAGAAAACTTCCTAAACCCCTCTAGAGATACATCAGGTTCAAACTGGCAACAACAACAAGGAATGATAGCCATAGGATCTGGTATGTTCAATGGAAGAGGCTACATGAAGGGAACTCAGTCCCAGTATGGTTATATACCAGAAAAAGAAACAGACTTTATATTTTCAGTACTTGCTGAAGAAATGGGTTTTCTAGGTGCAATTATACTGATTATTCTCTTTGCTATTGTAATCTTAAGACTAGTAGCTATAGCTAAAAATTCTCAAAATACTTTCATAAGTATTTTAGTAACTGGAATAGCAGCCATGTTATTTATCCACATTTTTGAAAATATAGGAATGACTATAGGTTTGATGCCAGTTACAGGTATTCCCCTACCTTTCTTATCATCTGGCGGTACCTTCCAATTGATTTGCTTGGCAGAAATTGGCCTTGCCCTATCTGCGTCTATGCAAAAAACAATGAAAGATCCAGATGCCCTAGATGAAGAAGTTATTTCGATAATCGATCCAGCAAAAATTGCAATTTCTAAAAAAAGACAAATTAAAACACCGTAAGTTTTCTAAACTTCGGTGTTTTCTTTTAATTTCCTATCTTTAACCATCTTTGTCTTAGAGAATTCTTCTCTTTCCTTTTCTTCGATTAATGATGAAATTTCCTTTATTCTATCCTCTAGTTTTGGTATTTGAACTTTCTCTAGAGAATTTACTTTTTTACTTGTTTTTTTAATCTGCCTATCAAGGTTATTTATTGTCGTATCAAGTTCTGCTAATTTTAAAATTTTGCTTTTAAGCTCATTAAACGATAGCACAGCTTGGTCAAATGTCTCGTTTGTTTCATAAAATGAATATGATAAACTTAATTTTTGCGGAGTGAAATCTATGTCATAGACCTTTGTCTGCATAAATTCACTTTCCTTAAGGCTTATACTATTATCAACTGGAAGAAGGCTTGCTATGTCATTTAGCTTTGCCTCTCCCATGGTAACCATAGCTTTTTTAAAGTTTTTGCTTACTCTAGCTATAGTTTCATTTACCTGATCATTTAGCTCATCTCTTTGTTTAATCTTTGAATCATGGGCTCCGATTAGAGCTTTTCTAGACTTATCTAGGATATCAAGACCTGTGTTTAGTAAGGATAATTGGTCTTTGGCTGCAATCAAATTGGCCTTGGTAGGGGCTGTTGATTTTATTTCCATATTAATTACCTATAAACTTATCCAAGTTTTCAGGACTTACCCTGTGAAGCTCTGTTCTTGGTAATATTTTTAGGATTTCCCAACCTAAATCTAAACTTTGGTCAAGCTCTCTATTTTCAGTTGGATCTTGGGATAGGAATCTTTTTTCAAACTCATCGCCAAATTCCAAGTACTTCTTGTCTATATCTGATAGGTCATCTTCACCAACGATTTGGGCTATATTTCTAACCTCACCGACATGGGAATATGATTCATAAATTTGGTTCATCAAGTCTTCATGGTCTGCTCTCGTATAACCCTCACCAATACCATCTTTCATAAGACGGGATAGAGATGGGAGAACATTGATTGGTGGATAGATACCCTTATTAAATAGACCTCTATCAATTACAATCTGTCCTTCTGTAATATAACCTGTAAGGTCAGGTACTGGGTGGGTAATGTCATCATTTGGCATGGTTAGTATTGGAATAAGTGTTACTGATCCCTTTGTACCACGAATCATACCAGCTCTTTCGTATAGGGTTGCAAGGTCAGAATAAAGATAACCTGGGTAACCCTTACGAGATGGAACCTCTTGTCTGATTGATGAAACCTCACGCAAGGCTTCTGAATATGAAGTCATATCTGTAATTATTACCAAAACATGGTAGCCTTTTTCATAGGCTAAATATTCTGCTGCAGTTAGGGCACACTTAGGAGCTATAAGACGTTCCATTATTGGGCTATCTGCAAGGTTTTGGTACATTACTACCTTATCACGGACACCTGCCTTATTGAAGGCATCTTCAAAAAACATAGCTTCATCTTTTTTAATTCCCATTGCAGCAAATACAAAGGCAAAGTCTTCGTCAGTTTTTAGCTTTGCTTGTCTAACAATTTGTGCTGCTATTTGGTTGTGGGAAAGACCATAACCTGAAAATATAGGAAGTTTTTGTCCACGGATTAGAGTTGTCAGAGTATCTATAGCTGATATACCTGTTTGAATAAAATCTCTTGGATACTCACGAGCAACTGGGTTTAGTGGTTCGCCTTCAACTGGATAAGTTTTTTCTGCATAAACTTCCCCACCATTATCAATAGGACGTGCTAGTCCATCAAAGGTTCTTCCCAAAATATTTTCATTTAGTGGAATTGCTAATGGTTTTTCCTCAAATTTGATTACTATATCATCTAGGGAGAAGTCTTGGGTATTACCAAAAACCTCTATAGATATAGTATCATCGTCTATTTTTACGACTTGACCTACAAAATCCATACCAAGGGCATGAACTGATACTACAGCATTGTAGGCAACGTTAGCAACTTTTTCTATTTCTATGATGGAGGATTCAATTCTTTTTACTTTTGTGTATTCCTTACGCATTAATTCCTCCTTTTAAATTTAAAAAATGAGATTCAATCTCATTATTAAGATCTACAAATTTGTCTAAATCATCATTTTTGATTGTATATTTCATCTGTGTAATATCATTGATCAAATCTGCACTGAACATATTCTTGTATTGGATACCAGCTTTGATGGCATTTTGTGAGTAATTGTAATAATTTCTTATTACTTCAAGCATTTTTATTTGCTTTTCTAATGGTACATACTTATCTGTATCATTGTAGGCATTTTGTTGCAAGAATCCTACTCTTACAAGTTCTGCAACATCAAGGATGTTTTTTTGGCTATCAGATAGGGCATCTTGACCTACAAGCATAAGGATTGACCTTACTTCATCTTCTTGCAAAAGAACATTCATTAGTTCATTTCTTATAGCAATGATGTCAGTGCCCGTATTTTCTTGATAGTAGGCTCTCATTGTATCTAGGTAGTTTGAGTATGAAGTCATCCAGTTAATAGCTGGGTAGTGACGTGAATAAGCAAGTTTTCTATCTAGTCCTAGAAATACATTTACTGATCTACGTGTGTTTTCTGTTACTGGTTCAGAGAAGTCACCACCAGATGGAGAAAC
Organism: Anaerococcus sp. Marseille-Q7828; assembly: GCF_949769285.1. Lineage (NCBI taxonomy): Bacteria > Bacillati > Bacillota > Tissierellia > Tissierellales > Peptoniphilaceae > Anaerococcus > Anaerococcus sp. Marseille-Q7828. The sequence goes on from NZ_OX458331.1 coordinate 1,738,041, forward strand.
AGCACCTATTAGGGTAACTGAACCTTCGGATCCATTTAGATTTGTAAAATAACCAGCTCTTTCATAAAACTGAGAAAGGCGGCTTCCTAGATATGCTGGATATCCTTCTTCGGCAGGTATTTCTTCCAAACGTCCAGATATTTCACGAAGGGCTTCAGCCCATCTAGATGTAGAATCGGCCATAAGAGCAACGTGGTAGCCCATATCTCTAAAGTATTCTGCTATAGTAATACCTGTATAGATAGAAGCTTCACGAGCTGCTACTGGCATATTTGACGTGTTTGCAATAAGAATTGTTCTCTCCATTAGACCATAACCTGTATTTGGGTCTATTAGCTCAGGGAATTCTTCAAGTACTTGGGTCATCTCGTTACCACGTTCACCACAACCGATGTAGATAATTATATCAGCATCTGCATATTGGGCAAATTGGTGTTGGAGCATAGTTTTACCTGTACCAAATCCTCCAGGAATAGCTACAGTACCACCCTTGGCAACTGGAAAGAATACATCAAGTACTCTTTGGCCTGTATTTAAAAGTAATTCTAGTGGACGAACTTTTTTGACTGGTCTAGGATTTCTTACTGGCCAATATTGGTAAAGTTTTAATTCCTTTTCGCCATCATTAGTATCTAGGACTACTATAGTATCTTCAATCTTATATGTTCCTGATGGCTTTACTTCTTTGACTGTTCCATCAAAACTACTCATTAGCCTGTGTTCAATAGTTTTTGTTTCCATTATTGTAGCGTAGATATCACCAACATGAACTTGGTCTCCTACAGCTACTTTCATTTCAACTTCCCATTCTTTGTCTTCATCAAGGTTTTCAAAACCAATACCTGAAGGTATAAAGGCCCCATTTTTATCTTGTATTTTTTCTAGAGGTCTTTCTATACCGTCAAACATATTTTTCAAAAGACCAGGTCCAAGTCTTACAGATAGGGGTCTACCTGTTGAAATTACTTCTTCTCCTGCTTTTAGCCCTGAAGTATCTTCATAAACTTCTATAGTTGCAAAGTCACCTTCAACTGATATTACCTCACCAATAAGTTTTAGATTTCCAACTGATACCATCTCACGAATCTTAAGGCTGCTGGCATCTTTAGCTACAACTACTGGTCCATTTATTGTTTTAATTTTTGGATTCATTAAAACTCTCTCTTTCAAACAGCTTATACAAGGTTCTTCCTATTTCATACTTATTGTCTTCTATTCTAGCCAAATAAGTCCTATTATATTGGTAAGAACCATCATTAGCCTTTAGGATAAAGCCACCGATGTACTTATCATCCATGCTTCCAAGATTTGGATAAGACAATAAATCTTTGTCAGCTTCTTTTACAAGTATTGTAAAGTCACTTGGATCTTCATCAAGATCATCTAGTTCTTTATCAATATTTTCTTTTAGGCTTTTTTTGTAATCTTCTGTTTTTGTATATTCTTTAAGCTTATTTTTAATCTCACTTACCATATCATTTAAAAGGTATTCTTTGTGGGAATAAAAATTAGTTTTTTGCTCTTCTTCTAATTTTGAAATTTTTTCATTGCCACGAATTTGTGCAAAAGATCTTCTAGATTCTAAAGTTTTTTTCAAATCTTTCTCTAGATTTTCTTTTTTTTCATCAATTTGTGAACTATTTACATGTGTAGAATTATATAATTCTTTTTCACTTTTTGCTTTTTCCTCATCCCAAACCATTTTTCTAAATGTTGAGAGTTTAGCATTTAAATCGAGCATATTACCTCCAATTAACCATCTATTACAACAATTAAAGGAATACTTTCACTTTCTTTGTGCTCTTTTACTTCTTTTATCAGCCAGCCTTCGACAGTTTTTGTAAGAATCAAGACTGCAAGGTCATCTTCTTTTATTGACTCATAAAACTTATCTTTTGCTTCGTCATAGTTAGAAGTTTGTATTCCTTCAATAGACCCAAGCCTAAACATTACTATAAGACTTGGATCGTCAGTTAATATTCTAGCTTTCATTTTAAGCGTTAAGAATCATAATTGAGATGATAACACCAAAGATAGCGATACCTTCTGCTAGACCTACGAAGATAATTGTACGACCTAAGATAGATTGGTCTTCAGAAATTGCTCCAAGTGCTGCAGAACCTACATTACCTACTGCAAAGCCTGTACCAATAGTAGCAAGACCTGTTGATAATGCTGCACCAATGTATTTTAGTCCATCAGCACTACTTGCTGCAGTACCTGCTGCTTCAGCTGCTGCTGATGAGTTAGCTGGCAATAGTAATACTACTATCATTGCCATGATTGGAACAAAAGTGAATAAATTAATTTTGAGTGCTTTTTTTATTTTATCTTTTGAAGTATCTTCGTTATTTTTTAATAAATATAAACCTGAGTAAATTGTAATTACTACAACAGCTAGTGCTAAAAATCCAATATTTTTAATCATAATTTTTCCTTATCTTTCCTTTTCTACTTGTTAAAATTTCTTTGATTAATTGGTCTAAATAAATGACCATTTCCTTCGTAATACTTGCTAAACATTTCGTAAAATTCTAGTCTTAGTCCTTGGATACCTACAATCATACCCTCTAGGCCGATTATAAAAATATTTCCAATGACTAATATTATAAAGCCTTTGATACCACCACCAGCAAGTTTTGCCATAACTTCAAAAGCCATATACAAACCAACGTGGTTTATAGCAAAGGCTCCAACTCTTGTAAATGATACAAGATTTGAAAATACTGAAAGCAAAGCTTCTATCACTGAAAATGAACCTTCAAGATAGTAATCTCCCTTTGCTTGGTCGTATAGTTTCTTATTTCCTTCTAACTTTCTTGCTATAGGTTGCTTAAATACCATCATCACTATTGAAATTATAAGCAAAATCACACCAATATTTTTTGGAACTGGACCTACATTTACAATTGCAAGAACTATTATGATAAATGAAGCCATCATCATAAGTCCGGCAAAACCTTCTTTACCAAAGATTCCTTCTTCAATATTTTTTTGAAGATGGACTTTGTTATAAATACCAATTATATATGAAATCACCATTAAACTTACACCAAATACAACTGATGCAATTAGAACTGTCATGATGTTATCAAATGGTTTTATGAGCAAGGCAGGAATCAAATCTTCTCTACCAAAGAAAGATCCATACATAAGTCCAAAGATGGACGCTGATATTCCAATTCTTTTGAGTATTGCTCCAAAAGTCTCATTTTTCTTTGATAACCAGAATCCAAGTCCTAAGAAAACTAAACCTTGACCAAGGTCACCAAACATTAGTCCGTATAGTAACATATATGTTATTGCAAAAAATGGTGTCGGGTCAATCTCATCATAGTTTGGAGCGCCATACATATTGACCATATATTCAAATGGTCTTACAAACTTGTTGTTTTTAAGCTTAGTAGGAGGCTGCTCATTTACACTATCAACATCTTTGGTTGTGATAATAGTATTTTTGTACTTATCTTCCAAGCTTTCGAATTTATTTAGTTCGCTTTCTGGTACCCATCCGGATAAGTAAAAATACTCATCACCATGGGCCATATTGTTCTTCAATTCGTCAGACTTTTTCTCATATTCAATAGAGTAAGAAATATTGCCAAGTATATCTTGGTAGTCTCTATTGATTTCTTCTATTTGACTATTTATTTCATTTAGTCTTTTTTTGGTCTGACTTTGTTTTTCATCTATATCTTTAATCAGCAAATCTTTAGGCAGGTCTTTATCGACAAAACCCAAAGTATTTACAGATCTAGATACATCCTTTTTTACCTTATTAGGATAAATTAATAGATAATCTTCTTCATTTGAAAGTTTTTTATTATCCTTATTAGGGTTGACTTTAAAATCAGAATTATCATCATTACTTATCCTAGTATCAGGATATTTGTCTGCCATATCTTCTAATTCCTTTAACTTTTTTTCAGGAACCTGGGCTGAGAAGTAGAAATATTTTTCACCGTAGGCCATAGACTCTTCAAAGTGCTCGGCCTTTTTTTGATAATTAATATTATAAGGAATATTGTCAACTATATCTTTATAAGAATCTTTCAAATCATCAATTTTGTGATCAATATTTTCTAGGTCCCTTCTTGTAACATCTAATTCATTTGCTATATCATAGTCAGATTTTTCATTAGATAGGTCCTTATCTACAAAACCCAATGAATTTATAGATCTGGAAATATCTTCCAATACTTTCTTTGGATAAAGTAATAAATAATCATCCTCCAATGCCTGACTATTGACTTTCGGCGTATTTAATCTATTTGCCATATAGCTTACATCTCAAAATCTTTATCTTCTATGAGGAAGTCGACAATTTTATCAATAACCTCACCCTTATATTCTTTGTAGATACTATCCATAAAGTTTATTTTGGATTGGTAGTCAGCATTAATACTATTAATTTTATTATTAGCATCATCCATTATTTCATTATAAATCTTATCTGACTCTTCTTTTGTCTTCTTGTTATATTCTTGATCAAGAGAAAGAGATACATTTCTAGTATTTATTCTCTCATTAGCAAGAACTTTTTCAGTTTGATCGTTAAGATTATATGTTGCTTCATCTAGAGCATATATTTCTTCTATAGCTTTTAGGCTGGCCCTATCTACGTCATTATCCAAGTGGATTATTAGAGATGGGATATTTTCATAGTTGTTTTTTAATATGAAACGACCATCTTCAGAAACTGAACCATACCTATAATCAAAGAATTTGAGATTTTGGATTTTCTCTATATCAATATTATAATCTCTTAATTTGTCTACATTTTCTTTGTAAATGTTTAGTTGCCTAGATTTTTCTTCTAACTCTTCTTTTTCTTTTATTAATGACTTTAACCTATCATAGAACTCGTTAACTCTTTGGGGATCGACAAGATTCCCATTTTGACTATCGGCTAGATTTAGCGAATTTTTAAGTTCCACTAATTTTTCATTGTAGCCATCATCTTCTTTTTGAAAACCTGATAGTTTATTGATATCTTCAGTAATATCAACATTTTCAGCGCTTGCGCGTATATTAAACGTCCTATTAGTAACTTGGTTAAAGGCATCAACTGGTTCTATTTCACCAATCTTAATAACATCTTCTAGGAAGTTATCCAAATTATCCAAGTTAGATATCATATTTACCAGATACATTTTTTCAACTGCCATTGTTACCTCACTATTAAATATTCTAAACGTTCATCTTTATTGAAACTATCATCTAATTCCATGAGGGCTTCTATATTTTCTCCACTAATAAAAATAATATTCATCGCAGAAATCACATATAATATGTCTGATTCTTCCTTAGTTATTTCACTTTTATAAAGTTTCAGCTCATATTTTCTAATCTCTTTGTGAATATTATCAGTATTTGCAAAGACTTTCTTATACTTGCCCAATCTCATCTTTTCTAAAAACTCATCTTTTGATAATAGGGAAAGTTCTTTTAATCTTTCTCCATTAAAACTATTACCACCTTCAATCAGATAATTGAAAATATCACCATCGTTGAGGTCATAATAGTTCTTGAGCCTATAAAGCATTTCAAAATTTAGTAGATTTATCTCTTCACCCAAAAATTTTCTAATAAGTTTATGCTCTTTTAGTTTCTTAGACAATTTTAACAAGGATCTATAATAGAACTTCATTAGAGCATTACTTGTTAGAAATATTAAGTTCTCAGCCTGCATATTTTTATTTAAAAATGGTAGCAGGGTTCTATAATATCTACTATTTTGATTTGCTTTTATAAAAGATTCCAAATCCATCTTGCTATCTAGAATAAAGTTTTCAGATAGAGGATTTGATTTGAAAGTCAGATAATTTCTAGAAAAATTGTCGTTTACAAGAGATTCAATTATCTCCTGCAAAAACAAAATCTCATATTTAGAAAAATATAGGTTAAAGAAGTCACTTTCAAGACCTGTTAGAAAATAATCTATACTTTTGATTTCTGCAAACATCCTCTTAAAGTTGTTAGCTTCAAGATTAACTTTCTCCCTACTATAATCAATATCGGGATAAGCTTTTGAAAGTATGTCAACTTTTTTATCAAAATCGCCATAGCTTGCAAGATTTAAGTAAAGATCATCATCGGGAATTCTTCCCATTTTAGCTTTTGCTTTTACTACTACATCTCTCATTTAAGTCATCTCCTTTAACGGATAAATAATAACACTTTTATAATAGTTATAAAAGCATAATAAATATTTGATATCATTTATAATTTAATTGATTATTAGTTAACCAATTCACCACTTATGGTAAATGAAGTATTATCTGTAATCTTGACTTTGACGATTTGACCAATCAAATCCTTTGGAGCCTTTACATGAACTAATTTGAAAGTATCGGTTCTACCTGTTAGAATTTCAGGATTATTCTTTGATTCTCCCTCTATGAGAACTTCTACAGTACGGCCAATATATTCCTTGTTCTTTTGATTGAATATTGGATATAGCTCATCTAGAAGCCTTTGGAACCTATCTTGAACTATATCTTCATCTATTGTAGGCATCTTAGCTGCCACTGTCTTTGGCCTAGGGCTATACTTAAAAGTAAAGGCTGAATCAAATTCTATTTCCTTACAAGCATCTATTGTGGCCTGGAAATCTTCTTCTGTTTCTGTAGGAAAACCTACTATAATATCAGTAGAAAGTGCTATACCTGGTATTTCTTCTTTTAATTTATTTGCTCTTTCAATATATTTTTCTATTGTGTAGTGACGGTTCATTTTTTTAAGTACTTCATTTGATCCTGATTGCATAGGAAGGTGGAAGTAATTGCAAATGTTGTCATTATCGCGCATTACATAGATTAACTCATCTGATAAGTCTTTTGGGTGGCTTGATGTAAATCTTAATCTTTCTACACCAGGTATTTTTGCAACCCTATTTAACAGTTCTGGGAAAGTAAAGCCATCATTAGTCTTGTTGCCGTATGAGTTTACATTTTGTCCTAATAATGTGAATTCTTTGAAACCTTTACTGGCTAAATATTCAACTTCTTCTATGATTGAGTAAGGCCTTCTGGATTCTTCTCTACCCCTTGATTCTGGAACTATGCAATATGAACAGAAATTATCACAGCCACGCATTATATTTACATAGGCTTGGAAGTTGTTGGTAGAGTTGTATTTTTCAAAATCATCTTTTGCATTATCAGTTGATACGTCAACTACTCTTTCCCCAGTTTCAAGATACCTATATATCAAATCAGCAAGTGAATTGATGTTTTTTGTACCAAATACTATATCAACTTCTTTATGTTTTGTTACTATCACCTCTCTTGCTGTTGACGTTTGCATCATACAACCAGATACTGCTATAATTTTTTCTGGATGAGCTTTCTTAAGTTTTTTAAGTGATGATACCTGACCATATAGTTTTAGTTCTGCATTCTCACGAACCAAACATGTGTTAAATAGGATAAAGTCAGCTTCTTCTCTAATTTCTGTATAAGTATATCCTAAATCTTCTAATATATAGGATATTCTCTCAGAATCATGCTCATTCATTTGGCAACCAAAAGTTGTTATATTGTATTTCTTACCTTTAAAATAATCTTTATATTTTTCTTTAATTTCCATTTACTCCTCATTGAAAAAAGAAGATGACTTTAATCACCTTCTTTTATTGTTAATTTTATAGATTTTCTTATTCTATTTCTTCGTCAGCTTCACTTGCTTCTTCTTCAGCTATTGATTCAGCAGCTTCTTCAGTGTTGATTTCTGTTTCGCTAACTTCTTCATGTTCTTCAACATTTTCGCTAGCTTCGATATCATCTATAACTCCATCAACTTCGCTTTCTTCGCCGATAAGATCTGTTTCACCAGCACCAAGTAGAGCTTGTTCTAGAAGATTACCTAGGTTGTTGTTTAGGTCAGCATCTGAAGAGAAGTTTTGGCTTTGACTTCTTTCTGCTTTTCTTCTTGGTCTATTTTGGTTATTGTTAGCTCTGTTTTCTCTTCTAGGTTTTCTTTCTGGTCTTTCTGGAGCTTCTTCTAGTTGTTTGATTGATAAACCAACTTTTTCTTCTTCTTTGTCAATTGAGATAATCTTAACTTCGATTTCATCACCAACATTAAGTTCATCAGATGGTTTTTCAACGTGATCCCAAGAAATTTCTGAAACGTGAACTAAACCTTCAACTCCGTCAGCTACTTCTACAAATGCGCCAAAGTCAAGTAGGTTAACAACTTTACCTTTTACTACATCTCCAACTTCGTGGCTGTTTACAAAGGAATCAAATGGTTTGTCAAGTAATTGTTTGCGTCCAAGAGAAATTCTGTTCTTTTCTTTATTTAGTTTTAAGATTTTAACTTCGATTTTATCTCCAACATTAAGTACATCAGATGGAACTTCAACTCTACTCCAAGCAATGTCAGAAACGTGAAGTAATCCGTCAAGTCCATTTACTTCAACAAAAGCACCGAAGTCTGTAAGTCTAGCTACTTCACCTTCTACAACTTGACCTTCCTCAAGTTCTTCCCATCTTTCTTCAAGTTCTCCTTCAAGAACGTCTTTACGAGATAAAACTAATCTATTTTTTCTTTCGTCAATAGAAACAATCTTTAAATCCCATGTTTCACCAACGAATTTTTTGAAGTTTTTAACAAAATATGTTGCAACTTGGCTTGCAGGAATGAATCCTTGGATTCCGTTAACTTCAGCAGTTAGACCGCCTTTGTTAAATCCTGTTACATGGCCTTCAACTATTTCGTCGTTTTCATATTTTTCTAATAGTTCTTTCCAGCTCTTCATTCCTAGAACTCTTCTTGTTGATAATGATACGTTTCCTTCACCATCATCAAGTTTAATAACATAAACATCAAGTACTGATCCTACTTCAAAATGTTCTTTAGGATTTTCTCTTTCTTCTTCTGTCATTTCATCAAGTTTTATGATACCATCTGCACGGTATTGAATGTCAACAAAAACCTCATCTTCTTTAACATCGATAACTGTTCCTGTTACAATATCTTTTGGATAGATTTTTTTCATACTATCTTCAAGACTATTCATAAAATCTTCTTTTGTAAATTCATCCATTTTACTTACTACCTCCTCAATAATCTCATCAGGTGTGGACGCACCCGCGATTATTCCAATTTTTTTAAATTCTGAGAGCTTTTGCAAAGGTAGATCTTTAACAGTTTCAATCCTAAAAACATTATTATTATACAAACTTGCCACGTCATATAGCTTGTTTGTATTAGAACTATTAAAACCACCAACTACAATCATACAATCTACATCCTTAGCAAGGTCTTTTGCAGAATCTTGCCTTAGTTTTGTAGCATTACAAATTGTGTTATCTATTACTACACTATCATTATTATCTTTTAAGATGTTCGCAACATTGTAGTAAAAATCCGATCTGTTTGTAGTTTGACTTACTACATAGATTGGCTTCTTACATCTAATATTTTTTGCTTCAGTCTCATTCGTAATTATTATACCATCTTTTAAATAAGAGTCCATAGCTTTTATCTCAGGATGATTCCTATCTCCGATGATAATTACTTGGTATCCTTCTTCTTCTTTTTCCATTATTTTTTTATATATATTTGTAAGAACTGGACAGGTTGCATCTAAAATTTCGTTACCATTTTCAATTAGAGCTTTTTTGAAATCTGCACTTTCTCCATGGGCTCTAATAAGTATCAAAGAATCCTTGATATTTAGGGCTTCTTCTTTTGTAATTACCTTAAGTCCTTCTTCTTCCAGTTTCCCTACAAGTTGTGGATTATGGATTAATGGTCCTACTGTATACTTTTCTTTTGTGCTATCTAGGGCTTGGTTGGCCAAGTCTACCGATCTTTTTACACCAAAGCAAAATCCAGAATTATCAGCTATAATTATTTGCATTTCTACCTTCTATTTCTCCCAATTTACTAGTATAAATCTTTGTAAATACTTCATCTGTCATCTCTTCCATAGCAACTTTTGTTTTCATATCCAGATACTTATCAAGTCTTACAGGCTCGTGAATATTTACAAAAGTTTTTCTAAATGGCTTAAATGTTGATATAATTTCAACAGGAATGATATCTACCTTTGCTTTTAAAGCCATAAAGCTTACCCCATCTTTCATATTGGCCCTATCAATATTCTTAGTCCTTGTTCCCTCTGGCATAATCCCTATAGTCTTGTCTTCTTTAAGCAATTTAATACAATGTTTAAGACTTGCCAGGTCTCTACCATCTCTTTCCACTGGGATTACTCCAAGTTTTTTTACAAGCCAACCTACAATTGGCCAAGTAGTGATTTCTTTTTTGGCCACAAAATATATTTGATTTGGAATAGAAATGGCCAAAAATATTGGATCCCAATTGGACTTATGATTGGCACATAGGATATAGTCATTATTTTCCGGCAAATTTTCAAGTCCATCCACATGGACTCTCATAATAGGCTTGATAAAAAATATCAAGATAGCCCTTAAAACTTTATAAAACATCTTCTTTATCCATATGGCTTAAAATAGCATCTATTGTTTGGTCTATGCTTTGCATAGAACTATCAATTTCTATTGCATCGTCTGCCTTTCTAAGAGGCGAATTTTCCCTTGATGAGTCATATAGGTCCCTATCTATTATAGATTTTTCTATTTCTTCTATAGTTAACTCTGACTCATTTTGCAAAAATCTCCTCCTAGCCCTTTCTTTGCTTGAGGCTGTCAGATAGAATTTATATTTTGCATCAGGAAATACAACTGTACCAATATCCCTACCGTCAAGGACAAAGGATTTTTCATTGGCTATTTCTCTTTGCATTGATACTAGCTTTTCTCTTACTAGGGCATTTGCTGAAACCCAAGATACATTTTTGGTAACTTGGTCAGTCCTTATTTCTTTTTCAATATTTTTGCCATTTAAATAAATCTCGTTGTCTATAAAATTTATTTTTATCTTACCAAGCATTGAAAGTATTTGCTCATCACTTGCATCTTCATTTATACTATTTTCTAAGAAAAAATGAGTAACAGCCCTATACATTGCCCCTGTATTTAAGTATTGTATCTTTAAAATCTCTGCCAATTCATTTGATATTGTTGATTTGCCTGAACCACTTGGTCCATCTATTGCAATAATATATGTCATAGTTTCTCCTTTATAGCATTAGCTGCTGCATAGGCACTAGTGAAAGCTAGCTGTAGGTTGTATCCACCTGTTAATCCATCTATATCAAGAACTTCTCCTATAAAATATAGGTCAGGAACTTTTTTTGATTCCATGGTTTTGGGGTTTATTTCATCTACATTAACCCCACCTTTTGTTATTACAGCAGTATTAAATCCACCAAATCTATCAAAGGTCAATTTAAAATTAATAATATTTTCTATTATATTATGGCGGTCATTTCTTGTAAGCTCTGATGCTTTCCTAGACAAATCCACATTTGACCTGCTTAGGATAATAGGACAAAGTGCTTCAGCCATATATTCTTTAAGAATATTTACCACATCTTTCTTTGGATTTTTATTTAATAGTTCTATAAAATCCCTATCAAGCTCATCGAAATCTTTGCCCGTAAAGTTAAGTCTTATTTCCGTTATATTTTCATTGATAGCCATAGATGATATTTTCAAAACACAAGGACCTGTTATAAAGTTTTTTGTTATTAGAACTGGTCCATAATCTTCTTTAGATCCCCTATCACTTATAAGCCTTATCCCTATACTATCAAAGGATAAAGCTTTTATGGTTTTCAAATCCTTATCCTTAAAAAATATGGGAACTAAGGACGGCCTTAATTTTGTTATACTATGGCCAAAGTCTCTGGCAAAATTGTAGCCATCACCAGACGAGCCTGTATTGGGATATGAAAGTCCGCCTGTCGCAATGATCAAATAGTCAAATTGATAATCTTTTTTTGCTGTTGTTACAAGAAAATTGTCATTCTTTTTGATTTTTAGGACCTCAGCATTTGTAACAAGCTTGATGTTTTTCTCTACTATCAACTTTTCAAAAAAGCTAATAACATCTTTTGCTTTTTGTGACTTAGGGAAAATCCTGTCATCGTCTTCTCTCACAAGTTCTAGGCCATTATTTTCAAAAAATTCAATACTAGCATAATTATCGTGAAGATTAAAGGCAGAGTATATAAACTTTTTGTTGGTAACAATATTTTCTAAAAATTCATCATAGTATTTGCCATTAGTAATATTGCACCTACCATTGCCTGTCATAAGAATCTTCTTGCCTATTTCAGAATTTTTCTCTAATATGGTAACTTCGTTATTTTCATTTTTTAAGTTTACGGCAGCATAGAGTCCACTTGCCCCAGCTCCGATAATTCCGATTTTTTTCATATACTATAAAAATTTTACCATAAAAAAAAGAAATAGATAACTATTCCTTAATCAATCTTACAAAATCCATTTCTTTTTGGTTAAATCTTTGATAGCACCCTTCTTTCAAATCATCAAGGTAAATGCCACCAATTCTTTCTCTCTTTAGGTCGACCACCCTAGACCCTAGGACATCAAACATTCTCCTGATTTGGCGGTTATAACCTTGTCTTATTAGGACCCTATAAGTATTTGCTCCTATATATTTTATCTTCGCATCTGAAGTAAACTCATTGTTGCCTATATCAAGGCCAGTTTCAAACTCTCTTATTTGGTCTTGATCTAAAAGTCTATTAACTTTTACCACGTATTCTTTGCTAATTCCAGAGGATGGATGAGTTAGGGAACTAGTAAAATCACCATCGTTGGTAATTATTAAAAGTCCGTGGCTATCCTTATCAAGCCTACCTGCAGCAAAAAACCTTTGGTCAATATCTATCAAATTATTCAAATCTTTGTCATTGTGGGGATCAAAGTTGCTGGTAATGTAGCCAACTGGTTTGTTTAGCTTATAGTATACATATTCTTCTACTTTTAATATTTCTCCACCAATAGAAACCACATCAGAAGAACTTACTTGGTAACCAAGCTCAGTTAAGACTTTGCCATTAACCTTAACTTTGCCTGCTTTAATCAATTCATCTGCTTTCCTACGTGAACTATAGCCAGACTTGGCTATAAATTTATTTATCCTCATATATATCCTCACTTATATCCTTTATCTCTGGCAATTCTGACAAATCTTTTATATCAAAATATTGCAAAAATAAGTTTGTAGTAACATATATAATTGGTTTGCCAATTTTATCAAGTCTACCATTTTCTCTAATAAGCCCCCTATCAAGCAGATTGTCTATAGTTGTTTGTGAACTTACGCCCCTAATCTTATCTACTTCTGCCCTTGTGATGGGCTGTTTGTAGGCAACAATTGATAGGGTTTCAAGGGCTGATGAAGTAAGCTTTTTGGGACTTTGCTTTACTAGGGATTCAAAATATTTGTCATGTTTTGCTCTTGTTACAAATTGGTAAGAAGAATCAAACTCTTTTATTATAAGTCCACTATCCATAGAATTCCTCTCATCAATCATTTCCCCTAAGGCTATTTTTATTTGATTTTTATCACTATTTTTAATAATCTTGCTTAAATCATCTATATCAATGGGCTGGCCCCATACATATAAGATTTCTTCTATTAAGCCTTTTAGATAATCATTTTCCATATTTCCTACATTCTTTTTTTGATGTGAAATTTGTTCCCATCTTTTTGAAACAAATATATTTCCTTTAGTTTAAAAAGTTCTAATAGAGCCAAAAAACTTGCTATGCATTCTGCCTTGGAGTGGATATTATTAATTATAAGATCAAGTCTTAAGTCTCCTCTTATTTCCAAAGCTTTCCTATAGTTGCCTATATAATCATTGATATCTGGCAAGCTTACTATTTCAACTTTCTTATTATTCTCTGGCTCTTCATTTAGCCTATTTAACAACTTTTCAAATTGTTTGGCAAGTATTCTTACATCCTTTGCTATTATTTGATCAGAAGTTTCAAACTGTGATAAGTCTTCTTGGTATTTGGAATGAATTTTGGAAGCTTCCTCTTCCAAGTATTTCAAATCATCCTGGACAGATTTGATTTTCTTGTATTCTATAAGATAGGATATAAAATCTTCTTCCAGGTCATCTTCGTCATCTTTTGGCAAAAGTTTGTTTGACTTTATGCTAAGAAGTACTGAAGCAATGTAAATAAATGAACTTATGTCATCAATTTCTCTATCAAGCTTTTCTATCCCAAGAAGATACTTATTTGTAATATCACCTAAGTTTATATCATATATATCTATCTTTTCTTTTTCTATTAATTTTAATAGCAAATCAAAAGGGCCTTCAAAGCCCTCAAATTCAACATTTAAATTCATTTGTTTCTGTGATTTACTGCATGTAGTACTGCAATAATTGTCTTGGCATCAGTGATTTCACCATTTAAAACCATCTCATATAAGTCATCTATTGGAAAAGATTCTGCATGCAAAAATTCATCTTCATCCAAGTCCAATTTTGACTCTACAAGTTCATGAGCTTCGAAAAATGACAGTTTATCATTGGTAAATCCTGGAGATGCGTACATGGTAAATAAGAAGTCAATCTTTTCTGGGTAATAGCCTATTTCTTCTTGAAGTTCCCTTTTTGCTGTCTCTATTGGTGCTTCATTGCTTTCTACTAGACCTGCAGGTATTTCTAGCATTACCTTATCGACTGCTATCCTATATTGACTAACCATCCAAAGTCTATCATCTCCATCATAAGCTATGATTCCAACACCTTTTTGGTGGTCAACTATCTCTCTTTTGGAATATTTTTTGTTTTGAAGTTCTACAGTATCAACTCTAAGCTTTAATATTTTACCATCATATATGGTATCTGATTTGATTGATTTCTCGTAAAATTTATCTTCGGTCATTTCTTAACTCCTCTGCCATTGTTAGCATTTCCCTTGCCGAATGTAAGGTAATATCAGTAATATTTACTCCACCTATTAATCTTGAGATTTCTTCTACTCTCTTTTCGTCTTCAATTTTTTCCGTTTTTGATATTGTAAAATCACCTTCATCATTTTTTGTAATCAAAATGTGATTTTGTGCCAAAGCCGCTATTTGAGGCAAGTGGCTGATAGATATTACCTGTCTTTTCTTTGATAGATCTAGGATTTTCTCTCCTACCACTTGAGCCGTCCTACCAGAAATCCCAGTATCTATCTCATCAAATATCATTGTATCAACATTATCAAAGTCTGCAAATATTTCCTTAAAAGCAAGCATAATCCTTGATATTTCACCACCAGAAGCTGTGGCAGAAAGTGATTTTAGCTTCTCTCCCTTGTTTGTTCTGATTAGGAAATCTACATCATCATAACCTGTCATATCAATATGGTCTTTTTTTGAAAATTCTATCTTAAAAAGTCCATTTTTGATATTTAATTCTCTAATAGAAGTATTAATTGCTTTTTCTAAGATCTTGCTTTTTTTAAGACGAATTTCATGTAGTTTACTTGCATATATGTCAAGCTTCTGGTCTATTTCTTTTATTTTTTGGTCTTTACTTAAGCGTAGGCTTTCTATCTCATCTAGTTCTTTTAATCTACTTGAGATTTCATCATAATACTTTATTATCTCTTCTATACTTTGCCCATATTTACGCTTTAGATTAAACAATACTTGCATCAGCTCTTCAAGTTCTTTTTCTCTTTCTGGATCACCTATTAGGCTTTCTTCGTAGAGATCCATATCAGAATATAGGTCATTGATTTCATCATTTATAGCAGAAAGTCTATCATAAAAATCACTAATTTTCTTATCAATATTAGTGAAATTTGATATCTCAGAAAGAGAAGCTCCTAGCATACTTGTAAGTGACTGTTGGTCATAATCAGTAGAATCAAGTATAGATTTAGCCGCTCCAATGGCAGTTCTTAAATCGTTTATGTTGTTTAGTTTCTTATACTCTTCATCGATTTCTTCTTCATTTATAGAAAAAAGATCAATGGCCTCAATTTCTTCAATTTGATACTTAATCAAATCTCGCTCTCTTTGGATTTCCTCGTCAGTTAGATTGAGATTTGCAAATTTTACTAAATAATCATTTTTTTGATTATTTAAAGCCTTTATCATTTTTCTTAAATCGGAAGTTTCTTTGTCATTAGAGTAGTTATCTATGAGGTAAATATAATTTGCCTTGTTCATAAAGGCATTTGAATCACCCTGGTTATATATATCGATTAATATAGGTGAGATTTCTCTTAGAATGGTTAAATTCGCCACTCTACCGTTAATCCTAAGAGTGGACGATTTTGGAGTAATGGTCCTATTTACTATAAGTTTGTTGTCATTTTCATCAAATAAAACAGTATTATTTTCTAGTATTTTCTTAGTTTCTTCATCAACTATAAAAATACCTTCAATAGTTGTTGAGTCAGCAAAACGACCAACAATATCCTTGTTAGCCTTTTTTCCCAATAACAAATTGATGGCTTCAAGTATGAGGGATTTACCAGATCCGGTCTCTCCAGTTAGTACATTAAAGCCATCTTCAAAAAATATGTGATTTCTTTTTATAATTACAAAATTATCTATAAAAAGCTCAGCTAACATTATCTAACCATGTCCCTCAAATCTTCTATTAATTCATCTAAGCGATCGAAATCTTTTGGCGTTATAAATATAGTATCAATTCCTGTAACCATACCCGCTACATTTTCAAGCTTAGAATTTGTAATATACTGGCCGCATACTGTAGCACAATATGATATAGTTTTTATGACACATAATTGAGCTGATTTTTCAACTGAAAGTACTGATTCCTTGAAAATTTTTTCCATTCTCTCATTTAAGGTATCGTATACGGTGTCGACAACTGTATATTTGTACTCATAATCGTCAGTTTGAACTTTGGATATCCTGAGTTCCTTTATATCTCTTGAAATTGTAGCCTGAGTGGCATCAACTCCATGGTCTTTTAGCATATCCGATAATTGTGATTGTGTTTTGACCTCATTATTTTGTATAATATCAAGAATAAGTCTTTGTCTAGTGTATTTTTTCATATGTAATCCTTAATTGTTACGATTTGTAAGGTAATCAACAAGGTATAAGAGAAATTCATTATCATCAAAGTGACTAATATTCTCCTTGGCCTTTTTATTAATATCATAAAGCAAATCTAAAGCTTCATTTCTACTAATAAGATTTAAAATATTTAATTCATCTTGGTAATTTTCTTCTAGTAAATCATCTTGAATTTGGAAAGCTAAACCTAAATTACTTGCATATTGATCCAGATTTCTAAAGTCTTTTGCCCTATTTTCTTTGAAATTATTGTCGCTTGCCAAGGCTGCACCGATGATTGCTGCCCTAAATAAATCGCTAGTCTTTTTTTCATAGACAAGGAGCAAATAATCCAAATCTACAATCTCATGGCTTCTTATGTCTAATACTTGGCCATAAATCATATTTTTGTAGCCAGCCATCTCCATAAGTAAGGATGCAGGATATATGTAAGTAGAATCCTCCTTGCAAATTTCAAATAAAGTGTGGCTTGCCTCTGTGATTAGAGCATCTCCTGTCAAAATAGCTATGTCTTCACCAAATTTTTTATGGCAAGAGTATTCTCCTCTTCTGTAATCATCATTATCCATAGCTGGTAAATCATCGTGGACTAGGGAATAAGAATGAATCATCTCTAGGCATAGGGCAAATTTTATGTCCTTATCGTTAATATCCTTGCCAAGCATCTTAAGCGTTTCAAAGAAAAGGTTTGGTCTAATCCTTTTGCCAGATCTAACAGCGTAGGTTAAAGGCTCAGATAGATTATATGAATCATCAAAAAAGTCCTTAAACTTTTCATCTATAATTTTTTTGTTGGATAAAAGTGTACTTTCAAAACCTTTCTTATTCATCACTAGCTATAACCTCTATTTTCGCCTTGTAGTCCTTAAGTTGTTCTTGCATTTCCTTGTACAAGCTGTTAGCCTTTTCATAAATTTTGATAGACTCGTCCAGATTATCCTTGTTTTCTTCAAGACTAGTTAAGTATTCTTCCATTTTTTTGAAATTTTTATCTAAAGATTTATCCATCTATCACTACCGCCTTTATAGATCCATCAGAAAATCTAACATCAATCTTATCACCTTCATTTAATGAGTATTTTGAATAAATAGGCACATTATTATCATCGAAAATTCCTATATTTTTCTTTCTGATATGTAATATTCTATCAGCTGATTTTAGTCTGCTTTCGACCATACTTAGCCTCTGCTCATTATAAGTTAAGTTATTTATAATAGCTTTATCTAAAGATTTTTTGATATTAGTAATCTCTTTTTCTTTAACTTTGATATCATTTTGTGGATTGAAAGATTTAAGTTTACTTTCTAGAGCCATCAACTTTAGCGACCTTATCTCTACTATCCTATCTACCATATCTTTCATCTGAGTCAAAAGACTTTTACTGTCCTTAGCTATATTCGCATAATTTGCAATAATATATGACCCAGCTTCTGTTGGGGTTTGCAAAGATAAGTCTGCGACTAAATCCAAAAGAGTGCTATCAATCTTATGCCCTATGGCAGATATAATTGGAGTTTTGGCTTTGAAAACTTCCTCTATGATATCCTTGTCGTTAAAAACTGATAAATCCAAAGAAGAACCACCGCCACGGGTGATTACAATCACATCTAAATCCATCATATCAAGTTTTACTATAGCATTTACTATGGCTTGGTATGAGCTTTGTCCTTGGACTTTTACTGGAGCAAGCTTGATATCTATATCATTTGCCTTTTGGTTTATTACTGACAGAAAGTCTACAACAGCAGCCCCATCAGCCGATGTTATTAAACCAACGTTTTTTGGATACTTTGCTATTTCTTTCTTTTTATCTAAATCAAAAAAACCCCTTTTCTTGAAGTCTTCTTTCATTTTTAAAAACTTTAGATATTCTTCAGAAAGGCCTTTTTCCTCTATGGTGCTGACAGCAATATTGATTCTCGATGAATAGTTATTTAAGTTGAGATTACCCTTAACCAAAACGTCTATACCATCAGTAAAAGTAAAATCTATGTCCTTATCTTCATAGTAAAATATAACACAGTCAATGACATCATATCCTTCCTTTAGGGAAAAATATATGTGGTTGCCGTTATATTTTATATTTGATAGGGTCCCTGTGATATAGACTTTGGTGAAAAATGGATCGTGCTTTATGCTTGTTTTAAAATACTCATTAAATTGTCTAACTGTAAGGGCTTTAAGCATCAGTTCTTACAATCTTTCCTAAAATAGAATTTATCATTTGATAATCCATCTGGTTGCTATAGGTCTTTGCTAGTTCTACTGCCTCATTTATAGAAACTTGATGAGGAATATCCATAAAATAAATTTCATTTACAGATAAAAAAAGAATAGCTTTTTCCACCTTGGACAAACGATTGTAGCGTTTCTTACTAGCATTTTTAATAATTTCTTCAATTTTTTCATAATTTTCATTATAAGATTTCAAAGAATTGATGATGAATTCTTCCCCATCCAAGTCGTGGTTATTTAGGGATTGTTCAACATCTTCTATTTTATTAATGCTATCTTCAAAAATTAGCTTAAAAACCCAATCTCTTTGCTCTGTTCTATTCATTAGATTTCTAGTTTCGCTATATTAACATTGACACGTCCAACAGATATTCCAGTCATAGTTTCAATAATTCTAATCACATTTTCTTGGATATCTTTTACAGTTTTTCTCACATTTACATTCTTATTAAGAAAAACTGTAAGGTCAATATTAAGCTTATCTTCAATAAATCCTATACTTGCCTTAGGATCTTGGTTTTGAAGGTTAATCTTATTGGTAGAGTCATCGCTGTTATGTACTCCATTGATTTCTTTACAAGCTCTAATAGCCAATTGATCTAATATTTCATTGGCAATTTTAACTTGTCCATGTCTAAATGTATTAGCCATTATTTTCTCCTTAAACTCTGGATAAATAATCTCCAGTTCTTGTGTCTATTTTGATTGTGTCGCCTTCATTTACAAACACTGGTACGTTAACAACTGCTCCTGTTTCAACTGTTGCTGGTTTTGTAACGTTCGTTGCAGTATCACCCTTGATACCTGGTTCAGTTTCAATTACTGCTAGCTCAACAAAGTTTGGTGCAACAACATCAAATGGTTTACCTTGGTAAATTCTCATAGTAACTGTATCATTTTCACGAACGTATTTAATAGCTTCTTCAACTGTTTCATAGTCTAGACCAATTTGTTCAAAGCTTTCTGGGTCCATGAAATAATATAATTGACCGTCATTGTATAAATATTGCATTTCTTTTGTTGTAATAACAGCATTTTCAAATTTTTCATTTGGGTTAAATGTTACATCCTTAGCGCCGCCGTTCATTACTGATCTAATCTTTGCACGAACAAAAGCTGCTCCCTTGCCTGGTTTTACGTGTTGGAAATCAACCACTTGGTAAACATCATTATCATAAACAAAGGTTACACCTTTTCTTAAATCATTTGCAGAAATCATAAATCCTCCTAATATTTTCTTACATTATTATACCATATGACCTATGGCTTTGAAAACTTTGTTAACTTAATTTACCCAATTTTATATAAATCATTGAAAATATATACATTATTAGGGTATATATCAAGTATGAAAACACTAGCAATTATTTCTGAATTCAATCCATTTCATAACGGACACGAATATCTATTAAAAAAATCAAAAGAGCTAACAAAAGCAGACTTAGCCATAAGCCTAATGAGTGGAGATTTCGTCCAGAGAGGAGAGCCTGCTATCGTTGATAAATTCTCCAGGGCTGATATGGCTATGATGGCTGGCTTTGATATGGTCGTTGAGATGCCTATCCACATATCTTTACAGTCAGCCGAATATTTTGCTCTTGGATCTGTTAAAATCCTCGATAAATTAAATGTAGACTACCTCTGCTTTGGTATAGAAAATATGGAGCCTAATGATTTTTTAGAAAAAGCTAACCTGCTATTGGAAAAAGAACATCTCTTAGAAGAGCTTACAAAAAAACATTTAGAAAATTCTTCCTTTACAAAGGCAAGATATGACGCAACTGTTGAGGTTTTAGGAGATGATGGCTTTATAACTTCTAATAATATCCTCGCCTTAGAATATATGAGAGCTATAAGAAAGATTGCTTCTTCTATGACTCCTATGCCTATCAAGAGAATCTCATCAGCTAATTCTGATACTGATTTACTTGATAGCAAAATTTCTTCATCAACTGCTATCCGCAATAACATACTTACCAATTACAAAGACCATGTCCCAACCTATGTCTATGAACTAATAGAAGAAAGCAAAAAATCTTTTGGCCTTCCAAATATGGATATCATTTATGACATATTTAGATTTTTGCTATTATTAGAAAGACGTCCAATGGAAGGGGTATTGGCATATGAAGAGGGATTAGAAAACTATCTGACTAAAGTTTGTGAAAATAACCATAGTTTTTCTAGCTTTATTATAGATGCTACAAACAAAAGATACACCTCATCTAGGATAAAAAGGTTGTTGATAAATTATATTTTGGAGAATCGATCTACATTTAATGCCTATGACATCAATTTCTACAAGGTCCTATCCTTTAATAAAAACGCAGAGCTTATCTTTAAGAATTCATCAAGCAAGCCTGTAATAAGAAAAAAAGATTATGATAATCTTTCCATCACAGACCAAATGATTTTATCACAAATGGTTGACGGATCAAATCTATACAGCTTATGTCAAAAAAGAGATTTTAACTTAGATTACAAGACAAAAATAAGACGCTATTAGGAATTTCCTAAATGCGTCTTTGTTTTTATCTAGATTCTAAAATACTTCTTCTGTTTTTCTCTAATTGTTGAGCTAGAGTGCTGAAGTTTTCAGCTGATGAAGAGAATAGTTTGTCGATGTATTCGTATGATTGTTGACGAAGTTTGTTTGCTTCTGTAGCTGCTTCTTGTAAGATTCTATCAGCTTCAGCCCTTGCTTGTTGAGTGATTTCGTGGTCAGAAATCATCTTTTGATATTGATTTTTAGCTTGATCTTTGAATTGAGAAATTTCTTTGTCAGTTTGTTCAAGTCTTCTCTTTGCTTCTGCTTCTGCTTCACCGATTATTCTATCTTTTTCTTGATAGGTCCACTCAGCTTGTTTGATTTCTTGTGGTAAGGAATCTTTCATCTCAGCAAGAATTTCGTAAATTTCATCTGGATCTACTGATACTTTTCTAGAAAAAGGTACAGCAGATGCCTCATCCATTACATCTTCCATTTCGTTGATCAATTGTGTTAAAGTACTAGCCATTTTGCCCCCCTCTTAGTAATTATATTTTTCTTTCAATCTTTTTTCTACATTTTTTGTTACAAATGGTGATATATTGCCTTTAAAACTTGCTACTTCCTTGACTCCGCTTGAACTAATGAATGAGTAATTTGTATTAGCAAGCAAGAATATAGTTTCTAGGCCCTCATACAAGGATGAATTTATCCTAGCTATATTTTTCTCATATTCGTAGTCAGCAACAAGTCTTAGACCCCTAGCAATAATTTTGCAATTTTCTTCTTTTGCAAAGTTTACCAAAAGTCCATCAAAGGATTTGATAGTCACATTTGTAATATCGTTGGCTATTAATTCTTCTTTAATCATTTCTTCTCTTTCACTAAGAGTAAAAAGTGATTTTTTATCTTCATTTATTAGAATTGCAACAATCACTTCATCAAACATATTGTCTAGTCTTTTTATGACATCTATATGTCCAAGTGTAAGTGGATCGAAGCTTCCTGGGTATATTACTTTCATTTTGTGTAAAAGTTTACTATCTTCCTTCCGTATTTTTTCTCTTTTAAAAGGTTAATATCATATTTATCATCAAGCTTTAATTCTTTATCTGATTCTGTTATTATTATACCATCCTCGCTTAACAATTCATAACTAATGATAAGATTTATGGCCTCATCATAAAATTCTGTATAGTAAGGAGGGTCCAAGTATATATAGTCAAAATATAAACCCTTGGATTTGTAAGCTTCCAAGGCTTTTTTAAAATCTAGTTTTGTAAGTTCAAATTTATCTGTCTTAAGTTTCCCCAGGTTTTCTTCTATGATTTTATAAGAATTGCGATCTTTCTCATTAAAATAAACCTTACTTAGGCCCCTTGATATGAATTCTATACCCATTTGTCCACTTCCTGCAAACAAATCTAGAGCAAGACCATCTGTTTTCATTGGAAAAAGCATATCAAAAATAGCTTCTTTTACCTTACTCTCTGTTGGTCTTGTGGTATTTGATTTTGGTGCCTTTAGGTTAAAACCCTTGTATATACCTGAAACAACTCTCATTAATTTAATATTATCCTTTTATCTTCTTTAAAAAACTTTTCAATGTAAGAAAAATTTACATCTTTATAATCATTAGCTTTTATATATTCTAAAATTTCAAAACTCTTATCAACTTCAGCCTGATTCATTGATAGATATTCAATCTGGTTGAGATTTCTACCGTGTTGGATGGCGGATAAAATTTTACCACCTCCACGCAAATCGTAGTCTTTTTTAGCTATATCAAACCCATTTTCATTGCCTACTAAGATATTGAGCTTAGAATTATTATCCACATTCTTGCTTATTAGATAACAATAAGAATCATATGGTCCACGACCTACCCTACCCCTTAGCTGGTGGAGGGATGATAGACCAAAATGATTTGCATTGTATATGACCATAGTGTTGGCATTTGCTACATCTATCCCTACTTCTATAACCGTTGTTGATATTAGTATATCAATTTTACCATCAGCAAAATCTTTTAAAGTCTTGTCCTTATCACTTGCCTTCATATCTCCATGAAGTTTCTTGATGATTTTAGATTTAAAAACTTTTTTATATCTCTTATATAAATTTTCGACGCTATTTTTATCATCAGAATCGATATTATTTGATACTACATATACTTGTCTACCTTGGGATAGGTTAGCATCTATCTCTTCAAACAAAATCTTTTCCATAGACTGGGCTATTACTTTGGTTGTGATTGGTTTTCTTCCTTTAGGAAGTTCAGTAATCATTGATAAATCCAAGATTTTGGCAAGCCTAAGGCTTATGGTCCTTGGTATTGGTGTCGCTGTCATAGAAAGGTAGTTGACACCATCTGCTTTTAGGCCAAGTTCTTGCCTTTGATTGACCCCAAATCTATGTTGCTCATCATTTATTACAAGTTTTAGATTTTTAAAAATAACATCATCTTGGATAAGGGCATGGGTACCTATAATTATATCAACCTTTCCATCTGCCAAATCCTTTTTGATCTTCTCTTTATTTCTGCTAGATCCCGTCAAAACTTGGGCTTTTAGTCCTAAACTTTCAATCAAGCCCAAATTTTTTTCAAATTGTTGGATGGCTAAGACCTCAGTTGGAACCATCATTGCTGATTGGTAGCCATTTAGACCAAAGACTATCATGGCAATAATTGCAATTATAGTTTTGCCTGATCCTACATCGCCAATCAAAAGCCTATTCATAACTAAATTGCTTGAACAATCGAATAGAATTTCTTTTAGGGCTATCAATTGAGACCTAGTTAAATCAAATCCTATATGACTTAATATATCATCTAAATTATATGAAAGTCCCAAATCTTGGCTTTTCTCAAATCTCTTGCTAATGTAGTCTATATAGACAAGGTCTTTGGCAAAATCCAATACCTTTAGCTCTGATTTTGCTTTCATAAGCTTATCTATATCGCTAGGCTTGTGGATTTCTAATAAGTTATTATATTTAGAAGAAAATTTAAAATTATCCAGTATGGTTTTTCCAAAAATCTCTTCATCTTCCTCATAATTTTTTAGGGATTCGCCTATAAAACTCGAAATGTTTTTTTGGCTTAAACCCTTTGTAAGAGGATAAATTGGAATTATTGCCCCAATATTATCATCATTAAGATCACAAGTTATTGGATTGATAGCTTCAAAAGTGCCATTTTCAAATTTTATTTTGGTAAAAAACTTATAAGTCTCGCCATTTTTAAATTTAGTCGGTGTAAATCTATCATTAAAATAAATGATCTTTATCTTATCATTTGTATCTGGCTCAATGGCATAAATATATGATATAAAGCCGTTTTTTGTCCTGTTTTGATATAGCCTACTTGCTATTTGCCAGATGAAATAATACTTAACATCTTCCCTAACATTTGGAATAACGCCCCTATTTCTCCTATCTTCAAAAGAAGTTGGATAGTAATTATATAAGTCACTGATATTATGAATATCAATTTTAGCTAATAAGTCTTTTTTCTTTGGACCAATTCCCTTTAAATCAGTAAGTTCCATTATTCAATTGTGATTGTGTAATAATAGACTGGTTGACCACCGTAAACTAATTCTATATCAACTTCTTTAAACTTTTTGCCTAGTTTCTTGCACAAGTCTTTTGCGTTTCTTTTTTCTATTTCTTCACCATAATATATTGTCACAAGTGAAGAGTCTTGATAATCTTCTAAGGCTTTTTGTAAAGTTTTTTCTACTGATTTTTCCAAGTCTTTTTCACTTGCCAAAATTTTGCCGTCTAGAATTCCTAGATAATCGTCTTTTTTGATTTCAACTCCTGATACAGAAGTATCTCTAATTGATATAGAAAATTCTGCCACATGAACATCTTCAATGGCTTCTTGCATATTAAGAGCATTTTCTTCTATGCTACTATCTTCGTCAAATTCAAGCATAGCAGTAAAGGTCTCAGGTATTGACCTAGTTTCTATAACAATTGCATTTTTATCTGTTATGTCGCAAGCTTGTTTAGCGCTCATTATTATGTTCTTGTTATTTGGGAAGATAATAATATTTTCAGCATTAATCCTATCCAAAGAATTATATATATCCTCTGTGGAAGGATTCATAGTTTGGCCACCAGAAATGATTTCATCTATCCCCATGCTTTCTAAAATCGCATCGTATCCCTCACCACGGCTAACTGCTATGAAACCATATTTCTTTTGAGGAGCTGATTTTAATTTTTCTTTTCTTTCTTGGTCAGCTTTAAGGTTAAGAAGCTCAGCTTTTATCACTACACCATCAACTGTAAGCATTTGTAATAAGCCAAAAACATTATCAGTTGTAAGTTTTATTTTTAATATATCATCTTCATAAGAAGAATCGCTAACATTTGCCAAAGATTCTACAGATTCCATACAATGTTGGTAAGAATTTTCGTCTATCGCTATTTCAATATTTAATTGATATTGTAAATCTTCTTTATCAGCTTTGCTATCCTTAATTTCGTTAATATCAATATCGCTATTTAGGGCAGAAAATGCACCCTTAAGAAGTATTATTAATCCTTGACCACCAGAATCCACTACTCCAGCTTCTTTTAGTACTGGAAGTTGATTTGGTGTATTATCTAGGGCCTTTTGTCCTTCTGCTATAATCTCATATAGGTATTGGTCAAAGGATATGTCATCGCTATAAATTTCAGCTGCCTTATCAGTCATTTTTTGGCTAACTGTCAATATAGTACCTTCAGTAGGTTTCATTACTGCCTTGTATGCAGTTTGATTAGCTATATCAAAGATTTCCTTGATATCTGCTGTTGTAATCTTATCCTTACCTTTAGTTGCTTTTGATAGACCGCGAACCAATTGGGATAAAATTACTCCTGAGTTGCCACGAGCTCCCATAAGAGTTCCTTGAGATAGAGCCTTTGTAATATCTCCTACACTTGCATTTGATAGGCCGTTTACCTTATCAACACCTGATCTCATTGTCATGGTCATATTTGTTCCTGTGTCCCCATCTGGTACTGGGAATACATTCAGGTCATTTACTAATTGTTTATTCTCATCTAACAATTCATAAGCTCCAATTATCATCTGTTGGAGTTTATTTGCATCAATTTCTCTCATATTTACTACTCACCAATTCCTTGAACTAATATATTCACTTCCTTAACTCTAACATTAAGTGATTTTTCCACCTTGTATTTTACATTATCAATTATGTTTTGGCTAACTACTGCTATTCTAACTCCATATAAGATAAATATGGATATATAAATACTTATAGTTCCATCATCATTTTTTTGTATTTGAACACCCTTGCTCATATTATCTAATCTCAAAAGTTCATAGATATCATCTTTAGCTGAACGGCGTGCAAGGCCAACTACTCCATAAGATTCCATAACTGTTGCTGCAACTATATTTGCAAGCACAGAATCATCTATTGTAACCTTACCATAATTATTGACATATTTGATAGCCATGCTACCTCCTTATTTGAACTTATACATTTATTTAATATTATACCATAATTTTATTTATAAATTTTAAAGCTAATATGAATCAGAACTACCAGCTTAGCTGGTAGTTTCCACAGCGCCTATAAGGCGCGAATACCGGCACGCCCCTACTGGGGCTCCGAGTATTATCTCCACATGCACCACTTTCGCAGCTTCTGCTTAAGCAGTTTATTTATTGCTTCTTTTTACTGACTCTCCCGTAAACGGGTCATAGTATTCCTTGATACTTATTTGATCCGCATAATAGTCTTCTTTTAGTTGATTTTGTATATATTCTTTTATCATTTTTTCATTGCGACCTACTGTATCAACATAGTAACCTCTACACCAGAAATGTCTATTACCATATTTATATTTTAAATTTGCATGGCGATCAAATATTATTAGCGAACTTTTTCCTTTTAGATAGCCCATTATTTCTGATATGCTATATTTGGGTGGTACTTCTATCAGCATATGTACATGGTCTATGCATAGTTCTGCTTCTATTATATTTATGCCTTTTCTTTGACACAGTTCTCGTAATATTTGCCCTATGTCTTTTTTTAGTTTCCCGTATATTTCTTGTCTTCTAAATTTCGGTGCAAATACTATGTGATATTTACATCTCCATTTTGTATGTGATAAACTATTCTTGTCCATTAAATTCTCCTTGTTTTTATTGTGCATGTGGTTATCACAATTATATATCAAGCGAGAATTTTTTGGCTTGAAGCTAAAGCTAAATTCCTCCACCTGCAGAGCAGGTGGTTTTTTGTTTCGCTCACATTCGTTCGCTCAACTCACTTAAGTGAACAACAACAAAAAAAATCGCCAAATGAATGGCGACTTTTTCTTAATATTTATTCTTATTTTCCAGCAAGTCTTTTGTATGTCTCGTATCTTTCTTTAGCAGCTTTTTCTGCTTCAGCATACAATTCATCAGCGCTTTCTGGGAATGATCTCTTAAGTGATGAGTATCTTACTTCACCTTGAATAAATTCTTGGAAGGACTCAGATGGTTCTTTAGAATCTAATTGGAATGGATTCTTACCTTCGTCAGCTAGACGTGGGTCGAATCTCCATAAGTGCCAGTAACCAGCTTCTACAGCTTGTTTTTCTCTGTATTGTGATTTGCCCATACCCATTCTGATACCGTGGTTGATACATGGAGCATAGCAAATGATTAGAGATGGTCCATCATAGCTTTCAGCTTCTTTGATAGCCTTTAATGTTTGGTTTTGGTTAGCACCCATAGCAACTTGAGCTACATAGATATAACCATAAGTTGTCATCATTAGACCAAGGTCTTTTTTACGTACTTTCTTACCAGAAGCGGCAAATTGTGCTACTGCTGATAATGGTGTTGATTTAGATGATTGTCCACCTGTATTTGAGTAAACTTCTGTATCAAATACTAGGATGTTGATGTTTTCACCACTTGCTAATACGTGGTCAACTCCACCAAATCCGATATCGTAGCTCCATCCGTCACCACCAAAGATCCACATAGATTTTTTAATCATGTAGTCTTTTAGGTTTAGAATCTTATTAACTAGGTCAGATGCTTCTTCACCTTCAACTTTTTCATCTTGAAGTGTTAATATCTTAGCTGTTGCTTCTTTAGATTTTGCAACATCATCTTTTCCTTCAACCCACATCTTGAATGCTTCGTTAAATGGAGATTCAATACCTAGGTCTAGGAATTTGTTCATGTAGCTTTCTAGTAGGTGAGCATTTGATTCTGCTGCAAGTTTCATACCATAACCGTATTCAGCTGCATCTTCAAATAGTGAGTTACCCCAAGCTGGACCCTTACCTGTTTCAAGGTTTTTGGTGTAAGACATAGCTGGTGCACTTGCTCCCCAGATTGATGAACATCCTGTAGCATTTGCAATGTACATTCTATCACCAAATAGTTGAGTAACTAGTTTAGCATATGGTGTTTCACCACAACCTGCACATGCGCCAGAGAATTCTAGTAATGGTTGTTTGAATTGGCTACCTTTAAGTGTCATATCATCCATTACATCTTCTTTATATCCAACTTCTTCGTGAGCGTATGTCCAGTTGTCTTTTTGGTTTTCTACTTGTTCTTCGAATGGTTTCATTAGAAGAGCTTTTTGTGGAGCTGGACAGATATCAGCACAGTTACCACAACCTGTACAGTCTAGTGGAGATACTTGAATTCTAAATTCATATTCATCCATGCCCTTACCAATAGCTTTCTTTGTTTCAAAGCCTTCTGGTGCATTTGCTTTTTCGTCAGCTGTTACTAAGAATGGTCTGATTACAGCGTGTGGACAAACAAATGAACATTGGTTACATTGGATACAGTTATCTATTTGCCATTCTGGTACATTTAGAGCTATACCACGTTTTTCGTGTGCTGTTGTACCTGATGGGAATTCACCATTTTCAAGGTCTAGGTCTGTAAATGCAGAAACTGGGATTTGATCTTCTTTTTGTTCAATCATTGGTCTTAAAATGTTTTTAACAAATTCAGACATTTCTACTTCTTCTTTTTCAGGATCTACTGCATTTGCCCAGCTTTCTGGAACTTCTACTTTGTGAGCTGCATTTAGTCCTGCATCAACAGCTGCATAGTTCATGTTAACTATGTCATCACCCTTGTGACCATAAGATTTAACTATAGAGTCTTTTAGGTATCCAACTGCTTCTTCAATTGGAAGAACTTTTGATAGGTTGAAGAATGCTGATTGCATGATCATGTTTGTTCTTGAACCTAGTCCAATTTCTTGAGCAATGTGGCTTGCGTCGATGATGTAGAAATCAATGTTGTGTTCTACAATATATTTTTTGATTGATGCTGGTAAGTGTTGGTCAAGTTCTTCTTCACTCCATACGCAGTTAAGTAGGAATGTACCACCATCTTTAAGTCCAGCTAAAAGATCATATTGGTGAACATATGCTTGTTTTGAACAAGAAATGAAATCAGCTTCATCAAGTAGGTATGTTGATCTGATTGGATCTTTACCAAATCTTAAGTGAGATACTGTTAGACCACCTGATTTTTTAGAGTCATAGTCAAAGTATCCTTGTGCATACATTGGTGTGTTATCGCCGATGATTTTGATAGCTTGTTTGTTAGCACCAACAGTACCGTCTGAACCGAATCCCCAGAATTTACATCTTGTTGTTCCTTCTTGACGTACTTTGAAATCATCTCTTTCTAGAGATGTGTTTGTAACATCATCTGTGATTGCCAATGTGAAATGATCTTTAGTATTTTCGCTTCTTAGGTTATCAAATACTGCTTTAACATCAGCAGGAATTGTATCTTTACCAGCAAGACCATAAACACCACCATAAACTTCTGGAGCGTCTTCCACACCGTAGAATACTGATTTAACATCTAGGTATAGTGGTTGGCCTTCTGCACCTTTTTCTTTTGTTCTATCAAGAACAGCGATTTTCTTAACTGTATTTGGAATAGCTTTTAGTAAGTGTTCTTTTGAGAATGGTCTGTATAGGTGAACTTCTACTAAACCTACTTTGTATCCGTCTTCTAGTAATACATCGATTGTTTCTCTAGCTGCTTGGTTGAATGAACCCATTGCTACGATTACTTGTTCTGCATCATCAGCACCATAGTAGTTGAATAGTCCATAGTTTGTTCCAAGTAAGTCGTTTACTTGATTCATGTATTCTTCTACAATGCCAATAATTTCTTCGTATGCATGGTTAGAAGCAACTGTTCTTTGGAAGAATGTATTCTTTTCAGCTGTACCCATGTGTTTTGGTCTTTCTGGGTTAAGTGAATTGTTTTTGAATGCATCAACAGCATCAAAGTCTACAAATTCTTTTAATGTATCGTAGTCCCAAACTTCGATTTTTGATACTTCATGGCTTGTTCTAAATCCATCAAAGAAGTTAATAAATGGTAATCTACCTTTGATAGCAGCTGCATGAGCTACTGGAGATAAGTCCATTACTTCTTGAACAGAGTTTGAGCAAAGCATTGCACAGCCTGTTTGTCTAGCTGCCATAACGTCAGAGTGGTCACCATATATAGAAAGAGCGTGTGTTGCTATAGTTCTAGCTGCAACGTGGAATACACCTGGTAATCTTTCTCCAGCAATTTTGTACATATTTGGGATCATTAGTAATAATCCTTGGCTGGCTGTATATGTAGTAGTTAGTGCTCCAGCTGCAAGTGAACCGTGTACTGCTGCAGCAGCGCCTGCTTCAGATTGCATCTCTTTTACGATTACTTCTCTATCGAAAACATTCTTACGGCCATTAGCAGACCATACGTCTACTGATTCTGGCATTGGTGAAGATGGAGTGATTGGGTAAATTGTTGCAACATCAGTAAATGCATATGATACGTGAGCTGCAGCGGTGTTACCATCCATAGTCTTCATCGCTCTATTAATTGTCATTAAGACCTCCTAAAAATAATATAAGCTATTATCGTTAACACTACTTTAAGTATAATGATATTTATCTCAAATGTCAACAGTTTATCAAAAACAAGAATTTACATTTCTTAGAAATAAGCTTCAAAAAAGCGACAATTTAGACCAAATCGTCGCTCTCATCAACTAATTCTTTGTGAAATATATTATTTGTCATAGCCCTTGCTGCATTGTATCCAAAATTTTTCTCTCTTTGGTTCATACAAGCAACCTCTACAATCATGGCAAGGTTCCTACCTGCTCTAACAGGAACAACTAGGTGTGGAATTTTGACATCTAACATTTTTATATAATTTTCGTCAAGACCCAACCTATCATACTCATAGTCTTCTTTCCACTGTTCTAGTTCTATGACTAGTTCAATTTGGGTAACTTTTTTTACAGAACCTGTACCATACAAGCGCCTCACATTTACAATGCCAAGTCCACGAATTTCCATATAATGGCGGATATTATCAGGTGCTGAACCCATAAGCTTATTATCTGTCGCTACTATATCAACCATATCATCAGCAACAAGCCTGTGGCCCCTATTTATCAAATCAAGGGCTGTTTCTGACTTACCAACTGACGATTTGCCCATTATAAGTACTCCAATACCAAATACTTCCAGAAGCTCCCCATGGACATTGCTTCTTGGAGATAATTGGTACTCTAGCTCATCTGACAAATCAGAAATCAATTTGGTAGTTTTAGCTGGAGATCTTAAGACTGTCTTGTCATAATAATCAGCCAAATCCAAGATGTCTGGATGAATGTCTGCATTATAGGAAAAAATGCAAGCAGGTATTTTATAAGATAAAATCCCCCTAAATCTCTCATATTGGAGCTTGCTATCAAGACTGGTTAGGTAGGTATATTCTACAGAACCAATTATTTGAAGCCTCTTATATGGAAACTCTACAAGATATCCTGTTAATTGCAGACCAGGTCTATTTACATCAGCACTTGATAGGGATATATCATAGTAATCAGAAGACTGGTGGACAATTTCAAGGCCCAAGCTTTCTACAATGCTGTGAAGTTTGACACTTCGCTCTTCGTTGGCATTTATAAGTTCTTTTACTATGACTTTGCTATCATCGAACTCTTCTGCCACTTTGTCAAAACTACTGTTGGTGTATTCATTTAAATTATTATCTGTCAAAACATCTCCTATTACTAACCTTTTAGCCTAAAATATTTGTAAATTTCCAAGGCTTGAGTCTTTCCAACTAAAGGAACTTCCATAAGTTCTTCTACACTAGCTTTTTTGATATTGGATATGGATTTGAAGTGCTTATATAAATTTGCTCGAGTCTTTTCTCCAACACCTTTTATATTATCAAGCTCGCTTTTTTTCATAGTGTTTTGCATAAGTTTCCTATGGTAGTTTATAGCAAAACGGTGAGCTTCTTCTTGGATTTCATAAATCAACTTATAAACAGGATCACACCTATTTATATAAATCTCCTTACCCTCATAGATTATAGCACGAGTTGTATGCTTGTCGTCTTTTACAAGACCTGCAATGTTAATACTAAGTCCATACTTTTCTAATATTTCCTTTGCAGCAGAAACTTGACCCTTGCCCCCATCCATCAAAATCAGATCTGGCATCTTTCCAAATCCTGTGTTGGTGTTGTCATTTTCAATTTCTTTTAGGCCGTTTTTGAGGCGTCTATCAATTACTTCCCTAAGTGAACCATAGTCATCTGGGCCTTCTATAGTTTTTATCTTAAACTTCCTGTATTCTTTCGGATTGGCTATGCCATCTTCAAAAACAACCATAGATCCTACAGATTGGACTCCAGAAGTATTTGATATATCATAAGCTTCTATCCTATAGATATCATCTATAGCAAGGATTTCTTTAAGCTGCTTTAGG
This sequence comes from Anaerococcus sp. Marseille-Q7828, assembly GCF_949769285.1. NCBI lineage: Bacteria > Bacillati > Bacillota > Tissierellia > Tissierellales > Peptoniphilaceae > Anaerococcus > Anaerococcus sp. Marseille-Q7828. The sequence goes on from NZ_OX458331.1 coordinate 1,771,547, forward strand.
CCAGCAGATTTCTTTCTTTCCTTTTTTTCTATGCGCTTTTCATATTTGATACGCATATCGTTAGCATTATTCAAAGCCATATTTAGCAAATCTTTTTTCTTACCAAGTTTTGGCTTGTGTATATATACTTTTCTTCCCTTTTTTTGATTCAAAAATTCATTGATAGTTGGCAAATCATTTGGTTCTACTTCTATAAGGATTTCTTTTGGTACATACATTATATCAAGGTAAAATTGTTTCAAAAATGATGAATAAATTTCATCATCATTTTCCTTGTAATCATTTTTGATTATAAAGTGTTGCCTATCGACAATTTTTCCCTTTCTCATCAAGAACACTTGCATTACTATGGCTGCAGTACCCTTGCTCATAGCAATTATATCCATATCTTCGGCTGACTGGTCTGTTACATTTTGCCTTTCAGATATTACAGATAAGGCTCTGTAATAGTCCCTGTACATACTTGCCATTTCAAAATTTAGCTTTGAACTTTCTTCATTCATCCTAGCTAAAACCCAATCAGCAATCTTAGATGATTTATTTTCCAAAAATGACCTAACATCAGTAATTGCATCCATGTATCTAGTTTCATCTTCATTTTTGATACAGGGAGCATTACACTTTTTGATAAAGTAATTTAAGCATGGTCTTGGCAAGGTCTGACCCTTATCAAAGTCTAGGTTGCATGTCCTAAATGGGTAATACAAGTGAAATAAGTCTATGGCATCATTTACTGCATAGGCGTCTGGATATGGTCCGAAATATAGGGCCTTGTCATTGTATATCTGCCTTACCTTTTGTATCCTCGGGAATTTCTCATTGGTAATTTTGATATATGGATATTGCTTATCATCCCTAAGGACAATGTTGTATTTTGGCCTATTTTTCTTTATTAAGTTTGACTCTAAAACAAGAGCCTCCACTTCATTTTCCACTATGATATATTCAAAATGGTCAATATGGGAGACCATGGCAAGGACCTTGGCCCCCTTGTTTTTATTATTATCAAAGTATTGGCGAACTCTTTTTTTAAGCGATATGGCTTTACCTACATAGATGATTTCATCATCCTTATCCCTCATTATATAGACGCCAGGTAGGTCTGGAAGTTCTTTTAACTTGTCCTTAACTTGTTTGTTTGTCAAATTTCTTTGCAACTTTCTTTCAAGTATTCTAGGTCAGATCCTTCTAGGTGTGGGCTTAAAACTTCTTGGCATTTCTTGTTGTAGTCATTGATCCAATCAATTTCTTCATTTGTTAACATTTCTGTTTTGATTGGTCTGGTATCTATAGGTACATAGGTTAGGTTTTCAAATTCTAAGAATTTGCCAAATTCATTTTCGAATGCTTTTTTAACTACTGCTTGGTTTTCGATTCTGATACCGTGGCTGTTTGCAATATATAGGCCTGGTTCAACAGAAGTGAACATATTTTCTTTAAACTCAATGTCAGAGCCTTGGGCAATTCTTTGTGGTCCCTCATGTACAGTTAGTAGGTATCCTACACCGTGTCCAGTTCCGTGGAAGAAGTCCTTGCCAGCCTTCCAAAGAGGATATTTTGCAATAGCATCAAGCCTTTGACCAGTGGTTTTATTTTTAAATTTAGTTAAAAATACTGCTATATGAGATTTTAATACCAAGGTATAGTCAATTTTTTCATCTTCTTTTAAGTTACCTAAGGCTATAGTTCTTGTAATATCAGTAGTTCCCTCAAGATAATGAGCACCTGAGTCTATTAATATTAGTCCTTCTTTTGTGATTGTCTTTGACCCAATATTTGATGGTTCATAGTGGACAATTGCAGCATTATCCTTAAATCCAACTATAGCTTCAAAAGAATCCTCGATGAAAGTTTCATTTTCACTTCTTAATTCATGAAGTTTCTTGCTAGCCACATATTCATTTAATGTGCCAGTGCTTGCTCCAACTTCTAACCAGTTAAAGAATTTAACCAAAGTAACTCCATCGATAATGTAAGCTTCTTTTGTATTTTTTATCTCTGTTTCGTTTTTAATGGCCTTCATATTTTCAGTAATATTTGTGCCAGTAGAAATCTTTACATTAGAATTAATAGCATCGTATATAGCTACATTACATCTTTCCGGATCTAGGAAAATTCTATTTTTACCTGGAATATTTTTTAGTAATGTGAAAATATAATCGTATGAATGGATTTTTATATTATTTTCATCAAGATAAGCCTTAACTTCATCATCAAGCTTGTTTTCATCTATGCATAGGTAAACCCTGTCTTTGCTAATCAAACAATATGATAAAACAACAGGATTGTAGTCTATATCATTGCCCCTGATGTTTAATAGCCAGCAAATATCCTCAACGGCACCAATAAAGTAGTAGTCATAGCCATTTGCATCCATGACATCACGAATTCTAGATATCTTTGACTCTGCACTTTCACCAGCGTACTTTTCATCTAGTAACCAAACTTTATCTTCTGGCAAAGCAGGCCTATCATTCCATAGTTTTGATATGTAGTCCACATCAGAAACCAAGGTCCTAGAGCCCATTGATTCGCTTAGCTTTTTGTATTCTTTGACAGAAAACACATTTCCATTAAAGGCTATTTTGCCAAATTCACTAACTACTTCGTCCAAATATTCTTCAATAGTTGGATAGTTGTCATCAGCAATTTTCATAAGTTCAAATTCACTATTGGCTAATTCTTTGTCAGCTTGCAAGAAATATCTAGAGTCTGTCCAAAGTTTTGCCTCATCGGTTGTAACTACTGCAGTTCCAGCAGATCCGGTAAATCCGGATATAAATTCCCTATCCTTGTATGAATCGCCCAAATATTCTGATTGGTGAGGGTCAGAAGTTGGTATAATGTAAGCTTCTATTTTTCTATCATTCATCAATTTTCTTAAAGATTCTATGCGTTGGTTGATATCCATAAATACTCCTTTAAACTCCTTATCTTAAAGTTTATATATCTCTCATATAAACTTGTTTATAGGATAACTATACTTAATATGACCACCATTTCCTAGCTTACAAGTGATTGATTTTTGCCACAAATCAATTATAATATTAACATCGTGTAAATAAGAAAATTGAGGTGATTTAGTATATGAAACTTGGAATCGTAGGTTTGCCAAACGTTGGAAAATCAACTTTATTTAATGCTATTACCAAGGCGGGAGCTTTGGTTGCAAACTATCCTTTTGCAACTATAGATCCAAATGTTGGCCTTGTAAATGTCCCAGACCCAAGACTTGAAGTTTTGTCCGATATGAGCAATTCAAAAAAAATCGTGCCAGCTGTCATAGAATTTTATGATATAGCAGGACTTGTAAGAGGTGCTAGCAAGGGAGAAGGACTTGGCAATCAATTCTTGTCAAATATCAGAGAAACAGATGCTATTGTAGAAGTATTAAGATGTTTTGATGATCCAAATGTGACCCACGTTGATGGATCTGTTGACCCAATCCGTGATATAGAAACCATAAATCTAGAGCTTATCTATGCTGACTTTGAAATGGTAGATAAGGTCCTAGAAAAACGTAGAAAAGTAGCCAGAAATGACAAAGAAGTTGCTAGAGAAGTTGAAGTCTTAGAAAAAGTTCATAGGGTCCTAGAAGAAGGAAAGTCAGCTAGAACATTGAGCTTAACTGATGATGAGAAAAAACTTCTCAAGGCCTACCAACTTTTGTCAAATAAGCCAATAATATATGTTTGCAATGTCAACGAAGAAGACGCTGCAGATGACGGCAAGTCCAACCCTTATGTAGAGAAGGTTCGCGACCTTGCCAAGGGAGAAAATGCAGAAGTAACCATAGTATCTGCCAAAATCGAGTATGAAATTTCTGAGCTAGAATCAGAAGAAGAAAAAAAAGACTTCCTAGAAATGATTGGTCTTGAAGAATCTGGTCTTGATAAGGTAATACGTGATTCTTATAGAACTCTAAACCTTATATCATTTTTGACAACAGGTGAAATGGAAACTAGGGCTTGGACTATAAAAAATGGTACAAAGGCAGTTGATGCAGCAGGTAAAATCCACTCGGATATTTCTAGAGGTTTTATTAAAGCAGAAATCGTATCATATGATGAATTAGTAGACTCTGGTTCCCTGCTAAACGCCAAGGAAAAAGGTCTATTGAGGATGGAAGGCAAGGATTACATCATGAAAGACGGCGATGTAGTAAACTTCCGATTTAATGTTTAGGATATGAAATGAAGAAACAAGGAAAACTAATAGTTCATACCGGTTCAATGTTCTCAGGCAAAACCACTTCACTATGGCGCGAGCTTTATAGGATGAAGATTGCAAATTACAAAATAGCTGCCTTTAAACCAGCAGTTGATGACAGGGATGATGAAAGAAAGATAGTTAGTCATGATAATCTAGAACTAGATGCAATAAAAGTCGAAGACTTAAATGATATTTTAGACTATGCAACCAACCATGAACTTGATGCAATTGGCATAGATGAAGTTCAATTTTTTCCAAATGATCCAACAGAAGTCATAGATATTTTTAATAAGCTAATGGAGAAAAATATAACCATAGTTGTATCAGGACTTGATATGGACTTTAAGACTAGGCCATTTGAAATCATAAAAGAAATCATGCCTATAGCAGATGAGCTAACCAAACACCACGCCATCTGTGCATCATGCGGTGAAGATGCCTGGGCTTCTTATAGGAAATCTGCTGATGAATCTAGGATTCAAATAGGATCTAAAGATAAGTATGAACCTCTTTGCAGAGAATGTTACAACCAAAAAATGAGCGAAAGAGAAAAAACCAAAAACCAAATTTCACTAGAAGAATTGGACAATTAAGTTCATTCTTCTTTTTTTGTGTATAATAAGTCTATCTTATATTATTATATAAGTATGAGGTAAATATCCTTTTAAAAAGACAAAGAAAAAAAGCCTTAAAGTTTTTAACTTTAGGGCTTTTACATATTCAAAAGTTTTATATTGTCATTGACAAAATCATCATCAAAGATATTTAAATAAGTTTCCATATACTCGTCTATACCAGCATCTTTTGTAGTAGCCATAAGTTCCATCTCTATGCCAAAATAGTCTACTTCAGCATCAAGAATTTTGAAGCCATTTCTGATATAAAAGGCCTTTCTCCTATTTCTCAAACTATAGTCATCTGCATCCTTAAACTTAGTTGACTCGATTTCAATCATCAAATCATCATATTTTTCCTTTAGTAACTTTAAGGACTTACTTCCATAGCCCATACCTCTTAATCTAGGGTCAATGGCAAAGTACGAAAGCAAGTGAATATTTTCATTTAGGTAAATTACTGCAAAACCAATATTTTTATCATTATGATTGATAAGGTCTATTTCTATCAAACCCTTATTATATAGGTCATAGAGATCAGAAGTATCAATGCGTTCATCTCCTGGGAAAGCAGAAAAATATAAATTTTCAAAAAATTCTTTATTCTTCTGACTGGGTGTATTTATTAAGTCCATAGACCACACCTATTAAAATTTATAAGATTTTATAAAGTCTTTATCTTCTTCAGTCAATGAATATTTGCTCTGGTCGGTGATTACCTCAGGACCATCTTCGTGAATTATTAGTTGGTGTTCAAATTGGCAAACATTTGATCCATCACGAGTCTTGGCAACCCATCCATTGTCTTCTAGTTCCATTGGCCAATTGCCGCTAGCTATCATAGGTTCTATAGTAAAGACCATGCCAGTTTGTATACGTGGACCCCTATGAGCTTTGCCATAATGAGGCACTTGTGGGTCTTCGTGCATTTCTTTGCCTATACCGTGGCCTATAAAATCACGTATAACTGAAAAATCATTTTCTACTTCGCAGTATTCTTGGATAGCATGGCCAATATCACCAATCCTATTGCCAACAACTGCTGCCTTTACCCCACGATTTAGGGCTTCTAGTGTCACATCCATTAGCTTTTGATCCCTGTCAGCCAATTCACCAACTTTGTAAGACCAGCAAGAATCAGCTAGTCCCCCATCAAGGTCAATTACGTTGTCAATTGAAACTATATCCCCCTCTTTGAGAACATAATCGCTTGGAAAACCGTGACATATCTCATCATTTACTGATATGCAAAGTGTATATGGAAAACCACTATAACCAAGTTGAGCTGGTACTGCTTTTTTGTGATCAACTATAAATTTGTGGGCAAAGTCATCTAAGGACTTTGTAGTCATTCCTGGCCTTATAACTTCTCTAAGTGCTAGATGAGTTTGGCATAATATTTCTGCTGCCTTTCTCATCTTTTCAAAATCTTTTTCTGTATATAATCTTATCATTCTAACCTCTCAATAAAATAAAGCGACCGAGGCCGCTTAATCTTACATTTTCTTTGTTGCAATATAAGTGTATTTCTCGGATTCAATCTTTGGATTTATATCCCAGCCACTTGTCATTGCTAAAGATTTACCAAGTTCATCAATATAATACATTATTATACCTGCATCTATTAAATTTACATCTCCTTGGTAGTCTTCTATATATAGATTTATCTCATCATCTACTATTACAAATCTCCACTCTTGCTTGTTTTGAGCTGATGGAGCAAATTTGGCATAGTCAAATATATCATTTAGGCCTCTTTGTTCTAAGTCTTCATCTGTAGCTGGTGTGTCAAAATCACCTAAGAAAACTAAATCTTCTGTAGCAATTCTGTCATCGTATTTGTGAGTACGAACTTCATCGCTAAGTGGATAACCGATAGCTAGTAATATGTTAATCTTTCCTTCTGAATAATTGAAGGCTGATTGTTTTACTGTATCTTCTACTCCATCAAGTGTTATCCAGCAATTTCCTAGGCCAATTTCATTTAGTTTAGTAATTATTTCTTCAAGTCCATAAGCACCCTTAACAAGTGTTGATGGATCATTGTTTTTTGCATCAAGAGCTATATAAGCAGGTGCTTTGATCATTACTCCGCTATAACCTGCCACTCCATTAAGAGCATTGTAAACTGAATCACCATCAGTATTTAGTAAGAAGCTTAGACTTTCTTTGCCTAGTTTTTCTGCTTCTTCATCTACTATGGCATATACTTTCTTTAATGTTCCTTCATCTAATTTTGTATCTTTATAATCTCTAGTTGAAGTTCTAGATTTTAGAAAATTTGTTGTTAGCATTTTATCCCCCATATATGTATTTAATATTATTTTACCATATTTCTATAAATTTTTATATGGTATGATAATTCTATGAAACTAACAGACAAACAAATACTAGCAAAAAATCATAAAATTGGCCCTTGTATGGTCCTAGCAGTACCTGGAGCAGGAAAGACAACCATGCTATTAGAGCGAATTGATGAGCTTTCAAAGGAAATTAATCCTGAAAAAATCCTATCTCTAACTTTTTCGAGGACTCAGGCTATGGATATGAAAAAAAGATTTGAAAGAAAAGAAGCCATAGACTACAAAACGAATTTTATGACAATCCATGCTTTTTGCTACCTAGTGATTAGAAATTATTACAAAAGGCAAAATCGCAAGCTTAAAATCTTGGAAAGTGATGATTCCTACAACAAGTACAATCTCATACAAAAAATATATTTTGACATAAATAATCGCACTATGAGCAATGAAGACCTAAAAAACTTTTTTTCCTACGTGGGTTACATGAGAAATTCCCTATCTGACATATCCTATCTTAAAAAATCTGATATCAAAAATATAGAAAAGATTTATAGGATATATGAAAACTTCAAAAAAGAAAATTTTTATATTGACTTTGACGATATGCAGACTTTAGCTTACAAGCTCCTATCCGAAGATTCACACTTATTAAAATCTGTTAAGAACAAATACAAGTACATACAACTAGACGAGGGGCAAGATACTTCTCTATTGCAATTTAAAATCCTTGAAAAAATAGTCTACCCAGAAAATAATCTCATGGTAGTAGCTGATGATGACCAGTCCATTTACGGTTTTAGGGCTGCCAATCCAGAGTACCTATTAAACTTTACAAATGTTTTTAAAGATGCAAAGATTATTACAATGAATGAAAATCACAGGTCCTCTACTCAAATTGTCAATGTGAGCGATAGCTTTATAAAGCAAAATAAAAATAGGTACGAAAAAGAAATATTTACCAATAATCCTCCAAGAAACAAGGTAAATCTAGTCTGCAGAAAAGATTCATATGATGCCTACAAATACATAATAAATCACATAGAAGATGGTAAAACAAATGCGATTTTATATAGGAACAACATCTCCTCCCTAAATCTAGTGAGTTTTCTCATGGAAGATAAGATCAAATTTGCTATAAATAGTGGATCCTATGATTTCTTTGACTCTATAGTCATCAAAGATATGGAAAAAATAATTTATTTCTCAGAAAATCCAGACGATGTAGAAGTTTTTTCTGATATTTATTACAAGATAAAAACTTACCTAAGTAAAGAAGAGGTCGCACAACTCGAATATAAACCAATTAACTCCAGCATATTTGACTATCTCTATGAAACTATAGATGATGAGAAAGCCTACAATCTCATGGATAAGGAAAAACAGATAAAGCACATAAAAAAGTTTACTATAGATCGCAAGATCTCCTATATTTATTCCTATATGGGTTACAAAGACTACATCAAAATGTTCTCATCAAAATACAATGAAGTAATTTTCAACAAGGACTTATACCTTGAAAGTATTATTAATTTTACTAAGGGGCTAAAAACTATAGATGAATTTTACGAAAGAATTGAGACCTACAAGAATTATGTCAACAGAAATAAAAATTCTAATCTAATCCTTTCAACCATCCACAAGTCCAAGGGGCTGGAGTACGACAATGTTTTTGTCGTAGACCTAGTCAAAAATGAGTTTCCAATGATAGTTGACCAAGATGATAAGGAAAACGAACTAGAAGAAGAACGTAGAGTTTTTTATGTAGCTATGACCAGGGCTAGGGAAAATCTCCACCTAATAAGCCTCAAAAAACGCTTTGGAATCAAGGTCGAGCCGTCTCCTTTCTACCTAGATATTAAAAATCAATAATTAGGGTAAATATATAAGGACTCGATGTAAGATACAAAGGAGATATTAATGAAAAAAATAGCAGTGCTAATTGAAAATAATTTTGAAGAAAGTGAATTACTTTATCCTTACCATAGATTTAGAGAAGATTTTGAAGTGGACCTAGTAGGTACAGAAAAAGATACGGAATATGTCGGCAAATCTGGTGGATTAAAAGTAAAATCTGACCTAGCTAGTAAAGATGTAAAAGCAAGCGACTACGACGGTGTATATATTCCAGGTGGATATTCTCCAGATGCTATGAGAAAATGTGAAGCTACAGTTAAATTTGTAAAAGAAATGCATGAAGCTGGTAAAGTTGTTGGAGCTGTATGCCACGGTCCATGGGTCCTAGTAGAAGCAGACATCCTAGAAGGTGTAAAGGCAACATCAGTAAAAACTATCAGCACTGATGTGAAAAATGCTGGTGCAAACTGGGTTGACGAAGAAACTGTAGTTGATCAAAAAATTATAACAGCAAGAACACCAAAAGACTTGCCAGTTCAAATCAAAACTTTTGTAGAAGAACTTTCAAAATAAAGCTAAGACCTGCTCAAACGCAGGTCTCTTTTTGTCTTAATTGAACCTAAAATAACTTAAAAAATAAGCTACATATACTCCTTTTTTAATTAAGATTTTAAACTAAACTATTAATAAAACAGTGTTATAATATAAGTATGAAGAGAAATTATTTTATAGACAAATTCCGTGGATTTACCATAATTTCTATGGTATTATTCCACCTTATGTATAACATCGACTACTACTGGCAAGTTTCTTGGTATGACGGGACACTTTTAAATAAGATTTGGCAGCTATCAATAGCCACATCTTTTTTTACTATTTCTGGCCTAACATCCAATTTTTTAAATGCCAGTAAAAATATCAAAAGGGGTATTATCACATCACTCATCGGCCTTGCCATAAGTCTTGTAACCTACCTATTTGCTCCCGAACAGTCAATAATTTGGGGAGTTTTAAATGGACTTGGAGCTGCCATGATAATAACAGGACTTTTGCAAAAATATCTTAAGATAAATGATAAGTTATTTTTTGTATTTTTCTTATTATTTATCATAACTTACAATGTACCGAGAGGGTCCTTGTATGGTATATTCAAAAATTTATATGACAAAAACTTATTTATCCTAGGTTTTCCTGGAGAATCTTTTGCTTCTAGTGATTATTTTCCTATAATCCCTTGGCTTTTTATATTTATAGGAGGATACTTACTAGGAAAATTTGTAAATATCAAAGACAAATCTTCAAAAACTAATGACTCATTCTTAGCAAAAATCGGCCGTCATTCTATGGAAATTTACCTAGCCCATCAGATAATTTTGTATCCCCTTGTCACACTTATCTATAATTTGACACAAAAATAAGGCTTAAGAAAATGCTTAAGCCCTATTTTACATTTATTGTATAATGTTCTGCTATTTCTGGGTTGATTTTTAAAATATCTTCTACAGCTTTTTTGCTTTGTTCATCAGCTTCGGTCAATAAACCTTTGTCTACCGCTTCTTTTTCTACCTTTGCTTCTTCTTCTTTTCTAAAATTAGAATAATCTTCAAGCTCTAAGGGATTAAAAATCGAATTCTTCTCATCGTAGAACATTACAGACTTCTCGTCAATATCGTGACTTAAAATCTTGGATTTTGGTAAAGTGACGCTAACTGTTTTATCTTCGTTATTAACATCCACCTTTGCCTTATCTAGGTCCACGCCAGCGTGAATGACGCCCGCGTAAGTATACAAAAATCTTTTTGTAGTAAATGGTAATTTGAAACCTTGAAATTCTTGGCTATTTTCAAAAGACGCTATATTTTTGTAGTGGTATTTGAGAGTGGTTAGCTCCTTAGCTTCTTTGAGCGAAGATTCAACTGTTTCGGAACTAATAAGGGTTTCTTCCTTGGGAACAAAGTTATTTTTGACATAGATGCTGCCGCCTATCAAAATAATGGTAATTATCAAACTAGATATCAGACCTTGTTTGAGTCCTCTTTTTTCTTTTTTATTCATTTATCATCATTCCTTTTTTCATATTTCAAATATAATATACTATATTTTTCAAGAAATCAAATTTTATTTTATTAATTCTTAAATTTTGCCTTTGCATAATTAATTGGAATACCTCTTTCCCTCCACTTTCTTTCGTATTCTGTCACGATAGAATCTTCTTCGGCAAGATCATGGTTATAATCCAATATTTCCATATCAAAATCTTCAAAATATTTTAGTGAATCGTCAAAAAAAGGTCTATCATCAGTTTTTTGTTCAACTATGCCACAAGGAACCATAATTTTTTTATATATCTCCAAAAACCTAGGATGGCTTAGTCTTCTCTTGTGGTGCCTAGTCTTTGGCCAAGGTGTCGAAAAGTTAATGTAAATACGGTCAATTTCACCCTCATCAAAAGCTTCTTCCAAGTCTTCTGCATAGTCGACTAAGCCTATCACATTTGTTAGACCTTCTTCTTCAATTTTCCTGCTGGCAATTACAAAGGCATTTGTATTCATCTCAAGGGCAATAAAATTGATATCTGGATATCTTTTTGCCATTTCTATGATAAAATCTCCTTTCCCAGCTCCAATTTCTAGATAGATAGGGTTATCGTTGGCAAAAACACTTGCCCATTTTCCCCTCATATCTTTGGGATAAAAATATATCTTGTCATTTTCCTTCATCTCAGGAATTGCATTTGGTTTAAATCTCAATCTCATAAAATTCTCCTTAAAAAAACTGGCAATTTTACTCGCCAGTAGTCTTACTTATCTTACTATTTTTCTTTGATTTATCAATGATTATTCCTATTGCAAATCCTATAGCTGCTGGTATTATCCATGCAAATCCTAGGTCAAAGCCAGGAAGAAAATTTTCTGGAAACTTTAGGATATTTACAACCAAATCGGATTTTGCAAATGGGCTTGCCTTTAGCAAGTCAAAAATTGCCGCAAAGGCTGTAAATCCTATTGTCCATTTGTAAATCGTCTCATTTTTGCCTATTTTTACTGATAGCATTGATAAAATTATCAAAACTATGGATAGTGGGTACAAAAATAGCAAGACAGGTAGTGATAAGCTTATTATCGTTTCAAGTCCAAGGTTTGCAATAGCAAATGAGATAATTGCAAATATATAGCAGTACTTTTCATAAGATATCTCAAAGCTAAGCATTTCGCTAAACATTTCTGAACAAGCTGATATTAACCCTATTGATGTCTTAAGGCAAGCAACGATAACAATCGAGGAAAGTAGGATATGGCCTATATCTCCTAGATAGTACTTGCTTATCTCAGCAAGGATTATAGCTCCGTTTGCTGCAGGCTCCATTATATTTGTTGAACTAGCGCCGAGCAAAGCCAATGATACATAAACAAGGCCCATGGCTAATAGGCATACAAGTCCTGCCTTTAGTGTTTGCTTGGCTATATTTTGTGGATCTTTTAGTCCAAAAGACTTGATAGCTCCTATAATTATAACAGCAAAAGCAAGAGATGCTGGAGCATCTAAGGTATTGTAACCATCAATTACTCCCTTTAAAAATGGAGAACTTAGATAATTGTTAGTAGGCTCAATTGCCCCAACTGGCCCCATAGGTTTAAATATCCCTAGTAACACTATTACACCTAACAATACGAGAAAAATAGGTGTCAAATATTTTCCTATAGTATCGATAAGTTTTCCCTTATTTAGAGCAAAGCCTAAGGCTAGGGCAAAAAATATCAATGAAAAGATAAATAACCCCAAGCTTTGGTTTATGGAAAATGATCCAAATGATACCTCATAGGAAACTGTGGATGTACGTGGAATAGCAAATCCTGGTCCAATGGTTAAGTATAGTAAAATTGTAAAAAAGTATGCGAATTTCTTACCTGCAGGCACTGCTATGTCAAAAAGTGACTGGCTATCAGACATGGCTGCAGCAACAACACCCAATATAGGAAGTCCTACCCCAGATAACAAAAATCCTAAAGTAACAGGGCCTATATTAGATCCGGCATCTTGGCCCATTTTAAGTGGGAATATCAAGTTTCCTGCTCCAAAAAATAGTCCAAATAAAAGCGATCCTATAAGTAGGATCTGTTTAAAGTTTAATGTCTTTTTCATAGTATCCTTCTTTCATAATGAATAATTATATCATAAAATGAATTAAAATACCATAAAAAGACTATAAATATTTTTCTATTAACCTAGCTAGCTTATCAAAAGTTTCTATTTCTAGTTCAGTGAAGCGATTTTTGCTTGGGCTATCTAAATCTAGGACTCCATAAACTTTACCATCTCTAAATAAGGGTATGACAAGCTCACTTTCTGATGCACTATCACAAGCTATGTGGTCGGCAAATTCGTGGACATCATCTACTTTTGTGATTTTCTTATCATTAAAGGCCTTGGCACATACTCCCTTATCTAGGCTTAACCTGGTGCAAGCAGGCAATCCTTGAAAGGGTCCTAAGACCAATTCCCCATCTTTTAGCAAATAAAATCCTGCCCAGTTGAGATCCCTAGTACAAGACATTATAAAGGCAGAAATATTGCTCATAAGTGCTAGTGGATCTTTTTCATCTTCAACTTGTATTTTGACAAAATTTAAAAGCTCGACCATGCGAGCTTTATCATCCATTTTATCCATACCTCTAAGAGTATAAGTCATCTCATCTCCTACAAGGCTTCGATGTATTTTTTTACATCAGGGCCTACATAAATTTCCCCATCATCTGTAAATAAAATAGGTCTTTTCACAAGCATGCCGTCTTTAGAAAGAAGTTCGTAAGCCTGGTCATTTGTAAGGTTTGGCAATTTATCTTTTATATTTTCTTCCCTGTAGATTTTGCCAGAAGTATTGAAAAATCTCTTGATTGGAAGTCCAGTCTTTTCGTGCCATTCTTTTAGCTCAGCTGCTGTTGGATTATCTTCCTTGATATCTCTATAGTCATAGGAAATATTTTTTTCTTCTAGCATTTTTTCAACACCCTTACAGGTTGTACATCTTTTATAACAAATTAATTTCATAGTATTACCTCCATCTTATAATATATGATACCCTATCTATTTTTATTCTATTGATTATAAATGCAAAACTTCCTCACATGTACTATAATAATATAAAAGGAGTGTATATGAAATTTATTTTTAATGATAGTAAAAACAATTTAGTAAAATTTGTCTTTGAGAATGAATCCAACAATCCATTTTTTGATGGATCAAAAGGTTCAGTTTTACCTATTGTTGGAGAAGAAACAATTCTCTTAGGTCTTGGTGATAAAGACAAATTTTGCAAAGAAAAATTCAAAGAAGCAGTTTATAAACTAGGAAGATTTTTGGCTGATAAGGATATCAATAAGATTTCTTTTGAAAAATCTGACCTAAACCTAGAGGAAAAATATTATGTCCTTGGACTTGTAGAAGCTTTGCAAGTTTCAACATATAATTTTGACCATTATAAGAGCCAAAAGTGCGAAAATAATCTTGAAAGCATAAATTTACCAGTTGGTTTAAAATCTTACGAAAATGATGTCAACGAACTTTTAGATACTTTATGTGGTCAATTCTTAGCTCGTGATCTCATTAACCTACGTTCAAATGACATCTATCCAGAAACACTAGCAAAATATGCCAATGATGAACTTAGTGACCTTGGTGTTGATGTAAAAATTTATGAAGAAGATCAAATCCGTGATATGGGTCTTACAGCTTATCTTGAAGTTGCCAAGGGATCAGCTAACAAACCTCGTTTCATAGTAATGGAATACTTACACGGCGATAATGAACCACTAGTATATGTAGGAAAGGGCCTTACCTACGACTCAGGTGGATACTCTATCAAAACTAGCGAGGGAATGAAAACTATGAACTCTGATATGGGTGGATCTGCTACTGTTATCGGTGCTATGAAGGCTATAGCGAAAAATAAACTAAAGGTAAATGTAGTTGCCCTAGTTGCAGCCTGTGAAAATAGCATTTCTGGAGGGGCTTACAAACCTGGTGATGTTATAAAGGCAAGAAATGGCATGACAATAGAAGTAGACAATACCGATGCAGAGGGTCGCATCACCCTTGCTGATGCAGTAAATTATGGCATAACAGAATACAAACCAGAACTTATTGTAGACC
The DNA here is from genome assembly GCF_949769285.1 of Anaerococcus sp. Marseille-Q7828. Lineage (NCBI taxonomy): Bacteria > Bacillati > Bacillota > Tissierellia > Tissierellales > Peptoniphilaceae > Anaerococcus > Anaerococcus sp. Marseille-Q7828. The sequence continues at coordinate 1,786,680 of NZ_OX458331.1, forward strand.
TTGCAACCCTCACTGGGGCAGTTCTAGTAGCCCTTGGAGAAACCTACACCGGTGCTGTTACCAACAACCAAGAAGCTTTTGAAAAAGTTATGGCTGCTGCAAAAGAATCTGACGAAAAAATCTGGCAATTGCCAAATGATGACTTCCTAAGAACTTACAACGATTCTGAAGTAGCAGATATCAAAAACTCTGGTGGAAGATATGGAGGATCAATTACAGCTGGTCAATTCGTAGGAGCCTTTGTAGAAGACTATCCATGGGTTCACCTAGACATAGCAGGAACAGCCTACCTATCAAAGTCTCAAGGACTAAACGAAAAAGGTGGTACTGGAGTCCATGTAAAAACTCTTTACAAGCTAGCAAAATCATATAGTAAATAAGCAAAGAAGCTACCAATTATTACGGTAGCTCTTTTTAATCTTATAAATATCATAAGATATACTAAAACTTATCAGTCATAAAAATGGGCAAAGAAAAAGTGGAGAGAGTCTCCACTTTTTAAAATGAACCATTATTCATCTTCTTTTTTCTTTTTACTAGCAAATAATCCAGCACTTGCTGCTGCTAATATTGATGCTACACTGAATGCACCACTTACACCTGTTTTCACGTTCGTGTTAGACGTTTTGTTGCCATCTTTTGAACTTGAATCCTTTTGAGTTTTTTGATTATTCAAAGTTTTTGTTTCTACTTTTATATTATTATCAGATTTATTACCCGGATTATTAACTATATTGTTGCCACCATTATAGTTTGGTTTCTCTGGATCTTTTGGATTCTCTGTTTCTGGTGTATTTGGCTTACCTGGTTTATTTGGTTTTTCTTCACCTGGCTTGCTTGGTTCTTCCGGTTTTTCCTCGCCTGGCTTACCTGGTTCGTTTGGTTTTTCTTCACCTGGTTTACCTGGTTCATTTGGCTTTTCTTCGCCTGGTTTACCTGGTTCATTTGGTTTTTCTTCGCCTGGTTTACCTGGTTCATTTGGTTTTTCTTCGCCTGGTTTACCTGGTTCATTTGGTTTGTCTTCACCTGGTTTACCTGGTTCGTTTGGTTTGTCTTCACCTGGCTTGCTTGGTTCTTCTGGTTTTTCTTCACCTGGTTTTCCTGGCTTTTCAGGATCTTTGTCACCTGGTTTACCTGGTTCTTCTGGATCCTTATCGCCTGGTTTGTCTGGGTTTTCTGAATCCTTGTCTCCTGGTTTGTCTGGGTTTTCTGGATCCTTATCGCCTGGTTTATCTGGGTTTTCTGGATCCTTATCGCCTGGTTTATCTGGGTTTTCTGGATCCTTATCGCCTGGTTTGTCTGGATTTTCTGGATCTACTGGTGGGATTTCACAGACATTTTTAGTTCCGATTTCTATAATCTTATCTTGTTTTTCTGTGATTGTTTTAGTAGTCCTATCAACTTCTTTGCTGTTTTCAATCTTAACAGTAGTTTCAGTTTTTCCTACAATACCTTCTTGGATAACATTAGTCTTTCCAGCTTCAAGGTTTGGATTTTCTCTGATGATGATATCAAAAGCTTGTTCGCTTTCATATGTGAATTCGCCTTCAGTCTTAGAACCATACTCTACAACCTTATTCTTTGGTTCAGTTCTTTCTTCTTTGACTTCAAGTTTACCTGTTTCCTTGTTGAAAGTAGTTGTATATTTTACAGAACCCTTAGAACCTTCTTCGATAACTTTTGTTTCGCCTTCTTTAAGTTCTGGATTGTGTCTATACTCAGTGTCGTGACCTAATTCAACAGTCTTCTCAACAGGTTTAACACCAATTCTTACTACCCTATCTTCTTTTTCGGTTATAGTTTTAGTAGTTTCTGTTGGGTCTCCTACTGGCTTAGAGTCCTTAATCTTTTGAGTAATTGTAACTTTTTCCTTACCTGGCTTACCTTCTTTTTCAATTACTTGGCTACCAGCATCAAGATTTTCATCATAGATTACCTTTGTTTCATAAGGGATTTCTCTTTCGATAGTCTTTGTAGTTTCACCTTCAGTAGAGTCAGTAGGTTTTGTACCTACACGAACTATGTGTTTCTTAGGCTCTAGAGTTACTTCTTCGCTAATTTTCTTAGCTTCACCATCTGGCTTGCCATTTTTAATGTTTTGTTCATATTTTGTAGTCTTAGAACCTGGTATTCCTTTTTGTTCTACTTCACTTTTACCTTTTTCTAAGGTGTCATCCTCGATAATTTCTACTTCAAATGGAATTGGGCAAGTCTTGCTGTATTCGTATTTACCTGTGAAGTCTTTTGTACCTACAATAACTTTTTGCTTAGCCTTCGTTACCACTTGTTCTGTAGTTTGTTCTATCTTACCTGTTTCTGGGTTGTATTTATCAACTACCTTAGTTTCTACTTTACCTGGTGTTAACTCGCCAGTTTCTACTACTCCTTTGTCTTTTGTATCATCGTATACATATTCGATTTCAACTTCCACATCTTTAGAATAGTTGTTTTCTGGAGTTTCTACCTTTGTTCCTACTTCGATAATGTGCTTCTTAGCTTCTACCCTATTGGATTCAACTTTGAGCAAGTCACCATCTGGTGCACCATTTTTAATCTTTTGGTTAAATTCTATATCATAGGAACCTTGGACACCTTTTTGAATTTCTTTGCTAGTTCCAGCTGGAAGTTCACTGTTATATCTAACTTCAACTTCAAATGGAATTTCAAAGTGTTCAGTGTGTTTTACTTCACCTGTAAAGTCCTCGTCACCTACAAGGATAACTGCCTTTTTAGGCTCTTTAACTGTTTTGTATTCTGATGTTTCTGTTATTTGAGAATTTTCAATAGTTAGAGTTCTTTCTCTTAGGCCGCTTTCTCCAGTTTGTGGCACTCCACCAACTTCGTTGTACTTCCATTCACCCTTTTTAAGTGATGGGTCTTTTCTAACTTCAACTTCAAATGGAATTGTTTCTGTTTCCTTGTATTGGCCATTAGTTTTAGAGCCTATTCTTAACTTTCTAGTAACTGGATCTTTTGTTACTTTAGTTTCTCCACGGTTTTCTTCGCCTGCTTCACCATTTGTAATTGTTCTTGTAATCTTAGTTTCTTGTTCACCAAGCTCACCCTTTTGGTCTTCTACGATTTGGTTTGGAGCTAGGCTTGGATCAACTATGATTTCAGTTTCAAATGGAACTGGGTCTTTGTCCACATATTCAACTGTGCCAGTAAAGTCTTTATCACCTACTTCGATAATTTCTTTAACTGGTGTTTTTATTATTGATGGTTCAGAAGTATTTGTCACCTTAGAGTCTACTATAGTAAGTGTATATTTTTCTTCTCCAGCAACACCTTCTTGAACAACTTTATACTCACCCTTTTTAAGGTTTGGATTTACTCTAACTTCTACATCATATGGAATTTTGTTGGTATATTCATGTGTTCCATTAGATTTTGCAGCACCTACTTTTACAATTCTCTTAGATGGAGCCTTAGTTTGTACTGGGTCTCCTTCTTTTGAGTCTGTAACTTCTCCATTTTTAATTGTGTGAGTTACTGTTGTTTCTTCCTCTCCAAGTTCACCTTTTTGGATAACTTCTGTTGTACCTGGTTCTAAAGAATTATCTACAATATATTCTATTTCAAATTCAATAGGGCTTGTCTTCTTAGTTTCGAAAGTTCCTGTAAAGTCTTTTTTACCAACTTTAATTACTGCGTTTACTGGTTTTGTTTCTACAACTTTTGGTTCTCCAACGACTTTAGAGTTTACAATTGTCCAAGTTGTAATTCTTTCTCCTACTTTACCTGGAGTTACTTCTCTATATTCTCCTGCTTTTAATTCAGGATCATATTCAACGGTGTACTCAAAAGGAATTTCTTCCTTATGTTGATGAGTTCCGTCGGTCATAGAGCCCACTCTAACCACCCTATCTTCCGCTGGTGTTTCAGATATAAGTTTTTCTTCAGTTGATTTCTGTTCACCATTTTCAAAGTGTTGAATAAATTCCTTTGTACGCTCTCCTACCTTACCTGGTTTATCTACCTTCATAGTGCCAGCTGGGAGAGTATCATCAAATATCACTTCAGTTTTAAAAGGAATTACTTCCTTAATTTCGTTCTTGAATTCACCAGTGTATTTGTTGGTACCGACTATGATTTCTTGAACAGGAGGTGTAACGACTGTTTCTTCAACAGATTCTATCTTTCCAGTTTCAGGGTTGTATTTGTTAGTTACAACTGTCTTGACTTTACCTGGAGTGAACTCACCTGTTCTAGCTTCTGTAACATCTAAGTTAGGATCAAAGGTATATTTAATAGTAACATTTACATCACTTTCTACTCCAACAGAGTTTTGGGCAGGTTTAGTACCTACTTTGATTACATGTTCAACAGGTTCAGTCTTTGAAGTTTCTTCTGATTTTAGTTCGCCATCAGCTTCGCCATTTTTAATAGCTTGAGTATATTTAGTTGTTTTTGAGCCTGGTACACCTTGAGTTACTAATTCACTCTTACCAGCTTCTAGAGTTTCATCTTCAATAACTCTTACAGTAAATGGAATTTTTTCTGTTACTTCGTGTGAAAATTCGCCTGTAAAGTCTTTTCGTCCCACTCTAATCACAGCATCAACTGGATTAGTTGTTTCTACACTTGGCTCTCCAACTATTTCAGAGTTTTTGATAGTCCAAGTAGTTTTCTTTGTTCCTTCTTTTCCTTCTACATCTATTACATATTCACCAGATTTTAGTTCTGGATCATAAGAGATGTTGTATTTGAATGGAATCTTTTCTTCGTAGGTGTGGGTACCTTCAGTATTTCTACCTACTTTGATGATTCTATTTACAGGTGCTTTTGTTTGAGTATATTCGCCTTCTTCAGTTTTAGTTACTTGGCCATCTTCTATAGTAAGGGTATTTGTTCTAGTTTTTTCGCCAAGTTGTCCTTCTTGAGTTACTTTTTGTTCACCTGGTTTTAGGCTGTCATCAAATTCTATAATAGTTTCAAATGGTACTTCAACTTTTTCTGTTACTTCGTGAGTACCGCTATTTGTTCCCTTACCAACATTGATTATTGCATCTTCTGCTGGGACTTCTGTTACAGTAGGTTCGCCATCAACTTTAGAGTTTACAATCTTCCATGTTGTAGTTTTAGTTCCAACCTTACCTTGTTTTACAATTTCGTATTCACCTTTTTTAAGGGTGTCGACTTCTCTGACTGTATATCCAAATGGTAATTCTTCAACGTGTTTAAACTCATCTACAAAGTCTTTGCTACCAACTTCGATAACAGCATCTTCTGGATCAATTGTATCTTCTTTGGTATCTACAATCTTTGAGTCCCTTATAGTATAGGTGGTTTTTTTGCTTCCAGCCTTACCTTTAAGCTCAACACCGTTAACTTTTTTGTATCTCCACTCGCCCTTTGCTAGGTCCTCTACAACTTCGACTTTTGTTTCAAATGGAATTTCTTGCTCATGAACAATGGTATTTTTTGTACCTGAAGCTATAAATTGTACTTCTGTTACCCTTGTGCCTTTTTCTGTAGCTCCATCATAATAATGAGCAGTTACAGGTACGTTTAATAAAGCTCCGTCAATATTTTCCCCATCTGGAACAGTTGCTGTCACTTTACCTGTGTTTTCATCTATTGAAACTTGCCAAATATTGCCTTTATCATCTGTGTAGGCATTGGTATTAAGGGTAAATTTAGTTGGTCTTCTGTTAAAAGTATCTTCATCGTTTAGAATAACATCAGAAGAAAGCACATCTCCTGCCTTACCTGCTTTTGCATTGTAGCGAGGAGTCATATTGGCTCTTTCTTTAATGATAAATTCAGCAAATGTTTCGTCGGTGATGTCCTCATCTGGTTGTTTTGGATCATTATAATGGGCAACTACTGGGACAAAAAGCTTTTCTCCACCATTAAAGTTACCGTCTTCTTTTGGCTTGGCAGTTACTTGGCCAGTTTTTTCATCAATAGAAACAGTCCATTCATTGCCGTGGTCGTCCTTATAATCAAAACCATCTTTTATAGAGTAACTTGAAGGGCTTAGCTTCTTTTCATCTTCAGAAATCACTGGTAGTGAGGTCTGTTCTTCTGATGGGAAATTTACTTTAGCCTCATACTCTGGTTTGTTTAATGTTGATTCCTGAACAACAAAGTGGAACCAGCGTGTATCTGTTGAGCCATTTGTATAGGTATATTCAACAGGTAGGGCTATGGTATCTCCAGCTTTGGCATTTTTTGGCGCAGTTATGTCAAAATATGATATATTGTCAGACTTACCATCAATAACCCATCTCTTGTCCTTGTTTTCTTCCTTCATCAATTCATCGTAAGATATTCCTAATTCTCTTGCGATTTTTTTATTTGCTGCTATAAGGTATTCTTCCTTAAGTTTTCCTGTGGCTTCTCCTGCTTTATATGCAGCATCCATTTCTGCACCAGTTTTTTGAGTTCCACCAGGTGTACTTGGATCTAAAATTTTTATAGTAGCTTTTTTCCCAGGACCTACACTTGTAGAATCGTTTGGATCAATTTTATTTCCTTTTTCATCTTTGAATTCTTGATCATAGTATCTAGTGTCGTCAAGGTTTAGGCTAAAGTCACCAATAAGATTGTAATGGTCGTAGCGGTCGATGCCTTGCTTGTCTATTGTAACATTAGTTCCCTTATGGTTGATGGTAGCAGATCCTGCACCTGTTTCTGTGTAAGTTCCTGTTTCACCAAAATCATCTGGTGTGTTGGCTATATTGATAAATTCTTCTGCTGTTCTTGGGCGGGCAAAAAATTTGACATCTAGGTGTGTTAATCCCTTATAATCTGGATCTTTAGCAAAGATAGAATCTTCATTTACTACATACTTGCCACCCTCTAATTTTAGAGCGCCTGCTGGCATCTTTACATGTACCTTGCCCTTATCGTCAATATAGGCACTAGCCTTTGGCACAACTTTGCCAGTTACTGGATGGTAAACTTGGCCAACTAATCTTTCTTTAGCGCTTTCATCTATATTTTCTACCTTAATACCAGTGTCAATATCTTGACCTTTGACGAAGACTTTTTCATTGTATTCGCCATTGAGTTTCATTAGCTTAAGTCTGTCATTTTCATTTGGCCATGGATTTACCTTGTAAGCTAAAGCGAAGTTATTTCCAAAAAACTTAACACCTGGGTTTTCTTTAGTGTAGTTATCCTTCATACCAAAGGAAGTATAAAGATTGTCCTTATTATTAATATGCTTAAGGGTATCTTCGCTAGCTACATAGTTTAAATTTATTTGTCGTCCACTAGCAGTTACTTCTCCATTTTCACCCGGTTTAAATGTTACCTTAGGGGATTCAGAAGTTAATCCTTCTCCCACACCCATCATAGGCTTTTCACCTATTTGTGCTGGTATAAGACCAGAATCTGTAACAGAAATACTAGTATAGGTCCTTTGACCAGTCTTCTTGTCTATGGTAATTTGGTAACCATATTGGGTTAAACTAGGCGATTGTGAACCTGGGTTATTAAGTTGGAATTTAAAACCGTCTTTTTCTACCTTCGCATCAGTTTTAACGAAATTTTGGTTTGTATCTCCAGGTTGAAGATCTGTTGTCCTATAACGTTCACTGCCGTTATAGTCTTTGATTTTCTTTTCATCATTGCTATAGTTTGTCTCAGTTGAAGCTGATGCCTGCTGCCTAGATGGAGCATTAGCCTCAGACATTTCAAGGGCCGGACTCACTTCTTCGGTCGTATTTGTGCTGTAAGTTTGAGCTCTTACTGGTTGTTCTTTGCTTTTTCTTTTTGTACTTTGAGCATTTGTGGTGCTTTCACTTACATTGGTCGTTTCTACATCATTAACACTAGCTTCAGAAGATCTAGTATTGTTAGTTTCAGTATTGCTTGCACTATCATTGCTTATAACGATAGTTTCATCGTATACACCGTCTAGTTCGTCTGCAATATATGACGGAACACTATCAGCATATACTTCATTAGTATTCCCCATAAGGCCAAATCCACCAGCAATAATAGTAGCACCCAAAAGTGCCTTTTTGATGGTTTCATTGGACAAAGGAATTATAGATTTTTTATTATTAATCACTTTAAACTCCTAATCTCTTGTATATATTATAGCTACATATTTGTTACATATTATACTGTTTTGCTTATATTTGACAATAGAAATATAATGGTTTTAATAAAAAACTTATTGGTATTATTACTTCAACATTCCATTTCTTATGCCAACATTTTAAATATCAAAAAAGCCCCACATTTGGGACTTCTATCTTAGATCGTCTAGTATATCTACAACCTTATTTAATTGGTGGATGGTATAATCAATCCTTATGCCTATATCATTGTCTAAATCTTTTGGATTGTACCAAATGTTTCTAATACCTGCATTGTTCGATCCAAGCATATCTGATGTGAGAGAATCACCTATTAGGATGTATTCATCTCTATTTTTTGATCCAATATTTTCAAATACTAAGTCAAAGTATTCTAGGCTCGGCTTATCATAGCCCAAGTCTTCTGATATAAAGACCCCATCAAAGATTTTATCTAGACCAGAGTTTTTGAGCTTACCTGATTGGGCGACTTTGGATCCATTGGTTACAGCGTATTGCTTGTAGTCTTTGCCTAATTTTTGGAGAACTTCTTCGGCATAGTCGTTGAAAAATACTTGTTTGCCTAGTTCTTCTTGGTAAAAGAGATTAAAATCATTTACCAATCTATCATCATAGGCTATGTCATAGAGGTCAAAGAATTCCTCAAACCTCTCCGTCAAGATTTCTTCACGAGTCTTCTCTCCTTTTTCCAGCATCTTCCAATATTTATCGTTTATATTTTTGTAAACATCTAGGGCCTTTTCATCGTCTATATCTAGGCCAAATTTATCAAAACCCTTGGTCATAGATGCCCTTTCTGCCAAGTCGAAGCTTAAAAGTGTATTGTCAATATCCCAAAGTAAATATTTTATCAATTGCTTATCCTTTCTAGAATGAAATTTTGAATACTAAGGCCAATATAGTTATGGTAATAGCTATCGGCACATATACATACTTACCTATTTTATACCACTTTTGTCCATAATTTCTTTTGGCAGATAAATTTATCTCCGCGAGGAGCTTATCTTTTTGCAAGACATAGAACCAAGTGATAGCTCCAATTGATGCTCCTATAGGTATGATGTAGATAGAAACTATATCCATATATGGACCAAAGGAATCTATGGTTTCAAGATTGATACCAAGTAGAAATACTAGAAGACCTAGGCTAATAAAAACTGTTTTTCTAGTAAGTTTTTCAAACCTATGGGTCATTGATTCAGCTATTACTTCAAACATATTTTGCAAAGATGATATGCCTGCAAATACTACAGCTAGATAGAGTATGATTGCAAATATTCTCCCAAATCTTATGTTATTTAAAATAGTAGGCAGGCTTACAAATAGCAAGGCTGGGCCAGCCAGCTTATCCATAGCAAATACACTTACTGCAGGAATCATAACACATGATGATATCAGACCAGCCATAGTATCTAAAAATCCAGTTTGAACTGACGATTCTACTATGTCTTCATCCTTGTCTATATATGCACCAACTACAATCATGCCAGATCCTGTTATAGATAGGGAGAAAAACGCTTGGCCCATGGCATTTACAATAGTTCTTATGTTCAAATTGTCTGGATTGTAGGCGAACATATTTTTATATCCGTCTAGGGCATGTGGTAAAGTCGCTACCTTTATTGCTAGTACTAAAAATAATATAAAGAATGTTGGCATCATTATCTTGTTTGTTTTTTCTATGGAAGAAGCTCCACCAAAACAAGTTAAAAGTGTGATTATAATTATTAGAATGTGATAGATTACTACAGAATGTTCTCTGTTAGCAAAACTTTCAAACCAAATATCTGAAGATTTGAGGAAAATTTCACCCGTTAGGGAGTCAATAAATCCTTTCAATACATATGCAACTATTATGCTATAGCCTACAGCTATTAAAAATGTCCCTATGAGAGGAATATAGCCTATAAATCTTCCAATATTTTTATTTTTAGATTTAAAAGCATGGTCATAGGCGCCTAAGGTACCTGTCTTTGCCATCCTACCGACTGCGAACTCAGATGATAGGCCTACATAGGAAAATATTCCAGCAAATAATATATAAAATAATAAAAATACTAGGCCTCCCTCTTGGAATTTATATGGGAAACCCCATATATTTGCCATTCCTACAGCAGAACCTACTGCTGATAAGATGAGACCTAGTCTTGATGAAAATTTCTTGTTCATAATTTATTCCTTTAAAGCAACAGTGTTTATAAAGGAATTATATCACAAATATTAATTTATTCAATTAAAAAGATATTTTAAATATCAAAGCTATCAAAGTCAAAACTACCGCTATTGGCACATATACATACTTGCCTATCTTGTACCATCTATCACCATAAGTTTTCTTAGATGATTTGTTTATTTCTGCTAATAGCTTGTCCTTTTTTAGTATATAAAACCAAGTTATAGAACCAATAGAAGCTCCAATTGACATTATATAAATAGACACTATATCCATGTAATGGCCCACCTTGTCTATAGTTTCCATATTTAAACTTATGGCTATTGTGACAAGTCCTATAATTAACAAGGCAAGATTTCGGCTAAGTTTGTCAAATCTGCCGGTTAAAGAAGCTACAACTGGTTCAAACATATTTTGCAAGGATGATATACCTGCAAATATTACTGCCAAATATAAAATGATGGAAAATATGCGTCCAAAGAATATGTTTTGTAGTATTGTTGGTAAGGATATAAATAATAATCCCGGTCCACCCACTTGTTGCATATTAAACACGGATAAGGCTGGTATCATGACACAAGAGGCTATCAAAGCTGCCAATGAATCATAGATGCCAGTTTGCTTGGATGAATTCATAAGATCTACACTATCGTCTGTATATGAGCCTACAGTCACCATAGCAGCTCCTGTTAAGGATAGGGAGAAAAATGCCTGACCCATGGCTGCTATGATGGTGTCTAGATTTAATTTACTAGGATCAAATCTAAACATATATTTGTAGCCTTCTATGGAGCCATCTAAGAATAGTATCCTGATTACTAATATCAAAAACAAAACAAAAAAAGTCGGCATCATTATTTTGTTGGATTTTTCTATGGTTTTTGCCCCACCTATGCAGGTTAGGATAGTGAGTATGATTATTACTATGTGGTAGGCGACTACCCCATAATTCTCACTAGAAAAGCTATTAAACCAATCTTCTGCTGGCATAGTAAAAAGCTGGCCACTTAAAGAATCAATGAATGCTTTTGATACATAGGCTACTATAACTGAATAGCCAATAGCTATGAGAAATAGTGCAAATAGTGGTATGTAGCCAAAAATTCGTGCAATTTTTTTGCCTTTGCCAGCCGATTCAAAGGCAATCTCATATGAACCAAGAGATCCCTTTGGACTCATCCTACCTGCAGCAAATTCACTGGATAGGCCCACGTAGGAAAAAAGTATTACAAAGGCTAGGTAAAATAGCAAGAAGACTAGGCCTCCTTCTTGAAACTTGTAAGGAAAGCCCCAAATATTCGCCATTCCTACGGCTGAACCTACTGCTGTTAATATAAATCCTATTTTTGAAGAAAATTTCTTTTCCATTGTTTACCTCTTATTGAAAAATTTTAATAAAGTATATCACACTTTAAAGCGAAATAAAAGACATAAAAAAAAGGATGCACAGTGCATCCAAATTTTTATATCTGACTTTTGTCAATAATATCTTTCAATGTTTTGGCAGATTTGTCCATGTTTTCCTTTTCTATGTCGGTTAATGGGACTTCTATTACCCATTTTGCTCCATCTTTGCCAATGATAGTTGGAACTCCTAGGTAGATATCATCTAGGCCATATTCGCCTTTTAGGTATGATGATGTCGAATAAACAGAATTTTCATCGTCTATTATGGCTCTTACTAGGGCTGTCAGTGCCATGCCTATACCATAGAAAGTTGCTCCCTTTTTCTTTATAATCTCATAGGCTGCATTCTTTGACTTTTCGAAGGTATCTAGTAGGGCTTTTTCGTCAAGTTCGCTTTGGTTTCTGACCCATTCGTATATTGGCAATCCACCTATGTTAGTATGTGACCATACTGGAAATTCTGTATCTCCATGCTCACCCATGATGAATGCTTCCACACTTCTTGGATCTATACCGATAAGCCCCGCTATTTCCTTTTTGAACCTAGATGAATCTAGGGTTGTACCAGTTCCTATGACCTTGGATGCAGGAAATCCTGAATATTTCCATGTAGCATAAGTTAGTATGTCAACTGGGTTACTTGCTATTAAAAATATGCCATCAAAGCCACTGTCAACGACTTTTCCTATCATATCTTTGAAGATGGCAAGGTTTTTGTCTACTAGATCAAGTCTTGTTTCGCCTTCTTTTTGGGCGGCTCCTGCAGTAATTACAACAACTTCTGCATCCTTGCAGTCGCTATAGTCAGCCTTGTATATATTTTTAGGTTTAGTGAAGCTTATGGCATCTGTTAAATCCATTACTTCGCCTTCTACCTTATCTTCGTTTATATCAATGATGCCAAGCTCTCTGCCAACTCCAAGTAGTGTAGAAGCATAGGCAAAGGAAGAACCTACAGCACCAGTTCCTATTAGGATTATTTTGCTATCTTTCATATTAACTCCTTATCTTTTCTAAAAAGTTCTACAATATATATTTAACCATATCTGACCTTAGATAACAATTATCACTATCATTTATAGGATTTATAAATTAAAAAAGAGCTTTTGCAAATAAATCTAGCAATTTGCAAAAACTCATTTTTTTATTTATTGTATTTTTTCTTCATTTCTTCTATATAGGCACCATCTGCAAAATAGTCTATGCCCATGGCTTTTTTGACAGCATCAATCTTTGCTCTTCCTACTTTCCTAGCATCTGCTGTGCCTTTTTCAAGAATAGCCACTACATCATCTATATGGTTTTCATAGTAGGCTCTTTTTTCTCTGATTGGTTCTAATTCTTCTTCCAAAACTTTGATGAGGAATTTTTTGACCTTGACATCTCCAAGTCCTCCTCTTCTGTAGTGGTCCTTGAGTTCGTCTAGGTTCTTATAATCTGGCAAATATTTTTCAAAATGACTGTCATTTGAAAAGACATCTAGGTAGGTAAAGACTATATTGCCCTCTACCTTGCCTGGATCATCGATATTGATATGGTTAGGGTCTGTGTACATGGCCATAACCTTTTTCTTGATGGTCTTCTTATCATCAGCTAGGTAGATAGCATTGCCCAAAGACTTGCTCATCTTAGCATTGCCATCTATGCCTGGCATACGGCGTGCATTTTCATTTTCCGGCAAAACAGCTTCTGGCTCTACAAAAAGATTGCCATAGATGTTGTTAAATGACCTAGAAATCTCTCTGGCTTGCTCTAGCATTGGTTCTTGGTCCACACCAACTGGTACTATATTTGCATCAAAAAGCAAGATATCTGCAGCTTGGCTTACAGGATAAATCAAGAAACCAGCAGGTAGACTTGTTTCGAAATTTCTTAGTTTAATTTCACTTTTAACAGTAGGGTTACGCTCTAGTCTTGATAGGGTGACTAGATTTAGGAAATAAAATGTAAGCTCTGTTAGTTCTTCTACTTGTGATTGAACAAAGATGGTTACTTTTTCTGGGTCAATGCCTACAGAAAGATAGTCCAAGGCAACTTCGATGAGGTTTTCTCTTATCTTTCCAGGGTTATCAAAGTTGTCTGTGAGAGCTTGGCTATCGGCAATCATTACATACATCTTGTCAAAATTGCCCTCGTTTTGCATTTTAACCCTGTTTTTTAAGCTGCCTACATAGTGTCCTAGGTGAAGACGACCTGTTGGTCTATCTCCTGTCAAAATTATATTTTTTTCGTCCAAAATATTCTCCTTTTAAAAAAGAGAGGATTAATCCCCTCTATTTATTATCCTTATGGCTTTCTGCTAAATATGCATCTATAAATCCTTGGATATCCCCATCCATAACACTTTCCACATTACCCACTTCGTAGTTGGTTCTGTGGTCTTTTACAAGGGTGTATGGTTGGAATACATAGGATCTAATTTGGCTGCCCCAGGCAATTTGTGTGTATTTGCCTTGGATGTCCTCTATTTTTTCCCTTTGTTCTTCTTCTGCAATTTGAACTAGCTTTGCATAAAGCTGTTTCATTGCTGTTTCCTTGTTTTGGGTTTGGGAACGTTCGGCTTGAGAACTAGCCACAACTCCTGTTGGTATGTGGGTAATCCTTACTGCTGAGTCAGTCTTGTTGACGTGTTGGCCACCAGCCCCACTTGCCCTATAGGTATCTATCCTTAGATCATTGGGGTCGATTTCTACTTCAGTTGTATCATCAAGTTCTGGGAATATATCCACTGATGAAAATGAAGTGTGACGTCTGGCACCGGAATCAAATGGAGAAATACGAACAAGCCTGTGGACTCCCTTTTCTCCTTTGAGATATCCGTAAGCATAGGAACCCTTGATAGCTATGGTAGCTGATTTGATGCCCCCTGCTTCTTCGTTGTTTAGGTCAGTTATTTCGTATTTGAAACCATTTTGGTCAAAATATCTGGTGTACATTCGAAGTAACATAGAAGCCCAGTCGGTTGCCTCTAGCCCACCTGCACCAGCGTTGATGGACATATAAGCATTGTTTTTGTCATATTCACCATCAAGTTGGGTTCTTAGTTTCATAGCAGAAACTTTTTTAGATAGCTCTTTAAGGTCAGCTGCTATTTGATCAAGGGTATTTGTCTCTGCTTCCTCGCTCATCTCAACTAAGTCGATTAAGTCAGTATTATCTGAGATAGCTTCCATTATAGAATTGTAGGAAGAAAGCTCATCTTTTTTGTTTGACAAGTCCGCCATAATTTGTTGAGCTTTTTCACTATCGTCCCAAAAGTCAGCTTGAAATGTTTGTTTTTCTAGAGAATCTACTTCTTTTTTTAGACTTTCTGGGTCAAAGAGAGTCTCCGATTAACTTCATGGTAGCCGATAAGTCTTCAATTGTTTCTCTAAGTTGGTATATTTCTGCCATTATTATTTCTTAACCTTAGATTTTTTAGCTATACGCTCTAGTTTTCTACGTTCAGCTCTGTTAAGGTTTGATAATTGGTCATCTTCACCAGAAAGCTCGTCAGCTGATAGAACTTCTACATCGTTTGAGCCATCATCTGATGGTTGGACTTCCTTGTCTGGAACTAGAACTTGTTTTCTTTGGATATTTTGTCTGATTTCAACATTCATCATGTATCTTACAGTTTCTTCTTGGATTGATCTTGTCATCTCTTCGTACATATCGAAACCTTCGTTAGTGTATGCACGAACTGGGTCTTCGTTACCCATTGCACGAACACCGATTTCTTTTCTCATTTGATCCATTGCATCGATGTGGTCCATCCATTTTTGGTCGATAACACGAAGCATGATTACTCTTTCTACTTCTCTCATGTTTGAAGATCCAAATTGTGATTCTTTGTCTTCGTATTTTGCTAGGGTTGCTTCTGTAATATAGTCAATCAAATCTTGTTGGCTGTAGTTGTTGATGTTTTCAAAATGTAGTTGGGTTACTGGTATACCAAGGCTGTTTAGGTAGTTAAGTAGGGCTACCATTTCCCAGTTTTCTGGTTTTACTTCCGGGTTTGTAAATGTATAAACAGAATCTGCTATAACATTTTTAATCATAGCTATGATAGTTTCTTTCATATCATGACCATAAAGTACATCTTTACGTTCGTTGTAGATTATGGTTCTTTGTTTGTTCATAACATCGTCGTATTGGAGTACTCTCTTACGTGTTGCAAAGTTGTTTGCTTCTACTCTTGTTTGAGCCTTTTCTATAGACCTTGTAACCATTTTTGAAACTATTGGTTCGTCTTCATCAAAGTTTGCACTTTCGATGAATTTGGCAACTTGCTCACCACCGTTTAGTCTGATTAGGTCATCTTCAAGAGATATGAAGAATCTTGATTGTCCTGGGTCTCCTTGACGACCAGAACGACCACGAAGCTGGTTATCTATACGGCGTGATTCGTGACGTTCAGATCCTATGATGTATAGACCACCTACTTCTTTTACTCTTTCAGCTTCTTCTTTTACTTTCGGTCTTATGATATCTTTTTCGTGTCTATATTTTTTGCGAGCTTCTAGGATTTCTTGGTCATTAGTTTCTGCAAAGCTATCTACTTGTTCAAGTAGTTCTTCGCTCATACCATCTCTTTTTAGTTTTTGTTTAGCCATATCATCGACATTACCACCAAGCATAATATCTGTACCACGACCAGCCATGTTTGTTGCTATAGTTACTGCACCAAAACGACCAGCTTCTGCTACTATTGCAGCTTCTCTTTCGTGGTTTTTAGCATTAAGTACTGTGTGTTTGATACCTGCTCTCTTTAGAGCTTCTGATAATCTCTCACTTGCTTCAATTGATATTGTACCTATAAGGATAGGTTGTCCTGTTGGGTGGACTCTGTTGATTTCTTCGATGATTGCTCTGTATTTTCCATTTTCGTTGATATAAACATAGTCAACGTCATCTTTTCTTGCTATTGGTTTGTTGGTTGGGATTTCTACAACGTCAAGGTTATAGATTTCGTCAAACTCTTCTTCCTCAGTCTTTGCAGTACCAGTCATGCCTGATAACTTATCGTACATTCTAAAGTAGTTTTGGAAAGTGATTGTAGCAAGAGTCTTACTTTCTGCTTTTACTTCTACACCTTCTTTAGCTTCTATAGCTTGGTGAAGACCATCTGAGAAACGACGACCTTGCATGATACGACCTGTAAATTCATCTACGATCTCAACTTCGCCATGGTTTACTACATAGTCTATATCTCTATGCATGGTTGTATTTGCCTTAAGAGCATTGTTGATGTAGTGAGATAGCTCTAGGTTTTCACTGTCAGATAAGTTTTCTATACCAAAGAATTTTTCTGCCTTAGCTGTACCTTTTTCTGTAAGGTTAGAAGATTTTCTCTTTTCATCAACTATAAAGTCAACGTCTTCTACTTTGAACTCTCTGTCGAATGGGTCGATTTCTGCATCTTCATTTGGATCTAGGATTCTACCTTCAAGAGTTAGAATAAATTCGTTAGCTTTTTGGTAGGTATCAGTTGATTCATCACCTTGGCCAGAAATAATAAGTGGTGTACGAGCCTCATCTATAAGTATAGAGTCAACCTCATCGACTATAGCATAGTTTAGGCCACGTTGTACCATGTCTTCCTTGTAGATAACCATGTTATCTCTTAGGTAGTCGAAACCAAATTGGTTATTGGTACCATAGGTAATGTCAGCAGCGTAGTTTTCTTGTCTTTCAGAATTGGTTAGACTATAGATGATACATCCAACAGTCATACCAAGGAAAGTATAGATCTTGCCCATCCACTCTTGGTCACGCTTTGCAAGATAGTCGTTAACAGTAACTATGTGGACTCCCTTTCCTGTAAGGGCATTTAGGTAGGCAGGACAAGTCTCAACAAGGGTCTTACCTTCACCTGTCTTCATCTCTGCTATCTGACCATTGTGCAAAACAATACCACCAAGTAATTGAACTGGGTAATGCTTCATATTAAGTACTCTGTCACTTGCTTCACGTACTACAGCAAAAGCTTCTGGAAGCAAATCATCTAGAGTTTCTCCATCTTTTAATCTTTGTCTAAATTCTACTGTTTTGTTTCTTAATTCTTCGTCACTAAGACTTTGCATTTTTTCATCTAGGGCAAGAATTTTGTCAACAACCTTCATATTGTTGTCTATTTCTTTTTGACTAAATGACTTAAATAGGTTAAATATTGCCAAATTTTTCACTCTCCAATTTTCTAATCATCTTAGGCTCATGGCTTTAGCTATTAACCATGAGGGTAAAAATAATCAAATTATTTCACTAATATATTAAATGAAAACTTTTATTTTGTAAAGTTATTAGATAATATACTAGCTTATGTTCTTATTCATATAAAAAACGCAGTGAAACTTAAGCCACTTAAGAGACTGCGTAATCTATAATTATATAAGTAATTACTGTTTACTATCATACCTATTAATAAGTTTTTTTCAATTAAAAAAGAGCGGATATACCGCCCCTTTGTGAATTTATCTTTGAGTTGGAATTATTACTCCATAGCCACCATTTTTCCTACGATATACTATGCGTAGATTCATATCTTGATCATCTTGGTAAACATAGAAATCGTGGTTAAGTAGTTCCATTTGCATTGCTGCTTCCTGGTCGCTCATAGGCTTCATCTTTACTTCCTTTTCACGAACAATCTTGATTTCATCATCGTCATAGGAATCATCGATATTGTATTCACTGTCAAAAGATTCGTTGAAGCTTTCAAATTTGATTGACCCTGAAGTTCTGTGCTTTAATAATCTTGTCTTGTGTTTCCTAATCTGGCGAACAAGAGCATCCATGGTTCTATCGATAGCATTTTGATAGGTCTCTTCCATACTTTCTGCTCTAAGGATAGTACCTCCATCAAGGATAATGGTGGATTCTGCCTTGTAATCATTGCCCTCTTGGGAAATCTTGACATCCATAGCTTGTTGGTCGTCAAAATATTTGTTAAGTCGATCGAATTTCTTTTCTACTTCATCTTTGATATCTTGGGTGATGTTTATGTTTTTTCCCACTAAGTTTATTTTCATATTCTCTCTCCTTATGCTTTTTATATTATTACCCCAAAATGTTAAAAACAAAACTATATCATTCCAAAGATTTAGAAAATACTGTATAATTAAAATAATATGATGGAGGTATTATGAGTAAAACTAAGATTAAGGATATACTAGGATACGATTTTTTGCGTGGCCTAGAAATATCAAATGACAAAAGTAAGCTAGCTTACACCAAGACAAAGGCAAATTATGACGAAAACAAATATGAAAATGACATCTGGATTTATGACACAAAAGAAAATGTAACTTACCCTGTGACAAATACAAAAGAAAGTTCCATTTTTACTTTTGACCAAGCATCAAATCTAATCTACAAGGCAAAAAGTACAGATGATGAGGATGTTTTCCACAAGGTTGGCACTCATGGAGTTGGAGAGAAATATTTTGCAATAGAAAAAAATGTATCTCGAATAGACTGGCTAAAAGATGACCTATATCTAATCAAGGCAAGTGATAAAAAATCTAAAGAAGAAAAAGAAAAGGATAAAGAAAATAATTATTTCAAGGAAGTAATCGATTTGCCATTCTGGCTAAACGGTGCTGGTTATCTTAAACATGAGAAAAGCTCCTATTATTTCTATGATGCCAAAGATGAGAAGCTATCAAAAATCATAGATTCTGATTTTGACCATGAAATAAACTTTTTAAATATAAATGAAGATCACACAAAGCTTGTATATGCCAAGGCAAATTATGACAAGGCAAGGGTTATGGACATGCGTGAATCCTTGTATCTTTATGATATAGAAAAGAAAAAATCCAAACTCTTGATAGATGCGAATTTTTCTTTCTACTATGCTAACTTTATAGAAGATAAGATTATATTCGTAGCAACTGATATGAAAAAAGGCGGAATAAATGAAGATGCCTTTATCTATATCAGTGATTTTGACGGTTCCTATGAAAAAATCACAGACGATACATTTGATATGGCCTTTGGCAACAGTATAGGTACTGATGCAAGATATGATGGAGCAAAGACCTTTGCAATTGCTAATAATAGACTATATTTTGTAGTAACAGAAAAAGAGGACAGCAAACTTTATTCTATAGATAAATCGGGCGAGATTAAGCTAGAAATCGGATCTAGAGTGGAAGACTTTGCTATCAAGGATGATACTTTATACTACTTTGCCATGGGTAGGGATAGCCTATACGAACTTTACAAAAAAGATTCTGATGCGGCTCTAATTGAAAACAAAATCACTACAAAGCTAGGAAATATAGAAACATTTGAATTTGAATCAAATGGAGATACATTAACAGGCTATGTCCTACTTCCTACAAAATTTGATAAGAATAAGAAGTATCCGACTATCCTATCCATCCATGGTGGACCAAAGACAGAATTTTCCGACATCTTCCACCACGAACACCAGGTTTTTGCCAATGATGGATATATTGTAATATACACAAACCCACATGGATCATCTGGTAATGGAGTTGCCTTTAGCGATATTAGGGGTCTCTATGGGGCTAAGGACTATGAGGACCTAATGAGATTTACTGATCTAGCTATAGAAAAGTACCCACAAATAGATGAGAAACGTATGGGAGTCTATGGTGGTTCTTATGGTGGATTTATGACAAATTGGATCATAGGTCATACTGATAGATTTGCTGCAGCTTGTGCCCAAAGATCTATATCAAACTGGATTAGTTTCTATGGTGTATCTGACATAGGCTACTATTTTGCCAATGACCAAACAGGTGCCAAGGATCCATGGGAAGATCTAGATAAGATGTGGGACCAATCTCCACTAAAATATGCTGATAAGGTAGTAACTCCTACCCTATTCATCCACTCTGATGAGGATTATCGCTGCCCACTAGAGCAAGGTCTACAAATGTATACAAAGATTAAACTAAATGGTGTAGATACAAAAATGTATATATTCCATGGTGAAAATCATGAGCTATCAAGGTCTGGTAAACCAAAGCCAAGGCTAAAGAGACTTAAAGAAATTAAAAAATGGTTTGATGGATATTTGAAATAATGAAGATTGAGACAAAGGTAAAATTTAAAAAGACCATAAGCGATATGATTTATAGGTTTAAGCATCACGAAGTAACCAATAACTCAGCTGCTTTATCCTTCTATTTCTTACAAGCATCTATCCCACTATCAATGGTACTTGTAACAGTAGCTTCTAAGATTTTAGAAAATAATGTTGATGCTATATATTCACTATTAGAATTTTTGCCATCAACTTCAAAGGATATGGTTAAATGGGTCATTGACACTATGTTTGTCAATACTAGTTCAACATCGGTTACTGTTATCACCGTGCTTTTTGCCCTTTGGTCTGCCACCAAGGGAATGAATAACCTAATAACATCTATAAATAAGGCCTATGGTCTTGAGGGTGAAAATAAGTATATCAAACAGAGACTTTTTTCACTTCTCTATACAATAATGTTTGTAGTTTTTATACTGTTTATTTTGGTTTCACAGATTTATGGACCAAGTATTTTGACTTTTATAAATAACAACATACTAACCCGTATATCTGACAAGGCCTTCGGAGGCTTATTTGATAGTATCTTGCAAGCTCTATCATCTCCCCTATTTAGGTTGACTTTGACATTAGTTCCAATACTAATCATAGCTCTAGCATTTGGAGTATTTTATAGGTTTGCACCAAATAACAAGAATGATAGGGTTCCATTTAAAAACGCTTTTTATGGAGGATTATTTGCAATCATAACAATTTATATTGCAACCTTCTTGTACTCTTTCTTCTTGAATAATTTCTCCAAGCAATCTGTGGTGTATGGAGCCTTAGCCGGCATATTGGCCCTGTTTATCTGGCTTAACTTAGTATCTACCATACTTATACTTGGAGCTGAGCTAATTGATTCTACTAAGGAAAATTATGCCATAACTTCTGCTAAGGAGATTAGAGAATTTAAAGAAAACAACAAGTCTTTCAAAGAAAGCCTACAAACAACTATCGAGGAATCTATGATAAAAAAAGAAGACAAAAACGAAATAATTGACAAGAGAACTTTAAGGAAACACTTTAGAGATCTAAGATACCATATGGATCCAACTAGGAAAAATATGGTAGACTATGCAATTTTTACCAAATTTTTAAATTCAGATTTGTTTGATGAAGCGAAAAGTATATTTATCTATGTATCAGTGGCTGATGAGGTTGATACATTTGAGATTATCAGACGCTCCCTAGAAATGGGAAAGGCTGTATACGTGCCATATATCACCGATAGAGATGAGGGTCTTATGATCCCTGTAAGAATCTATGATTTGGACAATCTCATCCCAGGAGAGTTTGATATACCAACATCATACACTATGGAAACTATAGAAAATCCAGATTTAACTGTCGTTCCTGGCCTAGGTTTTGACAAAAAGAAAAACCGCATGGGCTATGGTGGTGGTTACTACGACAGGTATCTTAACAAGGTAAAAACAAAATCTGTAGGATTATTTGCAAGTGAATTTGAGGTGGAAGAAATTCCAACAGATGAATTTGACCACAAACTTGATTATATCATTACAGAAAAAGAAATATTTTAAATATAATGTTCACTATGAAAAAAATAATATTTTTAATACTTACTTTAATTTGTTTGAGTTCTTGTGATGTTGATTATGAAATACCTAAAAACGATGGTTCCAAACTTGTTTACAGCAATCTACTAACAAAAAAAACTAAAAATGATCTAAAAAATATTTTTAAAACTTCTGGCCTAGATCATAAGAAGATTGATAGATTTTTTAAGCAAGTAGAATTCTTTAACTCAAGTGTGAATAATGATTTATTGGTCAAAGATGATTATGTAAGAGCTGACAAGATTAAAGATTATGATTTTTATGCAATACAAGATGAATTGTATAAATTAAATCCAGGCTTTACAGGTATTAATTGTAGGATTACTACTTTTGGATTAGTTTCTGACAAAATCGAAGTTAAGAATACATCAAATCCTAATATATCTGTTGTAGAAATTGATAATACAAGTTTTACCAATCCACCTGTTCCTACTCTAGATAAAGAAGAGATTGAAAAGTTTAATAAGTTTTATTCTGCTATCCCTACAGAAAATAAAGATGATTTAGACTATCAAGCAAATAAAATTAAAGATTTTTGGGAGAATAGTGGTATTAAATTTCACAAAAATAGTAACTATGAAGTTATATCGGTTTTTGAATTTTCAAATATAGATGAAAATAAAAATGAGCTTTTTGTTGGCCACACTGGGCTATTATTTTCTCTAGAAGATGGTAGATCAATGCTAGTTGAAAAACTAGCATTCACAGCTCCCTACCAAGTAGTAATCTTTGAAAATGACAATGATCTCTATGACTACTTTATGGATCTTTATGATTATTCCAATGATGAATATCCAATCAAGCCTATTATATTTAGAGATGACAATTTGTTTGTAAAAAAATAACTCCTCAGCTGGGGAGTTATTTTTGTATTATTGTATCTCTGTATAGGCAAAAGTTTCTTTGCCTAATCTATTTAAGTATTTTTCTATTTTTTTACGTCTTTTCCAATTCCAATCCTTATCGTAGACTAGAGGGTTGATGCAATTGTCAAATCTTACTGGACTTGTAAATTCTTCTTTCAAATCATCTGCCATATTTTCTAGAGTCTGATCAAGGTCTAGGTTGTAGTAGGCAAATGGCTTATCCCCTATTACTTCCATTCGATTATCAAATATTAAATCTTCTAATGCTATCTTTGATAAATTTACCCCATTTTGAGTCGCATAGTAGTGGCAGCGACCTTGGCGAAGATTTATTTCAAAGGCATAAATCTTTCCAGTATCTATATCTTTCTTAAAGTCAATATTGAAAAGTCCATAAACTCCGAGACTTTCTACTATTTTTCTTGCGTAATCGTATAAAATATCTTGGTCAGTATCAATTTTTGCTACAAAGTTACCAACCCAGTCTGGTCTTTTGTCAAGCATAACATTCTTGCAAGCTGACATAGAAAAACCAGCTTTTGACCTATAGCCATCGATACTAAATTCGCTTCCGTCTCCTCCGGCTACAAATTCTTGGACCATCATATTCCTATCATAGCCATTAGCAAAAATATTTTCCAAGATTTTTATGGTCTGTTTTTTTGATTTGGAATGGTAGCCTTTTTGCCAGCCTTCAAAGTCAAGTTTTTTATAAAACACATCATCATCTGCCTTTATAAAGACATTATCTGGAAAATCTAGGTCTTTATAATTTCCCTCATTTGCCAAAATAGTTTGTGGGACTAGGCCAAGATGGGCTATTTTTTGGTTAAATTCATCTTTGGTCTTTATAGAATTTATAGTGTCTATGTCTGCATATGGAAGTTTTGGCTTAAAGTCTAATAAATCTAAGTTAGTAATTAGGAAATTTCTCATATAATCATCTGGAGCAAATATGATAAAATCATCAGATGAATCTTTGTAATCATGGTAAATTTTATTTAACAGACTAGAAAAAACTTCTGTATCTTTTGAGAAATTCTTCTTCTTATAAAATTTGATAATTTCAGAATCTATGCAAGGTAAAAATATGGCAGATGTTGCAACAACTGACTTTATGCCATAGGCTTCGTGAATTTCCCTTGCTATAGAATATGTATTTAGGTCTGATCCTAGTATTATTGGTAAAAATTTTTTCATTCTTTTCTCCTTTATAAGAGTCTATAGACAATATTATATTATAGATTCTGGTAAAGTAAAAGATGAGCCTAATCTATCTTTCATAAATGTTACAAGTCATAAAAAACCAAATGATAATTGTAACTTTTTCTTTATTTGAATTTTAGGTCATTTTTGATATAATATCAAAGATTACGAGGTAAACTATGCAAAAAAGAGTAAAAACAAAAAAAGAATATCATTTATTAACAGCTCTACGCGCCCTTGGTTTTGTTGGAGTGAGCCTATTTCATAGGTTTAGCCATATATTTCCCGGGGGTTATCTAGCTGTAATAATTTTCCTTCTCCTATCAGGATTTTTGACTATGATGGGAGCAGATAATAAAAAAAATATAGATTTTAAAAAATCTTTGTCCATTTTTCTTAATAAATACATAAAGATTTTAGGTCCAGTATTATTTATTATGGCAATAGTTATGGGATTTTCTTTGGCTTTTGCCAGGGAAGTTTTTGATGATTCCATCAAGTCTGTAATACCTGTTGCCTTAAACTTTGAGAATATACAAAAAATTCTAATAAACGAAGATTACTTCAACCAACTAGGTAATTTTAACATCTTTAACCACTTGTGGTATGTATCTATGTACATGCAATTTATTGCAATATTTATGGTAATAGATGGATTTACCAAAAAGCTAAATGATAATATTAAGCTTATAGTTCATTTGATGATTACAATTGTAAGTTTTATCCTTATGATAAATTTAGGCAAAAGCAATAGTGATATTACAAGAATCTACAATGGTATAGATACAAGGATATCAGCATTTGCTCTAGGAGTATCCTTATATCTACTAAACAAAAATTATTTGTCAAAGCTTAAATTTAGCGAGTCTTTCTTAAAAATTTGTGGAATAAGTCTAGGATTATTATGTGTGATTCCATTTTTTCTAGTTAATGGCAAGGATATCAAATCTTATAAATTTATTTTTATGACTTATACCATAATTACAGGTCTTTTGACTTTGACATTATTTAACTATGAGAAAAACTACTATAGTGTTAGGAAGAATAGATTACAATTAATCTCCTACATTGGTGACAGGTCATATTACCTATACTTGTGGCAATATGTGGTACAAATATTTTCTGTGTATTTCTTGCATGGGATAAATAATTTTCTTGTAGCCATTATAGAAATTTTTGCCATATTTATATTATCTGAGCTAACATATATTATATTTAAGAATAAGAAAATAAATCTAAGCTTGATTATGATATCAATACTTGCTCTTATTGGACTTAGAATTACTTCAGCAAGCATTGGTAACGCCAAGGAAAAGGAAATAGCAGAGCTTAGAAAAGAGATCACTGCTAATGAAGAATTAATCAAAAAGAGAAATGAAGAAGCAAAGAAAAAGAGCCAGAAAAAATCAAGTGATAAAAAAGATGATAAAGGTCTTAAAGAATCTATAAATAATGTCGATACAAAGACATTAGATTCTCTAAATAAAAAAGATAATCCAAACTTCGAAGAAAAAGCCTATGACGATTTTGAATTTACAGAAAATGAGCTAGATTATTTGTCCAAAGTCTCTATTACCTCTGTAGGTGATTCTGTTATCATCAATGCCGACTCATATATTAGAAAATATATACCAAACTTCTACCTAGATGGCAAAGTAGGGCGAGATATGGTTAGTGGTCCAGAAATCTTATCATCAATCAAGGAAAATATTGGCCTTGCTGATATAATAGTAATATCTCTTGGGTCAAATGGTTCTGCCAACCATGCTGATATGGATAGAATCATGGAAATTGCTGATGGCCGTGATGTTTATTTTGTAAATACTTCCCATACCCAATCCTATATGGATTATGTAAATAATTCTATCAAAGACTACTGCGATAGCCACGATAAGGCCCATATAGTTGATTGGAGAAACTATATCCAGGATAAGCCAGATTATCTAGCAGCAGATAGGACCCATCCAAATATCCCAGGATCAGATGCCTTTGCCAAACTTATTATGAGAAAAATTTTAAATGTCAACAAGGTGCAATCTTAAAATTTTTAGGAGGCAGAAATGAAGATAAGTGAAAAATGTCCAAAGTGTGGATCAAAGAAGATAATAATTGTCCCAGGCAAAAGAATCCCAGCTGAAGCAGGTAGGGCTATCATGATAGGATCATCTACCCTATCATCTGCACTATTTGATAGGTATGTCTGTAGCGAATGCGGATATTCTGAGGAATATTTTGATAAAGATAACATAGATAAGTTGATTAATAAGTTTGGAATAGATAATAATATATAAAAATCAAACTGGCCCCGTTAGTTTTATACTAGCGGGGTCAGTTTATTTGCAAAGGTTGATCTATTTTGCTTTAGGTTCAATTTTTTCCTTGCCACCCATGTACATTCTAAGTGGTTCAGGTATTTTCACGCTGCCATCTGCTTGTAGTAAGTTTTCAAGGAAGGCTATAAGCATTCTTGGTGGTGCTACTACTGTGTTATTTAATGTGTGGGCAAAGTAAGTTCCGTTTTCTCCTCTTAGTCTGATACCAAGTCTTCTTGCTTGGGCATCGCCAAGGTTAGAGCAAGATCCTACTTCAAAGTATTTTTGTTGGCGTGGGCTCCATGCCTCTACGTCACAAGATTTAACTTTTAGGTCTGCTAGATCGCCTGAGCAGCATTCGAGGGTTCTTACTGGTATTTCTAGACTTCTGAAGAAATCTACTGTGTTTCTCCATAGTTCGTTGTAAAATTCTTTTGAATCCTCAGGTTTACAGATGATTACCATCTCTTGCTTTTCAAATTGGTGGATACGATATACACCACGTTCTTCTATACCGTGAGCTCCAACTTCTTTTCTAAAGCATGGTGAGTAAGATGTCATTTTTAGTGGCATAGCATCTTCTTCATTGATTGTATTGATGAATTTACCAATCATAGAGTGTTCACTTGTTCCTATTAGGTATAGGTCCTCACCCTCGATTTTGTACATCATATTTTCCATTTCTTCAAAGCTCATAACTCCAGTTACAACTTCTGAACGAATCATAAATGGTGGGATGTAGTAAGTATATCCACGGTCAATCATGAAATCACGAGCATAAGAAAGTATTGCAGAGTGTAGTCTTGCTATATCACCTTTTAGGTAATAGAAACCTGCTCCAGAAGTTTCGCGAGATGCATCTAGGTCTATACCATCAAAAGATTCCATAATATCTACGTGGTAAGGAACTTCGTAGTCTGGAACTACAGGATCTCCGTATCTGTCGTTTTCCACATTTTCGCTGTCATCTTTGCCTATTGGAACACTTTCATCGATGATTTGTGGGATTTTTTGCATACGAACTTTGACTTCTTCAGCCAAGTTTCTAGTTTCCTCTTCTATATGTGTTAGTCTATCGTTGATTTCTCCAACATGAGCTTTTGCTTCTTCTGCTTCGTCTTTTTTGCCTTGACCCATTAGAGCACCAATTTGTTTAGAAACCTTGTTTCTTTCAGCTCTGAGATTATCTCCCTCGGTCTTTGCAGCTCTAGCTTTTTCGTCTAGTTCTAGAACTTCATCAACTAAAACTAATTTTTCTTCTTGAAATTTCTTTTTGATATTTTCTTTTACCATTTCTGGATTTTCTCTTAATAGTTTGATATCTATCATTTTTACTCCTTTTTTGGCAAATAAAAAAGACCTCATCCTACATGGGACGAAGGTCTCGTGGTGCCACCCAATTTAAAACTTAATTAATAAACAGCATAAAGGTAGATTCACTAGCTTCCGCTAAAGATTTGCACCAACCATCTTCTCTCTACAAGCTTTCCCTAGTTACTATGTCTTATCGTAGCCATATTTAGTTAAGTATAGTATACATTGAAATCAACAATTTATCAATACCTAGTCTAATTTTTCATCACTAATCTCTTTTAAATCCTTGCTAAAAGTCTTTGTTTCATTGATTCTGGTAGCTTTTTTCTTTTTCCTATATTTTACAAATATAATAATCAGTACTGCTATTAATAATAGTGGCCAAAGGGTGATTAGAGCTATTATTAAATCTTGAAAGAAATTTATAAAAATGTGAATTGAATCTCCAAAAGCTTGGGAAATTCTTCCAGCAAAATCTGGAGACCTATTGGCTACATTGTTGTAATCATAAACTTCCCTTAGGTAGAGATTGTAGGTGTCATAGTATACCCTGCTATCCATATCTGAAATTGCAGCCTTTATCTGGTCAATTTCTGCTTGGACATCCAAAATTCTCGCTTGTAGTGCCATGACATCTTCAAGATTTTCTGCTTTTTCTAGAAGTTCATTTAGTTTATCAAGCTCGGTCTCTTTGGATTTGAGCCTAATACTAGTATCGGTATAGGATTTAGTAAAATCGTTGATGTGATTACTTGATGATAGTATCTTACCATGGCTTTCAAGTTCTTTCCTAAAGTCATCTGATTTGTCATTTGGAATTTTTATTGTAGAATTTAGGACTCTTATATTATCATTAGATTCATTTGGAAATTCACGGTCAATAGTGGATGATTCAAAAAAGCCTTCATACTTACTGATTAACTTTTCTATTGCTTCGTAGTCTTTGTCAAAATCAGTAGTTTCAATAGTATAATCATAAAATCTTTCAATCTTACGGTCAGCCTTTGCCAAATCCAAACTTTCGCTATCGTCGATGCTTTCTTCTTCAGCAACATCTTCAGTCTTCATACCATTACTTGCCATATCGGAAGTATTGTAGGCTTTATTTTCATTACTTGTACTAACATCTTTAAAGTTGCCAGCCCCACAGGCTACTAGCATGAAGCTTAATATTATACATATTATAATATTTCTTTTCTTTTTCATAAGCTTTTCCTCCTATGATTATTCTTCAAGTTGTTTTTCAATATTACTCATTATCTTTATCATATCCCATATTCAATCACCCTCATAAATCGTAATTTTATTACTTATTATTTACCCCAAAAAAATAGAGAGCCTCAGCTCTCTTTTAAAACATAGTCTATTGCTTTTTTTGGTATGCCTATATCTTCGACTACGCACTTATTTCTATATCTACTGCGTTCATATATGCCTTTTTTCATTAGTTGCATAGAAACTATCAAATCACTATCTACGACCTCTCCCCAAGAATCTCCAGATGTAGAATCTAATCCACTTGGTATATCTATGGAGATAATATATTTCATGGAACGATTTATCATAGCTATTACAAAGGCATAGGTTCCAGAAATAGTACGATCTAGTCCTGTGCCAAATATTCCCTCTATGATAGTAGAAACATTTTTGATATTTTCTTCCATATTTTCCATATCTTCTATTGTGTCTACAAAAAACATTCGATCTGTAAGCTTTGAGCAAGCATCATAATTTGCTCTAAACTCATCACTTGCCTTATCCAAGCTCCCTATAATATAAATATCTACCTGATAGTCTCTTGCCATGAGGTTTCTAGCACAGGCAAGACCATCTGCTCCGTTGTTGCCAATGCCGACAATGACAGCAAAAGTTCGCCTTTGAATTAAGTTGATATTTTTGATAATAGCAAGGCCAGCACGCTCAACCAAGGCTAAGGCTGGTATTTTTAGTTCATTGATTGCATAAGTATCTATGGCCTGCATAGTTTCTTTGTCTACTACAAGCATATTAATCTCCTACATATCTCTAAGTCTTAGGTCTTTACCAAATATCTCGTGTACTTCACTATTACCCACAAACCTAGAAAATATTCTAGGTCCATATGTCTCAGATAGCATACTTTCATCGTAGTTGGTGGAAAATAGTATTGGTTTTTGCGATATCATCCTAGTATTGACAATATCAAAAAGATTAGAAGTGTTGTTTTTTGATGGGTATTCGCTACCCAAATCGTCTATTATGAGCAAATCACAATCCAAGATAAAATCATATTTTTCTTGGTGCTTATATCTTTGCTCTTCAAAGGCCCAATTGTAATCGTTTAAAAACTTGAAAAGAGATGATGATGTCATATATAATACCGAGAAATTTCTATCCAATAATTCTTTGGCTACAGAATTTAATAGGAACGTCTTGCCACGGCCAACATCACCAAATATATAAATATTTTTTGATTCCTTGGAAAAGTTATTTATATATTTCATCAAGTTAGTCTTCACAATCCTGATATTTTCCCTTGGAGTAAGTGGGTAGTTGCCATAAGGATTGTCATCAAAAAGCGTATCGTCAAAGTTTGCGAAATTTTCTTTTTCTATAAGATTTTTAATATTTGATAGATTATAATTTTCATCTATTATAATCTGCTTCCTACACGAACACATATCATTTCCAACAAAACCCGTATCTTTGCACAAGTCGTGGTGGTATTTTAAGTCCATATAATCCTTGGAAAATCCATTTTCTATCAAGAGTTTTTCTTTTAAATCTCTTAGCTTTTTTAGCTTTACTTCTAAGTTTTCAGTATCTCCACCGGATAAGGTTTGATTTATAATGGTAAAGCCCAATTCCTTTATATTTTTTTCAAGGGATGCCATGGTTGGGATTTTTTCATAGACTTCATCTATTCGCTTATTTCTATTTATTTCATTTTCTTGCCTGCGTTTTGCCAGTATTTCACTAGCCTTATTAGATGTTTTCATTAGATTTTCCCTGTTCTAGCATTTTTTCAAAGCGCTTTTTCCTTGCTTCCTCAGCATAGGACTTGTAATCGTCTCCACTTGAAATATTATTTTTCTTATACTGCCTTGGAGATTTTTTTCTTACAAGTTTTTGACGTTCTTGGTGGATTTTTAGGTCATTGAGAGATAATATATTTTGATCTCTCCATGTCTTTATAAAGCCCATAACATATTTCACATCGACATTGTTTAGCTCTTTTGCTTGGCGAAAAGCTTCTGTGATAAGTTCTGGTTCGCTATTGTAGTCTTCAATAGTTTCTTGAATCCTTGTAATATCAGCTGGGGTTAAGGCCCTACCAATAATATTTTCTACATTGTTAAACATTATTTGCTTGCGGCTAGATTTGTCAAAGCTAGCTTCATTGACCTCATCATATGTTTTCTTATTGTCACCATAGATCATTTGCCTAAAAGAAACAATTTCTATGTATTCACTGCCATTTAGATCCAATTTCTTACGAAAGGCCCCCATATTTATCCAATAATCTATAGCGTTTTTGATATCCTCATCAGAATATTTTAAAATTTTCTTAATCTTATCAATGTCTACAGAACCTTCGTTATATATGTCCTTATATACCAAGAGATAAAACTTGAGATTCTCACCATCCACCATACCTAGATAGGTATTTAAAAACATATTTTCAAGAGGTGTGGTTCCCAAATCAACTTTCAAATTTTCAACTGTGAAGTTCATAATAATCATCCTTTGTAAGTTTCATCTTCAGTATCTTAGAATATATCAAATTGCCATGCATTTCAAAATATCTATCGTCAAATTCTATGTCTTGGTTTTCAAAAAGTTCACTATCATAGCCTGTTTCCTTAAAACCTAGCTTTTGGTAAAGGTTTAAGGCTCTTTGATTAAATAGATTAACTTCAAGAAGCATGACTTTGAATTTTAAATCATTAAAATAATAGTCAAGTAAAACGAGCATTGCATCATAACCATAGCCAAGGGATACAAAATGTGCATCAAATACTATGCCCAAAAGTGCCTTTTTTGTAAGAGGATTGTAGTTCTTTAGCCCTACAAAGCCAATAAACCTATCATCTTCATATCTTTTTACAGCAAAATACTTTTTCCTTGGTGTACAGATGGAATTATACCAAAAGTTTATTTCAAAATCTGAAAGATTACCATAGTTATAGCCAGAAAGCCTAGGATCCTCATAGTTAGTCCAGTTATTAAGTTCATAGGCCGTAGGCCTTGTCATCCTCTCAAGGTAGACTCTTTTTTGCTTGCAATTAGTAGGCATTTTCTTCTCTGTATGATAGGTCTCTAAAAGTGGTACATGGCTTGTTAAAGAATAGGTCTATGGTTCCAGTAGAGCCATTCCTATGCTTTGCAACAATTACCTTGGCTATATTTGGATTATCTTCTTCATCGTAGTAGTCTTCCCTATATAGGAGCATTACTACATCCGCATCTTGCTCTATAGCTCCAGATTCCCTCAAATCTGATAAGATTGGCTTGTGATCAGCTCTCTTGTCAGCTTCACGGGATAGTTGGGCTAGAGATAGGATAGGACAATTTAGCTCTTTTGATAATGATTTTAGTCCTCTGGATATAGACGCTATTTCGTTTTGCCTATTTTCCTTGTTAGAATCTGCGCTCATCAATTGTAGATAATCTATTACTACAAGATCTAGGCCATTTTCTGCCTTAAGTCTTTTTAGTTTTGACCTCATCTCAGAAAGGGAAATGGCTGGAGTTTCATCTACATATAAGTCCTTGTCTACAATCTCTCTAACTGACCTAAAGAGCAATTCCCATTCGTCATCCTTTATCCTGCCATTCATAACTTGCTCTAAATCTATCATAGAAACCATTGATATGAGCCTGTAGTTTAATTGAAGGGTAGACATTTCTAGGGAAAAGAAGGCCACAGACTTGCCCTCTTTGGCAGCATTCCATGCCATTGTAAGTCCAAGGGCTGTCTTACCCATAGCAGGGCGCGCGGCAAGTAGGATAAGTTGAGATGGTTGAAGACCTGATAGTTTCATATCTATGGAAGAAAGTCCTGTCGGTACGCCTGTTATATCTCCATCATTTAGGGATAATTCGTTGATTATTTGTATAGTTTCATCTAGGGTATCTCCAACTTTGGTTAGACCATCATTTAGTTTATCTTGGGATATGTCAAATATTTTACTTTCAGCTACTTCTAGTATTGTTGAAACATCGTCACTTTGCCTGTAGCTAAGCTCCATTATATCGTTACTTGCCCCTATTAGACTCCTTAGCAATGCCTTTTCTTTGACTGTCTTTGCGTATGTATCAATATTTGGAGTATAAAATGAGGAGAGGGTAATCTCAGCGATAAACTCCTCCCCTCCAACTTCTTGTAATATATTTTCATTCCTCAACTGGGATAATAAGCTCACTTCATCTACCTTGATGTCTTTTTCAAACATGGTGACTATGGACTTATATATCCTTTGGGTCCTGGAATCATAAAAGTCTACAGGTTTTATTATTTGATTTGCTCTATCGAAAGTTTCGTTTTTCTTTAGAATACTTCCGATAATAGCCTTCTCTGCTAAGAAGTCATATGGAAGAGGCCTACTTGCCTCAGTCATTAAGCTTCCTCAGCTACTACTTCTACTTTAAGATCAGCGTTAACTTCTGGGTATAGTCTTACATTTAGAGTAAATTCGCCAGTTCCTTCGATTTTTTCAAGGCCTTCGATTCTCTTTCTGTCAACTTCGATACCATTTTCAGCTAGTGACTCTGCTAGATCTTTGTTTGTGATAGAACCAAATAGTTTACCATCTTCACCAACGTTTACTTTTTGTGTAAGTGTTAGAGCTTCGATTTTTTCTTTTAGTTCTTCTGCTTCTTTTCTGTTTTGTGCTTCTTCTTCTTTTAATTTTGCTTGCATTTCTTCAAGTTCAGCCATATTCTTTTTGTTAGCTTCAACTGCAAGTCCTTGTGGGTTAAGGTAGTTTCTAAAATAACCTGGTTTTACATCTACAAGGTCTCCCTTAACGCCTACTCTTACGATATTATCTGTTAGTATTACTTTCATCTTCTTCTTCCTCTCTTAAATATTCAATTATTGCTTTTCTTAGCAATTCTTCAGCATTTTCCATGCTCATGTCAAGCTGGGTTGCAGCCGCTGTTAGATGGCCTCCCCCTCCGATGCGCTCTAATATTAATTGTACACTTATATCGCCCAAGCTTCTACCAGAGATGTGAATTTTATTGTGAGATCTGGTTAGTACAAAGCTTGCTTTTACACCCTTTATAGTCAAAAGGTCATCGGCCGCTTGACTTGCTATAAGTGTTGATCCATCAATATCTCTATTGAAATGACCAATAGCAATCATATCATTTACTATACTCGAATCAGCTATAACTTCCGACTTATATTTAACAATTTCAAAATCATCTTTAAACATTCTCTTGATATAAACTGAATCTGCACCCCAACGTTTTAGTATGCTTGCCGCCTCAAAGGTACGAACTCCTGTTTGATAAACAAAGTTTTTTGTATCTACTGTGATGCCTGCTAAAAGCGACTCAGCTATTTGGGTTCTTGCTTTAAAATTCTCATCCAAGTAATTTAGGATTTCTGTAACAAGTTCTGATGCACTTGATGCATAAGGCTCTATATATGATATTGTAGATTTCTTGATGTAGTCATTGCCACGTCTGTGGTGGTCTATTATAACAATCTGATCGGCTTTATCTATAATGCTTGGTGCTTCTGTAGAGTTTTTTCTGTGATTGTCAACAACTACCACAAGTGATGATGGTCTTAAGATATTAAGTGCTTCTTCTTCTGTCAAAATATTATCCCTAAGCTCTTCTAGATTTGAAGTTGTAGATGAGTACATATTTTCAATTTGTCTAGGAACTTCGTTTAAGATAATATATGGTTTTTTCTTTAGAAATCTTACGCCCTCGTATACACCAAGAGCCGCCCCAAAAGAGTCCATGTCTGGGTTATTATGTCCCATAATAAATACTTCTGATGACGCAAGGATCATTCTCTTCAAAGCACCAGAAATAACTCTAGACTTAACTTTTGAAGTTTTTTCTGTTGCCTTACTCTTACCACCAAAGTACTCGTAGTTATCTTTTACTTTTACTACTGCCTGGTCCCCACCACGAGATAGGGCTATGTCAATTGCAACTCTAGAATCGTCGTAAATTTCATTTGGTGATGATCCAGATATTCCAGCCCCTATTGATAGAGTTGGATTAATAGTATTGCCCAAAGATATTTCCCTAATATCATCTAGGATAGAGAACTTAGAATCATAGATATCTTGATAATCTTGGTACTCCATGACAACCATAAATCTATCATTTTCATATTTTCTAACCACACCATGATGAGAATTGAAATACTCAGTAATAGTTCTATCTATAGTACCCAATACCTGTGGTCTATTGATGGCATCTGTAGAGTTTCTCAAATCTTCGTAATTATCTAAAAACACTGTGAAAAAGACAAGTCTCTTATCCTTAAAGAGCTGTTTTATAGACTCATCATAGGTATTATCGATACCATATAAAAAAGTCTCTCTAGTATCAAGCTCGTCGTTTTTGACACTTGAAATATGAAATTGTATAACCCTGCCATCAATTTCAGTTGTAACTGGAACAGTTAATTCTCTTTCTTCAAAATCTATATCAGCCAAACTAGGCAAAACATCATCTATAGGATTTCCTATCAGCTCTTCTTCTGGAAATAAATTCCTAAAATCTGTGTTGTGCCATTTTATGTTATCATCAGCATCTAGGACTACAATCGGAAATGGCATTTCAAAAACCAAGTTTTTTGTTATGCTATCAAAACTTGATTCGACCTCGTCAACATAACGTTGCAAAAGCCTTTCATTGGAATCACTTAAGTTGCTCAGATAAAAATACAAGGCCAAACATAGTATAAAGGCTATGAGCGATAAAATCTTACTATAGAAAAATAAGACTATAGATAGGGCCACTGGCAAAGCCAAGGCATAAAATATTTTTTCTTTTTCATTTGGTCTAAATTTGTCCATAAGACCTCCTAGCTTTGTTTCTTATATCCATAAAGATGTCTGCAAAGCCTATTATTACAAAAAATACGGCAAATATATAGAAGAATACGATGACAAAAAACCACTGCAATCCTCTAGATAGAAGAAATTTCCTCCTACTTAGCATATAATCATAGACTCCCATACCATTAAACATTAAAATACTAAGGCAAATCCATATGAGATTTGTTCTTATGTATATGTCCTTTACTCCCAAAAATCTTGCAATGAAATAAAGAATGATGGAAGCAATTATTATAGTAGAAAAATCTTTCTTATCCAGTCTTATATCTCTTAATGAGACCATATCCTTGCCCATTTTTTTATAGGCCAGATAATTTCTAATTATCCTAAGACTAATTGCACTGTATATTAAAGATAGGCTTGCAATCATTGCCGGATATAGGGCAAAAACTGATTCTATGTACTCTAATTTTAAATCATAGCTGGTATTTAATTTAAGCTCTTCATATAAGTCATTTGCCAATTTTGTTATATCCAAGCCAGCTTCTACCATGGCAAGCTTATAGGCTATTATAAGGATTAAACTTATAACAAGAAAGCCAATCAAAATCTGATACTTGTCACTGATAGTAGATCTAGTCATTACTATAAAAAGTAGACTTATCAAAAAAATCGGAACAAGGTCAGAGGCTATTACATCAGGGCTAATAAACAAAAAAGCAAATACAATTGCCATTATCAAAGATATGCCAAATTCCTTAAAACCCCTTGTAAGGTAAACTAGGGCTAAAAGTATAGGACAAGTTGCAAATAGCATTACACTTCCATCAGTCACCAATAATAAAACTGCAATGATTGCTCCAATGGAAAGATAATCAACAATTTTATTTATATTTTTACTAATTTCCATAAAATTCCTTTCACTTAATTCTAGCATAAAGCGCCATTATAAACAATCCAAGAAAATTATGCTTTGTATATCTTACTATTTCTTTACCCACATTCAATTGATTAATAAATAAAACATAAAATTAAAAAGTGCCAAGAATAAATCTCAGCACTTATACTTTATATATCTAAAATATTTAATAGTTCATTTCTATAATCAGTAAATTCCTTGCTTGTCCTATTTCTAGGATAGTCAAGTTCTATTGGAACTATCTCTTTGATTCTTCCTGGCCTTGGCTCCATGACTATAACTCTTGTTGACATATAAACAGCCTCATCTACATCGTGGGTTACCATTATAGTCATATTCTTCTCTTCATCCCATAGTTTTAGTATCTCATCTTGCATGTTCATTCTAGTAAATGCATCTAAGGCACCAAGAGGCTCATCAAGAAGTAGGACTTCTGGTTTATTTACCATAGTTCTGATTAAGGAAATTCTTTGGGCCATTCCACCTGATAGATTTGATGGGTAGGAGTTTTTGAAATCTAAAAGTCCTACTTTTTTTAGCATTTGATCGATTGTCTCATCATCGATTTGTTCTTCACTTTTTAACTTCCCAGAAAAACCCACATTATCTTTTACACTAAGCCATGGAAATAAGGTAGATTTTTGAAATACCATTCCTCTCCTACTTGAAGGACCTGTAATTTCTTCTCCATCTAGGTAAATATTTCCTGTAGTGGGAACTATAAGGCCTGCTATAAGTCTAAGTATGGTAGACTTTCCACATCCAGACGGACCAACTATACTTACAAACTCATTTTCTCTTATGGAAAAATTAATGTCCTCAAGAGCTGTAGTTATAAATTCACTATCAGATCTTACAAATGATTTTGACACATCTTTAAATTCTAATTTACTCATCTAATAGTTCCTCCATTTCTCCATCTTAAAGCCCTTTTACTAATTTGTTTTATAACCATATTTACCAAAATAAAGGTAAGTGCAAGTAGAATTATCGCTCCGTACATTGAGGAATAATCAGCCCACGAGCTCTTCCATGTTATATACCAACCAAGTCCACTTTCTACCCCAAGCATTTCTGCAACGATTAGGGCATTACAAGCTGCAGACATACCAGCTATAAGTCCTTGAAAAATATTTGGTGTAGCTGATGGAATTGCAACCTTTTTTACTAGCTCTGTATAGGTTGCTCCTAGGGTTTGTGCAGCTTCATAATAGGCAGGATCGACACTTCTCATACCTGTTATGGTAGCTAGAGTTGTAGAAAACCAAACACCTAGTCCTATTATAAATACTGCTCCTTGGAAAAGATTTATAGCAATTACCATTACAACAGGTAACCAAGTTGTAGTTGGGATTGGCCCAAGGATTTTTAAAAATGGATCTACCCAGTAGTTTACCTTATCAAAGTAACCAGCAAGTATACCAGTAATTATCCCTAGAACCCCACCTATGATATATCCTGTGAATAAAAGTTTTAGTGAACTTACAACAGATTCAGCTAAAAATGCATTATCAGCCTTCATAGAATTAAAAATCATATCTATCCATGGAAAATATGGTAAGGCAAGTTTTGATGTTTTTAGGGTCAAAATATCATAAAGCATTAGTAAAATATATATAAAAGTATACCTTGGAGCCTTATAAAGCAATTGGTCTCTTAAATTTTCCTTATTTGTCGAAATTAGAAGAGCAATTACATAAATACTTGTAAGTATGGCCAGAAATCCTGGATATAAATTAGTTTTTGCTAATCCAGGATTTTGTTCTGGTAAAAAGTAATATTCAACAAAGGCTAGGATCCCTGCAATTATTGGTAGGGCTAACTTAATTCTTTCCTTAGTTTTATTTCTTGGTTTTGATTCAAGTTTAATTAACTCATCTTTTGTTAATTTTCTCTTTTTTTCT
The DNA here is from genome assembly GCF_949769285.1 of Anaerococcus sp. Marseille-Q7828. Lineage (NCBI taxonomy): Bacteria > Bacillati > Bacillota > Tissierellia > Tissierellales > Peptoniphilaceae > Anaerococcus > Anaerococcus sp. Marseille-Q7828. The sequence goes on from NZ_OX458331.1 coordinate 1,825,470, forward strand.
TTATTCGGTTTTTTTGGATTTAAATTTATATCTTTATCCATATACCTTCCTTAATTCTTTTTAACTACTTCAACTTCCCCGTTTCCAAGTGGTCTCCATAATTCTTTAACTAGATCATCTGTTGATCTATTTTTATCAATAAGATTTAATTCTTTGTAGTCATCAAAATAGCTACGAATAGTTTCTTCACCGTCAGCATTTGTAAGTGTATAGTCATATGCTTTTAGTAGTTTGGTTGCTACTTCAGGATCTCCAGCTGCAAGATTTTTATCTTGAAGTATTTTTACTGATTCTGCTGGATTTTCTGCTGCATATTGGTTTCCTTTTTCAATAGCTTCTGCAACAAGTTCTGCAAGCATTGGGTTTTGTTCAACAAATTCTTTGTTAAAGGCAGTTACACAGCAAACTTCAGAACCAAAGTCTTCATCTGTTGTTAGAGATCTAACTGGTCTAATTTTTCCACTTTCCAAGAATTCTTGAGCAAATTGGTCATCTAGAACTGCTCCTTGGATTTCCCCACTTTCAAGTGATTGGATTACAGCAGCTGAATCAACTGGTTTTACTGTAACATCATCTGGATTTATATCATCATGAATTAAAAATCTTAAAAGTGTATTGTGTCCGCTATTTCCTATACCATTTGTTACAGCAACTGATTGGCCAACCATATCTGCTGTTGATTGGTATTTGCTTTCATCTAGGACATATAGTGATTTACATCCTGAGTGAGATGCAGTTGAGAATACGTATTGTAGCCCCTTAGTAGCTGGAACTATTAGTGAACCAAATTCACCAGTCATAGCATCAAGTTGCCCACTGGAAAGTGCATCTTTTCCAGTTTTTGTGTTTACAAATTCTACGTCTACACCATTTTCTTCAAAATATCCATTGATTTCTGCAAGGTTTTGACCAGCTATACATAAGTCTCCATCAAAACCAATTTTTACCTTTGTACCATATCTTGGCTCTTCTTCTAGTGTAGCTGCCTTGGTAACATTTTGATCTTGGCTAATATTTGTATCTGATTTTTGGTCATTGCTTGCATTTTGATTTCCGCAAGCTGAAAGAGTCAATCCTCCAAGTAAGATTAACGCTAAAAGTTTATTGTTTTTCATTATTATTCTCTCCTTATTTATTCATCACAACAGCTATGTTGTTCAATTTTGCTCATGTCAAAGTTCTCATCCATAAAATCAACCACTTCAAGGTCATCTGCCATGTGGTCATTATGGTTTGTATGTTTATTAGCTTGAATATGGTTATTGGCATTGCTGCATCCTGTAAGCCCAAGACTTACAATTAAAGCTAGCAAGTAAAACTTCTTTATATATTTCACATCCTTCCTTTGTAGATAAATTTACATAAACAAATAAAAAACCCGTCCAAAAAAGGACGAGCTAATCGTGGTTCCACCTTAATTTATTTTAAGAAAAATTCTTAAAACCTCAATGTGCTTAACGGGCACTAGCGTTATAGCCTACTATAATTTCGGTATAAAACTCAAAGATGCACTTCCACAGACTTTCTATGATTTTTCTCAGCTAATAAATCTCTCTGTAATAGAAAATTTCTGTGTACTCTCTCTTTTCGACGTTTTTATTTATGTACTAGGAAATATACACCATCAAAAATATAAAGCCAAGTCTTTTTATAAATATATTTTGTTCTTAAAATAATTTGATATTTTTCTGTTGTAATGTTTCTCTTTAGTTCAAAAAAATACCTAGTATACTATAATTAGGTGAAATTTACAGAGGTGAATCATGGATTTACAAAATTATGATATTTCAATCATTAGTGACCCACATGTTTTAAGCGGGGATTTGATATCAAATAGTGAAGAATTTATTAAAGAAATAAAAGTAGAAAGAAAACTAACAGTAGAAAGTGAGGCCTTGTTCAAAGAAGCCCTAGCAATGGTCGATAAGGCCAATAGCCAGTTTTTATTTTTGCCAGGAGATTTGGTAAAAGAAGGAGAATACAAGTCTCATGAATTTGTAAGAGAAAACTTGCTAGCATGGAAAAGTAAAAATGAAGATAGAGAAATTTTTCTAATTCCAGGCAATCACGATTTGAATAACCATAGGTCCTACGATTTCAAAGATAATAGAAAAGCAAAAAATACCAATCCTAAGGAATTCTATGACCTATATATGTTTGTTTACGAAAACAAATATGTCCTAGAAATGTACAAGGATTCGACAATATTTCATAATTATTTGGATAGAATCAACAAAGAATACGAAAGAGAGGAAAAATATTCATACTACGCCCATGGGTATTTTTCCTATATAGCAAGAATCCCTAGCAGAAGAAATGATAGCACAGGCCTAAGCCTCATATGTGTTGATACGTCAATATATTCTGCAGATACAGAACAAAATCACAGGGATAACAGAGAAAATGTACCAGGATCTATTATTATTGAGCAAATGAAGTGGATTGTAGATAAAATTGATGAGGCAAAAAGTAGAAATGATCTTATTTTCGTCATGGCCCACCATGCTCTTATGCCAAATTTTAGAAATCAAGAGCTGGTATTCTCCCCTTTTATCATAAAAGAATGGAGAAGTAAGTATGAGTGTGATGACCCTAGGATTAATGGTAAGACTCCTATAGAAGTCCTTGCTGACAATGGTGTCAAATTTGTATTTACTGGCCACCTCCACGAAAATGGTACAGCTAAATATATTTCAGAGATGGGAAATGTTATATATGACATACAAACAGGTTCTACTGTAACCTATCCTCTCCCAATCAGACACATAAAAGTCATAAACCAAGTTGCAGAAAAAAATGGCTATGAAGTTTATATAAAAACTGAACTAATCAAAGAATTCACCTATATGAACTTAAATGGCGAATACGAAATTATCAAAGATGCCATCAACTATACTATAGGCAAGCAGCTAAGCCTAGAAGATGTTGTACATAACTATATTAGAATCCAGGCCAATAATCCTAGGTATAATCATATAGATATACAAAGTGAAGCCTCAAGGTTACTTTCAAATCGTTTAAATATGGATATTCCAGAAAAAGGCTATGTCAATGATTTTATATTCCCAATGATTAAAGACTATTTCCCTCTTGGCAATAAACGAGCTAGAGTTTTTGTTAAAAAAGTAAACGACGAGTATCAATTTCTCATTAGAGCAGCAGCTAATAATATTTATATTAAGGCATCAAATTTGGAAGAATCAATTAATATAATCCTTGACCAAATAGAGAAAAAGATCCTCATTCCTTATAAAATAGTCCAAAATATGGAAACTATAATTCATAAGGCTTGGTCTATGCCTATCGATGACGATGGTCATACTTTTTATGACTTTGTCAATTACATCTACCAATACAGGCCAATTGGAGAGGACGAACGACCAGCTTATATTAGCAAAATGATTGATAACCTCAATAATCCTGATTACGATATTATAGATATAGTTTTGGATTATGCAAGTGTAGAAATTAATCAGGTTTTTGATAGCTTTACTAGCTCTATCAAACTTGAAAAAGATGGTAGCAAGGAAGAGTTCTTCGATAATTTGATTCAAACTGAGGGCTGGGCATCAAAACTTACCTACAAGTATTTAAGACATAAGGTTAACAATTTAAGAGACCTATTGGATTTCTTTTCAAAGTTTTTGACCGGCAAGAAGAATATAAAAGGTGTGGATCTGGCCAAGAGAATTGTCAAACTTAGAGCTGTAAGAAGGGCAAAGGAGAATTTCTCCAACCAAATGTTTGGCCAAACAAGTCTAAGACAATTTGTTATAGGATTAGTAAATTCAATGAGTGATGAAATGGTTGAAATTTATCAAAATGAAGAATTAAATGAACTAGAAAAATACTTTAACTACGTAGTATATGATGATACAAAATAAGGGGCTGTTGCTAAAGCAATAGTCCCTTTTAAAGTATTTTAATACCCACTATCTTCCCCAAAAACTGGATCTTGGGTAAAGTTTATTCCTAATTTTCTAAGCATTCTTTTTTCACTGTCATTTAAAATGACTGTGCTGTGCGCATCTAAAGTTTTTAAATTTTTGATCTCTTCCATGGCCATATGGGTCAAAGGATTAGTAGTAGCCGAAATAGCTAGGGCTATGAGCATTTCATTTATTGATAATGATGGTTCAGTTTCTCCCAAAGACTTGGTCTTTAGGTTTGAAACAGGCTCAATTATATGTGGGCTTAAAAGTAGGATTTCATCGTCAAGATTTCCTAGCTTTTTGAGGGCGTTTAGTATACAAGCTGCAGGAGCCGTAAATAGTTTTGATTTTTTGCCCCTCATTATCCTTCCATCAGCTAACTCTATAGCAAAGGATTCTTTGCCTGTTATTTCTTCTTTCTCACGAGCAGCCAGGGCAACTTTTCTATCTTCTGGGCTAATATCAAGGTTTGACATTAAGGTTTGTATTTTTTCTACACAAGAATAAGATTCTTTTGCAAATCTAACATCAACTAGGGAGTTATAGTATCTCCTTACTATCTCATCCTTGGATGCTTCTATGGCAGCCTCACTGTCAGTGATACAAAATCCTACCATGTTGACACCCATATCTGTTGGTGACTTGTATGGAGCTTGGCCCATAATTTTCTCTAGCATTCTCTTTAAAACTGGGAAGGCCTCTACATCTCTATTGTAAGAAACTGCAAGCTTTCCATATGCCTCTAGGTGGTAAGGATCTATCATATTTACATCGTTTAGGTTAGCAGTTGCTGCCTCATAGGCAATATTTACAGGATGCATAAGTCCAAGATTCCATATTGGGAAAGTCTCAAACTTTGCATAAGATGATCTTTTGCCTCTCTCATAGTCCAAATACATTAGAGAAAGTGCTGTAGCCATCTTTCCTGAGCCAGGTCCTGGACCTGTTATGACTACAAGAGGTCTATCGGTCTCCACATAGTCATTTTTGCCAAAACCATCTTTTGACAAAATATGATCTATATCATTTGGATAGCCCTTGATATCGTAAGACCTATGGTGAGTTATTGAAAGGTTATCCAAATACTTTTCAAATCTTAGTACTTTTTCTCCATTGTTAAATTGGGTAATAACTATAGAATTGACCAAAAAGCCCTTTTGTTCAAAGGCTTGCTTTAGCCTAATAGTTTCAGTGTCGTAAGATATCTCATTATCCCCTCTGATTTTGTTGCTTTCTATATCATTGGCATTAATAGTTATAATAATTTCGGTCTGATCTTTGATGTTATCTAGCATTCTTAGCTTAGAATCTGGCAAAAAACCTGGCAAAACTCTTGATGCATGTCCATCGTCAAATAATTTGCCACCAAATTCTAGATATAATTTATCAAAGTGACTTATTCGTTCTAATATTTTTTCTGATTGAAGTTTTATGTATTTATCATTATCAAAGGCAATCTTTTTCATTCCTTCCTCCTAGCTTTCCTGTTATATTATACCAAAATTTCTATCAAAATAAAAAACCGGACCTAAGTCCGATTAATCTTCTAATTTTTCATAGCCGGGAGTCTTAAAGAGATTGCCATCTTTGTCAATCCACAAAACTTCAGCATCAAATTCTTTGGCAACTTCCATTCCCCTTTCTAGGTCAACTGTAAATAAGTATGTGCTTAGGGCATCTGCCAAAGCTATATCATTTTGAATTACAGTAACTGATCTAAAATAATCTGATGGGAAAAGTGTATCAGAATCAATGATGTGGTGGTATCTCTTGCCATCGACTTCGTAAAATCTTTGATAGTCACCACTTGTCACTACTGCTGTATTGTTCACAGCTACTACACTTGAATATGGATTTTCAGCTTGTAAGTCTGGGTTTTGGATAGCTATCCTCCACTTACCATTTTCCTTATTTGGATTTTCTCCTATTATTGCATCATCCCCGCCTACAGATAATATAGCTGTAGACACATGATTTTTTCTTAGGGCTTCTTCAACTTTTTTGGTTGCAAATCCCTTGCCGATAGCGCCTACATCTATAGACATTTCTGGGTCCAAGATTTCTACAGTTGAATTTTCCTTATCAATTTTGATTTGACTTACATCACTGTGGCTTGCCGCTTCTTCTAGTTGTTCTTTTGTAGGAACCCAAGCCTTTGACTCATCGTCAAGTGACTCTTCCCTAGCGTCATGCCACATTTTTATGACATTACCAAGGCCAATATTGATTTTGCCATCAGTCTTCTTATCAAAATCCAATGAGTATTCTATAAGCTCAATTATGGCAGGATCAACTTCTACAGGTCCTTTGCCAGCATTGTCATTGATGGTCTTTATATTGTTTACTCCATCAAAATCGTAGTATGAGTTGAACAATTCGTGGTATTTTTCAAGCTCTGCTTCTAGGATGTCGGTATATTCTTTGAATTGTTCTTCACTTTCTGCATAGGCAGTAAATGATGTAACAGTATCAAAGTAGTTATAATAAACCTTGTCAAACTTCTCTACATTTTCTTTACCAGCTTCTTTGTTGCTAGTAGGATTTCCTGATTCAACAACAGGTTCTTTCACATTATCACTTGAATCTTTATTCTGGCAGGAGCTAAGTCCTGCTATTAAAAATAGGGATAAAAATATTCTTCTTAACTTCATAACTTGTCTATATTTATTGTCTCCATGTCTTTTGTTATGGCGATTTTTTCATCGTCTGCCCATAGCAACAAAATATAGGCCGCTATTTTTGACTTAAAATCATTGTATTCGCCTTCAAGTCCTAGATTATAGATTATATCAAGAAATTCTTCCGCTGGGGCAAAACCCTCATACTCATCTATAACTTGATCTCTTTCGTGTCTATCCAATTTTTCTATAAATACAGATCTTGCCTTATCTTCATCAAAAGCATCAGCTCCAGGCATAAGAACATAATGGTCTATGTCACTATCTATATCTATATAATTTTTTATAATGTCATCTTCTGTTTCTCCTTGGTTAATGCGGATAATATCAAGACTTTCGGTATTAAGCCACATACTTTTTAAGTAGGAGTCCTCATCCATTATAGTCCATTTTTCCACTAACCAAGATAAATTAATTGGTTTGTTCATTTTCTCTTATCTCAAATATAGCAGCTTCATATTCCCAAAGTTCCAATTTGAGATTACTTCCTTTCTTAACTTCTATCTTTCTTAAATTATCTCTTGCTCCTCCATATTTTTGGTCAAAAGAATTAAGTCTCTCTATAAATACTAAGTCCTCGTCATATGGGAATTCATAGCCACCATGATAGAGATTGGCCATATTAAGTACAACTAAAAATCTCTTATCATCTGCTATCCTTTCAAAAGCAAAGACAGATGTATTCGCATCATCTACTATTATCCACCTAAATCCAGCCTCTTCATAATCATATTTGAAAAATGCATCATTTTCTTTATATAGGTAATTTAAATCTTTCAAATATCTATTAAAATCATCATGTTTTGGATAGGATAGAATGTCCCAATTTATGCTAGCATTTTCATTCCATTCGTCAAATGTAGCAATTTCATTGCCCATAAAGTTTAAAATCTTGCCAGGATGAGCCATTTGATAAGTGTATAAGACCTTAAGCTCTTTAAACTTATCTTCATATGATCCACTCATCTTATTTACCATAGCGCCCTTAAGGTGAACTACTTCGTCATGGCTAAGAGGCAGCATAAATCTCTCATTGTAAAAATAAAACATTGAAAATGTTATTTTTGAGTGGTGGTGACTTCTATTGTAGGAATCTACCTTAAAATACTTAGTGGTATCATTCATCCAACCCAAGTCCCATTTGTAGTCAAATCCAAGACCGTCTTCATCAACAGGACTTGTAACTTTAGGATATGCCGATGAGTCCTCGGCTATTAGCATAACATCAGGAAAAGAATTTTGTAAATCCTTATTTGCATCCTTGATGAAATTTATATTGTCAAAATGGACACCACGGTTTTCATTGCCGTTGTAATAGATCATATAGGAAACTGCATCTACTCTTATGCCATCAATGTGGAAATTTTCTATCCAATAAGCAAAGGATGATTTCATAAATGACCTTACATGGCCTTTGGAATAGTCAAAATTGACTGAACCCCACTCAGAGTAAGTTAGCCCATCATAGGGTGATTCATAAAGATGAGTCCCATCAAAGGTCTTTAATCCATAATAATCATTGGCAAAGTGAACTGCCACTAAATCTAATATAACTCCTATGCCATTTTGGTGAAGTAAGTCGACAAATTTCTTAAAATCTACAGGCCTACCATATCTAGCACTTGTAGCAAAAAAACCTGTGGATTGGTAGCCCCAAGATGGATAAAAAGGATATTCAGTAACTGGCATTATCTCAACATGAGTATAATTCATCTTTTTGACGTGATCGATTAGCTTATCAACTATATCAAGAAAGTTTACATTGCCCCCATATCTCAACCAAGAACCTATATGAAGTTCGTATATGTTTAAGGCCTTATCAAAATTCTTATCTCTTTTTTCAATAAAATCTGAATCATTAAATTCGTAGGAATCATCAGTGATAAGTGTTGCAAAGTCACCTTCATAATCCATGGCCTTGCCAAAAGGATCAGCATGGTAGACCCAGTTTCCATCCTTAACTACTGCATATTTATAATAATCTCCTACTTTCGCAGGAAGTTTTATGAAAAAATATCCCAAATTGACGTTTTTTGTCATCTGGATATTTTCCCAATTTGTAAAATCTCCTTGGACATAAACTGCGTCTGCATTAGGCGCATAGACTCTAAATATATATCCGTCATCGCTAGCTAAGGCTCCCCATATTTCATGGCCCTTGTGAGAATTACCAGCTATATATGATTTAATTGCTTCATAATCAGTATTAATTAAATTTACTTGCATATCTAGCCCTCAATCATATCGGCAATATGCTTAATTAATATCTCGATTCCTTTGGAGTTTTTTGCTCCTCTTGGGATTATTATATCAGCATATTTTTTGGTTGGTTCTACATATTTTTCATGCATTGGTTTAACTTGTTTTATATATTGTTCCAATACAGATTCTAAGCTTCTGCCACGTTCTTTGGTATCGCGTAGGATTCTTCTTTGTAATCTTACGTCGCTATCAGCATCTATAAAAACTTTTGTATCTGTGATATCTCTGATTTTTTTATCTTCCAAAACTAAGATACCCTCGATTAGTATGATCTTACTAGGGCTTATCCTTGTAGTTTCCTTGCTCCTAGTATGAATAGTGTAATCATATCTTGGCATATCAATAGATTGACCTTGTTGAAGTTTTAATAAATCCTCATAAAAAAGTTCATTGTCAAAGGCACCAGGATAGTCGTAATTTAGTTTACTTCTCTGGTCAAAGGACATATCATCGTGGGCCTTATAGTAATTGTCATGGCCGATAACAATAAGGTCATCCTCAAATGTTTCATCAATTTGCTTGACAATAGAGGATTTGCCTGAGGCTGATCCACCAGCTACTGCTATGATTTTGATATCTGTCATAATTTAATCTCGTTTATAATATTTCCGTCTAAATATTCATATATATTGTTAAATACAATTTCAGCCCTATTTTCCATAGCTTCTTTGGTGTAAAATGCCACGTGATTGGTCAAAATACAATTTTTGGCATTTCTAAGTGGATAGTCCGCTGGAAGAGGTGGTTCCATATCAAAAACATCTATACCAGCACGGACTTTGTCGTCATTTAGTAGTTTTGCCAAATAATCATTGTCCACTACTGGTCCCCTAGCACAGTTGATTAAAATTGCATTTTCTTTCATTTTGTCAAGCTTATCTTTGTCTAAGAAATTTTTAGTTTCTTTATTATTTGGAATGTGGAGTGATACTATGTCAGACTCTTCTAATAATGTATCCAAATCAGTGTATTTGACACCCATGTCCTTAACTTCTTCTTTTTCAGTTCTAGAATAAGCTAGGATTTCGCAGCCAAAAACTTGTAAGAGTTCTATTAATTTGATGCCAATATTACCTGTACCAATTACACCAAATTTTTTGCCCTTTAGGGTTTGACCAAGTAGTTTATGGCTGGCATTGTCAAAAATGTTTTCACGATTTTCGTTAAATTTTCTCAAAACTCCTATAGCAAGGCCTATTACAAGTTCTGCTACAGAATCATCAGAATATCCACTAGCATTTAATAAAGTGATGCCATTTTTCTTTATTGCATCCAAATCCACGTGATCAACACCAGTAAATGCAACATCTACCAATTCCAAATTAGGACAAGCATCTATTACTTTTGCACTTAGTGGTTTGTTTGTAATTATTGCAATATCAGAATCTTTAAGTCTTTCGATTATTTCATCATCATCTTTTGCAAGATCATCATAAAAAACAAATTCGTGACCCATTTCTTCAAGTTTTTCTTTATTATTTAAAATAGTTTCTTCACTAACTTCTAAGGGATTTAACAATGTAATTTTCATTTCTTCCTCCTAAGTTTCCTAATCTAACTATACTCGAAATCCATATATAAATTAAGATAAAATTCAAAAAATAAAGTTTAATCAACTTTACCCATTTTTTTCTTTTCCTTAGATCTTTTTCTAAGCATTTTAAAGAAAGTTTGAAGTTCATATAGGCATTCTTCTTCCATCAATCCAAACTCAGCATCCAAGAAGTGTAGTTGGCTCCTATCTCCTGTGATATTGGTATTAGAACCACAAGCACCTCTTTTGTAATCTGGTATGCCTATAACAAGTCTTCCTATCCTAGAATTGATTATAGCCCCAGCACACATTGAACAAGGTTCCATAGTGACATACATGGTAGTTTCTTCCAATCTAAAATCATCAAAATACTCATTGGCTTCTTTGATTGCAATAAGCTCAGCATGGTATAGGGCAGACTTACCCTTGTAAGTGAAATTGTGACCACGACCAATAATTTTGCCATCATAGACAATCACACAACCCACAGGCACTTCCTCAACAAAACGAGCAAGACGTGCCTCATATAAGGCTTCATTCATATAAAATTTATCTAAATCAGAAAAAGAAATATTATCCATAAAAACTCCAAAAAAGCATAATAAACACTAGCAAAACTTTAGAAATTTGCTGTAAAAAAATAATCGTTCCAAAATCATAAGAGCAATCTCCCAGAAAGGTCTAAGTTAACAAGTTATAAAAACCATAGTTTTCTGAGAGCTAACTCGATTTATAGAACGATATACATCTATTAATTTGCAATAATCCCTTAAAATTCACTTTTAGTCTGCAGAAATGAAATACTAAAGTTAGACTTGTGATGCAATTTAAATAAATACAACTTAAATATCTATTTATATATATTTTTTCTATGACCCACTTCTAAGGCCAAGATAATTAATTTATCATCTCTGATATCACAAATTACCCTGTATTGACCAAATCTATATCTCCATAGACCCTTATAGTCCCCAGTTAATGCTTTGCCAAAACTTCTAGGATTTTCCATTCCATCAAGCTTATTTTTCATATCTTTGGAAATCATAAGAGCAACTTGCCTATCCATTTTCTTTAGGGTTTTTCTAACATTCTTAGATAAAACTAAGCTATAAGTCACTTTCAAGCTCTCCAATCATCTGGTCTATAGTGATTGTTTCAGGATTTTTATTAAATTCGTCCAGAGCATTAATTCCGATTTCATAATCTAGTTGATCTTCAATTTTCTCTGCCAATGCAGACTTAAAAAGCTCAGATAAACTCTTGCCAGTGTATTTTGAATAAGATCTAAAAAGTTGATCTTCTTCTTCATTTAATCTTAAAGAAACATTAGCCATATAAACCTCCTTATCATTGTAATACATTGTATTACAATTTTAGAAAAAAGCAAGGTCTATACAGTTAATTTACTCCTAATAAAACATAGTATATAAATCAAAAACTTACTAAACATTAGAGATTATTAAATAATAAACAAATAAAAAAGCGCTGGAAAATTCCAACGCTAATCTGGTGTTCCAGAGAGGATTCGAACCTCCGACACCCGCCTTAGGAGGGCGGTGCTCTATCCAGCTGAGCTACTGAAACAAGCAAGCCTGGCCGACTTCCTGTGAGGCCTCGTGCTACAGGCACGAAATACCGCAGCGAAGCGAGGACCTATAAAAACGCCGTAGGCACATTTTAAACTAGGCCGTCCGCCTCATGGAGGACCCTCCATGGAATGGTCGCAGGGCGTAAGCCCGAGAACTCTGGCCGGCTTCCTGTGAGGCCTCGTGCAGTTATCTGGATTCGCTTTTGCTCGTCTCAGATATGAAAACACATATGTGTTTTAACCCATGGTGCTAGGACTAAGCACGGAATACCGCAGAGCCATAGGCTCTAGGACCTTCAATAAAAGCCTAAGACTAATTTTTAATTTGGTCAGCTTCATTTGAGGTCCTAGACTATCGAGGACCTCTTGTAAACTAACTTAAATTATATCACAAGTATTTTTATCTTGCAATCAAAACTTTAAGCAAGAAATCTGCTGAATCTTGAAGAGATCTGACTATTCTTGCAAAAAGTGATGCTTGGTCTAAGTTCGACTTTGATATTAGGGATACATCATATTCCTTATCTTCATAACTTACATTTGCATTTCCAAGCACTTGGCCAGATTTGATTGGTGCTTTTATATTTTCTTGTAGCTTAGTCTTTACAGCTGGATTTTCTCCCGTTTTTACAATCATTTCTACATTTTGATTTGGGTATAGTTCAACGTAACCTTGTTTGGCTGTGTTTACTTTAAGTGAATCATAAGCAACATTGGTATCAAGAACTTTGACCTTATCGTAATATCTTGATACATAATAAATCAAGTCACTCATAGCCTTATCTCTAGTATCTTTTTGGTCTGCACCAAGCAAAACAGCAATCGTCCTAAAATCATCTTTGCTGTCAATCTCTTTCATATCAACTGTAGAAACTAAACAATATCCTGCTTCTTCTGTACTACCTGTCTTTAGGCCATCCACTCCTGGAATTTCTCCAATCAAAGGGATAGTGCTATTTACATCTATTTCACGTCTCTTATCTTCTATTTTTCTAACTTTGCTATATTCCAAAACTTCAGGATATTTTTCTATTATATACTTACTTAATACATACAAATCTTTCGCTGAAGATGAGTTTTGGTTGCCAGATTCTGTCTGAACTCCGCTTGCATTGTAATAAACCTGGCTATCCAAGCCTAGTTCTCCCGCTTTCATATTCATCAGCCTTGCAAATTCGCTTTCAGAATCAGATACAGTTACTGCTAGCTGGTAGGCACAGTCATTGCCACTTACTACCATGAGACCTTGAAGAAGTTCTTCTATTGTATATACTTCCCCTTCGTCTAATCCTAGGTAAGAGTATTCCCAGCTGTGGAACTTGGCTGCTTCTTCATCAACAGTTACTTCTTGGTCTAGGGATAGCTTGCCTTCATCTATCTTTTCTTTTACTATTAAATATGTCATTAGTTTGCTTAATGATGCTATTGGATATGGAGTAGTTGAATCTTTTTCGTAATAAATATCTCCATTTTCCTCATTACCGATGATATAGGCTTTGACGTTTTGATCTAGTCCTACAACTTGGCTTTGGTTGGCTGCAAGAGCATTTATAGGAAATAGTAAGATTAAGAGCACTACAATTAATGTTGATATTTTATTTTTTCTCATAGTTTTCTCCTAATTCATGAACGATTCTAGCTTTTTGTAATTTTTTCTAAGCACTTTTAATGTTTCCACATCAATTTCTTTTGGATATGCGTATCCTAAGTCCTTGCATACTTCCATGGCAAGTTTTCTAAATAGGACACAAGCTTTAAACAATGAAAAATATACATCCATCAAATCATCGTGGCTAAAGGTCAAAAGATAATTTTCTTTTATATCATATTCCAAGGTGTTTACCAAATTTTGCCCATCATCTCCCATGGAAAGCTTGTATGCATATTTGTTTTTGACATAAAAATCCACCATATTTGTTAGATGTTTTCTAACTTCTTCCAGTTTTAAGCTCGCTGCAATAGGATCTTTTTTATCTACAAATAATGATGTTTCGTATGCTTTTGCAAAGAAATTTTTTATAGTAGACATAACTTCGTATTCCTTTGGCATTTGATAGCTAAAGTCATTACTAGTTTCAAGCTTATAAAAGCCTGGTTTGCTATACAAAACTTTTATCTGACCAGGAACACTTTTTATGAACGCATCTAGAAAATCTTCTGAAATTATCGATTCTGTTAGCTTTAAATTATTATCTGTGTAAATATTTAAGCTAGTATAATTAAAAGTATCTTTTTCAAAAGAAAACTCGTCCTTTTGCCTATTAAGCAATATAACATCGTCAAAAATCTGGACCAATTCTTCTTCCATTTTTCCAACTATGACTTCATTTACAATAGTATAAATGTGTATGAATGAATCATAGGAGTTATCCTCTAAGTAGTAAATAGCTTCTATAGATTCATTATTTTTAGCATAGTTAATGATTTTATTACTTATCTCTTTATTCATCTTTATCTAAGCCTTCTATAAAGTTTTTGAGAAGTTTTGCAGTAAGGCCCCAAATCACTGGAGTTGTATCATAAAAATACATATCGTGATATAAGGAGGTAAAGTTATAATCTTTACCATTTGGAATTTTATCAAAAGGAAAATCACTAGGAAATTCCATTTTGTAAGGAGCTCTATACATTATAGGCTCATTATTCTTTAGAAAATCAACATCTACTGCAAAAACAGATTCTACTTCTTCATTATACTTTATTTCTTCAATTTTTTTATTAATCCTCCCATAAAAAGCTTTGACATGCCTATATGAAGAAGTTAATATCATTGAAGAATATCCATCAAGGATTATATCCTCTCTATCAAGAAGCAATTCTTCCATAGTTTCTCTTATGGCAGCATCCTCGAAAGTCTCTCCCATTTCTACCCTACCACCTGGGAAAGAAACCTCTCCTGGCTGGGTAATATGCTTACTGCGCACTTCCAAGAGTATGTGATCTTTGCCTTCTATCTTTATAATAGGTATAAAAACAGCATAATTTTTTATTTTTTCATAAAACTCGTCATCGACTAATAATGATTTCATATCTACCTCTTAGTTAAATAATATTAAAATATTGTTTAATAGTCAAATTTTGAGGTATAATATAAAAAGTAATTATGATAAAAATTTTTAAAGGAGTTTTATATGCTAAAAGAATTTAAACAATTTATTCAAAAAGGCAATGTACTTGACATGGCAGTTGGTATCATCATGGGTACTGCTTTTACTGCAATTGTTAACTCACTAGTAGAAGATTTGCTAATGCCAATCATTACAGGACTTACTGCAGGAGTTGATTTTGAGGACTTAGTTGTTAATGTTGGTGGAGCTACATTAAAATTCGGTAATTTAATCAACGCCATTATAACATTCTTAATTGTAGCATTTGTTCTATTTGCTATTTTAAAATCGATGCACAAAATTGAACCAGTTAACGATGAACCAACTACAAAAGAATGTCCATTCTGTAAATCAGAAATTGCAATCGATGCAACAAGATGCCCACACTGTACAAGTGAACTTGAAGGTTACCACAACGAACACGCTCACGTAATGTAATTTAGAACCACAAATGTGGTTCTTTTTTTTTGGCTATTTTTCTTGACAATAATCACTTATCTGTTATAATTTAAGTATAGATACCTAGTTACTCAAGTAACTAAGTGACAAGGAGGGCATATGGATGGATTCTAACAAACTAATATTTGAACAAGTAGCAGAAATTGTTGAAAACCAAATCCTAGATGGTTACTTAAAAGCAGATGACCAGTCCCCTTCCACAACTGAGTTTGCAAATGTTTATTCTATAAACCCAGCAACAGCAAGAAAGGGACTCAATATTTTGGTTGATGAAGGAATACTGTACAAAAAGCGAGGCATGGGAATGTTTGTAACTCAAGATGCAAAAAAAATTATTATTAATAAAAGGAAAGATGAATATATAAGTAATATCTTGCCAGATCTAATAAAAAATATGACCATGCTTGGCATTACAAGAGAAGAATTGATAAAAGAAATTGACAAGCTTTATAAAAAAGAGGGAAATGATGATTAAATTAGAAAAAGTAAGTAAGTCTTATGGCAATAATATTGTTCTCGATAATATTGACTTATGTCTAGAAAATAATAGAATTTATGGACTTATAGGCAGAAATGGTGTTGGAAAAACTACATTAATGAAAATCCTTTCTGATCAGATAGTAAACTACCAGGGACAAATATACTATGAAGGTTCTAACATTAAAAACAACAACCTCTTAAAAGAAAATATAGTTTATATAGGCGAGGATTTCTTAACTTATAACTTAGAGGCACATAAGCTAATAAAGATTGTAGAATATATAAAATATTTATATCCACATTTTAACCAAGATAGATTTGACGAATTGACTAAACTTTTTAGAATAGATTTATTTGATAAATACAGAAAACTTTCCTTAGGAAACCAAAGCTTATTTAGAAATATTATAGCTTTATCATTGCAAGCTAAGTTTTTATTATTAGACGAACCTTCGGTTGGGCTGGACGAAATAAATAGGGATATGTTTTATCAAAAATTACTTGATTACCAAGAAATAGACGGCTCTACTATTGTAATCTCATCCCACATTTTATCAGATATAGAAAAAATAGTAACGGATATAGTTATATTAAATAGAGGAAAGATTATCGTAAATGATTCTATCAATGACATCTTGGAAAAATCAATAATTATAACAACTAATGAAGATTATATAAAATATTTTGAAAATAAAAATATTATCAAAAAAACTTATTTAGGAAAACAGGTCATTTTATATGCCTACGATAGGTTCACAGATAATGAAATTAGTACTATGAGAGAAATTTCTGATATTTCAAGATTGAATTTAAAAGAATTATTTTTAGCTTTAAGTAAGGAGGACTAAATGAATCGTTGTAAAAAAATTCTATCATTAGAGATTAAAGAATTTACAAGAAGCTACTTGAAGTTTTTAATAATAACATTGATTTTGGCATTGATTTTCTTTTCCTATAAAGCAAGTCCTGAAGTTAATGATTATTTAATGTCAATTAAAATCATAATTGCAAGTTTTATAATGTTTTTTGTGCTTCTTCATTTAGTTTTATCCACAGGAAAATCCATGCAAGATACTTTCATTATGGCCAACAAATTAGGCTATAAAAGGAAAAATATATCAGAGGCTTTGATTATCAAGGATTTGTTACTAATTTCAGTATCTACATTATTAATTTATTATCTAAGCAATTTTATAATTGAAAATGCAAAGCTAGTATCTTTTATAGAATTTAAAGATATAGAAAAAATAATTAGTAATTTGGGAAGTTTTGATAATGTATTAAGAATTTGCATAATATATATCAGTGTTTCTAATATATTTGCAAATATTGCATACCTTGTAAACTCAAATCCTCTTTCTGGATCAATTTTTGGAATGTTTATTTTATCCTTTTTCAAGGGAATATTTACAGGCCCAAATGCTTTAATTACTTCTACCATTTTCACATCAGTATTATTTATATTGGCTCAAATATTAAGATACTATGTTATAAATAAAGTAGACATAAAATCGTAAATTTTAAAAGAGATGACGACAATCATCTCTTTTTTTCTTTGATATATCCGCAATTTTCACAGCGAATTTCATCTACATTTCTATTTTTCTTGTGAACTAAAAGCTCTCCACATTCTGGGCATTTGTCTCCTGTTGGTGGATCCCATATAGCATAGTCGCAATCTGGATAGTTGTTGCAGGCATAGAATCTTTTGCCCTTTTTGCTGACTTTTTCTATAATCTCACCTGTATTACACTTTGGACAAGCTACTCCAGTTGTTTTTACAATTGATTTTGTAAAGTCACATTTTGGGAAATTGGTACAGCCTATAAATTTGCCGTTTCTACCGTGTTTTATGGCAAGATTACTTCCACATTTTGGACATTTCTCATCAAGAATTTTATCTTTGACCTTGTAGTCTGTATCATCTTTTTTGACATTCTTCATGTCCTTTTCAAATCCGGTATAGAAATTTGATAGAACATCTTTCCAATAAATCTCATGTTCGGCAATCTTATCCAGTTGGTCTTCCATTTCTGCAGTAAATTCGACGTTTATTACATCATCAAAGTTTTCTTGCAAGAAATCATTTACTGTAAATCCAAGTTCTGTTGGATATATTGACCTTCCTTCAAACTCTACATAGTTTCTATTAACTATTTGGTTGATAGTTGCAGAATATGTGGATGGACGGCCTATGCCAAATTCCTCCAATACTTTTACAAGGCTAGCCTCAGTGTACCTTGCTGGAGGATTTGTAAAGTGTTGGGCTTTTTCGATTTTTTTGGCAGATATTACATCTCCTTCTTTAAGCTCTGGCAATATATTTTGATCTTCAAAGCCTGGATTAATCTTGTTAAAACCTTCAAAAGTTGTAATCCTACCATTGGATTTAAAAATCAAGCCATTGTTATCAAAGGATACACTGGTTGATAGATACTCGTAATCTGTCATTTGTGATTGGACTATCCTAGTCCATATTAGCTTATATAGCTTGTATTGTGGATCTGATAGGTACTGTTTTACAGAAATAGGGTCCCTATAAATAGATGTAGGACGGATTGCCTCGTGGCCATCTTGGCTCCCTTTTTTCTTACCAGCGTGGGTGTTGCCCCTGCCTGCATATTCCTTGCCATATTTTTCGTTGATATATTTTAAAGACTCATTTACAATCTCTTGGCTGATTCTTGTAGCATCAGTTCTCATATATGAGATCAAACCAACAGAACCTTCACCTACGTCGATACCTTCAAATAGTTGTTGAGCAAGCTGCATGGTGTATTTGGTTGAGTAACCAAGTTTATTAGATGCATCTTGTTGGAGGGTTGATGTGGTATATGGTTTTGGTGGTTTTCTAGTTTTCTTTGTCTTTTTAACTTCAACAACCTTAAAGGAATCCTTATCAATTTTATCAAGAACCTTATTGGCGCCTGATTCGTTTGATATTTTCATCTTTTTACTAGGCTTGCCATAAAAGTCTGAAGTAAAATCAATCTTATCTACATTATGATTTGCTGTTATTGTCCAATACTCTTCTGGCACAAAAGCGTCAATTTCTCTTTGCTTATCTACAATAAGTTTAAGTGCAACAGATTGGACACGTCCTGCAGAAAGTCCTGATTTTACTCTCTTCCATAGGATTGGACTTATCTCATAGCCCACAATCCTATCCATGACACGTCTAGCTTGTTGGGCATCAACCAAGTTTTGGTCGATTTGCCTTGGATTTTTCATAGCATTTTTAACATTTTCTTTGGTAATCTCGTGAAACTCTACACGATTTTTCTCCTTTGGATCAAGACCCAAAAGATATTCCAAATGCCAGCTTATGGCCTCACCTTCCCTATCCGGGTCAGTTGCCAGATAAACTTTGTCTGCCTTTTGCGCTTCTTTTATAAGTTCATTTATAGTTTTTGCTCGTCCCCTAACCTTGATATATTCTGGTTCAAAGTTATTTTCTATATCAACACCAAATTTTGACTTTGGTAAATCTCTCAAGTGTCCTATGGTAGCCTTTACCTTGTAATTGCTACCAAGCATCTTGCCTATAGATTTTGCTTTGGTTGGGGATTCGACTATTACTAAGTTCTTTGCCAAAATCTCACCTCTTTACTGTGAATTCATTATTTCCTATATTTTCAATAAAATCTCTCAACTCAAGTGATGTTAAAAGATAATTTATTTCATCAATCTTAATCTTAAGTTCAGCTGATAATATATCTGCTGAGGAATTTGGATTTTCCTCGATATACTTTACTATATCTAGTTCATCTTTTTCAAGGCTAGAGTAATCTATTTCATTTTTACTGTTAGAATATTCCAATAGATAGTCCAATTCTTCTAAGATATCATCAGCACAAGTAATAAGCTTGGACCCTTCTTGAATCAATTTATTGGTACCCCTAGAGTATATAGAATTAATATTTCCAGGAACTGCAAATACTTCCTTTCCTTGGTCAAGAGCACACCTTGTAGTAATCATAGTACCTGATTTTTCTTTAGCTTCTATGACAACGGTAGCAAGAGATATGCCAGAGATTATCCTATTCCTTCTTGGGAAATTGTAGGATCTTGGTTCAGTTTCTAGGGGGAATTCTGATAAAATCAGTCCATCTTCTTCTAAGGCCTGGTACAATTTCCTATTCTGTTTGGGGTAAATTTTATCAATACCACAACCTATCACTCCTATAGACCTACCGGCTACTTCTAAAGTCGACTTGTGACACATAGCGTCTATGCCATAGGCAAGACCAGAAACAGTTGTAATTCCAGCCCTGCTTATGTCTTGACTAAGATTTTTGCAGGCCCATTTGCCATATTCTGTGCATTTTCTGGCACCTACAAAGGCAATGGAATTCTTGTCTTTTTCCCTATCGAGCCTTCCCTTATAAAAAAGCAAGGTCGGCCTATCATCTATGTATCTTAAGTTGAATGGATAGTCATCATCAAGAAAAGTCACATACGTATAGCCATACCTTTGAACTTTTTCATTATAAGACTTGAAACTTTCCAAATTTTTATTAGATACAATTTTCTCATAGGAAATGTCAGGAATAAAATCTAAGTCAATTCTTGATCTTTCAAATAAATCCTTAAAGCCTACTCTTTCATAGATTATATGAATAACCCTGTTGTCCAAGTATATGTAATTTAGATATAAAATAATTTCTCTATCGGTATATTCAGAATGCATTTTCTATATAGTTTATCTTTCTACTTTCAGTTAAAACTTCCACAACATCAAATCTCATCAAGTAATTATTGATATTATTCTCCATCATATACATCTGGCTAGCCTTGATAATCCTTTGCTGTTTGTGGTAGTTGACAGCTTCTCTAGGGTAGGAAAATTGGTATGACTTACGAGTTTTGACTTCGACAAAACAAATTATATCATCATTTAGGGCAATTATATCAATCTCACCATAGGGTTTTAGGTAATTACGGCATAGAATTTCGTAACCATTACTAGTCATATAGCTTACAGCCAAGTCTTCTCCAAAATCGCCAATTTTTCTTTTCTCATTCATAGAAAACTTTCCTGTCTTTGGTAGAATTTCCTCAAAAAGCTTTTCCTATGAATGGGTGTTGGACCATATTTTTCAAGACCCTCATAATGCTTTTTTGTTCCATAACCTACATTAGTTTGGAAAGAATAATGTGGGTAGATTTTTGAGAAGTTGATCATAATATCATCTCTTCTGATTTTGGCAAGTATTGATGCACAAGAGATGGCGTATTCATTGAGGTCTCCCTTTACAATATTTAGCTGGGGAATTTCTGTATCTATTCTTTCTGCATCTATAAGCAGTATATCTGGTTTGTTTTCCAAAGCTTCTACTGCATTTTTCATTGCAAGAAGAGTTGCTTGCCTGATATTTATCTCATCAATCAATCTGTTATTGGCATAGCCATAGGATACTTCTATAGCATCTTCCAAAATCTCATCTCTAAGACTTAGCATCTTTTTTCTACTAAGTTTTTTGGAATCTGTAACGCCTTCAATATGAGAATCCTTTTTCATAATAACAGCACAAGTTACAACAGGTCCTGCTAGAGGACCTCTGCCCACTTCATCAATGCCTGCAATCAAATTATAATGTTCATAGATTTCTTTTTTGATTTTCTCGTTGTAGTCTGAATATTTCATGGTCTTTCCAAACTAATTCTTCCAAGTTTTCCATTTCTAAAATCTGTAAGTATTATATTAGCTGTGCGAGTGTAATCAAAATCTCCACCCTTTGTAACAGCTCCCCTTTTTCTAGCAATATCTTCGTAGATGTCTAAGGCAGATTTTTTAGCATCTACCCCATAACGCTCTTGTAAATTTTCTGGATATTCTTCTTTCATTTTTTCCAAAAACTTAAGGGTAAGATCTTCTATATTTAGTATCTCATCTTTTATGGCGTGGGTGTATGATAGGTTTAAGCCTGTTTCTTCGTCAAATTTTGGCCACAAAACTCCCGGTGTATCCAATAATTCTATATTGGCATTTGTTTTGATCCATTGTTTGGTTTTTGTAACCCCTGGTCTATTACCTACATTGGCGCCCTTTCTTTTTGAAATATTATTTATAAAAGTTGACTTGCCAGCATTAGGAACCCCTACAATCATCATGCGAATTGTTTGATTTTCTATGTTTTTTTCTTTGTGCTTATCAAATTTCTCGCTCAAAGATTCTCTTGCTAAATCATAGATTTTTTTAGCATTTATATTTTCTTTGGAGTTCATTCTAATTGCAGATATTCCTCTGTTTTTGAATTCATCAATCCACTGACTAGTGATGCTCTTATCTGCAAGGTCAGCTTTGTTCATTATAATTATCCTAGGCTTATCACCAATGATTTCATCAAGCATGGGATTCCTGCTTGAAGAAGGTATTCTTGCATCTATTATTTCAAGGACAATATCTACAAGTTTTAGGTTGTTCTCTATATCCTCCTTGGTCTTTTTCATATGACCAGGATACCAATTTATATTCATTGCCATAATTTACCCCCTACATACTAGGTCTATTATATCAAAATTTCCTCAATAAAAAAGCTGTATGAATCATACAGCCAGAAATTTTTAATAATTTGTTTTTTCTTTAACTTTAGTAGCCTTACCTTGACGAGCTCTTAAGTAGTTTAGTTTAGCACGACGTACTTTACCATGTCTTGTTACTACTAATTTTTCAATTCTTGGTGAGTTGTATAGGAAGGTTCTTTCTACGCCTACACCGTAAGAAATTCTTCTTAGTGTGAATGCCTTGTTGATGCCACCTTCTTTGATTTTGATAACTGTTCCTTCAAAGTCTTGAAGTCTTGTTTTGTCACCTTCTTTGATTCTGTAAGATATTCTAACTGTATCACCTACGTTAAAGTCATATTGATCTTCACGTAAGTTTTCTTGTTCAATTTTTTTAATTAAATCCATTTTCATTCTCCTCTCTTAGGAATTTTTCATATAAGTCTGGTCTAACTTTTTTTGTTTTTGCTATTGCAGATTTTCTGTTCCATTGTTTGATTTTCTTATGGTCGCCACTTGTAAGCTCATTTGGAACTATGTATCCATTAAACTCTCGTGGCTTGGTGTATTCATCTTGCTGCAATAATATATTGTAGTGGGAATCTGTCTTTAGTGATTCCTCCTTGCCAACTACTCCATCAATAAATCTTGCCATTGAGTCTATTAGTACCATAGCAGGTATTTCTCCTCCTGTTAGGACATAGTCTCCTATGGATATTTCGTAGTCAACATAGTGATTGGTTATCCTTGCATCTATACCCTCATAGTGGCCACAAATGATTATAAGATCTTTAATCTCTGCAAAGTCGATTGCTAATTTCTGATTTAATACTCTCCCAGCAGCTGACATATAGGCTACTTTGGAGTTTGGTTTTTTTACAGACATTAATGCATCATATAATGGTTTTGGCTTCATTAGCATGCCCGCTGCTCCACCATAAACCGTATCATCAACGTGGTTGTGTTTATCGTTTGAAAAATCTCTTATATTTACAAGTTCTAATTCTAATAAACCTTTTGATATAGCTTTACCTATTACTCCATAAGTTTTCAAAAACTCAAAACTTTCTGGAAATAAAGTAAGGATTGTTATTTTATTCATAATCACTAAAATTTTCTATTTCTATAATATTCTTTTCAAAGTCAATATTTTTAGTTGTAGCATTTAAAGCTGGAAAATAAATTTCATCTTTATCTGTCTTTATAACATAAACATCATTGGGATATACACCTGTGATTACGTCTGTGATTTTGCCGACTTTTTGCCCATTGTCGTAAACATCAAGACCTATTAGTTTATAAACGTAGTACTCATCTTCTCCTAGTTCGCCTAGGTCAGCTTCATCTATGGTTATATCTTTGCCAACAAATTTGATGACATCATTAATGTCGTCATATTCTTCAAATTTTATAACCTTAAGTCCTTTTTGGTCAAAGGATGATTCAACTGTTAGTTCTTCATCATCGATAAGCAATTTTGCCCCAGTTTTAAACCTATTTTCATTATCACTAAGGCTTTTTATTTTAAGATTTCCTCTAATCCCATGAGTCGTTACAATCTCTGCTACACTTATCCTCATATTTTTATATTGACTTTAACATCTTCCTTTATAGCTGCTGATCTTGCTATGGTTCTGATAGAATTGATGATATTTCCTCTAACTCCTATAACACGACCCTTATCGCTATCTGCAACGTGGATTAGAATATTTACTTCTCCATCGTTACGATTTTCTTCGATTTCGACAGCTTCTTTATCTTCTACTAGCTCTTTTACGATTGTTTCTACTAATTCTTTCATAATCTTATGCTAATACATCATTGTCATTGAATAGCTTTTCAACAATTGATGTTGGTTTTGCACCATTTTTAATCCATTGTTTTGCTTTTTCATTGTCTACTTTGAATTCTTTTGGTTCGCTTACTGGATTGTAGTAACCAATTTCTTCGATAAATTTACCATCACGTGGACTTCTTGAATCTGCAACTACTACTCTGTAAAATGGTTTTTTCTTTTGTCCCATTCTTTTTAATCTAATTTTTACTGCCATTTTTCTTCCTTCCTTTTATAAAATTTGACCTATGATTACTTAGCTTCTACTAAAAAGGTAACTTAGGCATCCTAAATCCGCCTCTACCCTTTTTGCCTTTTGGATTCATATTAGAAACTTGTTTCATCATTTTCTTAAGTTCTTTAAATTGTTTTAACAGCTTGTTTAGCTCTCTGACATCTACACCGGATCCTTTTGATATACGCTCTTTTCGTCTTTTGCCTATGATTTCTGGCTTTTCACGCTCTTCTTTGGTCATAGAATTGATCAAAGCTTCGATTTTTACAAAGCCTGTGTCATCTACATTGACTTGTTTGAGCATTTTATTATTTACACCAGGAATCATTGCAAGTAAGTCTTCCAGAGGCCCCATATTTCTAATTTGATTTATCTGATCCATAAAATCATCTAGGGTAAATGTTTGATTTCTTAGCTTTTCTTCCAAAGCCTTGGCATTTTCCATATCGATTTGCGCTTCAGCTTTTTCGATTAAAGATAAGACATCACCCATGCCTAGGATTCTATTCGCCATCCTATCTGGATAGAAGGCTTCTAGGTCTTCTAGTTTTTCTCCAACTCCGACAAATTTGATTGGCTTGCCTACAACTTGTCTGATTGATAGGGCTGCACCACCTCTTGCATCACCGTCAAGCTTGGTGAGTATAACACCTGTGATATCAAGGTAGTCGTCGAAAGTTTTTGCCACATTAACTGCCTCTTGGCCAGTCATGGCATCTACTACTAGAAGGATCTCATCAGGCTTTGTTACTTCCTTGATTTTTTTAAGTTCATCCATAAGATCAGTATCTATTTGCAAACGACCAGCGGTATCAAGGATTACTGTGTCGTAATTGTTTGCCCTAGCATAATTTTTTGCTTCAAGGGCAATCTTTACTGGATCTTCTTTACCTTGTTCGAAAACAAAGGTATCTGCTTTTTTGCCGACAACTTTAAGTTGTTCTATTGCAGCGGGCCTATAAATATCTAGGGCTGCTAGCATTGGATTTCTATTTTCGCCTTTAAGCTTATAAACAAGCTTACCTGAGTGAGTTGTTTTACCTGAACCTTGGAGTCCCACCATCATCACAACGTGTGGGGTAGAACCTTTTAAATCTAATCTAGAATTTTCTTTACCCATCAAATTGGTAAGTTCTTCATTTACAATCTTAACCACCATTTGACCAGGAGTAAGGGATGTCATTACATCTTCGCCTAGGGATCTTTCTTTGACAGTCTTTACAAAGTCTTTTACCACCTTGTAGTTAACGTCTGCTTCTAGAAGTGAAAGTCTAATCTCCCTCATAGCGTTGTCGATGTCTTTTTCTGTTAATTTTCCTTTTCCGGTAAGTTTTCCAAGACTTTCTTGGAGCCTATCGGCTAGGCCTTCAAACACCATATTATCACTCCCTAAATTCTCTCAATTGTCTCTGTTATTTTCTCAATTGCTTCTTTGTTTTTTGAATTTTCCATCAGCTCTCTTATACTCGTAAGAGCATCTTTGAGCTCATCTTTTTTTTCTAGTAAAGAAAGCTCATCTTCAAACTCAAATAGCTTATCAACTGTCCTTGTCATCATGTCGGAAATTGCTTGTTTACTTTTATTGTTGTTTTCTGCAATCTCTTGTAAGGACAAGTCCTCGTTATAATAACAATTGATAACATCTCTTTGCTTTTCATTTAGTAGCGGTCCATATATGTCGTATAATTCAGCCACCTTAACAATTTTTTCCATAATCGGTCCTTACTTTTTATATTAAATTAAATTTAATATAATTAGCCTGTCAAGATAATTTCTTGACCTGTATATTATACACCCCTATAAATATCATGTCAAGGTTTTTTCTTGACTTATTTAAGCCTTGATTTTTTAATACTTTGCTTGAGTTTTTTTCACTAAAAAACTAGCAATATATTTACATAGTGCTAGTTTTAATTTTACCATTATGGTAGGTTTTTGAATGGATTTAGTGATCTACCATTTTCTCCATTACTTTCTATTTGATTTTCTGGTTTTGCTTGTTTGTACTCATCTACATTTGATGAGTCTATTGAGAATGTAAAGTCAAGATCCATTGATTTGCCATCTCTTAATACTGTAATAGTTGCCTTATCCCCTACCTTATAACTTAATAAGTTCTTTCTTAGTGAAAGCATATCAGTGACTTTGTTTCCATCTATGGCCGTAATCAAATCACCCTTTTTGAGAGTTTCACTATCATCAAATACGCTTGTTACAAATACACCTTCTTTGCCTTCTAGGTCGCCTAGATTTACTTGTGGGTATTGTAAGAAGTAGTCTAATGATTGTCCAGTTATGCCTAGGTATACTGAGTGGTATTCTCCACTTTCTTTGATTTGCTCAATAATTGGCTTTACTAGGTTTATTGGTATAGCAAATCCTATACCATCACTGTTACCGGCTTTTGCAGTATTGATTCCTATTTGCTCACCTTTTGAATTTAGTAGAGCTCCTCCAGAGTTTCCGGCATTTATAGCTGCATCTGTTTGCATCAAGCCGTCCATCTGAGCGCCTGTATTAAAGCTTACGCTCCTATTTAGACCTGATATTATACCAGATGTTACTGTTGATTGGAGTTGCAAGCCTAGTGGATTGCCTATGGCAACTACCCTATCGCCTACTCTCATTTTATCACTATCTCCTAGTTCCATTACTGGAAGGTCGTCTTTTTTTACTTTTACTATAGCTAGGTCTAGTGTTGCATCATTCCATACAAGGTCAGCTTCTGCTGTAGATCCATCGCTAAATAATACATTTATCTCACTTACATCTCCATCACTTACAACGTGAGAGTTTGTCACTATATAACCATCTGAACTTACTATTGATCCAGATCCTATACCTTCAGCATAGCCAGATTGTGGGCCCCAAAAAGTTTGTTCTACAACTTTTGATACTGTAGTAATTCCTACTACACTATCTATAGATTTTTTTACTACTACTGATTCCATAGATGGATCATCAGATATTTCTATTTTTTGTTTATTAGCTTTTGTATCAATATTTTCTTCTACTTTATTATTAGCTACATCCATATCTTGATTGTTGGATTTTACTGATATTGTCGTGGTTAATACATACACTAGTAAACCACCTACTATTGCTCCAAGCAAGGCACTTACAAATGATGGAAGGCCTTTCTTTCTCTTATCTTCTCTATTTGCCATAACTTTTCCTTTCTTTGTAGTTTACAATTCGTGTTTATGCTTATATATTACTTCTTTTATTGTTAAATTTACATAAAGAATAAAAGCAAATACATATCTTTATTTGACTTAATTGTAACTTATTAATATAATGAATGAAAAGATTAAGGAGGGTTTTATGACCAAATTTATCGCAGATTCATCCTTTTTCGAACTATTCCCAGATGCAAAAATTGGTGTAGTTATAGCAAAAGGTATTGAAAACAATGAATCTTCTAGTAGAGAAATAAAAGATATGCTTAATGAAGCAAACGAAAAAGCTTATGATTACTTAACTGAACCAGTTTTTTCTGAAAATAAAGTTATCAAAGTATGGAGAGATGCTTTCAAGAAATTCAAAACTAAAAAAGGTGCAAGATGCGCTATAGAAGCTCTACTTAAAAGAGTTGACAAGGGCAATCCAGTAGGTTCAATCAACCCATTAGTTGATATCTACAATGCTATTTCATTAACCTATGCTCTTCCAGTTGGATCAGAAGACTTTGATAATTTTGATGGCGATATGGTATTAAAAATCACCGAAGGAGGAGACAAATTCCAAGCTTTAGGTGATGATAGTGAATCTGAAACATATCCAGGAGAACTTGCATATGTGGATAATGCTGGAGCTATTTGCAGATGCTTTAACTGGAGAGATGGCGTTCGTACAATGATTACAGAAGATACAAAAAACGCTGTAGTTATCATGGAATCAGTAGATCCAGAAAGAGACGAAGACCATAAGGAAGCACTAAATGCTATGGCAGAAAGTTTAGAAAAATATCTAAACTGCCAAACAGAAATAAAAATTCTTACAAAAGATGATTCAGAAGTAACTTTGAAATAAAAATAATAAAGTGGATGCAAAACTTTTTATATAGTTGCGCATCCATTTTTTATACTCATTTGTCTAAGTCAGACTTTAGATATTCAATGGCATACTGGGCGTATAAAGCAGAGCTTAAGTTTAACTTATTGTCACATATATTAAACTTTTCACTATGGTTTGGATAGTTTTGCTCCTCATCTTCATGGCCTGTACCGATTAAAGCAAAAACTCCTGGTTTTTCTTGAATATAAAATGAGAAATCCTCTCCGCCCATATTTTTTGCCACTTCTATTATATTTTCTTTTCCATAAATCTTCTCTGCGGCAATTTTAGCAAGATTACTATGATCTTTAGAATTTATAGTCGGAAAACCAAAGTCTTCATAGAATATTTCCACGTCTGTACCATAGGCTCTGGCAGTATTTTCTACTATTTCTCTAAAGTCTTTTTGCAACTTTTCTTTAAATTCCGCTTTGAAGTACCTTATAGTACCAGTTAATTTGGCATGTTGTGGGATAATATTAAAGCTATCACCAGCATTGAATGTAGATACTGAACACACAACAGATTCATTTGCCCCATATCTCCTGGAAACTATAGTTTGTAAATTCATCACAATAGCCGAACCAATTACAACTGGATCAGTAGATTCCTCAGGATTGGCAGCATGGGATGATTTGCCATTGATTGTTATTTCAAATGAAGCATCTCCAGCCATAATTCCACCAGCTTGTACGGAAACTTTGCCATTTGGTATTGATGTAAATACATGAGCTCCAAATATATGGTCGATTTTTTCATACCAATCACCATTTCTCATCATATACTTCGCCCCATCATATTCTAGAGCAAGAACCTCTTCAGCAGGTTGAAATATCAAATAAATTGTTCCATAAAAATCATTTTTTATTTCATTTAAAATCTTTGCAGCCCCTAATAACATGGCTGTATGAGCATCGTGACCACAAGCGTGCATTACTCCATCATTTGTTGATGCAAATTCTAAATTAGTCTTCTCATTTACTGGTAGCGCATCCATATCAGCCGTAGGGCTATTGTCTTACCAGGATTCTTACCATGTATTACACCAATTACTCCAATATTCTTTTCACTGACAATTTCATTTTCAATACCCATCTTATCAAGTTCTTCTTTTACTAATTTGCTTGTGGCAAATTCTTGGTTTGATAATTCTGGATGTTGGTGTATATAACGTCTTTTTTCAATTACATAAGCTTTAATATCTTCTAAATAATCATTAACTTGCAAATTTCCCTCCAAAAATGTTCCTAGCAATCAGTAAGTCTATTGTTAAATTTATTCTTTATTTATCTTCTACCCTAATTTTTCCAATTAAAAAACCACCAATTCACAAAAGGAATTGATGGCTTATATTTTTCTACTTAGAATACCATCATACAAATTGATAGTATTACAATATTTAGAATCATTACTATAAAGAATGGTTTTTTAACCCATTTTAGGTATGTTGAGTATTCTACTCTAGCAGCTGCAAGTCCACCCATTACTACCCCTGATGTTGGAGTAACAAAGTTTATAAGACCGCAAGCTCCACAGAATATCATAATCATAATGCTTGGGTTAAATCCAAGTGCATTTGCAAGTGATCCCATTACTGGAATAGAAAGTGCTGCTAGTCCTGATGTAGATGGTACTAAGAAACTTAGTAGCATGTATACTAGGTATGCAAGTGGTACAAATACAAATGCTGGTACACCTCTTAGTAATCCACTAGCTTTATCTAGGATAAAGAAGTCAAGGTGAGTTTGATTCATTACAACTGTAATACCACGAGCTACAGCTATAATTAGAGCTACTGATAGTAGGTCTGCTGCACCTGCCATAAATGTATCAATAAATTCTTTTTCACTCATACGAGCAACTATAGCAATTACGATACTTGCAAGGATAAACCAAGCGCCTAATTCAGCAAAATACCAATAACCTAAAGGTTGTCCAGTTAAGAATTTTGACCAACCAAAGGCATTCATATAAGCATCTTCATCGCCTGCAAAGTTGATATCAACATATGAGATAAGAGATAGAATCATTACTACAAATGCAATTGCAAACACTATAAGTACGTGTTTGTGTTGTTTAGTAAATACAAGACCTTGGTCTTTTTCTTTACCGTAAACTTCGTCCATTTCAGCTAGTTCATCTGAGCTTAGAACTGTATTAGCTCTATTTTCTTGAACCTTTTTAGCATAAGAAATTACGAATTTTGCAACTACTGCTAGTGTTGTTAACCAAAGTATAACACCTACAATCATTATAGTTGTAGCATTTGGTTCAATACCTACAGATGAAAGTGCGCCCATAGCTGCACCTGTTGCAAATGGGTTGATTGTGGAACCTAATACACCAGCTCCAGCACCTAATAGTACAGTACCTGCAGCTACTGCTGTATCAAATCCTGCAGCAACCATTGCTGCTGTAATTAATGGATAGAAACCAATTGTTTCTTCTGCCATACCATAAGTTGTTCCACCGAGTGAGAATAAAAACATTAAAATGCCGATAAGTTTATTTTCTTTACCCTTCATTTTGCCAACTAGGTTATAAATTCCTGCTTCAAGAGCTCCTGTTGACATCATTGTTCCGATGAAACCACCTATACCAAAGATGAAGATGATAAGATCAGCTGCGTTCATGAAACCATTTGGTATAGCCATAACAAAATCTGATAGATGTGCACTTTGAACTGCAACAGTTCCACCACTGTTTACTGTATCTATCATTTCTCCGTATTTTTCTGGATCTAGAGATTCTATAATGCTAGAACTGATTGGAGATCCATTCAAAAACAATGAAAATAGACAAACAACAGCAAGAACTATCATCAGTATTGAGAAAGCGCTAAGAGAACGTTTTTTCTTTTTCCCCTTATTTTCTGTCATTTTGCCCCTCCTTATATTTTATTTTGTTATTATTTTTTTATGATTGTTCCTGTTTGTCCTTTTAAAGCTTCAGCTGCTTTTTCTAAAGAAGTAATAAGAGCAATGCCATTTTCAGTGTTTTCAACAAATTCCATACAAGCTTCTACTTTTGGTAGCATTGAGCCTTTTGCGAATTGTTCTTCACCGATATATTTTTTAGCTTCTTCTAGGGTCATTTCTTTGATAGCTTCTTCATTTTCTTTACCAAAGTTAATCATAACTTGGTCAACTGCTGTAAGGATTACAAGCATATCAGCTTTTAATTCTTCAGCAAGTAGGGCAGAAGATCTATCTTTGTCGATTACTGCTGGGATTCCTTCTAGTTTGTCTTCTTTATTGATTACTGGAATTCCACCACCACCAACTGTTATAACGATATTGTCATTTTCAATTAAGCTATTTACAACATCAAGTTCTACAATTTCCTTTGGAATAGGACTTGCAACAACTCTTCTGTATCCACGACCAGAATCTTCTACAAAGGTGTATCCTTTTTCTTTAGCTATTTCGTCAGCTTCTTCTTTAGTCATGAATGAACCGATTGGTTTTGTTGGATTTTTGAATGCTTCGTCTTTTTCATCAACTAGTACTTGAGTTAATACTGTAGCAACATTTTTGTTGATGCCACGTTTTTTAAGTTCGTTTCTTACTGATTGTTGAAGATGATATCCAATATATCCTTGGCTCATAGCTCCACATTCTGGGAAAGGCATAGCTGGTGTACCAGCTCCATTTAATGCTGCATATTCGAAAGCATTGTTAATCATGCCAACTTGTGGACCATTACCATGGCCTATTGCAAGATCATATTCTTCTGATAAATCTACAATTGATTCAGCTGTCTTTGTTACTAATTCTAATTGCTCTTCAGGGGTATTGCCTAAAGCATTACCCCCAAGAGCGATAACTAATCTTTTTTTGCTCATTTAGTTTCCTTATTTAAGTGTTGCATACATTACAGCTTTGATTGAGTGCATTCTGTTTTCAGCTTCATCAAATACTTTTGATTTGTTTGAAAGGAATACATCATCTGTAACTTCCATGCCGTTTAGTTCGTATTTGTCACCGAATTTTTCATAAACTTCTTCACCGATTGTTGTTTTTAAATCGTGGAATGATGGTAGGCAGTGCATAAAGATTGCATCTTCATCAGCCATATCCATTACTTTTTGGTTTACTTGGTATGGGTGAAGTTGTTCAATTCTTTGTTCCCAAACTTCATCTGGTTCTCCCATTGATACCCAAATATCTGTGTAAAGAACGTGTGCACCTTTTACGCCTTCTTCAACATCTTCTGTGAAGTTTACTGTTGATCCGTGAACAGCTGCATATTCTTTTGCTTCTGCTATTAATTCTTCTGTTGGCCATAATTCTTTTGGACCACAACCTGTATAGTTAACACCAAGTTTAGCACATGTGATTAATAGTGAGTTTGATACGTTGTTTCTGCAGTCACCCATGAATACAAAGTTTAGTCCTTTTAGGTATCCAAAGTTTTCTTTGATTGTCATCATATCAGCAATCATTTGTGTTGGGTGGAAGTCATCTGTTAGACCATTCCATACTGGAACACCTGAGTTATCTGCTAGAGCTTGAACTAATTCTTGATCAAATCCTCTGTATTCGATACCATCATAGAATCTTCCAAGTACTTTTGCTGTATCTTCAATAGATTCTTTTTTACCCATTTGGCTTGAACCTGGATCTAGATATGTTACACCCATTCCTAGATCATAACCAGCTACTTCAAATGAGCAACGTGTTCTTGTAGATGTTTTTTCAAATAATAGAACGATGTTTTTACCTTCTAGGTATCTGTGTGGTGTTCTTGTTAATTTAAGATTTTTAAATTGAGCAGATAGGTCTAATAGGTAGTTGATTTCTGCTTCTGTGTAATCACTTAATGTTAGGAAAGATCTTCCTTGTAAATTTACTGGCATATTTGTATCTCCTTATAGTTTTATTTATAGTTTTATTTTAATTTATTCTCTTTTATTTTGCAATATTAATTAGTCTAGGCTTCTTACAAATGGCATTGTCATACATCTTGGACCACCACGACCTACTGTTAGGTTTGATGCGTCTAGTTCATGTATTTTGATTCCTGCTTCTTTAAGTGCAGCATTTGTTACTGTATTTCTCTTATAAACAACTACTTCACCTGGAGCTATTGTTAGTGTGTTTGATCCGTCATTCCATTGTTCACGTTCAGCAGCGATTGGATCACCATTACCACATGGGATTAGTCTAACTTTTTCAACTCCTGCAATTTCAGCTAAGATTTCTTCAAATTCACCAGATTTTTCTTCGATGTTTAGATCGTTGTCACCTTTTGTGATTTTATAGATTTTTAGTGTTTGCATGATTCCTGGGTGGAATGTAAATGCATCATGGTCAATTCTTGTAAATACAGTATCTAAGTGCATGAATGCTCTATTTACAGGGATGTTTAACGCATAAATTTTTTCAATTTTGCTTTCTTCTTCACCAAAGAAGATATTTTTAGCTAGTTCTTGGATAGCTTCATATTGTGTTCTTTGAGAAATACCAATTAATAGTGTTGTATCAGATATGAT
This sequence comes from Anaerococcus sp. Marseille-Q7828, assembly GCF_949769285.1. Lineage (NCBI taxonomy): Bacteria > Bacillati > Bacillota > Tissierellia > Tissierellales > Peptoniphilaceae > Anaerococcus > Anaerococcus sp. Marseille-Q7828. The sequence continues at coordinate 1,859,636 of NZ_OX458331.1, forward strand.
TAGTTCGTCTCCACCTTCGATGTGGTATTCTTTTCCTCTACCATAGTAGTTTGGAACTTGACCTTTATAATCATTGTGATATCTCATTACATAATCACCATAGATTGTTTCTCTGTTACGTGTTTCAGCATACATTGTGTTGATTGAAACGCCGTTACCAATTGTTGCAAATGGGTCTCTTGTGAAGTATAGGTTTGGCATTGGATTGATTGCAAGGTAGTTTCCTTTTTCACCCATTGTTTTAAGTTCTTCTTCACTGAAGTGACCAATTTCTAGTAGTGTGATACCAGCCATAGTTTTTTCAACAAATTCTTTAGTATCAGAAATACCTTCTAGTAGTTCTCTAGATTTTTTAAGAATTTCTTCATCTGTAACACCTGTTTCTTCAAGGTATTGGTCTAAGAATTGTTCTCTTAATCCTTCGTTTTGGTCAAGTGCTTCAGCAACTAAATCTTCAAGATAAAGTACTTCAACGCCGTTATCTCTAAGAATGTCTGTGAATCTATCGTGTTCTTCTTGAGCAAGTTTTAAATCTGGAATATCATCAAATAATAATTCTTCCAATGTGTTTGGAGTTAGGTTTAATAATTCATCTCCTGGTCTGTGTACTAAAACTTTTTCAAGTTTATTAATTTCGCTTGTTACTTGTATAGCTGTCATTAAAATCCTCCTAAAAATTTTGGGAAACATTTTCCCTTACACATATATTATATGACATTCCAAAATTAAATGTAGGACATTTTCGAACTGATTAGTTGTAAAAAAAGATATATTATATAGAACCTTCACTAAAATATGTGGTAAAATTGTAGTATACTTATTGTAAGGAGATAGAATGAGTAATACACGTTTAGAAGGAAAATTTGAATCCCACTTAGATTTATCCAGTCTTCTGACATATGAATATGAATTTGAAAGCTCCAATACAAAGCCAATGATTCACCAACAAGCACGCTTTCTACTATGCACAAAAGGTTCCGGGAAAATAACCCTAAACTCAAAAGAGTACGAAGTAAGAAAGAGATCTATCATTCTAATAGTGCCATGGGACATAACAGAAATCACACAGGTTGATGAACAATTAGAATTTATTAAAATTGTATTTAATTACAGTGCTTTCACAGAATATTTATCAGACCTAGAGATATTTACAGAAAAAAACAGCTCTTTTTATTCAGAAATAGAAGATAATAGAATAAAATACTTAAATGATATAGAATTTAAGAGCATTCTAAGAACAATGAAAAAATTTAGGGCTGAAGTTGGAGATATTTCTATATATCATACACCTAATAAGGATAACTTTTCTAGAATTTATTTACTAGCATTATTAGTAGAATTGACTATTGAATTCCTTAGATCTATAAATGTAACTGAAGAAATTGATAGCAAAGAGAAATCAGTCAACATAAATGAAATATTAAGTTATATGTACGCACATTTGGCCGATAAACTAACACTAGAAAAAGTATCATCAGTGTTTTTTATGAGCAAATCATCTATGGCCAAATATTTGAAAGAAAGTATCAACTATACATTCAAAGAATTATTAGATGATATGAAATTTTCAAAATCAGTAGATTTGCTAGCCTATACCTCATTAACGCTTAGTGAGATTGCAAGCGAAGTTGGTTATAATGACGATTCCCACTTCATAAACTCTTTCCTACAAAGGGAGAAAGTTACACCAAGTGAATTTAGAGAAGATTATCTACACACAGAAAATAGACTAAAGCTATTTGAATCAGACACTAAAAAAGATCTCATTAGATATATAGAAAATAATTTTAGAGACGAAGAATTGTCCATATCACTAGTATCCAAGAAATTTAATATGACAACTTCATCTGTAAACAAAATCCTAAACTTCCAATTCGAGAAAAACTTTACAGAGTATTTAAATTATCTTAGAGTAACTGAAGCGGCAAATTTACTAAAAACGACCGATGAGCCAATTGAAGATATAGCAATAAAAGTGGGATTTAACAACAGCAGAACATTTAGAAGAGCATTTAATCAGATAATACAAATAACCCCATCAAATTTTAGAAAAAATATTAACCTTCAACAATATGATGGAACTATAATGTAATAGAAGTAAAAAGATTCATCTAAAAATGTGACACAAAAAAATATTGAAATATATAAAGTAAAACTCTTACAAGTAAAATAATTGTAAGAGTTTTTTATATTTAGCTCTTAATATACTATTAAAATAAATCAAGCTTTTGAACTGATTGTTTATTATAATAATCGTATATATTTAATAGTTGCAGAATTTCTTTTAATGATAAAGTAATATCAATAGAAAATATATAATATTTAAAATAGTCAATGGAAAATATCGTATAAAAAATCGAATTAAATGATAAATTGTAGAGAAATGAGATCGGAAATTTTTGCAAATTTCATGTCGTCGTAACAAATATCGTAACAAGAAAATAAAAAAGCCCTCGCAAACGTTGAAATTGCAAGGGTTGTAAAATTATGGCGTACCATTGAGGATTCGAACCCCAGGCCTTCTGGTCCGTAGCCAGACGCTCTATCCAGCTGAGCTAATGGTACATACAAAATATTCTATTTAAAATAAATGGCGCGCCTGGGAGGAATCGAACCCCCGACACACGGATTAGAAGTCCGTTGCTCTATCCAGCTGAGCTACAGGCGCATAACTTGATTTCTTTTATTATAACACCAATGTGAAATTAATGCAAGAGAAATTTCAAATAACTATAAAATGTTAAATTGGAGCGGATGACGAGATTCGAACTCGCGACCCTCGCCTTGGCAAGGCGATGCTCTACCACTGAGCCACATCCGCATATATCTTGTGAATTTTATTTTATAAATAATGCTCCTCTAGCTACACGGGCTTTTCTTGCTTCACAAGACCATTCCATGGAGGGTCCTCCCCTAGCCGGACGGGCTTATTTGGAGCTGATGATAGGACTTGAACCTACAACCTATTGATTACAAATCAATTGCTCTGCCAATTGAGCTACATCAGCGCTATATTTTCCATTACAAAAATTTAATGGAGACATATATGAGATTCGAACTTGTCCCTCGTAGGGTTTCAAACCAAAACGATTTGAAATCTTTGAGGTGAATCATTGCGATAGCTTTGATGAGCCCAAAGAACTCTCCGCCGTAACGGCGATTATAATCGAATTCTCCAGATAATTATTTTTTTAATGGCGACCTGGATGAGATTCGAACTTGTCCCTTGTAGGGTTTCAAATCAAAATGATTTGAAATCTTTGAGGTGAATCATTGCGATAGCTTTGATGAGCCCAAAGAACTCTCCGCCGTAACGGCGATTATAATCGAATTCTCCAGATAATTATTTTTTTAATGGCGACCTGGATGAGATTCGAACTTGTCCCTTGTAGGGTTTCAAATCAAAATGATTTGAAATCTTTGAGGTGAATCATTGCGATAGCTTTGATGAGCCCAAAGAACCCTCCGCCGTAACGGCGATTATAATCAATTTCTCCAGATAAATAGTTTTTTATGGCGACCTGGATGAGATTCGAACTCACGACCTCCGCCGTGACAGGGCGGCATTCTAACCAGCTGAACTACCAGGCCATAAATTAATAACATTTGTAAATATATCTTTTTTTTATTATTCTCTAGCCGGACGGGCTTTTCTCGGGCTTGCCCAGCGAGTGCTCCGCACGGGTCCTCTATCAGCCTGACGTGCTAGTTTCTTGCTTCGCAAGACCATTTCATGGAGAGTGCTCCTCTAGCCGCACGGGCTAGTTTTTTGGTGGAAGTAACAGGGCTCGAACCTGTGACCCCCTGCTTGTAAGGCAGATGCTCTCCCAACTGAGCTATACTTCCAGATCGTATGTATAAAGAATTTTTCTCATATTACATACTAACCCGTCGGCTTGTTGATAAATAATTAGTCCTCGGACTTTCGTCCTGCGGTATTTCGCACTGTAGTGCGACTCCTACATTAGCCGGAGGGGCTTGTTTGGTGACCCTACCGAGATTCGAACTCGGGATACCACCGTGAAAGGGTGGTGTCTTAACCGCTTGACCATAGGGCCTTATTACTTTTTTTAGCTGTATATAATTTTTCGAGATGATTCCGAAAAACTACACGCCGTGAACACGGTGGTTCTCCTTCAAACGAAGTCTGTCATACTTTTATTATATATAAGTAATATATGGTGACCCCATCGGGATTCGAACCCGAGAACCCGCCGTGAGAGGGCGATGTCTTAACCGCTTGACCATGGGGCCAAACAAAATTTCTTTTGAATATTGTTATGATATATTAAATTAATTTCAAAGCTTCGCTTTGATATGTCTTCGTCGGCTACAAAACGAAATCGTAGATTTCTGTTTCGCGACATTTGACCTACCAGCCAAAACAAAGTTTTGGGGTTAGGATCAAGAAACCGCTTGACCATGGGGGCCAAACAAAATCGTGAACAAAGCACGATTATTATTTAATAAAAAAATGGTAGCGAAGAAGAGACTTGAACTCTTGACACTCCGGGTATGAACCGAATGCTCTAGCCAACTGAGCTACTTCGCCATATATAATAGTGTTATGTTTTTTGATGGTATCATATTTTTTTCCATCAGAACTTTTTTTGGTTGCGGGAGCTGGATTTGAACCAACGACCTCCGGGTTATGAGCCCGACGAGCTACCAGACTGCTCTATCCCGCGTCATTTTAGTATTACAAGAACTATACTATTAATTTAAGTAAATTCACACTCTAATAAAAAAGCTTTTCTTGGCGCTCAGGGTGGGACTCGAACCCACAACCTACCGGTTAACAGCCGGGTGCTCCACCATTGAGCTACCTAAGCATATTTATACTTGATATTATTTCATCTATTACTAGTCTAGCCTATATTGGCTAGCTAGTAGTAAATGTTTGGCGATTTCCTACTCTACCGGGAGGTCGCCCTCCGAGTACCATCGGCGTTATGAGGCTTAACTTCTGTGTTCGGTATGGAAACAGGTGTATCCCTCATGCAATCATCACCATATTTAGTTTATGAACCATTAAATAGCGTTCAGTTAAACTTACCTTCATACAGATTGATTATCAATACGATTGGTTCGTAAGTTTCTACCAATCGCGCTTTGCGCTATTGGGAAACTCTGAACGAGGACCTACCATCAATTTGTCCTCAATAAGCCGGACGGGCTAACTACAAATTGGGTTAGGTCTCTCAAACAATATTTCCAGTCAAGATTTAAAGTTTAGTATCCTTTAGCTTAATACATTACTGTACTTACACCTTGGACCTATCTAAGGTATTTTCTTTACCTTCTTTTAGAAATCTTATCTTGAGGGTTGCTTCGTACTTAGATGCTTTCAGTACTTATCAATGCCATACTTAGCTACCCAGCTATGCTTCTGGCGAAACAACTGGTACACCAGTGGTATGTCCATCCCGGTCCTCTCGTACTAGGGACAGCTCCTCGCAAATTTCTTACGCCCACGCTGGATAGGGACCGAACTGTCTCACGACGTTCTGAACCCAGCTCGCGTGCCTCTTTAATGGGCGAACAGCCCAACCCTTGGGACCTACTTCAGCCCCAGGATGAGACGAGCCGACATCGAGGTGCCAAACCTCCCCGTCGATGTGGACTCTTGGGGGAGATAAGCCTGTTATCCCCGGGGTAGCTTTTATCCGTTGAGCGATGGCCCTTCCATGCGGTGCCACCGGATCACTAAGTCCGTATTTCTACTCTGCTTGAGCTGTGTCTCTCGCAGTTAAGCTCGCTTGTGCCTTTGTACTCTGCGAATGGTTTCCGTCCATTCTGAGCGAACCTTTGAACGCCTCCGTTACTTTTTGGGAGGCGACCGCCCCAGTCAAACTGCCAAACTGACAATGTCCATTGCCCAGGTTCATGGGTCAATGTTAGAATTTTGATATTAGAGGGTTGGTATCCCAAGGGTGACTCTGTGTATACTGGCGTACACACTTCTTTGTCTCCCAACTATCCTGTACGTCTAATCTCAAAATCCAATATCAGCCTACAGTAAAGCTCCACGGGGTCTTTCCGTCCTAGCGTGGGTAAGTCGCATCTTCACGACTACTACAATTTCACCGGATCCTTTGTTGAGACAGTGCCCAAATCGTTGCACCTTTCGTGCGGGTCGGAACTTACCCGACAAGGAATTTCGCTACCTTAGGACCGTTATAGTTACGGCCGCCGTTTACTGGGGCTTAAGTTCTAGCCTTCGATTGCTCTAAGCCTTCCCCTTAACCTTCCAGCACCGGGCAGGTGTCAGCTCCTATACGTCATCTTTCGATTTTGCAGAAACTTGTGTTTTTGGTAAACAGTCGCTTGGGCCTGGTTTCTGTGGCCTGATCGCTCAGGCTCCCCTTCTCGCTAACTTACGGGGACATTTTGCCGAGTTCCTTAACAAAGGTTCTTCCGCGCGTCTTGGTATTCTCTACCTCCCTACCTGTGTCGGTTTTGGTACGGGCGCTTTGGTCTTGATAGTGACTTTTCTTGGCAATTTGAAGTCGGCTATTTCTCTACTTATGTTTTCGATGCCTATTACACATTAGCTTTTATGATTAGCGGATTTGCCTACTAATCAGCCTTTGTGCTTAGACTGCCATCCATCGGGCAGCTAGCTTATCCTCTTGCGTCATCACGTCTCTTTAGCGACTTTAAGCGGTACAGGAATCTAAACCTGTTGTCCATCGGCTACGCCTTTCGGCCTGGCCTTAGGTCCCGACTTTCCCTGAGGGGACGAGCCTTGCTCAGGAGTCCTTAGGGTTTCGACGGGAGAGATTCTCACTCTCCTTCTCGCTACTCATGCCAGCATTCTCTCTTGTATTAAGTCCACGCTTGCTTTCGCTTAGGCTTCACCCCTAATACAATGCTCCTCTACCACTGATAGAGAGTTTAAATCTATACATAAGTAACCACTTTTTTGGTTTTTGAATACGCTTAACCAGGGTCATACTTTTTTTGTATGTCTGTTTTCGGTGATATCGTAGTTATCTTATCTTTTTTTCAAATCTTTTGATTTGTTTTTGTTCTGCCGATCTTACCTTTATCTTTGTGTTTGATATTTGCGTAAATTTTTGATAACTCGTTTTATCTTGATTGTGTGTTTTAATATTTCCTAGTTAAGTTTTTTCTTTTACCTTTTTTATGGTTTCCTTTTATGTGAATAGATTTAAATTCTCTATCAATCCGAAGCTTCGGTACTGGATTTTAGCCCCGTTTATTTTCGGCGCAAACCCACTTGACCAGTGAGCTATTACGCATTCTTTGAATGTATGGCTGCTTCTAAGCCAACGTCCTGGTTGTCTTGGTAGGTTCACATCCTTTTCCACTTAATCCAGATTTTGGGACCTTAGCTGTCGGTCTGGGCTGTTTCCCTTTCGACTTAGGAGCTTATCCCTCTAAGTCTGACTCCATGACCTGATTTTTTGGCATTCGGAGTTTGATAGGCTTTGGTACGGTATGCCGCCCTAGGCCATTCAGTGCTCTACCTCCTTAAATCTTTGGTCATAGGCTAGCCCTAAAGCTATTTCGAGGAGAACCAGCTATCTCCGGGTTCGTTTGGTTTTTCGCCCCTATCCACAGTTCATCCGATGCGTTTTAAACCGCACCCGGTTCGAGCCTCCAGTGAATTTTACTTCACCTTCACTCTGACCATGGATAGATCACCCGGTTTCGGGTCTATCATATCTAACTTTCGCCCTGTTAAGACTCGCTTTCGCTTTGACTTCGCATCTTAAATGCTTAATCTTGCTTTATATGATAACTCGCTGGCCCATTCTACAAAAGGTACGAGATCACACTATTGTGCTCTCTCTGCTTGTAGGCACTAGGTTTCAGGTTCTTTTTCACTCCCCTTGCGGGGTTCTTTTCACCTTTCCCTCACGGTACTTGTTCGCTATCGGTCACATGTTAGTATTTAGCCTTAGGGGATGGGCCCCCTGTCTTCACAGCAAATTCCTCGTGTTCACTGCTACTTGCTCCCAAAAATATTTTGGCTTTTGTCTACAAGACTTTCACTTTCTTTGGTTCATTTTCCCAAATGATTCGACTTGCCTTGATATTTCTTATTGGGTTGGGCTGTTTTCTTTTCGCTCGCCGCTACTTGGAAAATCGAGTTTTCTTTCTTTTCCTCCTGCTACTTAGATGTTTCAGTTCGCAGGGTCTTACTTCATTAAGTTATGTATTCGCTTAATGATGACTGTGTCTTCCACAGCCGGGTTTCCCCATTCGGAGTCCTAGGGGTCATGGCTTTTTGTGAGCTTGCCCTAGTTTTCGTTCACTTACGTCCTTCGTCGTCTTCATGTGCCAAGGCATCCACCTGGCGCCCTTTCTTTCTTGACTGGAAATATTGTTTGCTATTTAATTTTATGCCTAAGCTGAGGGGGTTCGAAATCTTTGATTTCGAATCTTTTTGATTTCTGATATCTTTAGATATCAGAGGCAAAAAGACGCTAGTACTTTGTTTGTACTTTCCTTTCCTCTGTTAGGTGGTTCATATTTTTAAATAGTAATTTATGTAGCTAACTAGACTTACTAGTAGCTACAAGATGCGTCGGCTTGCTGACAAAGTTGCAAGCAACTTTGAAACGCCGCGACGTCTGACCTTCCATCAATTTTGCTTTGCAAAATTGGGATAGGTCATTATGGTGGACCTGAGTAGACTCGAACTACCGACCTCACGCTTATCAGGCGTGCGCTCTAACCACCTGAGCTACAGGTCCAAGCAATTAATAGGCACCAATTAATTTGTTTCTAATAGTTAGGAAACAACGTATCGTTTCCTTTCCAATGGGAGCGTACCCCCATTGGAATTCTCTTTAGAAAGGAGGTGATCCAGCCGCACCTTCCGATACGGCTACCTTGTTACGACTTCACCCCAGTTACTGACCCTACCTTCGACTGCTGCGTCCTAAAAGGTTCGCTCACAGGCTTCGGGTATTGCCAACTTCCATGGTGTGACGGGCGGTGTGTACAAGACCCGGGAACGCATTCACCGCAGCATTCTGATCTGCGATTACTAGCAACTCCAACTTCATGCACTCGAGTTGCAGAGTGCAATCCGAACTGGGACAGGCTTTTTGAGGTTCGCTTGACGTCACCGTCTCGCCGCCCTCTGTACCTGCCATTGTAGCACGTGTGTAGCCCAAGTCATATAGGGCATGATGATTTGACGTCATCCCCACCTTCCTCCGGTTTGTCACCGGCAGTATTGCTAGAGTCCCCAACTTAATGATGGTAACTAGCCATAGGGGTTGCGCTCGTTATGGGACTTAACCCAACATCTCACGACACGAGCTGACGACAACCATGCACCACCTGTATTACAGTTATCCGAAGATATAGTGTCTTATCTCTAAAACACGCCGTAATATGTCAAGACTTGGTAAGGTTCTTCGCGTTGCTTCGAATTAAACCACATGCTCCGCTGCTTGTGCGGGTCCCCGTCAATTCCTTTGAGTTTCACACTTGCGTGCGTACTCCCCAGGCGGAGTGTTTATTGCGTTAGCTGCGGCACCCAGATTTACTCCAGACACCTAACACTCATCGTTTACGGCGTGGACTACCAGGGTATCTAATCCTGTTTGCTACCCACGCTTTCGTACCTCAGCGTCAGATAATGGCCAGAAAGTCGCCTTCGCCACCGGTATTCCTCCTAATATCTGCGCATTTCACCGCTACACTAGGAATTCCACTTTCCCTTCCATCTCTCAAGTTAAACAGTTTTAAAAGCTTACTATAGTTGAGCTATAGCCTTTCACTTCTAACTTTTCTAACCGCCTACGTACCCTTTACGCCCAATGATTCCGGACAACGCTCGGTCCTTACGTATTACCGCGGCTGCTGGCACGTAATTAGCCGGACCTTATTCGTATAGTACTGTCATTTTCTTCCTATACAAAAGATTTTTACAACCCGAAGGCCTTCTAAATCACGCGGCGTCGCTGCATCAGGGTTGCCCCCATTGTGCAAAATTCCCCACTGCTGCCTCCCGTAGGAGTCTGGGCCGTGTCTCAGTCCCAATGTGGCCGTACACTCTCTCAAGCCGGCTACTGATCGTTGCCTTGGTGGGCTGTTATCTCACCAACTAGCTAATCAGACGCAAGTCCATCTTACACCGCTAAAACACTTTGATTACTTCCTCATGCGAGATTGTAATGTCATAGGGTATTATTCTCCGTTTCCAGAGGCTATCCCCTTGTGTAAGGCAGGTTACTCACGCGTTACTCACCCGTTCGCCACTAATCCACTTAAGGTCATTCCGAAGAAATCTTTTAAGTTTCATCGTTCGACTTGCATGTGTTATGCACGCCGCCAGCGTTAATCCTGAGCCAGGATCAAACTCTCATGAAAAATATTTTTACTACTTATATTGTAGTTTTAATTCTTTATGAAAGCCATCTAATCATGACTCGTTTCATTTACACTGATTATTAATCAATGCGTGATTTAAATTTATCCATCTATTGATATATAGATTGAATCATTTTAGGTTACTCAAATTAATTGCTTAAAGTTTAATTACTATTTAAATGTAGATAGTTTATTTTGACTATCTGGTTCATTGTCGCTTGTTAACGACAAGATATATAATACCATGGTATTTTTATCTTGTCAACACTTTTTTTTAATATTTTTTATAAAAAAAGATGCACATATGTGCACCTTTATATTTTTTAGCTGAAATTTGGCTTATCATTAAGGTTTATATGACAATAGCCTCTTGGGTTTTTGTCTAAATAATCTTGGTGATAGTCTTCTGCTATTATAAAATTTTTGAGTTCTTCTACTTCAACTCTTATTTCTTTGTCAGCCTTCTCTTGTTTACTTTTTATAAACTCTCTAGTCTTTTCTAAGTCCTTTATATCTTTTGAATAAACCCCTGTTCTATATTGTCGACCTATATCATTTCCTTGTCTGTTTACTGAAAATGGATCTATTATATAGTAGAGATATTCCAAAAGTTTTTCTAAGCTTATAGTCTCATCATCATATTTGATATGAACTGTTTCTGCATGGTCGGTTAGGGCAACTTTTTGGTAGTTGGTTTCTTCGCTTCTGCCATTTGCATAGCCTACTTCTGTATCAACTACACCATCTACTTGTTTAAAATAGGCTTCTACTCCCCAAAAACATCCTCCTGCTAGATATATTTCTTTTATCATCATGTCTCCTTTAAATAATCTGTTCTTTTTGTTCCTCTTATCCTAAATTTTTTCATTGATGTTGATAGTGAACTTGCTAATAGTACTCCAAAGGCTAAAGCTCCCGCTATTGCTATAGATTTGTAAAAACTTGCTATAGCATTTTGGCTTTGATTATTTATAAAAAATCTCATGGTATTATATATTGCTTCCCCTGGACATAGATTAATTACTCCAGGGATTATAAATATTGATGCTGGAAATTTGAATTTCCTTGCTTGGATTTCAGATATACTGGCTATGACTAGGGCTGATAGAAAGCTTGCTACATAGATACTTGATGTTGTGTTTAATACAAGCTTATAGATTATCCATCCTATACCACCATTTATTCCAGAAACTAAAAGTGCTCTTTTTGGCATTGAAAACACTAGGCCAAAACCTATTGATGATAATATACTAACTATAAATTCAATTATATATCTCATTTATTTCACCAATCCTAATAGTCCTATTGGAACGGCTACTCCTAGGGCAAGGGCTGTTGATATTAATATTGCCATAACAGAGCCAGTCATTCCACTTGTAGCATCTCCACTCATAAGGTCTCTAACCGCATTTGTAATCATAATTCCAGGTACAAAGGCCATCATAGAACTTATTATAACAACATCTATACTTATAGGTAAAAATGAGTTTATGATTATACTAAGTAGCGAAACAAATATCCCATAGAAAAAATGTACAACAAAGTAATTTAGCTTATTTTTTTCTAGGATTAAGGACAATTCATATCCTAAGAATCCAACAATAAATGACGATATAATCTCTGCCATTCCTGCTCCAAGTAGGATTGAATATGCCCCTGCTGCTACAGTTGCTCCTAGGACCTTTAGCGAGACTTTGGTTCCTTCTGATTTTTTTATATTTTTTATTTCTAGCAAAGCCTCTTCCAAAGAGTACATTCCCTTAGAAAAATCCCTTGAAAAGGTATTGACTTTGTCTACATAATGCAAATTATTCGACCTTGTTTTAACTCTTCTCATATTGGAATGAATTTCTCCCTTATATGAAAAGGAAATAATTATTACATTAAAAGAAGAAAAAACATCCACATCTCTTATAGATTCTTGTGATCTTAATATGCGTTCAACTGTATCTTCAACTCTATAAATCTCTGCTCCATTGGCAAGCATGATAGCGCCTGCTTCTGCAGCCATCTCCGAAAGGATCACAGCATCATGCATTGAAGTTATATTTTCTGATGTCATAAGCCTTCCTTTACATATAATTTTGCTTGTATTTTTTAATATTATCTTCTGTTAAAAATTCGTAAGCATCGTTAACCTTGGTAAACTTCTCCGTTGCATCTGGGTTTTTATTGATATCTGGGTGATATTTTTTAGCTAATTTCCTATAATTTAACTTAACTTGGTAGATATCAGTGTCATAAGCAAGTCCCAGGGTATTGCAAGCTCTCTCATACTTTTCCTTAAATCCAATATCATTTACTCCATTAAAGCCACCATAACCTTGATTGTAGTTTTGATTTGTGTTTTGGTAATACGTTCTAGAATAACCGCCAAAATTTCTGGCAAATTCTTCAAATCTACGGTTCATCTCTTCCTGTTGACGGCGAGCTGCTTCTTCTTGGGCACGTCTTCTTGCTTGTTCTTGCTCATACTTATACTTGTTGGAATAGTCAGATATACTTTCATAACCAACTTTTTTACCAGTAATCATTGAATCCGCCCTATCATACATCCACTCTGTAAGTGTGTAGTTCAAATATCTTAGTAGAGATATAAACTTTGGTCCAAGAATAGGTATAAATATTACGGCAAATATAAAGTAAGTGACGTTTTTGGGAAGCATAAGGGGAATTATTGGAAATATAAATATAGTGGAACACCCAATAATAAAAATCCCAAATAGCAATTGCCTAATGCCTTCAAAAGTAACAACGATTACATTCATAATGTTGATCAAAACATTAAAAATAGTTCCAAGTCCTGTAGCTAAGCCATGTATAATTTTTCCTAGTACTTTCATAGTAAAATCTCCATTCAGTTTGATTATATCAAAGATTCTATGTTTTAGTAAATTATTATAAGTTAATTTTAGCCAAATAATTCTTCGTTGTTACTATTATATAGATTATAATAGATGCCTTTTTTATCAAGTAGGTCTTTGTGAGTGCCTCGTTCGACAATTCCATCGTAAGTTAAAACTAAAATTTCATCAGCATTTTTAATAGTAGAAAGTCTATGGGCAATAGTTATGGTAGTTCTGCCCTTAGATAGAAGTTCTAGTGATTTTTGAACTATAGCCTCGCTCTTATTGTCAAGGGCACTTGTTGCCTCGTCGAGTATAAGTATTGGTGGATTCTTAAGAAATACTCTAGCTATGGAAATTCTTTGCTTTTGACCATCAGAAAGCTTAACTCCTCGTTCACCTATGTGAGTGTCGTAACCATAAGGTAAGTCCTTGATAAATTCGGTAGCTCCGGCAAGTTCTGCCGCTCTTTCAATTTCCTCATCTGTGGCATCATCCTTACCATATCGGATATTTTCTTTGACAGTGCCACCAAAAAGATAAACATCTTGTTGGACAATACCTATATTATCTCTCAAAGATTCTAAGGTTAAATCTCTGATGTCCTTACCATCAAGGGTAATGGATCCTGATTCTATATCATAAAATCTAGGAATTAGTTTAGAAATAGTAGTTTTTCCTGCACCAGATGGGCCGACTAGGGCAATATTTTCTCCTACATCTACAGAAAAATTGATGTCTTCAAGTACATATGGTTCATTTTCTGTTGTCTCTGGATATTTGAAATAAACATTTTTAAATTCTATCTCCCCACGCACATCTTCTAATTCTTCTGCACTATCGTGGTCATATATATTGTTTTTCAAATCCATGACTTCTACAAATCTTTCTATGCCTGTAGAACCAGCTTGATAAACATCTGTAAAGTTTATAAGCCTTTCTATAGTTGCTATTAACATATTTAGATACATGGTAAAGGCAACGAGATCTCCTGGGCTTATATAATCATTTACTACAAACATTCCACCGACAAATATCAATATGGCGTACATAAAGCCAGCAAAGGCTTCATTGATCATGAAGAAACCTGCCATGTCAAAATATCTATCTTTTTTGATGTCTACAAATTTATCGTTATTAGTCTTAAACTTATCCTTTTCTATTTCTTCATTGGCAAAAGATTTGACAACTGATATTCCAAGCAAAGTATCCTCTACTCCTGAGTTTATCTCTCCTATTTGTCTTTTTACATTTAATGTAGCTTTCCTAAAGTCCCTACGTTTATTACCAGAAACTACAAACATAATTGGAATAATTACATAGATTATAAGGGCAAGTTTCCAATTAATAGTTAGTAAGATTATAAAAGATAGGATTAATTTGATTAGACCTACCAAAATTTCTTCTGGTACGTGGTGGGAAAACTCTGTTATGTCAAATAAGTCTGTGGTAAGCCTACTCATAAGTGAACCAATGCGTGCTTCATTGAAAAACTCTGTATCCATAGTCAATAGATGGTTAAATACATCCTTTCTCATGTCACGTTCAATCTTAGCTCCCATTATATGACCCAAGGACTGCATAAAATATCTTGCAGCAACCTCAACTATTTTAGTTATTACAAAAATAATTCCAACTTTAACCACCCTATGTGTATCAAGCAGACCAACTTGGGCCCAATCTGTTAAATAAGATAGTAAAAGTGGTAAAACCAGTCCTGAGACTGTTGTTAAAGCAGATGCAAAAAGATCTGCTGCTAATATTTTTTTGTAAGGTCTATAATAAGGTAAGAATCTTTTTATCAAATATTTATTAGAATATGATTTTTCCTTCATTTGGCCTCCTTTAATAAATTTTTCTAATATAAGTACCTTACCATTTTCATATGATATTTACTAAAGTTGAAAATCAAACAATGATTTGTTATTATTATAACAGGAGGCAATATGGCTAGAATAATTGAAAAAACAAACTTAAATGAAAATACAATTAAATTTGTAGTTAATGCTCCGAACATTGCCAAAAGGGCTTTGCCAGGACAATTTATAATGCTTAGACTTGATGAAAAAGGAGAAAGAGTTCCTTTTACCATTTCTTCTACAGATGGTGAAAATGTCACAATCATAGTTCAAGTAGTTGGTGGAACGACTATGAGAATGGATAGGCTTAAGGCTGGAGATGGTTTCCTTGACTTCGTAGGTCCACTAGGAGTCCCAACAGAACTTGATAGTCTAAAAGGCAAAAATGTATGTGTAGTCGGTGGTGGGCTTGGTACTGCTATTGCCTATCCACAAGCCAAATATCTCCACGATATCGGTGCTCATGTTGACGTAATAATTGGCTTTAGAAACAAAGATTTAATTTTGCTTGAAGATGAGCTAAAAGAATCTAGTGAAAACTTGTACATAGCAACTGATGATGGATCATATGGACATTCTGGTTTTGTAACAGAGATCTTAAAGGATAATATTGACTCTGGCAAAAATTACGACCATATTCTTGCCATAGGGCCAGTAATAATGATGAAAAATGTTGTAGAAGTGGCCAGACCTTATAATATACCAGTTACAGTTAGTATGAACTCAACTATGGTTGATGGCACTGGTATGTGTGGTTGCTGCAGGTTAACAGTTGATGGCCAGATGAAATTTGCCTGTGTTGATGGACCAGATTTTGATGGTTACAAGGTAGATTTCGCTGAGGCTATGAATAGATCAAGAAACTACATAAAAGAAGAAAGAGACCATGTTTGCAACTTAACAGGAGAGGTAAGAAATGGCTGATTACAAAATTAATATGGCAAAAGAAAAAGTAAAGATGCCAGAACAAGACCCAAATGTTAGAAATAGTAATTTTGAAGAAGTAACCCTAGGATACACTTTGGAAATGGCCCAAGAAGAAGCAACTAGATGTTTGCAATGCAAAAACGCCCCATGTATGTCTGGCTGTCCTGTATCTGTTCATATTCCAGAATTTATCAACCACCTTGTAAGCGGAGATTTAGAAAATGCCTATGATGCTATCGCAAAAACCAACAACCTACCAGCCATTTGTGGTAGAGTCTGCCCACAAGAAGTTCATTGTGAGGGTGTATGTACTAGAGGAATAAAAAGCGAACCAGTTGCTATAGGTCGACTTGAAAGATTTGTCGCTGATTGGCATATGAGTAATTCCTACAACAAACCAGTTGAAGTAACCAGCCAAAATACAAAAGTAGCCGTAATAGGTTCTGGCCCATCTGGTCTATCTGCTGCTGCAGATCTTGCAAAAATGGGCTATCAAGTTGTAATATTTGAAGCCTTCCACACAGCAGGTGGAGTTTTGATGTATGGTATACCGGAATTTAGGTTGGCAAAGGCACTTGTACAAAAGGAACTAAAAAACGTAATAGGACTAGGAGTAAGACTTCAAACCAATACTATAGTAGGTCGTACTATTTCCCTAGATGAACTCTTTGACCAAGGTTTTGAGGCTATATATATTTCAACGGGTGCTGGCCTTCCATCATTTTTGGGCATCCCTGGAGAAAACCTAAATGGCGTATATTCTGCAAATGAGTTTTTGACCAGAATGAATCTTATGAAAGCCTATAAGTTCCCAGAATTTGATACACCAGTTAAAGTCGGCAAAAAAGTTTGTGTTGTTGGTGGCGGCAACGTAGCAATGGATGCAGCTAGATCTGCAAAAAGACTTGGTGCTGATGTAACAGTTGTCTACAGAAGAAGCTTTGAAGAAATGCCTGCAAGGATTGAAGAAAGCCACCATGCTATGGAAGAAGGAGTGAAATTCCTCAATCTCCACAATCCAGTAGAAATTCTTGGCGAAGATGGTTGGGTCAAAGCTGTAAAGCTTGAAAAGATGGAACTTGGTGAGCCAGATAAGTCTGGTCGTCGCCGTCCTATTCCAACAGGTGAATACGAAAAAGTTGATTTTGACTCTGTAATAATTTCCATAGGCCAAAGTCCAAACCCACTTATCAAACAAACAAATTCTGATATAGAAACAGAATCTTGGGGTGGAATAATCATAAGTGAAGATACTACTATGACTACCAAAGACGGAGTGTTTGCAGGCGGTGATGCCGTAAGTGGAGCTGCAACTGTAATCCTTGCCATGGGTGCTGGCAAAAAAGCGGCTGAAAATATCGACAAATATATCAAGACTAAAAAATCTAAAGAATAATTATTACTTAGAAAATTTTTGACAATGCTAATAATATTATCTTGCAAATTAAGAACTCATTTTTGGGTTCTTTTTTTATTTTTACATGGATTTAACATAAATTTATAAATATTGAAATAAATCAGGCCTACAATAAATGTGATTATACATAGGAGGATATTTATGAAAAACAACAAAAAGATAATATTAGCCCTAGTTATAGCAACAGCTACAACAACCATCTTCCCTACTGCCCATGCAGCAGAAGAAATTAAAGAACCAGAAGCAGCAATCATCGAAACTAATGAAGAAGCAACAAGCGAAACTAACCATGAAGCAATTGATTACTCAGCTGATAATGTTTTTAACTTCCAAGATGACGAAGTTACATTCCCAAAAAATGAAGCAAATGTAAGAGAAGCTGATGGTACAAACAAATTTAACAGAGCTACTGAAACTGAAAGAGATAGTTTTGGCGAAGATCAAAACGTAGATAACATTGACCCAGAAGTAGCTAAAAAATTAGAAGAAACAAACGGTGAATATGGTAAAAAAGATGGTAAATACGCTAACCACAATCTTGAATCCATCACAACACCAATCAAAAACATCGTAGTAAACAACGGTAAAAATGAAAACGAAATTGCTATCACTTGGTTTGCAACAGGCGATGTGACAGAATCAAAACTTGTATTTGATGGAAAAGAATATGAACCTGTAAGAGCAAGAAAAACTGGTGACAAAAACGGATATAGCACCTACACAGCTATAGTAAATATCACTCCTGGCAAGACCTATACATACTATGTACAAACAGGATCTTACAAGTCAGAAACTTATACACTACAAACAAAGGCCCTTGGCAAAAACAATGAATTCTCCATAGCATATTTTGGCGACCCACAAATCGGATCTGGTGACAGCGTTTGGGATAAAAAAGGCCTAAACAAGAACACTCAAGCAAAAGTTGACCAAGACAAGGTAGACTTTGGCAAATCTATAGAAAAAGCTCGTAAACTTGATCCACATTTCTACCTATCTATGGGTGATAATGTTGAGATTGCAAACTTAGAAGGTGAATATGACTATTTCTTGGATAATGACTTGTACAAAGAAAGGGTATTTTCATCAGTAGTAGGTAACCACGAAACATATGTCAATGATAAGGATGGCCATAGCCAAAGAAATACAGTTTTTGCTGACCACTTCTATCTACCAAACGAATCAAAATTAGGATCAATATCAAAGGTTAACGAAGATGGAACTGCTTACTATATTCCTGGAGATTACTACTACTCATATGGTGATACATTATTTATCAACCTTAACTCAAATGTCATTGATTCCAAAGAACACGAAGCATTCATCAAAGATGCAATCGAAAAAGCAACAAAAGAACGTGGTAAAAACTTCTCATGGAAAGTAGTATCATTCCACCACGCACCATACTCAACAGCTACTCACACATCTGACAAAGATATACTTCAAAGAAGACACGAGCTCGTAAAAATATTTAACGAAAACGGTATAGACTTAGTCCTAAACGGCCATGACCACATCTACACCAGAACTGGTCAAATGATAGCTGGTGAACAAGCTATGAGCTTTGAAGAAGCATATGGTACAGATTCAAAAGATGAAAATGCCGGCATAAAAGAAGGCTATTCAGAAACCTACAACAACAGAATCTATAAAAATGGCAAAGTAATAGTAGATGGCATTAAACTTGATTATGACAAAAAAGAAGTCACAAATCCACGCGGAACACTTTTCCTAACTATGTCTACCTCAGCAGGTTCAAAATTCTACAATCCAATCGGAGAAGATCAATGGTTTGTAGTAAGAAGCTTGGACGACCGTAGCCAACTCTTCTCTAGACTAAGCTTTGCTCAAAACAAATTCAACCTAACAACAATGGATCCAGAAGGCAAGATTGTCGACACCTACACTATCAACAAAACAGATGATTTCATAGAAAATCCTACAATGAATGATAAAAAAGTCGACAAAACAAAGCTTGAAAACTACATTACTGAAGCTAAATCATTCAAAGTAGTTGAAGATGAAGAAAATGTAAAACTATACCAAGATGCCCTTGATAGAGCTAATGAAGTTCTAAATAGCGAGTATACTAGTCAAGAAGAAATTGACTCTGCTATAGAAGTCCTAGAAACAAGACTATCTGACATCAAATTTACTGAAAAAGGCGAAGAAGGTCCAAAGGCTCCTAAAGCTCCAAAAGAAAACAAAAATCTTAAAAAGACAAGCAAAAAAGTAGAAAGTGAAAAGAGTTCTAAAAAATCTTCAAACCCAAAAACAGGAGTAGCAAGTCTAGCAAGTGTATACGCAACCCTAGCCCTTGCAAGTGCAGGAGTTTTTGCATCAAAGAAAAATAAATAAGGAAAATTAGATGCTCCCTAAAAGGGGCATCTTTTTTGTGAACTGGCGAAAGCACATTATCTGTTATCGCCGATTGAATCTAAATCTTCCTATTTATTTATGAATATTAAGATACAAAAAACTCGAGATTTTACTCGAGTTTTTTTAGTCAGATAATTTGCGCAATATTATCTAATATAAGTTTTGAATTATTTTTTCTTTCTTGTTGCTACAATACCAGCCATTGAGATTGCTAGTGTTGATACTACAGATGTCATTGCACCTACGCCAGTTTTTGGGTTGCCAGATTTATTACCTGCTGGTTTTTTGTTTTCAGGTTTTTTATCTTCTTCAGGTTTCTTATCATTTTCTGGCTTTTTGTCATCTTCTGGTTTTTTGTCATCTGGATTTTCATCATCAGATGGTTTTTTATCATCGATATTCTTTTCGTTTTCTATTAATGTATCTTGAATATCTTTTGTTATTTTATTTAATTTGTCAGTTAAATCTTTTGCTTTTTGTTCATCATCATTATCAGTAACAACTGGTTTGTCTTCATCTGTTGGGAATTCAGGGATAGATGGTAAATCTATGTGGTCTTCGTCTGGAGTTTTCTCTGGTGCTGGGAATATTTCATCAGCAGGTACTAGTGGAGTAAGTGGTGTAGGTACTTCTACAACATCATCTACTTTTGGTACGAATCTGTAGAACCATCTTCCATATTCACCATCAGAATAACCTTGTCTTACTTCAATATCGTAGAATTTTTCAAGGCCTTTTGATTTTAGCTCATCTTCAGCTTGTTTTCTAGCTAATTCTTCTGTTTCCATTCCAACTTCTGTTAGATACTCATCGATTGTAACTTTTTTTCCAGGATCAACTTGTGATTTTTTGTGAGCTTCTATAATTTGGTCTCTAAGGGCATTTACACCTTCAACAGTTTTAGCTCTGTTGATTTGGTTAAAGTATAGATCTGATGTGATGCCTGCTGCTTTAAGTGCTTCTATAGCTTCTTCTTTTGCGTTTGCAAGATTCCATTCATCAATAGTTACTTTTTTACCAGGATCAACTTGCGATTTTTTGTGAGACTCTAAAGTTTCTGTTTTTAGCGCTTCTACACCTTCAATAGTCTTTGCTCTTCTGATTTGATTTAGTAAGAAGTCAGATGTAATCCCAGCTTCGTTAAGTTCTTTTATTGCTGCTTCTTTAGCTTCTTCAAGAGCTTTTTCTTTTTTCTCTTTAGCTAGTCTTTCATCTTGTTCTAAGGATGCATCTTCCCATGCTTTTCCGTACGGATCTTTATTTGGATCTTCCCACTCACCTCTTAGACCGTCAGCATAGTTTTCTTCTTCTGTTGGTTGACTTGCAGCTTCTGCTTCAAGTTCTGCAGCTACTTTTTCCCAATCTGAAAGATTTGGGTCTTCCCATTCTGCAGCAAAAGCAGTAGATGCTCCGCCAAGTACTAGACCTGCAGATAGTGCTATTGCTAATACATTTGATTTTTTCATAATTTCTCTCCTTGGTAAATGAAAATTATTTTTGTTGTAATACTTTATCAGTAATTATTGTATCATCATTGGTTACAAATTGCAACAATTATGTGTGGAATTTGTGTGGATTTCTTCATTATTTTTACACATTTGTAACATATTAGAAATATCCATAAATATACAGAGCTTTTATGATTATCGGGAAGCTTATCAAATATATCCTATATAAGTGTAAGGCAATCTTACAACTATAATATACGAGGTGGTTAGATAGTGTTTGGTTTGCCCTAGAGGGAGCGGACGGGTCCTCCCCTAGCCGGACGGGCTTGTTTTATATATTCCCAGCTTCTTCCAACCACTTTTCATCTTCTGGATCTGCAGAGTATCTTTGTTTTTTGTCAAGGCTTGCCATTGCTTTCATATCTTCATCTGTAAGTTCAAAGTTGAAGATATCAATATTTTCTCTTATTCTTTCTTTATGAGATGATTTGGCAAGGACCATGACTCCACGGCTTATATTCCATTTTAGTATGATTTGAGCAGGGCTTTTGCCATATTTTTTTGCTAAGTTTTTAACTACTACTTCTTGAAATATATTTGACTTGCCTTGAGTAAGTGGACTCCAAGCTTGGTGGAGGATGTTAGTTTCTTTTAGGAAGTTATGAGTATCCACATCTTGCAAATGTGGATGGCTTTCTAGTTGGTCTAGGACTGGAGCTGGGCCTCCTTTTAATAGCTCTGTCATTTGCTTAATAGAAAAATTACATACTCCAATTGATTTGATTAGTCCTTGGTTCTTGTAATCATTGAAAACTTCCCAAGTTTCCTTATAGCCCTCTCCATACCAGTGAATTAGAGCAACGTCTATATAGTCAACCTTTAGATCTTTTAGGGAATCGTCCAAGGATTTCTTGGTCGCATCATAACCAAAGGCGCTTGGCCAAACCTTGGTAGCTATTTGGTAGTCTGATCTTTTTTTGCCAGACTCTTTAAGGTATTTGCCTAAAATATCCTCGTTATGGTAATATTTTGCTGTATCAAAATAAGTATATCCTGCCTCAAGTGCTGATTCTATTGTATGGTCCATGTCTTTTTCTTCTGTTATTTTAAATGTTCCAAGTCCAATAGCTGGAACTTCTATCCCATCATTTAGTTTAAAATACTTCATTGTTGCCTCCTTTATTAAAACGCTTTATTTATGTATAATCATACTATGAAAACAGTATTAATAACAGGGTCTTCTAGGGGGATTGGTGCTGCAATTGCTAGAAGACTTAACGATAATTACAATATAATAATAAACTATAAAAACAGCAAGGATAAAGCTTTTGAGCTTTTGTACGAACTTAGAGAAACAAATACAAATGTGATTGCAATAAAGGCTGACGTATCAAATGAAGATGATGTCAATATGATGTTTGATGTAGGTGAAAAAAACTTTGGTCACGTTGATATACTGATTAATAATGCAGGTATCTCCCACTTTTCTCTGATTCAGGACATAGAGTTTGAGACATGGAAGGATGTAATAAATACAAACTTGAACTCAGTTTTCTTAAATAGCAAAAGAGCCATACCAAATATGATAAAAAACCAATACGGAGTAATCATTAATATGAGCTCTATATGGGGAGATTTTGGGGCGAGCATGGAGGCTCTATACTCCACCTCAAAGGGAGGAATCAATACATTCACAAAAGCTTTGGCAAAAGAACTAGCGCCATCAGGCATCAGAGTAAATGCCATAGCCCCAGGTATGGTAGAAACAGATATGATGAGAAATGACTTCACAGATGATGAGATTGAAGAATTAAAAAAAGAAGTCTCATCAAACAGATTTGCTAGGCCCGAAGAAATTGCAGGCTTGGTAAAGTATCTGATATCAGATGAGGCTTCCTATATAACTGGCGATATTATTCATATTAATGGAGGGTTTTACTAAAATCTACTAAAAAGTATACTGCATCTTAAAAGTTGAAGTTACTTTTGAGTACAATATAAAATGACCTAGGATTTTTCTACCCCTAGGTCATAAGAAGCTAGCAAATAAATTAGATAATTTTTTCTAATTCCCCCATATTATACCAATAAATTAATGACTCCTTAACCTCTATATTTAAAGCCTCTTCAATAGCTTTTTTGTAAACTCTAAGCTGATCATCATAAAATCCGCTTCTTTTGATAGCATCTGTTTTAAAGTCCAAAAGAGTGGCATAATCTTCAAATTCAAATATCAAATCTATCTGTCCATTGACATAATAGTCTTCATATTTCATCAAAAAAGATTCTTCTTTTCTTAGATTTTTAGCCGTTTGATAGAGATTTTTTATAGTTGGATGCTCGTAATAACTAAGTATTTTCTCCTTATCAACTACTTTTAATTCTTCAGATCTGATTTTCCTTTCTTTTATAAGCTTATCAAAAGTATTTTCCAAACTTTCTATGTCATAGTCCTTATATTCCAAAGCTTGGAAAACTTTGTGAATGATAGTTCCTATGTCAGTCGGTTTTAAGTCTCTGACTTCTGTAATAAAGTTAGGCTTTCTAAATTCACCATATTCCCTAAAACGATCATAGGACGGTAATTCGTAACCATCTTCTTCTGGATTGAAGTTTTTGGTAATTTCTGTTACAGATTTTTTGATAGATTCTTTAGTATCTGCTAGATTTTTGTAAGGAACTTGGTAGATATCTAGCATTTTTTGATAGAGTTTCTCATTTACTTTATGATCATCCAAAATATCTTTTATGCCATGTATCTGAAATTTTTTATATTCTCTTTCTTCTCTTATTAAATCAAGCTTTGCCAGTCCCTCAAGGGCATTGCTTTCATAATTTCCATTATTTATATCTGATGCAATTTTGTCTGTAGAGATTATTGAAATTATCCAGTCAATATATGAGGTCATATTTAGAAAATCTTTTCTACCAATATTTTTATCAAGCTTATCTATATCTTTCTCGCCCACAATAATTAATTTATTAATAGGTCTGGTAAGAGCAACGTAGAGAACTCTCATCTCTTCTTTTTTATTTTCAATGGTGGTTTTTTCGTTTATAAGATCTCTTTTTATCGATGAAAGTTTGACCTTGTTTTCATAATCTGCCACATTTATACCTATGCCAAGGTCATCATCAAAGGCAATATTTTCGCGAAGGTGGTTGATATTGAAGCGTTTTGCTGTGTCAGCAAGGATTACTACAGGAAATTCCAGGCCCTTGGACTTGTGAATGGTCATTATCCTCACCAAATTTTCATTTTCTGATAAGTCTCTTACCGCATTTAGGTTATCAGTTTGATAGAGTCTTAAGTTTTCTGCATAATCTAGGAAGCCAAATAGACCATCGTCATTATTTTCTTCGTATTCACTCATCAAGTCTATGAAAGCTTCTACATTGGCGATCCTATCATTTGCCCTATCGCTTGCCATTAAATAATTATAGTAGCCAGAATTTTCAAAAATAAAGTTGCCAAATTCGTATAAGTTCATGAGAGAAAGTCTATAATTATAGGTGGTCATTTCCGTCTTGAAATCTATGATTTTATTTAAAATATCTCCCTTTATATCATAATCGTCAAAGGCCTTGGCAAAACTTGTTGCATCTGTATTTAATCTAATTTGAGCCAAATCATCTTCGCTGAATTCATATATCTCACTTTGGAGGACAGACAAAAGTGCAAGGTCGTCCTTTGGATTAGCAATAAGATGTAAGATGTTTTTAAAAAATGTAACTTCAACCGCTCCAAAGGAAACTTTGGAAATATCGTTAAAAAACGGGATTTCTGCATCCTTAAAGGCATTTTCGTAGATGTAGGACTTAGCTCCTGACCTTAGGAGAATTGCTATATCCTTGTATTCATAGCCCTGATCTAGCAAATCTTTGATTACTTCAGCTATATGGTTAGCCTCATCTATCCCCTTATCTATAATATGGATTTCAGTTTTCGGCCTAGGCTTATCAAAGTTTTGTGTTGGGTTTAGCCTGTGGCCACCGTTTCTGTAATCTATGCCAGACGATTCTTTTGTCATAAGCCTTTCAAAAATAAAGTTGTCAAAATTTAGTATATCTGCATCTGTCCTAAAGTTTTCGTTAAGATTTATCCTCATAGATTTGTCTGAAGATTTCTCATATTGGTCAAGTTTATCTAAGAATAAATCTGGCCTTGCCCTACGGAAACCATAGATTGACTGCTTGACATCGCCTACAAAAAACAAATTGTCATCTGCCTTCAATTTTTCAATTATATAATTTTGGATTTCGTTAGAGTCTTGATACTCGTCAAAAAATATATATGAAAATCTATCCTTTATGGCAGAAAGCGCCTCATCATTTTCAAGTAATTTTATGAAATAAGCTTCCATATCATTAAAATCTAGATAAGATTTTTCTAGCTTTTTTGACTCATACTTTTCCATAAAAGATTTACATAATCTTGCTAGTTCTTTTAGAATATCTACTTCTTTTTTGGAAAATTCCTCTACTATTGAAGAATTTGTGTTTAAGACCAAGGATGAAATGGTCTTGATGTCATTTTTGTAGGCATCTCTATTTTTTTTCAAAATAGGCTGTATGTCTTTCTCATCTTTTCTAGCACGAACCATGGTTGGAAACTTTACTTTTGATATCTTATCAATAAAAAGATCCCAATCCTTAAAAGATGCAATGTTAAGATTTCTAATTATATCCAAGTCACTTGCAAAAAGATTAGCATAGTCTTCTCGAAGACCAGCATTTTCTGCTATTTGCTTGGTCTCTAATATTGATTTTTCTATGTCAGATAATTTCTTATCTACGATTTCTATGAAAATATTAAAATCAAATGGTTTTTCAGTCTTTGCCTCGAGCCATCCTATAGGATCGATTTGAGAGGTTGATTTTTCGTAAGTTTGAAGGATGACATTTTTTGCATTTCTGTCGTTTCTGGAAGTCGAAAAGTTGTGGATGAACCTATGAAAATCATCACTTTCCCTTTGGTATTCTTCGTCAAAAACTTCGTCAATAGCAGCTTCTTTTAGTAAAACATTAGTCGACTCACTCACCACTTTAAAACTTGGGGAAAGATTATCAAAATAATAAAAATATTCCCTAAGCATATCTGAAGCAAAGGAGTGCATGGTTTGGATATGGGCATGTTTGATAAGTTTGACTTGGTTTTTTATAAACTTGTTTGCTGGATTCTTTTCAAGAATTTCTTCTAAGGCAAGTCTTATCCTATCTTTCATCTCAACTGAAGCCTTGTTGGTAAAGGTTACAATAACCATTTTGTCTATGTCAACCTTATCATTTACCACCAAATCTATCACCCTGTCGACTAGAACCCTGGTCTTTCCAGATCCTGCTGCAGCTGATACTATTATATTTTTGTCACGCTCTTTTATAGCCATAAGTTGGCTATCAGTATATTTGATATCAGCCATCAGTCTTCCTCCTCACTCCTTAAATCTTCTAGTTTCTTAGTCTTGTCAAAATCTCTATACTTGTCACTATCAATTGACTCATCAAACTTGCAAATACCCTTATAGTCACAATATTGGCATTCGTTCATTGTGTCTGTATATCTGATTGGATTTAATTTTATATTTCCAATTTTTATCTCTTTGATGTATTTGCTTATGAGCTTTCTAACAAATTTATCCAAAAGTATTTTCTCATCTTTTTCCAAAATATCGGTGTTTTTCCTATCAATCACATCAATACTTTTTATATCACTATAGTTTTTGTCTATTAGCTTAAAAACTTCTTCATTTATTTTGATTAAAAGTCCATTCATTTTAAACTTATCTTGGTAGATCTTTGATAGGACTTCCTTGTCGTAGGCTTGGTCAAGTTTGACCAATTCGTCAGAAAGTGGCATATAAAAAGAACCAATTGGCTTTATATAGTCGTTTTTGATATCTGCACTCATCATATAAACTAAGAGTTGTAGGTCCAGACCGTTTAGGACATTTATAAGTTTAAATACCTTGTTGCCAGTCTTGTAGTCTATAATCCTTATAAAATCATCAGCCTGGTCAATCCTATCAATTCTTCCCCTCAGATAGTTTTCTTCGTCAACATAAACCGGTGGGAAATCCCCATCCTTACCATAGCCAAAATCAACTTCCACATCTGAAACTTTAAATTCTCCTGCTTTCAATTGGTTAATAATCTCCTTAGAATTGGCCTTGGTATTTTTTAATATGTTATTTACTATAAAGACATTTCTAGGGTCAGCTTTTCTCGCCTTATCCATGATATTATCTATAGAAGTTTCAAAATTTTCCCTTAGTTGATATTCAAATTCATCAAAATCTATAGAAGTAAGGTCGGCATCCATCAAAATTTTTGATATATCTTCAAGAGAATTGTGAACCAAGCTTCCTAGTTCTCTAGCATCGACATCATAATTTTCCTCATAAGCTGGCCTTAGACCAAAGTTTACAAAGTACCTATATGGGCACCTAGAATAAGTTTCAATTTCTGTGATGTTAAAATGATTCTTCCTATAGAGCTTTTGCGCGGTGTCTAAATGCAAAGATGGCTTATAATTAGTATGAAACAAGCCCTTTAGTAACAAATCATATGAACCATAGTTTTTGATATAGGACTTATATGTTTTTGTAAAATCTAGGCCATTAATGTTTTCTCCTCTTCTAATCTTCCACAAGTTATCCATAGTATATTTTTGACTAAGGTCCTTGGAATAAATAAGGTCTGCCTCTTTTAAACTAGTAAGGTCATTTATTCTTAACTTAGGAAAAATATTTAATATACCATTTAAAACTGGAGATTTGTTTATACCAGCTCCACTTCTATCACTTAAGGCAAAGGATAGGTAAATCTTGTCAGATTTTTCAAAGATCTTATAAAGGTTTAGCTTTTCTTTTTCTTCTAAGTCTTCTTCGTAGATTTTTAAATCCAAGTTTATAGCTTGGAGTTTTTCCTTTTCTTCCTTGCCCATTATAAAATCTCCTGTCGATTTGGATGGGAAAAATGTATCGTTAAGGCCTAAGGCAAAATTTATCCTAGTATCTGCTATTCTTGGTGATTTGAAACTTGATATGGTGACATGGTCCTTACTAGGCGGGATGATTCCAATTTCAATGTCTTCTGCAACCGACTTGATGATATTATAGATGCCCCTGATGTCATTATCCCTATGTCCCATCAAGGAATATAATTCTTCAAGTATGGCCATGAGCTTATCCCAAACCTGGGCATTTTCTTCATAATTATCCAAATCGTTCTCTTCTTTTAAGATAGTTTGGTAATTGTTAATACCTGCTATAAAATTTGGATGACTCATCATTTTATAAATTTCATCTACTAGGATACTTGTCTTTGCTTTTTTCTTAGATATTTTAAAAAGTGGCTCTAGAAGTGATATCAGCTCATCTCTAATTTGATTAACCATTTCAAATTCTAAGGATTTACTAGCAAGTTTTTCTTCTTTTCTAGGATCATCTTTATAAAATTTATCGTAAAATTCTCTATCCATTTCAAAAAATCTATCATCCCAAAACATTGAGCCTTTTATATTTCTATTCTTGATATAGTTTTGAAAAACAATCACTTTTTCTTCTGCATTTTCGCCAAAATCATATATATTTGACCTTAAGAAAAAATTTAAATCGTGTTCATTAAATCCAAAGGCAAGCAAGCGAAGGATTGATAGATATGTTTTCACTATATGGTTATCAGAGAGCTTGTTGGTCCTATTTAAGAATATAGGAATATCATAGCGGTTAAAAATCTTCTTAATCTCATTTTCGTATTCACTCTGATCGCTTATATAAAGTGATATATCCTTATATCTTAAGTCTTCTTCATGAATCAGCTTTTGGATTATAAGGGCAATATTTTCCACTTCGCTGTGGGTTGAAGTAGATTCCAAAACATGGATGTTTTGCGCTTCTTTCCCATAAGCTTTTCTATTATACTTCTCATAATTTATGCAAAGATGGTTGATGTCTTCGTTTTTATTGATTGGTGCATCTAGGATAATTTCTTTTGTTGAACTCATTTCATTTATCCTATGATAAAATTTGATGGCCATGTCATAAATTTCCATATCCTTTGCTATAGGATTTTTTATATAGGCCATATCTAGTGTAAGATTAATATTTACCTTGCAAGCTAGTTTTAAGAGACCCCTTATAAAGTCCATTTTTATATCCGAAACATAGTCAAATTTGTCAAAGTAGAAATTTGCTCCCCTTAAAAATTCAGCATCGCTAAGTTTTTCACCAACTTGGCATAACCTATCTTCGCTATCTATAAATTTGCCATCGATCTCCTTTTGATAAGCGTCATAAATTAGCTTTAGCTCTTTAAACTTTAATTTTAAGACTTCATCAGAAAGGCCAGTATCAATTGCCTTAAAAAATTCCTGGTTAAAATTATTGTCCTTTATAGTACTGATCAAACTTTCTATGTCTTCCACGAAATCTGCATTGAGATAGTTGTTTTTAAACAAAACAAGGTCATCATTTAAATCTCTTAGGATGTTAGTTAAGATCATAATCTTGCCCGATTTTGACAAAGACTCTTGGCCAAGGCCCCCAACTCTATCTAATATAAATCTGGAAAAGGATGAAAAAGATAGGACTTTTATATCCATGACAGTTGAAAAACTTATATTTTTCATCAAATTTATATCAGTTTGTAGTGTGTATTGTTCTGGAACTATCAGAAAACTTTTCTCACCATTTTTTATATCTTCTTCAATTTTTCTATAGATATATTGGGAATTTGCACTTGGTGATTTTGATATGATTAGATTTATCATGGCTTAACCTCTATAAAACTGCCCTCATCACTGGTGTATGTGACGATTATTTTTGCATCAATTGCATCTTTTAATTCTCCCACATGGGAAATAAGTCCTATAAACTTATTCTCATAGGATAATTTTTCAATCTGTTCTATAACCTTATTTAGATAATCTTCTGACAAAGTTCCAAAACCCTCATCAATAAAGAGAGTGTCGATCTCAATCCCCCCATTTTCAGCAGCAATCTCATCTGAAAGTCCTAGGGCCAAGGAAAGTGATGCCAAGAAAGATTCTCCGCCAGATAGGGTTGAGGCCGGTCTTTTCTTTCCAGTATTTGCATCTAAGATTTCTATATCTAGGCCTTGCTTCATCCTCAAATCATCTCCATAGGACTTTCTTATTAGTGAAAACTGTCCATTGCTCATTGCATAGAGCCTTTGGTTGGCATAAGCTAGGACCTTGTCAAAGTAATAGGTTAAAACAAAGGTCTCAAAGTCGATTTTTTCCCTGCCAGCTACTTTGGCAAAAGAACCATCAGCAATTTTGGAAAGATTTTGGAGTATTTGGGACTCGGAACTAATTTCCTTGTAGGATTTTTCTAGGTCAGATAAATTGTCATAAGTATTTTTTACATTTGTAATTTTAACTTGTAAATTAGATTTATCTTCTCTCAAACTTTTTAATCTTTGACTAAAAGCTAGGATCTCTTCTTCAATCTTTTCAATATCCACAGGATTTTCATCTTTGTATACCTTATAGTTTTCATATAGGGTATTGATTTTTTCTAATTCTTTGAAGTAATTTTCAATCTCAGTTTTTTTAGGATAAATAGCCTGGCAATCTTCCAATGCCTTAAAATACGAAGCTTTATCCTCAAAATTTTCTGCTACTTTCTTTTCAAATTCATCTAAAAATTCTTTTTCTTCTTTTTCGTATTGACCAATTAAATTTTGACTGTTGGAAATATTAGTAGTGATTTCAGTTTTCTTTGTAAGTAAATTATTATATGAACTAGTTGTATTTAAAATATCTTCATCTAAAACCTTTATTTCCTTTTTAATCTTCTCTATTTTTTCACCAAGGTCATCTACATTTATATCTTCAAACTTATCTTTTTCTGAAAGATATGCGGCCTTTACTAATTCTCCCTCGCTAATAGTCTTATCAATGGCCTCAATTTGATCTTTTAGTTCATTTGCTCTTGCATTTACCTTGGATAAATTCTCTCTTTCAAGTGATTTTTTACTTATAATTTCAGTAAGTTCCTCATTATCAGTAGAAATCTCATTTTCGATTCTTTTTATATTATCTTTAAGCTTTTCAAAATCAGATAGAATATTAACATCATCTTCTATTTCTACCAGTGACTTTTTATAGATATCATTTCGTGATTCCAAGCTTGCTATCTTTGAATTTATCTCATATAAATCTTTATTAATTTGTTCGATATCAATTTCTAATGTAGGATGCTTTTCAAACTTATCTTCATGTCTATGGGCACAAACCGGACAAATATTTGTATCATTTAACTCGTCAATGAACTTATTCAAATCAATTAGCCTTTGATTTTGATAGTATTCATTGACCTTATTATTTATATCGATTTTTTCTAACTTTAAATCTTCTAATATATTTTTATTTGCTAGTATCTTCTCATTAATTTCGATATTTTTATTTTTTAAAACTATCTTATCTTCTAGGATGGTCTTTTCCTGGTTAAGATCCATGAGACTTTCTTTAAGCCTATAAATGTCATCTCTCAATTTAGCTTCTTCATCGTTTATTCTGTTTATAGAATCATTTAATTTGTCAATTTCACTTGATACTTGATCTAAGTCTTTCTTTTTTTCCTTCAATATACTTTCATTTTCTTGGATCTTTTGGTAAGATTTCTTGTTTGCTACGAAATTTTGAAATCTATCTGATAAGCTCAGCATATCTTTTAATTCTATCTTTAAACTATTTACATTTTCTTGCTTGTCGGCAATATTGTCATAAGAGCTTTTTAGCCCGCTTAATTTTTGATCTATTTCTTCTAAAGATTCTGAATAATTCTTTAAATTTTCCTTGGCAGTTTTCCCATCTAAGCCTGCTTTTTTGTATCTATCCTCATAGATTTTTATACTTTTTGCAAATTCGGATTTTTCCAATTTACTTTTCTTTTCTTTATAGGAATTTTCAACTGCTAAAAGCTTTGTCCTCTGGTCATTTATATCATAATATTTTTGGATATTTGCATTTAAGGTCTTAGCTTTTTCTTTTTTACCTATGGCTTCTTTTTCCTTATCTTCCAAGCTAGTTTCTTTGTTATTTATGTCATTAAATTCCATAGTCATAGCTTTATGATACTTATCTATTGCAGCTAAAATATTTTCAAAATCATGAACTAGGATATGGTCTCTGTCAACTTTTTCTGCAATATATGGATATTGGTAGATAATTGTTTCAAGTCTTTCGTCTATTATCTCCATATCCTTTGATTTTAGCCTTGCTTGGTCTTTGATTTTATCTTGGATTTGCTTATATTCATAGGTTTTGAAAATATTGCCCAAAAGCTTAGTCCTATCGTCAGATTTTGCTTGTAGGAATTCTTGAAATTCACCCTGGGCTAGGAGCATTACTTTTGTAAATTGGTTCTTATCAAGGCCGATTATTTCTACTAATTTTTTGTCTGTTTGGGTCTTTTTCTCTGAAATTATTTTCTTTTCGCTAGTTATATCATAGAGGGTTACCGAAGTTTTGATATTTTGACCAGGTTTTGATTTTTTAGCTATTTGATTAGGTATTCTTTCTATCTGATAAAGCTTACCATCAACTTCAAAAACAAGGTCGACATAGGTGTAAGAATCACTTTCGTTAAGAAAATCACTTCTCAAACTTGTTTGATCTATATCCCTAGCTACTTCACCGTAGAGAGCGTAGGTTATGGCATCAAAAATACTGGTTTTGCCCGAACCAGTATCTCCCGCTATAAGAAAAATTTTCTTTTCATAAAGCCTTGTAAAATCAATTTCTATTTCATTTTTATAAGTTAAAAAACCTCTAACTTTTAGTTTTAGCGGTCTCATCCAATCACCTTTTTTAAAGCTTCTAGCTTGTCAGCAGTCATTTCTTCGTCCATCTTAAATTTATAAAATTCCTCAAACAATTCTATGGCAGTTTTACCACTAAGGTCTATGTCAAAGTCGCTATCCCCAGAAAATATCCCCCTGTTTTTGTAAGTAATTTGAACAATATGAGGGAATTTTTCCTTTAACTTTGCCATAGCATTTTCTATAGTAGAATCATCTTCAAGTATTACTTTTATGTAGTCATCGCTTGAATTTTCTTTGATTATATCAGCAAATTTACCGCTTATAGTTCTAAAATCCCTTAGGGATTTGATATCTATATCATAAGTTTTAACATGATCTTTTATGTCGACAAGGGTTACTGACTTTCTTTTATTCTCCTCATCAAAGGAATACTTCATAAAAGTTCCTGAATAGCGGATTTTGGGATTTATAACATAGTGCCTGTTGTGGAGATGGCCAAGGGCTACATAGTCAAAGTTTTCAAAAAGATGGGCATCCATAGCATCAGACCCACCAATAGTAAGGGGTTTTTGACCCTCAGTGTATAAATCATCATCCTCTATTGCAATATTATTGGCATAACAATGGCTAATTAAAACATTCCTATCCTCATATGATATATCCTTTAGAACTTCCTTATATACTTCTGTAAAATTGGTCATTTCCTTATCAAAGATTAGACTGGCCTGATTTAGGGAAATAAAAGGCACAAGATAGAAATTAATTTTCCCGTACTCATCTTCGAGTGTGACAACATCATTTTTATATTCACCAACAAGATGATAATTTTTGGCCTTGTAAAATTTGCTATTGACATCAAGTCTTTTGGCAGAATCGTGGTTGCCACTTATGGCAAGAACGATTTTTTCCTTGTTAAAAATAATTTCTTCTATGAAATCAGAATAAAGACCAAGTGCTTCAACACTTGAAATTTGAGTGTCAAATATGTCTCCTGCAATCATTACCACATCAACTTTTTCCCTATCAATTATATCTAATATTTGGTCTAAGGCGTATTTTTGATCTTCGATTAAAGAGTAATTGCCGATACTTTTTCCCAAATGCAGGTCTGCTAAGTGAAGTAATTTCATTGATTGTCCCTTACAAATACCCATCTGTCAGAAGTAGAATTGTATGGATCGTATTTGTAACCATCTATTTCAATTTCTTTTATTTTTTCTGGATCTTCAATTTTTTGACTAATGATCTCTTTGACCATTTTCCCACGCATTTGCTTCATCCAAGCCACAATTGACTTTAGTTTCCCATCTCTTACATCCTTAAAATCTATAGTAATAAATCTATCGCCATCTTTTAGGTAATCAGTAATTGTCTTTGCATATTCTACACTAGCAAGGTTAATGATTGTATCATTATCCTTATAAACTTCCTTGTAGATTAAGTCCTTCCAGAAGTCGTAGAGATCAATATCCTTGTTGTCAAAGTACAACCTATAATCAGCTATAGCTGTAAGTGGCTTTAAAGCTCCATATAGGGGTGAGATTATGTAAAGATGGTCGTTTAAGTAGTCTAAATCATCAAAATCTTCCCTTTTAAATTGCTTAAATACCAAACCATCATAGGCGAAAAGAGCAGGGTTTTTAAGATTATTCAAATCCATTTCTTGGTAATCATAATAGGCTTTTTCTGTAAGCTTATCATTTGTACCATGGAGATTGCCCATCTCGTTCATGGTATATTTTTTGAGTTTATTTACTAAATACTGAGTTTTATCTTTAAATAGTATGTCTTCTGTCGGTATATCTTTATTTTCTTTAAAACTTTTTGCTGGTGAAATAATTATTTTCATCAAAATCCTCCGTATATAAATATTATAACATAGAAAAAAGCAGGTCTAAGCCTGCTATTTCTAAATAAAATATTAATTTTTGAAGTAATTTGCTAAACTTATAAGCAAAAAAGAAATTACTGCAATTATAACAATGGCTCCTCCTGGTTTGATGCCCAAATAATAGGAAGCACAAATACCAGAAACCATAAATATAACTGATAAAAATATTGAAGCAATATACATTTTCTTGTATGACTTTGCAAAAACCATAGCAGCTGCAACTGGAATTGTCATAAGCGAAGTTACCATCAAGGCTCCTACAGTTTTTGCAGAAATTGCAACAGTAACTGCCGTTAGTAGGGTGAAAAATATATTGATTGCACTGGTGTTGACACCTGCAAGCCTTGCCAGTACTGGGTTAATGGATGTGTATAGTAGTCCGTAATATAGATATAGGGAGCTAATCGCAACAATTAAAAAAACAAATAATACTATATACACATCTTCACTAGATACAGTAGTAATTGATCCAAACATAAAGGATTCAAAACTTGTTCCACCTGGGGTAAAGTCAGAAAGAATTGAAGCAATGGCAATGCCTGTACTCATTACAATGGCTGTTGCCATATCTCCGTATTTGGGGAATTTCTTCCTTAAACTTTCTATGGCAAAACTTGCTATTATACATATGATAAGTGATGTCCAAAGTGGGTTTATACCAAATATAAGACCCAAACCAATACCTGCAAGAGATGAGTGACTTAGGGCGTCTCCTATCAT
The DNA here is from genome assembly GCF_949769285.1 of Anaerococcus sp. Marseille-Q7828. NCBI lineage: Bacteria > Bacillati > Bacillota > Tissierellia > Tissierellales > Peptoniphilaceae > Anaerococcus > Anaerococcus sp. Marseille-Q7828. The sequence goes on from NZ_OX458331.1 coordinate 1,895,269, forward strand.
AGATGTTTTTCTATTTATCATTATAATCCCAATCATAGGAATGATTATTGCTAGCATTATTCCAATAGCAAGGGATCTTCTCATAAATGCAAATTCAAGCATCTAATATCATACCTTCCTTTAAAACAACAACTTTGTTGACATAATTTTTTATAAATTCCATCTCGTGACTTATAATAATTATACTCAAAGAATGTTTTTTATTTAGATGCAAAAGTAAGTCTAGAAAATCTTCTTTGTTGGCTTGGTCAATACCCACAGTTGGCTCATCTAGGATCAAAACGTCTGGGTTATTTACCAAACATCTTGCAATCATAACCCTTTGTTGCTGACCACCGGATAATTTATTGAAGGGCTTGTCAATTAAATTTTCTATATTTAATATCCTAAATATATCCTCAACTGTCTTCATATTTTCTCTTGTAGGTCTCTTAAATTTGCCAAAGTTCTTGTACAAGTTTAAGATAACATACTCCCTACAAGTGAGAGGAAAAGCAATGTTTGAAGACTCGTTAAGTTGGGGAACATAACCTACTTTTTGGAAGTTGTCAAAATCGTTGATATCTTCACCAAAAATTTCCACAAAACCTCTTTTGATAGGAAGCTCTTTGGTAAGGATCTTGACAAGGGTGGTCTTGCCAGATCCATTTTCCCCACTTATAGCTAGGAAGTCTCCTGCTTCTAACTGTAAATTTATATTTTTTAAAATTTCTTTTTGATCATAAGCAAAGCTTAAATTATTAATACTTATTAAGGTCATTTATTATTTTTCTAATGATTTGTAAATTTCTTCTAGATTGTATCTGATTAACTCTTGATAAGTCTTATTATTGTCCAAATCTTCGTCTGTTGCAAGTTCTAGGGTATTAAGTGGTTTAATCTCTGCACCAATTTCATCAGCAAGGGTTTTTGCACTTTTATCAGATCCACCCATTTCATAGAAAACAGTATTAATATTCAACTCTTTGGCTTTTTCAGCTGCTTCTTTTAAAGTCTTTGCATCTGTATCATCAGTTGATGTAAGACTTGTAAGAGCTATTTGATTTAAGTTAAAATCACGAGCTATATATGAAAATGCCTTATGGTTTACAAGAAAGTTTTTGTTAGAAGCTTCTTCAAATTTTTTGCTATATTCATCAATCATAGCATTTAACTCATCTTCTATTTTCTTATAATTGTCCATATAGTAATCTTTGTTTGCTGGATCTACTTGGCTAAGTTTTTCAGCGATAACTTTAGCTTGGGCAAGGCCATTTATTGGACTTAACCATGTGTGTGGATCAAATTCTCCATGATTGTGTTCGTGATCGTGATTGTGTTCTTCGTGTTCATGATCGTCTTCTTCGTGTTCAAGGTCTGCATGCTCTTCTTCGTGTTCGTGGTCTGCATGCTCTTCTTCATGTTCGTGATCTGCATGCTCTTCTTCATGTTCGTGATCGTGATCATGCTCTTCATCTTCATGGTCTGCATGTTCTTCTTCGTGCTCGTGGTCCGCATTCTCTTCCTCATGTTCATGGTCTGCGTGGTCTTCTTCGTGCTCGTGATCCGCATTCTCCTCTTCATGTTCATGATCGTGATCATGCTCTTCATCTTCATGGGCATGAGCATGGTCGTGATCCTCGTGGTTTGCTTTTATCAAATCAAGTCCCTCACTAGTGTCAACAAGTTCTATATCAGTAGAACCTTCTAATGAATCTTCCCACTCTTCCATGCCTGCACCATTTATAAACATTAATTTCGAATTGGATAATTCTGCTATATCTTTTGCAGAAGGTTCCCATCCGTGACTTTCAGCCTTTAGATTTGTGAAAGATTTTACTTCCATCTTATCCCCTGCTATTTGTTTAGTTAAATTATAAATAGGATAGAAAGAAGTATATACTACGGTTTCTTCTGCTTGATCGTCAGAAGATGCGCTCTCATCTTTATTGTCTTCTTTTGTTGGCTCATCAAGACTTTCTTCTGTCTTTGGCTCATTTGCTGGAGTTTTATCTCCATTGTCTTCTTTTTGTCCACAAGCACTTAAAGTTAATCCAAGTGCAAGTACTAATGCTAGGTTTTTATATTTCATATTCTCCTCCATTCATAATGCAAATCATTTGCAACAAGTATTATATAACAATTTATTTATATGTCAAATAATTGTATAATAATATTAACGGAGGTAATTATGAATATTAATGAACTCTTAAAGGACAAGGATCTAAAGGTCACCAAATATAGAAAACTAATCTTAGAAAATTTAAAATCTTGTGATAATCCAATATCCGCAGAAGAACTTTTTGATAAACTCAAAAAAGATTACGACATGGACTTATCAACTATCTATAGAAACTTAAATATATTAGAAGAAAAAGGTGTCCTACTTAAGACTACAAATCTCGATGGCATAAGCTACTATCAATTAAACGACAGCCACCACAAACATTTTATAACTTGTAATATATGCCACAAAAAATTCACCATAGAAAATTGCCCTGTCCACGAACTGGAAGACGAGATAGAAAAAGAAACTGGCTTTGTAATCAACGGCCATAATTTTGAATTTACTGGAATATGTCCAGATTGTCAGAAAAAATAAAACTGGTAAGAGAAGAATCTTTTACCAGTTTTATTTTTTAACTATTAAATTTTGCTTTATCAAAGGCTCCAACTGAGTTTGCTACAATTATTGTACCTGTAGCATCACCAGATAAGTTTATTGTAGTTCTTGCCATATCTAGGATTCTATCAATACCCATGATAATTGCAATTCCTTCTACTGGAAGACCAACTGATTCTAGGACCATTGAAAGTGTTACTAATCCTACTGATGGTATACCAGCTGTACCAACTGAAGCAATTGTCGCTGTAAGTATTACTGTCAAAAAGTCTGTTGGACTTAGAGTAATTCCATAGGCATTGGCTATGAATATTACTGCTACTCCTTGCATAATAGCTGTACCATCCATATTTACAGTTGCCCCGAGAGGGATAGTAAATGATGAAATTTTCCTATCAACCCCCATATCTTCAAGGGTTTGTATATTGATTGGTACTGTAGCAGAAGATGATGCTGTTGAAAATCCAAAGGTCATAACAGGTGCATATTTTTTAATAAACTTAAATGGATTTACTCTTACAAATGCCACTAATAAGACCATATAGACTATAAATAATTGAACTACTAGAGATCCTAATACTGATCCCATATAGCTAAGCATTGACAAAATCGCATCAAATCCCAGATTAGAAAATGTTCTAGTGATTAGGAAAAACACTCCCACTGGTGCTAGTTTCATTACCCAGGCTGTCATTCCCATCATTAGATCATTCATCTCAGTAACAATATTACCCAAGGAAACCAACCTATCTTCCATAGATGCAATCAATAATCCTACAAGGACTGCAAATATTATAATTTGGATCATATTACCTTCAGCAAGGGCCCCTATTGGATTTGTTGGAATAAAGTCAAGAATGGTATCTTTAAGGGATATATCAGCTTTAGCAACTTCATAAGATTGCTGACCTATTTGCATATTCATACCCTTACCAGGGCCTATAATACTAGATAAACCAAGAGCAATCATAATTGCTAGGGCTGTTGTAAATAAATAGAATACTACGATTCTTATACCAACCTTACCCAAAGTTTCTGTGTCGCCTAGGTTTCTACATCCATCTGCTATTGAGAAAAATACCAGTGGTACAACTAGCATTTGCATCAATCTAATAAAAAGTTGTCCTATTGTATAAAATACGCCCTCTATCAGAATTTCGTTTTTGAAATGAGAGTCTGGAACAAAACTATGCATTACAATTCCAAAAATCAAACCAGCTATAAGGGCTATAAAAATTTTTTTTGATTGGGAAATATCTCTCCTATTTTTTTTCATTCAATCCCTCCCCATCTATATATTCATGCAGTGTATCCTTCCAATGAGGAATCTTGTATCCGTCAGTGATTTTTAATATATAATCTTCCAAGGCAAAGAATCCTGGTCTTGCTAGCATGCTTGGATTGTCTTCAGTTTCTATTATCTTAGCATCCTTGCCACAATAATCTAGGATTTCTTTAGCAAAGTCAGACATAGAAGTATAGGCTCCTGATGAAGCATGGTAGGTGCCAAACGAATTAGTTTCAATCAAAGGTATGAGAAAATTAGCTAGCTCAAAAGCAGGAGTTGGTGACATATATAAGTCTTTTGCAACCTCTACCTTACCACTATCAGCTTGTTTTAAAATATTTTCGACAAACTGATTTTCACGAGAATATAGCCTACTTACTCTTACTATAAAATGGTAATTAGAAAATTCTCTAACATAGTTTTCCCCCTCAAACTTACTCTTTCCATAAACACTCTTTGGATTGGCCTTGTCAAATTCGGTATAGGATTTGAAACTTGTTCCATCAAACACATCTGCTGTCGAAAGTTGAACTAATTTTGCCATAAAGGTATTTGAAGCAATGGCAACATTTCTAGCGCCTATGGCATTTAATAGAAATGCACCATCTGGGTCAGCTTCACACTTATCTCTATTTGACATACCTGAACAATTAATAATAACGCTAGGTCTAATACGGCTAACAAACTTCCTAACTTCATCTTGCTTTGTAATATCAACTTCATGCTTATCTGTAGCTATAATTTCTGAATCCAAAGGATCCAATAATCTTTGCATAGATGTACCAAGTCTACCTGAAGAGCCGGTTATCCAAATTTTTTCTCTTGCTATTCTCATACTAACTCCTTATTCTTAAAAATATTGTAACTTTTTCTAAAACTATGATTAAAATAATTTTACCTCTTTTTTGCTGTAAAAGAAATAAATTAGCAAATTAATATATTATTATGCTTTAGAAAAGTGATAAGGGTGGAATCAATTTTTGGCAATTTGGATAACTCATTTCTTTATATTTTACGTTATAATACATAATTAAAGAAGCGACTAAGATTAATTCTTAATCGCTCCTAAATATACTTGATTAAATTGTCAAAATTAAACAATATCCCTTATTTAACTCTTTACTGTATATATACAATTTTTGTGTCCCATCTACACTTATATACTTATAACTTTTATCATTTTCTCGCATGATTTTCTCAATAGCGGAATCTATTTTTCTTAACGTGCTATCATCGTCAGCTTTCGTAATAATCAGACTTTTAAAATTCGTTGTATATGTTTTTTCTATATATTCATTATAAGGCTTGAATTCTTTCTCAATATCATTTCCTTTTAAAGAAAATGAATAAATGTCAAATCTATCTTTTCCAAAACCTCTTTTGCTTCTATATTCTAATTGATATTCATTAACGATTGATAGAATCTCAGAAATATCATTCGACTTTTCATATTTCATTTTCATAATCATATATCCAGCACTAACAACCACGATACCTATCAAAATCATGACAATCATCTTATTGTATTTATTTTTCATTCTCTATTACACATCCAATGCTTTATCAACTAGTATTTTATTTAAAGCTCCTATTCCTTAGTTTAAGTAAGCCCAGTTATTTACAATACTAATGTTTTGGTCCTCGTCGCTTTGCTCCTGCGGTTGTTTCGCGCCTTTTGGCGCGACTCCTCTATTATCCGGAGGGGCTTGCTTTGGTCCTCGTCACTTCGTTCCTGCGGTTATTTCGCGCCTTTTGGGCGCGACTCCTCTATTAGCCGGAGAGGCTTGATTTGGTCCTCGTCACTTCGTTCCTGCGGTTGTTTCGCGCCTTTTGGGCGCGAGTGCTCCCAGGTAGCCGCACGGGCTAGTCTTGGCACGCCAGGAGAGGATCGAACTCCCATCTTAGGCTTCGGACACCTTTGTTTTACCACTAAACTACTGGCGCTAGTACTATATTACTATACTGTATTTGGTCCATGAAGCGTAGGGGTAGGAAGGTGTTTCCTAGTCCGCTGTCTATATATATTATTGAATCATTGAATTTAAAGGATCCTTTGTCATAATTTGGGAAAAATCCTTCTCCCGGGGCTACTAGTCCACCTACTATAGGTAGTCTGACTTGGCCTCCGTGAGTGTGCCCTGAGAATATGAAATCTTCATTTCCTTGGTAGTTATCTCTGACATTTTTTGAAAAATGACTTAGAATTATATTTACACTTTCATCATCCGCCTTATAATTTTCATATGAAAAATCAAACATACTTGTACCATAAAGATAAACTTTATTGCCATTTATATTTAATCTCTCTCCCTCATTTTTAAGGTATGTGATTCCAAGTCTTTCAATCTCACTTAAAAACTTATCCAAGTTTGGACCAGCTTCTTCGTGGTTACCTGTTATATAGTAGGTTTTTATATTTAAGGACCTTAGTTTTTCTAAAAAATACACAGATCTTTCTATTTTGTCCTCAGTGCCATAGTCTATGATGTCACCCGTCAATATTACTAGATTTGGGTTGAAGTTTTGTATATTTTCTAGGACCTCATCAAGGTTTTTGATAGCATTTGAATGAAAATCTGTTATCTGTGTAATTTTTATTGGCTTTTTTATTTTTTCAGATTTTAGTATAACTTTTTCTTCTTTTGCGACAAAACACTGATTGTCAACATATAAAGTTAAGCAAAGCCCTGCTAGTGCAAGGCCTGTTATAATTTTAGTCTTCTTTTTCATTTAATTCCTCAATATATGAAGCATAGGACATATCTGATGGTATTTTAAAGCCAGCTCTTGGACTAAAGGACCTGCCTGTGATATTTGGTCCATCAACAGTCGCTGATCTTTTAAATTGGCTAGATGTAAATCTCTTATAATATGATATTAGCCATTTTCTAATAGTTTCTTTGTCATAGCTGTCCTCAAAGGCGCTATAGGCATCTTCCAATATTTCTCTTGGCCTTGTATGTTTGGTCATATGATTGTATATGAAAAAATCAATTAGTTCATATGGGCCTATGATATCTTCTGTTTTTTGGCTAATTTTATTTGCACTTTCATTAACTAGTTCTGGTGAAATTGGTGTATCGAGTATATCATTTAATACACTCTTTAATTTTATATTGTCAGTTTTTTCTGCAATTGCCCCTACAATATAGCGGATTTCAGTTTTCATAAGGCTTGCATTTAGTGAGTAATTGCTCATCTGATCGCCATTGTAGGTTGCAAAGCCTTGCATATTTTCTGATAGGTCTCCAGTACCTATAACTATGCCATTGCCCATATTGGCAAGGTCAAAGAGAACTTGGGTGCGCTCTCTAGCTTGGGCATTTTCATAAGCTGTGTCTGATGTCTTGCCATCATGGCCGATATCTCTAAGATGTATACTTACAGCTTCTGAAATATTAATCTCTTCTAATTCTAAACCTAAAGCTTGACATAACTTATAGGCGTTTGACTTTGTTCTATCACTTGTTCCAAAGGCTGGCATAGTGTAGCAATGGATACCCGAATAATCCAAGCCTTCTTTTTTGTAAGCATGAACTATGGTTAAAAGAGCCATTGTTGAATCAAGGCCACCAGACACTCCCAAGAATACATCCTTTATTCCAATATGTTTCATACGACTTGTTAGACCTGTTGCTCCAATATCTAATACATCATTTACATATTCTTCGCCCCTTTCATAATCTGGCAAATAAGGAAATTTTTCGCATTTATTAGTTTCTTTTGTAAATGTAGTTGGAAATAGGCTGTCCTCGTCAACATTTATATAATATTTGCCAATGTAATCAATAGGAGCATTTGATGTATGGGCAATTATTTCTCCATCATTTGCTATAATATTTAGACCACCATAAACAAAATCTGTGCTAGATTCGCCCATGCCAGAAGATGTAAGAACATAGGTCACATCCTTGGATAAGAATTTTACTCTATTTATTATATCTTCTTCATTTAGAGCAAATTTAGGATTTGCACAAGGGTGTAGGATAATCTCATGTCTTTCTCCAAGCTTTGCTTTATACTCTAAACTACGAGGAATAGTCATTTCTTCGTCTTCGCCAATTGTTACATCAATTGCCAGTCCATCTATTGTACTATAATCTATGTTTATATTTGGCCAGCTATCAAAGGCATTTAAAAAATCATGATCTGGAAGATCAGTTGAAAAAACATTTTTTTCAATGGTACTTAAATTTTTCTTTGTAGTCAGGTTTACTAGACTTCCATTTATAATAAGTCCTATTGCATTATATATTTTTCTATTATATATAAAGGGAAAACCAACAGAAAATAGGGCCTTATAATCTTTAGAGAACTCTATCAAGTCCATAATTGCATCTTCGCATATTTCTGCCAAATCCCAATATCCATCATAAAGACTTGCTCCTGTTAGAGATAGCTCTGGTAGGGAAAGAATATTTACCCCATCTTTATCAGCTTGTCTAACCAAATCTTTGATAGTCTCTTTGTTTTTATTTACATTGCCTAGGGCAAGGTTAAAGTTTGTAGATCTTATTTTTATAAATTCTCGCATAAAATCACCTCTTATCCATATTTTACCACAAAAAAAGAGCCTGCATTTGCAGACTCAATTATTTGTGATTAGCCATTTATTTCTTCGATTAATAGTGGTAGCACTTCGTGGAAGTCGCCTACTATACCGTAGTCACAGTTTTCGAAGAATGGTGCTGCTTCATCGTTGTTGATAACACAGATTGTCTTAACATCTTTGATTCCTAGTAAGTGTTGAACAGCTCCGCTTACGCCAACTCCGATATATAGGTCTCCTGCCCATTTTTGACCAGAAAGTCCAACATATCTATCAAGTGGCAAGTAGTGTTTAACTTCAGATACTGGACGGCTTGCTCCTACTGAAGCATCAGCTGCTTTTGCCAAATCTTTTACTAGATTTAGGTTTTGTTCTTCACCAATACCCATACCAGCAACTACTAGTCTGTCAGATTCTTCAAATTCTGTGTCAGCTTCTGGTCTATGATTATCAAATGTATATCCATCAGCTTTTAGAGCTTCTACAAATTTCTTAACTGATTCTTTTACATCGCCTTTGAAGATTTGTTTTTTTCTATCTCCAACTACTGATTTCTTTTGTTTTGGTTTATCAGTTTTTGCTTTGTTTGGTTTTGGAAGTAGGTATCCAGCGATAACCACTCTCATGATTTCATTTGTACCTTCGTAGATTTGAGTAATCTTAGAGTCTCTGTAGTGACGTTCTACATCTACACCCTTGATGAAACCAGATCCACCGTACATTTGTAGGGCTTCACTTGTTAGTTTGTTTGCAAGATCAGATGCGTATAGTTTTGCCATAGCAGCATCTTTACCATAACCTTTAACATGATTATCTTTTTTGTCTGCTGCATCATAAACTAGAAGTCTAGCTGCCTTTAGTTGTGTAGCCATGTCAGCAAGCTTGAATTGGTTAGCTTGGAAGTAAGCTATAGCTTTACCAAATTGTTCTCTTTGAAGTTGATATTCACGAGCTGATTCATAAGCACCTTGTGCTATACCTAGAGCTTGAGATGCTATACCGATTCTACCACCATCAAGAATCATCATTGCGTACTTGAAACCTTTACCAAGTTCGCCAAGTAGGTTTTCTTTTGGAACTTTTACATCTTTAAAGTGAAGTTCTGCTGTAACTGATGATCTGATACCAAGTTTGTCGTATGGTTCTGAGAATGTGAAACCTTCGAAGTCCTTATCAACGATAAACATTGATATACCGTGGTTACCCTTACCAGGTTCTGTAACTGCTGTTACTAGATATGTTTGTGCTTCTGGAGCATTGGTAATATAAATCTTCTTACCATTTAATAAATAGTAATCTCCCTTATCTACTGCTGTTGTTTCAGTTCCTGCAGAGTCTGAACCAGCATTATCTTCTGTAAGACCAAATCCACCAATTTGTGTACCATCACAAAGTGGTCTTAAGTATTTTTGTTTTTGTTCTTCTGTACCAAATTCATTAAGTCCCCATGTACCTAGTGAAGTATGTGCTGAACAAATAACACCAACACCACCGTCTACTCTAGAAAGTTCTTCTACAGCGATAGCATAATGTTTGTTTGTAAGTCCTGCTCCACCATATTCTTCTGGAAAAGGAATTCCTAATAATCCCATTTGTCCCATTTCTTTAACAATTTCTCTTGGAAACTCTTTTTGTTGGTCTAATTGAAATGCAATTGGTTTTATTTTTTTCTCGGCAAAGTCTCTGACATATGCCCTAAATTCTTCTAAATCTTTTGGTAAATTAAAAGCCATAATTATACTCTCCTTATAATTAAAAATACGCACAACAAATAAATGAAATTGTTTGCTTCTTATTTATTATACCCACTTATCCCTTTAGCCCTTAGCTATATATTTGCAAATAAAGTTAAAAATATATTGCTTTATTAGATTGATATAGTAATTTCCAATATTTTGGTAAATTCCAAGCTTAAAAGGGGAAAAATCTTGTTTAAATATCACTTTAATAGTGTATAGTATTTATAAGTTTATAAACTAGGAGGTATTATGCAAAACATTAGAGAAGTTTTGGAAAATATATATTATGTAGGGGTAAACGATAGACGTATTACCAGATTTGAGAATATGTTCCCATTAGAAAATGGTGTGGCATACAGCTCATTTATTATAAAAGATGAAAAAAATGTACTACTTGACAGTGTTGAATCTGCTTTTACTAGACAGTATCTTCAAAATATAGAGAAAGCTCTTGATGGCGAAGATCTAGATTATGTTGTAATCCACCATATGGAGCCAGACCACTGCAGAAACATTGACTTTGTATTACAAAAATACCCAAATGCAAAATTTGTTGGTAATGCAAAAACTTTTAAATTTTACGAACAATTCTATAATGACGATTTCAAGGATAGATATTACGAAGTAAAAGATGGTGATGAACTAAATCTTGGAAAACATAATCTTAAATTTGTATTTGCTCCAATGGTTCACTGGCCAGAAGTTATGATGTCATACGAAACAAACAATGGCTACCTATTCTCAGCTGATGCTTTTGGATCATTCAATGCAATCGAAGGACATCTAAAAGCTAAGAATATAATTCATAGAGGAGATTGGTTAGAACAAGCTCGTAGATACTACATTAATATTGTAGGTAAATTTGGTAAACAAGTTCAAGCCCTATTCAAAAAAGTAGAGGGTCTAGAAATAAATGCTATCCTACCACTACACGGTCCAGTATATGATGATAAAGAATCAATCGACTTTATCCTTGATAAATATACTAAATGGGCAACATATACCCCAGAAGAAAAGGGTGTAGTAATATGCTATGCTTCAATGTATGGAGATACTGAAGAAGCTGCTGATATCCTTGCAGCTGAACTTGCTGACCTTGGGGTAAATGAAGACATAGAAATTTATGACGTATCAAATACAGACCCTTCATATATGATTGCAGCTTGCCACAGATTTTCTAATGCTGTATTTGCTCCAATCAACTACAACTCAGGCCTATACTACAAGATGGAAGCTTTCTTAACAGAATTAGTTGGTACAGGCTACCAAAACAGACACATCTCATTCTTAAACAACTGGTCTTGGGGTGGTACAAGCCTTAAAGTTTCCAAAGAAATTCTAGAAAAAGGTAAACACGAATATATAGGTGAAGATGTGCTAGTAAACTCTAGTGTAAAAGACGAACAAGTTGAACAATTAAAGGCTTTAGCAAAAGCAATAAAAGAAGACTTGGACAATAACGAATACTAAAAATTTAAGGGACTGTTACAAAATGTAGGAGTCCCTTTTACTTTACAATTTTTTAATTAGATTCAATTTTCCATTATCATATGGAGGATATTTCATTTTCATATCCAAGTGTCCATTTGATAGCATTATTGATTTCCTATTTGAGAAGTTTTGGAAACCATAGTATCCGTGGTAGCCTCCTTGGCCACTATAGCCTACCCCACCAAAGGATAAGTTTGGATTTGATACCATCATCAAAGTACCATTTACCATGCCATTGCCAAATTCCATATTGTACATTACCTTTTCTTTGATGCGCTCATCATTGGTAAATAGATAAAGGGCTAATGGTTTTTCTAAAGTCTTAACTTTATACAATATTTCATTTAGATTTGTGTAGGTAATTATAGGGAAAATCGGTCCAAATATTTCTTCTTCCATAAGTTTATTATCAAAATCAACATTATCTACTATAGTAGGTTCTAGTTTTAGTGTCTTTGAATTATACCTACCACCATATATAATATCTTGGCCATCAAGAAGTCCCACCAATTTATACAAGTGATCATCATTTATAATCCTTGGATAGTCACTTGATAAAAGTGGATCTAGACCATAAAACTCAAATAAAGCTTTCTCCAACTCTTCTATAAACTTCTCTTTTATAGATCCATGAACAAGTATATAATCTGGCGATACACAAGTTTGTCCTGCATTTACAGTGTTGCCCCAGGCTATAGATCTTGCAGCAAGACTTATATCAGCATCTCTTTCTACAATAGTAGGAGACTTGCCTCCAAGTTCTAAAGTTACTTTTGAAAGATTCTTGCTGGCCTTTTCCATGATAGTCTTTCCAACAGCGCTTCCACCCGTGTAGAAAATGTGGTCGTAATTGTAGGATAAAAGCTCATCATGGATTACTTGGTCATTATCCACTACATAAATAAATTCAGGGTCAAAATTCTTATTTAGTATTGACCTTATTAATTTTGAAGTTTCTTTTGATTTCCTGCTTGTCTTAAGTATTACAGTATTACCAGCTCCAATAGCCCCAATTAGTGGATCCATAGCAAGTTGGAAAGGATAATTCCAAGGGGATATGATTAGTGTTATTCCCATTGGCTCATATAGGGTGTATGATTTGGCAGGCATAGATGTGATTGGAGTCTTCTCAATTATAGGATTCATCCACTCTTCTAGATTTTCTATGGCCATATCTATTTCTTCATAGAGCATGAGTATTTCTGTTGTGTATGATTCAAAGTTTGACTTGCCCAAATCTTTTGCAAGGGCCATCAAAATATTATCTTCAAACATTTCTATTATAGCGCGCAATTTTTTTAGATTATAAATCCTAAAATCATATGTTTTAGTCTGACCAGAGTAAAAATATTCTCTTTGTAAATTAACTATATTTGCTAAATTCATTATTATCTCCTCGTCTCATAAATAAGTCCTTAGGATATTAATACCCAAGCCAGGCTACAATTTTATTTTATTTAAAAAACCTCAAAATCTATTAGAAAGATTTTGAGGCCAATATTATAAGTTTTCTATAAGTTCTTCAACATCTGGGAGTTCGCTAGCTTCGTAAACTTTTACCCACTTAACTTTTCCTTCTTCATCTATTATGACATTGGCACGTTTGCTCGCACCATTTTCTTCATTAAATAGTCCATAGGCTTTGGTTACTTCTGCATATGGGAAGAAGTCGGATACAATTTTTACGTTGTCAATGCATAAAATATCAGCCCATTTTTGTTTAGCTGGATATGGGTCTATAGAAAGTCCGATTACAACAGTATCGCCTTTTTCTTGAATCCTATCATAATTTCTCTCTAAGCTTCTCATTTGATCTGTACATACAGAAGTGAAAGCTAGAGGGTGCCAGGATAAGATAACTTTCTTGCCCTTTAAATCTGATAACTTAATATCATTTTTTTCTTGATCTTTTAATGTAAATTCTGGTGCCATTTCTGAAACTTTTATTGTCATTATATTCTCTCCTTTATTTGCTTCTTATATATTTATACCCACAAATTTTTACATTGAAAAAGGCCAAGCTAAACTTGGCCAAAATTATTGAAATGCTTATTATAATGTAGCTATAGCTTCTATTTCTATAACTCCACCTAGTGGAAGTGCTCCTACTTGGATAGCAGATCTTGCTGGTTTGTGGTCAGAGAAGTATTCTTTGTAAACTTCGTTTACTGCAGCAAAGTCATTGATGTCAGCTAGGAAAACTGTACATTTGATAACCTTGTCCATGCTTGTACCTGCTTCTTCAAGAATTGCTTTTACATTTTCAAGAGATTGTCTTGCAGCAGCTTTGATTTCTGTTACTAGTTCACCATTTTCTGGATTGATAGAAAGTTGTCCAGATGTGAATACTAGGTTTTCTGTACCTATAGCTTGTACGTATGGACCTACTGCTGCTGGTGCTTTGTCTGTATTATATGCTTTCATTATTAATTCTCCTCTTTAATTGATTTTTAAATAGTCTTCCAATGTCAAGTTATTCTCATAAATCTCTTTGGCATTTTCAACGCCAACGAATCTAAAGTGCCAAGGCTCAGCTTTGTGATTTGTTTTATCCTCTTTGCCCTTTGGATATCTTTCTATAAATCCATATTTGTAGGCATTTTCTATAAGCCACTGGTATTCAGAAGTTTTTTCAAACTTCTCATTATATTTGTTACCTTCTGTAAAAAAGTCAAAGGCTGATCCTAATTGGTGTTCATTTGTGCCAGCAGCAGAGCTATCAATCTCTCCTGCAGCATACATTTTTTCTTCTAAGTCATAACCCCTATAATCAGAAGCAATTTTTAAGTCCATGCCTTCTCTTTGCATGTCTTGTCTTAGAGTTTCAAATGCACGTTTGGCAGTCTTATCTACACCAGGATCAAAATCTCTAGGCAATTTATAATCATCACTAACATAAGTTAGACCATTTATAACTTTAATCTGATTGTCACTTGTAAGTTTTGATAGGCCGTATTTATTGACATAATAATAGGCATCATCGATTTTAACTTTGGTGAAACCATTCTCTGTGCCATAACTAGGCACATAGGAACCCTCTTTGATGAACTTTTCAGTTTTGGAAAAATCATTTGGATATTGGTAGGCATACTGAGTTTTTACACAATATAAATACTCCTGTAGATTATCTTGGTAGCCGTCATCGGATACTTGTAATTTTTCTTCAATATCTGTATCGGCAAAACCAATTTGTGTAGCTACATGGATATCACCATTATTTTCTTCTTTAACTTCTTCCAATAAATTATTTATTTCGCCAGATGCTTGCCTATATTCGGTAGGTCTAGCTATTGTGAAATCATCTTCCTTGTTAAATCCAAAATGTAGAATCCCTGTAAGTGCTAGGGCTGCTACTGTAGTTCTTGTTAAAATCTTCTTTGTTCTTGCTTTTCTTTCTCTTTGTTTAATTCTCTTTTTTTCTCTGATACCTTTATTAGACATATAAAAATCCTATTCATTTATTTCAATCGTTTTATATCAGTAAGTCTAAGGGATAGTATATTAACAAACTTATAAAATATATTCCAATTCTAAAATAGTTTGCTTTACATACTTGGTTAATATTATTATAACACGACTTTGTAATTATGCATAGGGGTTATTTGGCTAAAATCAGACATTTTTCACAAAAAAACGACCAATTAGGTCGAATTTTCGAAAAATTATTAATTTTTTTTATTTTCTTCTAAATATATCTAGGATTCTTTGCAAGTAACTTTTCTCAGAAACCAATTTCTTCCTATCTTCACTCATGGGCTCTCTATTTCTTTTTAGCCTATTTCTTCTTGCAACTTTTTGTGCATTTCTTTCTTCTTCTATGTCAATATTTCTTTTCTTGGCTCTTTCTATCAATGTATCTTGGGCATCTATATTGTTTACATTTTGAACCTTTGTGTACTGACTGTTTGCCAACAATTTTCTAATCTTTACATCATCAGAAAACATAAGGTCGAGGTAATCCATAATTCTCTTCTTGACCTCGTCATCATATATAGGTACAGCAACTTCCATCCTATTTCTGATATTTCTAGTCATAAAGTCAGCTGATGATATATACAACTTAGCGTCCAAATCGCGACCAAATTGATATACCCTAGAGTGTTCCAAGAATCTTCCAACTATCTGGTAAATATTTACATTCTCAGTCCTATTTGGAATATTTGGCAAAATGCAACAAATACCCCTGACAAGCATGTCAATGTGTACACCAGCATTTGACGCTTCGGATAATTTGTCAATTAATTTTCTGTCAGATACAGAGTTTACCTTTATCCTTATATATCCATCGTGGCTTTGCTTTTGTCTTTCTATTTGCTCGTCTATTAGTCTAGCTAGACCTTCTTGCATTGATTTTGGACTAACAAGGAGATTGTCATATTCTCCTTCCAAATTTCCAAGTTGAATATTATCAAATAATTCCTTAGCATCTTGGCCTATTGGACCACTTGCTGTCATAAATGAAAAATCTGTATAAAGCTTTGCAGTCTTCTCATTGTAATTGCCTGTTGCTACTTGGGTGATGTATTCTACATTTTCATTATCATCAACCTTAGTTATCAGGCAAACTTTTGAATGAGTCTTGTAGTTATCAAAACCAAATAATATCTTACAGCCCGCATCTTCTAGTTTTGTTGACCAAAATAGGTTGTTATCTTCATCAAATCTTGCCCTAAGTTCCATCAAAACAGTGACATCCTTGCCATTTTCACTTGCCTTTATCAAAGCTTTGGCAATCTTACTATCTTCTGCTATCCTATATAGGGTGATTTTAATAGAAACTACACTATCATCTTCTGCAGCTTCCTCTAACAATCTTATGACAGGATCCATAGATTCATATGGGAAAGATAGTATTATGTCTTTCTTCTCAATCTGGTCAATCATTTTTTCATTCGGATCAACCATAGCAGAATCTAATGGAGAATATTTATCATAGGTATGGTTGTTTATTATATTTTCTGGCAAGTCCTCGACAAGTCCAAACAGAAATCCTGGTTGCATCAAAGACTTAGTCAAGAAAATATTCTTTTTATCCAGATCAAATTGTGCCTTTAAAAATTCTATAGATTCTTCGCTAAGGTCTTGGTCAACTTCAAGGCGAACCGGATGTAGTCTTTTTCTTTTCTTAAGTTGAGTCTTCATATAGGATCTAAAGTCTTGATCTATATCAAAGTCATCGTCATCATAGGAAATATCAGTATTTCTAGTTAGGGAAATAATATATTTATTTTCTACCTTGTAACCCTCAAAAACTTGGTAGCCATATTCTTTGATAATGTCTTCTATGAATACGAAAGTAGTATCATTGATTTTAAGATATCTTTTTATTCTATCAGGAACTTGGATTAGGCCAACTCTGTCGCTTACTTTGTCGTTGTGTTTTCTTAGAGAAAATAGGACAGATAAGGCCAAATTTGGCAATCTTGGAAATGGGTGAACTCTATCAACTATTTGAAAGTTTAATATTGGTTCAATTTTTGTATTAAAGTAATACTCTACATATTTTTTATCTTTTTCACTTAACTCTGAAACTTTTAATAAGTTGATGCCATTTACCTTGAGGTCATCAACTAATTGGTTGTAAACTTGGTCTTTTTTACGATACAAATCGATACATTCTTTAAGTATTGCATCAATTTGCTCATCACTGGTCATACCTGATTTGTTGTCGACAGGTTTTTTCTTTAGATTTTTAAAGTCAGTAAGACTACCAACCCTAACCATAAAAAACTCTTCAAGGTTGGTGTCAAATATGGAGAAAAATCTTAGCCTTTCAAGCAAGGGAACACTTTTGTCATTAGCTTCTTCAAGTACTCTTTGATCAAATTGCAGCCAAGAAAGCTCTCGGTTTTGCGTAAAAGATATATCAGTCATATTACTTATTCATTCCTTCCTAGTAGTTTACTATATACATACCCTTCTCTTACTCCAGTTTGACTAACTGAGATCTCACTGCAATAAAAATATTTTGCTACACGATTTAAAATAGCCATTCCAGGCAATAGTGTGTGTATTCGGTCTGGTTTAACTTCTAGAATTGAATCAAGTATCTCTCTAGGTTCTTCTTCAATTACTTCTTTTAGCATAGAATTGAACTTATCTTTTTGCATGGTTGTGTTATAAGAATCTAGCTTATAGTATTCATTGTAAAACTTAAGGCTTGCACGGGCAGATCCACCAACCGCACACAGAAGATCGTGTTTTTCCCTATAAAACTTCTTATCTTCAAACATCTTTTTCATATCTGCATCTATGCTTTTTTTCTCAGCTGTAGTCATAAATAGTTGGTCTACATAATCATTGAAAGCTGACAAGGAACCAATAGAAAGAGAAGTAGATTTTATAACCTTATTTTGATCTATAATTACAATCTCACTAGATCCACCACCAATATCAGTAAGTATACCGCGAGATACTTCAATAGATGAACTTGCTCCTATGAAAGCAAGTTTCGCTTCATCTTCACCACTTAATATTTCAATATCTAGGTCGAGCTCTTCTTTCACTCTGGATAAAATTTCAACCCTATTAGCTGCATCTCTTATAGTAGCCGTTGCAAATGGGTGAACTTCATCAATATCTTCAAAATTATCTACTACATTTTTAAACATTCTAAGAACATCTATTAATCTTTGGATGCCCTTTTCCGAAACAACTCCATCCTTAACAAATGATCTTAGTGAAGCTTGCTCTTTCTCATTAAATAAATTGCTTACTTTTTGGCCAACCACCTTATAGACTGAAAGTCTAACAGTGTTTGAACCAATATCTATGACTGCATATATCATTTACAACTCCTTTTCTACTAAATTATAATCGCAATCAATCAAATTTTTTATAATCTTTTCTGTACTAGGATCAACCTTACTCATAAAAATATTCACTGACGAATCTTCATTTTCCGGCAAATCTAACTTGAGATAATCAGCCGGATCAATGATATTAGCCTTATATGTAAGGTTTTTCTTTATAGCATCTGTAATTATAGGATAATGGGTGCAGGCTAAGATGATATTTTCGATTTTTCCCTTATTGGCAATTTCTAAGTATTCCCCCAAGGACTTATCCAATTCATCACCAGATGTCTTGCCATCTTCTATGTAATCTACAAGTTTTATTCCTGCAACTTCATAGACCTTGCTATTATTTTGGATATTATTCTTATAAAAATGACTGTTTATAGTAGCCTTTGTTCCAAGAACCAAAAAATCTCCATCATAAAGCTTTGTAGCTTCTATGCCAGCATCTGTAATGGGATAAAATTTCTTCTTGTACTTATCGCTAAGATGTTTACTAGCCAAAGCCGATATAGTATTACAAGCGATGATATAATAATCTATATCAAATCCTTGTAAAAAATCTACAATTTCTTCAGCAAACTTAATTATCTCAGCCTTATCCCTGTTACCATAAGGTGCTCTTAGGCTATCACCAAAGTAATAATAGTTGGCCTTGTTTGTCTTTATTAACTTTTGTAAAACGGTTAGGCCACCAAGGCCCGAGTCAAATACCCCAATATTTGTCATATAAGTTCCACCTTTTTTACAAAATCATACTTATCTTTTAAATTCTCATAAGCGAGATTATAGGTCTCATCATCTACAAAAATCCCAAAAATAGATGCACCACTACCGCTAATAAGTGTCACTTCAGCACCATTATCTAAAAAATCACCCTTTATATCAAGTAAGTGTGGATAAAGGTCTGTAACAACATCTTCCATGACATTTTCAAAGTAAAAAATAGCAGAATGATCTCCATCTTCTAGCTTTTTAACTATCAAATCATTATCAATATGGCCATCGCCCTTAAGATTTTTATAAACTTCTGCAGATGAAATATGTGTGCCATCGTTGATAAGCAAGATTTTCATATCTAAGTTATTTTCAAATGGAGAGATAATCTCGCCAATCCCCCTAGCTCTAGCAGGAGTATCTGTAAAGAAAAATGGAATATCAGCTCCAAGTCTTGCCCCAATATCCATCATTTCTTGGCTACTTAGAGATAGATCCCAGAGCTCATTTAGACCCTTGATCATCTCTGCTGCATCAGTAGATCCACCAGCAAGGCCAGCAGCTATCGGAATATTTTTAATAAGTTTAACATCAAGTCCAGGATTATCTGTCCTATCCTTTAGCATTTGCCAAACCTTATAAATTAGATTGTCCTCAAGGTCCCCTATATTATCGTTGTTTGAAGAATATAAAAATTGTCCATTATCATTTTTATTAATAATTAATTCGTCAAATAAATTTATACGAGCCATGATAGTATCAATCTCATGATATCCATCAGGCCTTTGATATAAAGAATCTAAAGAAAGATTAATTTTTGCATAACATTTTCTTTTCATTTTCAACCTCAATATAAATTATACAAATATGTTAAAAATTGGCAAAAAAAAAGTGGGAAACCCACTAAATATTTGGTGCAGGATAGAAGACTTGAACTTCCACGACCTAAAAAGCGGCCACAAGATCCTTAGTCTTGCGCGTCTGCCAATTCCGCCAATCCTGCGTAAATACTAATTAAATATACTAGTAAAATTAATTTTTGTCAAGAAAAAAACCAAGATTTATCGAGAAAAACCCATAATATCGAGTTTTCCTCATAAATCTTGGTATTATCTTCTATTAGATGAATAGACCTGCAAATACTACAGATACTATTGTCATTAGTTTTATTAGGATGTTTAGAGATGGTCCAGATGTATCCTTAAATGGATCTCCTACTGTATCTCCAACTACTGCTGCCTTGTGAGCATCAGATCCCTTGCCACCTTCTACACCACTTTCGATGTATTTCTTAGCGTTATCCCAAGCTCCACCAGCGTTTGACATAAATATTGCCATCATTACACCAGTTACAAGAGCACCTGCTAATAGTCCACCTAGGGCTTGTGGTCCAAGGATGAAGCCTACAGCAATTGGTACTAGGATTGCTAATATGCCTGGTATTACCATTTCTCTTAGTGATGCTGTTGTAGAAATTTGGATACAATTTTCATAATCTGGTTCTTTGTTACCAGCTAGTATTTGATCATCTTCTTTAAATTGTCTTCTTACTTCTTCAATCATTTGGCTAGCTGCTTTTCCTACTGAGTTCATTGTTAGAGCTGAAAATAGGAATGGTAGCATAGCTCCTATAAACATACCTGCTACTACTCTACTATCTAGGATAGAGATAGCATCAAGGTTGATTGATTCTGCATAAGTGATAAATAGTGAAAGTGCTGTTAAAGCAGCTGAACCTATAGCAAATCCTTTACCAATAGCAGCTGTTGTGTTACCAATTGAATCAAGTCCGTCTGTGATGTCACGTACGTTTTCTGGTAGGTAGCTCATTTCTGCAATACCACCAGCATTGTCAGTGATTGGTCCGTAAGCATCTACAGTTACTGTAATACCTGTTATTGAAAGCATTCCCACAGCTGCAAGAGCTATACCATATACGCCCATTAGTTTAAATGAAACCATGATAGCAATTGCTATAACTATTATTGGAAATACTGTTGAAAGCATTCCTGTAGAAAGACCAGCTATGATGTTTGTTGCAACACCTGTTGATGATTCTTTTGAGATGTATTTAACGTGTCTGTAATGGTCAGAAGTATAAATTTCTGTCAAAAGTCCAATTGCTATACCAGCAACAAGGCCTGTGATTACAGCAAATGCAGCGTTAAAATCTCCAAAGTATTTATTTGATAAGATAAGTGATCCAACTAATACTATAGCCCCTGAGATGTAAAGAGTATTCATTAATGATTTTTGTGGATTTGGATGTGATTTTGATAAAAACACAAGGCTTGCCACAATTGATGCAGCTATTCCTAGAGCAGCTAAAAATAGAGTAAATCCAAGGCCTGCTTCTGCAAAATACACAATACCTAGAGTCATTGATGAAATGATAGCACCAACATATGATTCAAACAAGTCAGCGCCCATACCAGCAACGTCACCTACGTTATCACCAACGTTATCTGCAATTACTGCAGGGTTTCTTGGGTCATCTTCTGGGATTCCTGCTTCTACCTTACCAACAAGGTCAGCACCAAGGTCAGCTGCTTTGGTATAGATACCACCACCAACTCTTGCAAATAGAGCAACAGATGAAGCTCCTAGTGAGTAACCCATTAAGATTGTTGGATCTTTGTAAAGCATATAAGTAATGATGATACCGATAAAGCCAAGACCAGTAACTGCCATGCCCATTACAGATCCACCAGAAAATGCTACTTTTAATGCTCCATCTTGACCTTTTTCATAAGCCTCATTAGCACATCTAACATTTGATGCAGTTGATACTCTCATACCAATAAAACCTGCAAGCATTGATAATGTAGATCCTATTAGATAGCAAATCATAATCTTTACATTAAAGAATATCAATAAAAGTACTGCTACTACAGCTACAAAGATTGCAATGAATTTGTATTCTCTGCTTAGAAAGGTCATTGCGCCATTTCTAATATAACCAGAAATTTGAACCATGCGGTCATTTCCAGCAGAAAGTGGGTTTATTT
The DNA here is from genome assembly GCF_949769285.1 of Anaerococcus sp. Marseille-Q7828. NCBI lineage: Bacteria > Bacillati > Bacillota > Tissierellia > Tissierellales > Peptoniphilaceae > Anaerococcus > Anaerococcus sp. Marseille-Q7828. The sequence continues at coordinate 1,917,460 of NZ_OX458331.1, forward strand.
TAGCCTTAATAGTAAAAAGCATAAATACAATAGCCAAAATAGCCACGATAAGAGATAAAATCTCTACAGACATAAGTCCCTCCTTATATAATATTATTTAGTTATATTGTAATATTCTTTATGCAATATTACAATATAGATTTATATTATCAAATAAAAATACGCTAAAATTAATGCCAATTGCATATATTTTAGCGCTTTTATGCTTATTGAATGTGTTTTTTTATTTTTTAATTAGTTTTCTTCGTATGGTAATAATGCAACTTGTCTAGCACGTTTAATAGCACGTGTTACTTCTCTTTGATGTTTTGCATTAAGACCTGTAACTCTTCTTGGTAAGATTTTTCCTCTATCTGAGATAAATCTTTTTAAAGTTTCTGTATCCTTGTAATCAATCACTTTTGATGGATCTTTTACAAATGGATCAACCTTTTTTCTTGGTCTAAATCTTCTATTTTGAGCCATGGTATTCCTTTCAAATTATTTCTAGAATGGAATCCTGCCATCATCCTCAATTTCTGTGAAGTCATCATCGAAGAAATCATCACTACTATCAAATCCAGCTTGGTTTTGATTGTTGTAGTTATTATTGTTATAGTTGTTATTGTTTTGGTAGCCAGTTTGTGAGTAATTATTGTTACCATAATCTTGGTTATCACCATAGTTACTATTATTGTAGCCAGATGATTGATTATCAGATCTTGAACCTAAAAACTCAACATTGTTAGCCCATACCTCTGTGGTATAGATAGTTTTGCCAGTTTCCTTATCTTGATAAGAACCTGTGTTTATGCTACCTTCAACAGCGCATTGACTTCCTTTTCTTAAGTATCTTGATGCATTTTCACCTTGCTGACCCCATACTGTAATACGGATAAAATCAGCTGTTGGACGATTTTGAGATTCTGCTTCTTGTCTTTTTTCCCTGCTAAGTCTTTTGTCAACTGCTAGGGTAAATGTAGCAACTGCTTGGTTATTTTGAGTATATCTTAATTCTGGATCTCTAGTAAGTCTTCCAATAAGTATAACTCTATTCATTGATTAGTCCTCTTTTCTGATAACCATGTATCTTAATACAAAATCTGAAAGTCTTAGTCTTCTTTCAAATTCTCTGATATGGTCTGGAAGAGAATCAAATTCTACGATGTAATAATAACCATCTCTGATGTCATTAATTTCGTAAGCTAATCTTCTTTTTCCCCAGTCATCAACGTTAGTAACTGTACCATTTTCTTCTATGATAGTTTTAAATCTATCTAGTAGGTCAGTTCTACCTTGATCAGTCATATCAGGTTTAAAAATTATAACTGCTTCGTATTTATTCATTTTTTCACCTCCCTATGGTCTATGACCCCGTTAATTTCTTACGGAGTAGAGTGTTACTGGTATATTCTACTATCGCTACTATTGGTTGTCAAGGTTAATTTTTCTCATAATCCTATTATTCCTAAGATTAAAATTATTAATGGAAGAGCTACTGCCACTATATAGTCAGTCTTTTTAACATACATTATTTTATAATTTGTTCTATCCTCACCAAATCCTTTTGCTTCCATTGAGGAGGCAATATTATCTGAAAACCTAACAGATCTAACTAAAAGTGTGAATATAGGTCTAATATTTAAAAAACCATGACTCATACTTCGAATATCATAGGATAACTTTATATTCTCCAAATCATTTTTTAAGTTAGGTATCATATTTATAGCTGATAGGATACCATATGCCAAGTTATTAGATAAATTTAATTGCTGAGTGAAGCTATATATAAGTTCTTTAGAGTCAGTCGTCATGGAATATGATATTCCTAAAAGAGCATAAGCTAAAATTTTGGATCCTAGCACTAGACCATTCTCAAAGTTTGCATGTATATTATTATTTATCGATGCTGTTAAACCCGAGGCTGAAAATTTATATCCTGCCATAAAAAAACTTAAAGACAGTAGTAATACAGGTACTAATGCAAGTAAAATACTTTTAAACTTCACTCTCTTAGAAGTTAATAGAAAAATAATTCCTATTCCCGTCACAAAAAAATTGAGCCTATAAGAAGTGAAAAATCCTACTATTAATGAGCTAAGAAAGATACTTATAGTTTTAAAGCTGGGGTTCATCTTATCAAGCAATTTTAATCACCTTTTTATCTGTTATTTTATATTCAAGATCGGCGTATAACTTTACTAAGTTTTTGTCGTGGCTAGTAAAGATGATTGTAATATCTTTGGATAAACGCTTCAAATCATCCATTATGAGACTAGCATTTTTTAGATCCTGACCGTATGTAGGTTCATCAACTAGCAATAAATCTTTATTTAGTGTAAGCATTGTTATTACTGCAAGCCTTCTTTGCTCTCCTTGGGATAGCATCCATGGAGATTTTTCAATATATCTGTCTAGTCTATAAGATTTTAATAATTCCTTGGTTACTTGGCTAACATTTTCATAATCTCTTTCACCAGTAAGTTCCATTAAAACATTGGTAGTTACAAATTGAAGTGTTGGATCTTGAAAAACCAAGCCGATTTTTTTAAGTAACTCTTTTCTTCTGAAGTTCTTTAATTCTTTTCCCCAAATCTTTATCGAACCACCATAAGAGATTTGTTTAAGCAAAACTTTAAATATGGTACTTTTCCCAGCTCCACTATCTCCTGTTAGAGCAATCAACTTTTTTTCTGGGAAGGAAAAAGATGCGTTTTTTATAATTTGATTGATCTTATTATTAGATTTATAGGATAAATTTATGTTATCTGCTTGGATAAAATCATCTGTATGATTTATATTTTTTATCTTAATATTCTCACCATCAATCATCAGCCCATTTTCTATAAAAATTTTCTTCATATCATCACATTGATTTTGAAGTTTGATATTATTGTCTATTATCTCGCCATCTGACCCTAATATGACTACTCTATCTACAAAATCCCAAAGTTCCAACCTATGATCAATTATCAAATAAGAAGAGCCTTCATTTAATCTTTTCCTTATTATTTTTTGCAATTCCGAAGTAGAATCGTCATCTATATTTGCAAAGGGCTCATCTAGCACATAAAGTTGGCTATCAATCATATCTATGGCACAAAAAGCTACTTTTTGTAGTTGGCCACCTGATAGGCTATCAAATTTTTGGTCCAGTAAATCTAATAAACCGTGTTTATTTGCTTGATTTATTGCTAATTTTTCAATACGCTCCCTAGGAGTCTTAAGGTTTTCTAAAACGAATATTAATTCTTCTCTTAAGTTTTGTGTGCAAAGTGACAATCTTGCATTTTGAAATGATACAACTAGATGTTGATAGCGATTATAAGTTTTAAAATTTTCTATGTCCTCATTTGCAATAGTTAATCTGTCAAAGTCTACGTTCGCAGACATATTTTTATAATATCCACTTAAAACAGAAGCAAGAGCTGATTTTCCTGATCCGCTTTTACCACAAAGCAATACTATCTCTCCTTTTTCAATGTTAAGATTTATGTTTTTAAGAACTGGTTCATTCTTAATCCAAAGAGATAAGTTGTCAATTATAAGAAGATTATTAGTTTGTTCTGTCACTGATAACTCCAGTTTGATATAGCTTATCACAAATGAATTTTGCTAAAAAACCTGTAAAAATTAACGAGGATATTAATCTAATTACAAAAATCATTAGAACAATAGATAAATCTAGGGTCCAATATTGGTTCCTAAAACCTGTCCATAAAAAGGTAAATATTGTACAAAATACAGCAGCCATCATTGTAGTTTTATATGAATAGTCTTTATAATTACCTATTTTAAATGCAAGCTCAACTCCAAGACCTTGGATGATACCACTTATTATTACCATTGGTCCAAACATATTTCCTAATAGCACCTCTATAAGTGCAGAAATAACTTCGGTCACTACACCTACCATTGGCTTTTTTATGATATAAGTTGCTGTAACAGCAGCCATAAACCAGATACCATAAAATGGTTCGTAGCCTAGAATCCCATATCCAGATGGTGTTAGACTCGTAGTTGCAAAAGCTCCTAAGTATACTGCTCCTAAATATATTAGCCCATAAATAACAGATAATAGACCCATCAAAACAAAATCACTTGTTTGAAGTTTATTTTTAATCATTATCCTCTCCTAGTTTTTTTCTGGTAAATTGCAAAGTAATTGAGCTTCAATTACAAAGTGACTGACTTTATTTTCTAAATAAGTATAAATATCTGCAAGATATGAAAAAATATCATGAACATCTGCATTTAAAAAAGTTACGTAATGACCTGTCCCTGATATAACACCCATATCTATTCCTCTATTTACAACTGTCTCTATTTCACTCATATAATTATTATCACCAAAAATATATAAAGAAAATTTACCAGTGATATCAAAATGCTTGTCTTTTATATAATCTTCATTTATTTTTTTATCTTCTGCTTCTAATAAATAATCAGCGTCGGTATCTCCTGGGCAGCCCTTAGATAAGGTTAAGTTCATACTCATATGAACATCATTCCTGTATGCATTTATATAAAAAGCTTTAAGAGCATCAAATAAAGCATTGGTTTGGCCCCTGTATACTGTGGATGTATTATCTGTTTGTGTCCATAAGTTCGATGTATCAGTTTTATCTAAAGCCCCTAGGATAATTTCAATAAAATCATCTGACATAGGCGACAGACTAAATCTCGCTCCTGATATACCAAGTTTCGAACCAGATATACCACAGCTGGTATTGGAATAATCAACATAAGCAATTTTTGACATAAAAAAACTCCTTTTCCTCCTTGTATTCGGAAAAAGAGATATCCCCTATCAATCTATCTCCCTACGCAACAATTACGTTGATCAGGTTAGCGGGTATAATCTCAGCATAACGCACCCCGAATATCAAGTACTATTATATTTTTCTGACCTAGTATAGCATAATTTTATTCTCTTATCAAATTTAATTTATCTTTTGAGTAATAAATTGCATTGGCAATTGCACGACTCATAGCATCTGCCGCCATTACTCCAACCATGTTAAGATCGGCAGTAATTTCATTAGTAGCTAGTGAAAAAATTGTATCCCCATCAAAGCCTGTATGAACAGGATTTATAGCTCTTGCAAAGCCATCGTGGGTCATTTGGGCAATCTTTTTAAGTTTAGTCTTATCAAAACTAGCATTTGTTGCAACTATACCTATGGTAGTGTTTTTATTGGCCAAATCTGAAAAATCAGCCATAACCCTGCTCATAGCATCAGTAGTTTTTAGAATTTGTCCATTTGCCATCGGTCCTGCTATTTGGATGTTTTTGTCATAATCATATATATCGCCAAAGGCGTTAACAGCAACTAGGGCCGATACTATTAGGTCACCTTCTTTTATAGTTGCAGAGCCTAAACCAGATTTCATAACATGGTCCATGCCTAGGATTTTGCCAACAGTAGCTCCAGTTCCAGCCCCAATAATCCCTTGTCTATTTTCATCAAAAGATGCATTCTTATAAGCTTCGATACCCATCTTAGCATCTGGTCTAATCTTGCAATCCTTGTAGGCTAGGTCAAATAGGACAGCTTGGCTTACTATTGGAACTATACCTACTCCAACATCTAGACCTTGGCCATCTTCTTCTAGGGCTTTCATCACTCCACTTGCAGCATCCAAGCCATAAGCTGATCCGCCACTTAGTATTATTGCATTTACAGATTCGACAGTGTTAATCGGATCTAATAAATCAGTTTCACGAGTTCCTGGAGCTGATCCTCTTACTTCAACAGAGCAGGTATTGCCTTTTGGCGGTATCAAAACACTAAGGCCTGTACCTGCTTCCAAGTTTTGGGCATGTCCTATCTTTATTCCCTTTATATCAGTAATATATCCTTCATACATTTTTATTTTCCTTTAACTATTCTCCAATATCTTCATTCCTATACTTATCCATCATCTGACCAAAAACTTCGGCACTTGATGGTGGAGTATAGCTGATAGCATTGGCTCCTGCTTTAATAGTTTCTAGTATTTGTTCGCCATTCTTACCACCTGTTGCAATTATTGGGAATTTGGGACCAATATCTGCCCTAATCTCCCTAAGTAAATCTGCTGTATACTTTCCGCCAGAAACGTTAAGAACCTCTGCCCCTGCCTCAATCTTACCAATATAATCGTCATTTAGACTGGTAACAGTTGCTATTACTGGTATGTCAATAAAATCAGCAATTTCTTTGATGTCCGTATTTGGCATAGGAGAATTTACAACAACTCCATAGGCTCCTGCAAGCTCTGCGTCAATCGCTATATATTTACTCCTTAAACCTTGGGTGGTACCCCCACCAACTCCTACAAAACAAGGTACATTTGATACACTAAGTATGGCATCAGAGATTGACCTTTGTGGAGTGTATGGATAAACAGCCATCACGCTATCAGCGTTGGAATTTCTAATGATAGCTAAGTCTGTTGTAAAAAGTAGTGACTTAATTCTTTTCTCAAAAATTTTGATCCCAGAAGCTTGGTATACTTCCTCAGGAACAGTAATAAATGATTTTCTTAACTTCGAATGAACTTGTGGTATGTATTTTTCTTTTTTCTCAGTCATAGGCTTCCTTTCATTTCTTTATCATACTAATTACATACCCTAGGATATGCGCCTTAATCTAAAATGTAGACTAAAAAATGAAGCTAAATCCATAATTAGATTGTAGCTTCATTTACAATTATCAATCCTTGTTAAAAATATCTCTTGTATAGACTTTGTCTTTGACATCCAAAAGCTCATCGGCTAATCTATTAGCGACTATGATATCTAGCTTTTTGAACTCTTCCAGGTCATTTTCTACCCTTAAACCTTCAAAATAATTTTCAGCAAGATTTGGCTCATAGATTATGACCTCTGTCTTATCTTTGATATTTTCTATGACATCAAAAATGGCAGATTTTCTAAAATTATCAGAATCCTTTTTCATTACCAAACGGTAGATGCCAACTGTCTTTGGCTTATCTCTAAGGATCCTATCGCTTATATAATCTTTTCTGATTTGATTGGATTCGATTACTGCACCAAACATTGAATTTGGAACATTTTCAAAATTTGCATAAAGTTGCTTGCTATCTTTTGGCAGACAATAGCCACCATAACCAAAGGATGGATTGTTGTAATAATTGCCTATCCTTGGATCAGTAGAAACACCCTCTATAATATCTTTTGTAGAAAGACCTTTGATTTCTGCAAAGGTGTCAAGCTCGTTAAAATATGATACACGCATAGCAAGATAGGTATTTGCAAATAATTTTACTGCCTCAGCTTCTGTCGAATCCATATATAAAACTTCAGGATTGTTAAGAGCCTGGTCTTGGTATAGCTTGGCAATATTTTGACCTAATTTTGTTTTGTCACCCACAATTATCCTTGATGGATTTAGGCTATCGTAAAGAGCCTTGCCTTCCCTAAGGAATTCTGGTGAAAATATTATATTGTCACTATCATATTTCTTTCTTTGGCCTGCTGTATATCCGACAGGAATAGTTGATTTGATCAAAATTGGCAAATCACTATTTATTTTTTTTATATTTCCTATTGCCTCATCTACAAAAGATGTATCAAAGAATTTAGTCTCCTCATCATAATTTGTTGGCAAGGCAAGTATAGCCAAGTCAGCATCTTTCAAATCTTCTTCATAATCTTTTTGTGCTGTGAAATCTAATTCTTTTTCTGCTAGGTAGCTTTCTATATATTCATCTTTTAGAGGTGATTTTTTATTATTAATTAAATTTATTTTTTCTTCATTAACTTCTATACCAATAACTTGGTTTGATTGGCTAAGCAAGATAGCGTTGGCCAAACCTACATAACCCAATCCAAATACTAAAATTTTCATAAACTCTCCTTGTTAATAGATATATTTTACAAGTTTATAAATACATTACAAATTAATTTGTTAACTTATTATTTTTAATAAAAGCAACAAATTCATAGGGTCTTAATAGTAGGTTTTTTACTATTCTTCTTTTGCCATAGTTACCAATTAAATAAGAAAAGTCGTATAGGTCTAGGAAATGAAACCTGATGTCTACTAGTACTTCCTTCTGGCTGAAATTACCAAAAACAAGGACCTTTTCTCCATCATAGCTTCTTATATAAGCATAGATATCCGAATCATTTACAAAAATTTGCCTGTAACTACCCATACTTAGTGCAGGTATTGAGTTTTTGTAGGATAATATATACTTATAGAAGTCCCTGATGCTTTTGCTATAACTGGAAAATTTATAAGCATTTGTATTATTAATACCACTTGCAAAACCAAGTTCTTCCAAGCTTTTTATCATCACCGCTCCCCTGTGAAAATAGCTTATGCCACAAAGAAGGCTCACAGACTGGTAGGGGTAATTCTTTGTATTTGTAAAGGATTGGAAGCTCTGGTCTAGTTTTATTATTTGATTAATATTTTGGTTATTTTCCATAGCTTGGATTGTCGCTGTATACTTCTTATATTCTATGAAAGATAAGACCTCATTATCTATATCAACATATGAAAAATTATTATAGATAGGATTTGATAGGTAGTTTAAGTAATATGGATTTTTACTAGTTTCCACTATGCTAACAATCCCATCTTTGTTAATAGTATTTTTACTAAACTCTTTTATTAAAGAAAGATAAGAATTATCGTCTATCAATTCATCAAGACTTGTAAAATAAAAACCACTTATGCCACGTTTTACCAAAAAATTTATAAATTGATAAAAGGAATTTCTAATCTTGGGGTTTGACCAAGCAAAATCTTCTCCTATAAGCTTTTTAAGGATAATTGCTATGTCTATATTTAAAAACAATCTTATGCTATTTGTCTTCAAATAAGAAGCCAAGGAGAAAAGTTGATCCAACTCTTCTAAATTTTCAAAATTATCTAGCAAAATTCCATTAACACTAATATCTCTATAGTATTTGATGGTTTTTATATCTTTTATTTTATATTCTTTATAAATAATCAGATTTTCCATATATACCTCATTTATATGTTACATTTTTCCTGTAATATATAAAGAAGCTGGGTATAGTAATATAATTACGAAAAGAGGTATGAATGTTAGAACTAAAAAATATTTCTAAAATATATAAGACAGGCGACTTCGAACAAGTTGCCTTAGATGATGTATCTATAGCCTTTAGGGAGAATGAATTTGTCTCTATTTTGGGCCAATCTGGTGGTGGCAAAACCACCCTTTTAAATATAATTGGTGGTCTAGATCATTACACTAGCGGAGATTTATTGATAGATGGTAAGTCTACAAAAGATTTTACAGATAATGATTGGGACTACTATAGGAATGTATCAATAGGCTTTGTATTCCAATCCTACAATCTAATAAGCCACCAAAGTATACTTTCAAATGTCGAACTTGCCCTTACCCTATCTGGGGTTAGCAAAGATAATAGAAGAAAAAGAGCAGTAGAAGCCTTGGAGAAGGTCGGCTTAAAAGATCATATAAAGAAAAAACCAGCAGAGCTTTCAGGTGGACAAATGCAAAGAGTAGCTATAGCCCGTGCTCTTGTTAACAATCCAGAAATTGTCCTTGCCGATGAGCCAACTGGAGCTTTGGATAGCGAGACTAGCAAGCAGATAATGGATTTGCTTAAAGAAATAGCCAAAGATAGGCTTGTGATAATGGTAACCCACAATCCAGACTTAGCCAAATCCTACTCAAATAGGATTATAAATATCAAAGATGGACAAATTATCGGCGATTCCAACCCTTATAAAATAGAAGAAAAAAGTAATAAATTTTCTCCAAAGAGAATAAAACTAGCCCTTCCTACAGCTATAAGCCTTTCTTTTAATAACCTCCTTACGAAAAAGGCAAGAACCTTACTTACTGCCTTTGCTGGATCTATTGGAATAATAGGCATAGCCCTCATTCTTTCCATTTCTACAGGAGCCAATGACTTTATAGAAGATAGCCAGAGAAAGGCACTTAAATCTTATCCAATACAGATTAAAAAGGAATCGATTAATATAAGCGAGATGATCACTCCTCCAAAGACTGAAGAGAAAAACCATAAAGATGATAAGATCTATACCAACAATTTTGTCATTGACCGTAGGTCTGACTTTGCTTCAAATGTAAGGGAAAACAACCTCACTCCTTTTAAGAATTTTATAGAAGAAAACAAGGGAGAATTGGAAGAAAATATAGGACCTCATTTCATATCTTATATCTATGATATGAATTTTGATATATTCACCAAGGACCCAGCTGATGAGCTAATCAACACCAATGGAGAAGACTTTGAGGAAAATAGGCAACCAGAAATAGCCAAATTCCTTGCCCCAAGCCAGGATAATAAGAACTTTAGCCAGCTAATTACAAGTCCTGACGGCAATATAAGCCCAATTATTAGTGATGAATACGAAATAATAGAAGGCAAATGGCCAGAAAAAGCTGATGAACTAGTCCTATTTACTGATTATAATAATGAAATCCTAACTTCTGCTATCTATGAACTAGGATTTTTGCCAGGTAAAGACTACAAGGAAATTCTAGCAAAACTTGATAATAACGAAAAAGTTGACCTTGATCAAGTAGGGATAGATCCATCTAGTATTATTGGTCACGAGTATAAAATAGTTTCCCCAGCTGATTATTACGAAAAATCAGGCGATTCTTTTATAAATGTAAAAGATGACCAAGTCAAAGTTGATGAAATAGTAAAAAATGCTTTCACAGCCAAAATCGTAGGTATAGCAAAGAGAAAAACCAATGACGATAATCAAGTAGTAAGTGCACCTATAGGATTTACCGACGGACTTACAGATGAGATGATTGGACATGCAAATGACACAGAAATTGTCAAAGCCCAACTTGAAAACAAGGATAAAAACGTCCTAAATAACCTGCCATTTAGGGCAAAAAATGACAAAGAAAAAGAAGATGCTGCAAGGTATTTCTTGGAGAATCTAAACGAAAAAGATAGTCTATCCTTCTCTACTTGGATAGTAAGAAAGAAACCTCAAATAGCCGAAGAAGCTCAAAAGAAAGCTGAGCAAATGCAAGGTGCTCAAATGCCTCCTATGGCCAATGGCCAAATGAAAGATAATGATTTGACCAAAGAAGATTTGCCAAAACAAAATCAACTTGCTCAATATGTTCTTGATGAAAATAAGCCAGAAACCTTAAAAGATATCTATGAAGAATTCTTATCTGGAAATTCTTATAGGAAAAATTTAGAAGCTCTTGGAGTGGTAAGTAAGGATGCCCCAAGTGAAATTGACATCTATGTAGAAAACTTTGAAAATAGGGAAAATATCAAAAATATAATTGATGGCTACAACATGGATAAAGATTCCAAGGAAGAGATCACCTATACAGACTTTATAGGCCTCATAACAAAATCTGTCACAGATATCATAAACGCCATATCCTATATACTGATTGCCTTTGTAGGAGTTAGCTTGATAGTTTCTTCAATAATGATAGGAATCATAACCTATATCTCAGTGCTTGAAAGAACCAAGGAAATAGGAATCCTAAGGTCCATCGGTGCAAGCAAGTCTGATATTAGAAAAGTATTTATGTCTGAAACTTTCATTATCGGTCTCTTGTCAGGAATCATAGGTGTTGGAGTAACTATGCTAGTAAATATTCCAATTACAAATCTGATTAGAAATCTAACTGGTGTAAGTGATATAGCATCTAAATTGCCCTACGGTGCCGCAGGAATCTTGCTATTAATTTCTGTCGTACTTACCTTGATTGCAGGCATAATTCCATCATCAATGGCAGCCAAAAAAGACCCAGTTGAGGCCTTAAGAGAAGAATAAATTTACAGACGAAAAAGACGAGGATTTTTAAAATCTCGTCTTTCTCTAATGGAAGGCTTATGCATAAAGATCTATTTAATTAGTTTTCTCACCCATTTTCATTTCTACAAAACTTCTAAACATGCTGTGAGCTGCTGTTGCGAAGTCTTGGCTAGCTTGATCAAATGGTATGTCTGTATGGTATACTAGGTCGTTTTCTATATAGAATAGATAGTTTGCCTTTACATTGCCATCTTTATCTTGGCTAGGAATCATAATTTCAATCCCTGCCTTATCATCAATAGGCATGTATGCAAGTGACAATGGTTTTGCTGGTGACCTATCTACATCTGTAATAGTTTTTAGCGTTTCGACATCTTCATCATTTATTACTTCATTTGGCATAACATTATAAAATGCAGCAGACAAACTTGCAAGGCTTAGCTTTTCTTCAAAGAAATTTAATGTAATATCGAGGTCGTAAGTTTGACCAACATCTGCATCTTCGAATTTGTCGTATCTATGAACAGCTATTACATCATCTTCTTTAACATTTATAATTTCTTTCTCATAATATCCCTTTAGATATTTATCTACATCTTCTAGGCTATCACCATTAGATTCTGCTAGGAAAATATTTTGGAACCTAGCTTTTTCTATTAAATTCAAGAAATTCTCTGGAGTTTTTTTATTCTCATTTTTTGATGAAATCTTAGAAGCTATGCTCTTTACAGCATCCTTATCCATAGGTCCATCAGAAACTGCTTCAGAAATCTCTGTTCTCTCTGAGTCATCAATTATAGAAACTGGCTCAAACATAGAATCATCAACTTCGTTATAGTCAGTAAATAAGGTATTTACTATCATCTTTAATTGTCCATTACCAATAGTCATCACCAATCTATCAGGAAGATTGTCATCATCTAAATATGATATGACAATTTTTTCCTCAAAGTTACCTTGGCCAGATTCATCAGCTTTTATATTATAATCATCTCTAAATAGTTCTAAAAGCTCACCAAGTTCATCCGTTTTGTAGTATAGGTGAGTATGACCATTACTATCTTCATAGGCTTCTAGCTTGTCAGAAATCGCATTAATATGGCTCATCAGACTATATATTTCTGGATTTAGACTTATCTCTGCATAATCTTGATCAGTATCACTACCTTTTGGACTACCATCTTGGTCAAAGTTATAAAATTGATATTCAGAATCCGGATTATTTGTAATCAGCAATTCATCAATGCTCTTTAGACCATTGTTGTCGTATTCTAAACTTGCAAAGTGACCAGAAAATAATTCCTCGTCCTCATACTCTACACCACCATAAAACTTCTGGGCAGACTGTTCACTATCATTTCCTACAACAAGGTAGTTAGTAAATAAGAGATTTTCTAGCTTTTCATCAAAGAATTCATCAACTAGTTCTTTTGGATCCTTGTCACTTTTTTCAAGTCCAAGGCTAGAAGGATCCTCATCTGAAATATCCATAAGATCTCCTTTGAGCACGTCAAAGTCACTTGCAGTGATTAAATCAGATTCTTCCTTATTTCCTTTATCGTCAGTCTCTTCTTTTTTATCTTCATCCTTCTCTTCAACAGAATTATCATCTTCTTGGTCTGTTTTTTCTTGGGATTCTCTTGTGTCTTCTATATCTTTGTATTCCTTAGTTTCTTCTTCACTAATACTTGCAACTTCTTCTATATTTTCAGTTTTTTTATTAACTTTTTCAGTATTTGTACAGGCCGTAAGTAAAGAAATACTTAGAGCCGCCAATAAAATCTTAGAATATTTCATTTTCCCTCCTTTAATTTTATCTTGATAATTCTATACCCGATTATTTATAATTATAACAATTAAATTTGTTATATAAAATTACTTAATTTCTTTTTATCAATAAACTATCTATAGCTGATATAGTTTCATCAAAAAACTAATATCTAAGATTACTATTAGAAATTTTAATAAGCTCCACTGAATATCATTTTACTAAAAATTAGATTAAATAAGACGAGGAAATGGACTAACTTATGTTAGCTTGTCCACATTTCCTCGTCTCTTTACCTAGTTTATTTTTCAATTTTTCTAACCTTTGCACATTTTTAATTCATCTATAGAAATTACTTCATCTGTTGCCTGCCATATGTCCTTACTATGAGTAGCAATTATTATAATCCTACCTTCACTTTTCATTGCTAATAAAATATTTAATATTTCCTCAGCATTCATTGGATCTACTGATGCAGTTGGTTCATCAGCCAAAATTATTGGAGGGTCTTTTAGGATAAGCTTAGATAGGGCCACTCTTTGGCTCTCACCTCCAGATAAGGTATAAACTTTTGTATTAAGATTTATATATGATAAGTTCACTTTATCTAAGGCTTCTTTCTTTAATCTAAGCTTTTCATTTTTACTAAGTTTCTTTCCTACAAAGGCAAGGTCTAAATTATAATCAACACTTTCACTTTCGATTAATCCTAAATTTTGAAACAAATATCCCAGATAATCTCTAAAAAATTTGTGTTCATCAATCTTATCTAAATCAGTTGAGTTGTATAATATGGTGCCCCTATCTTTTTCTTCAAGCTTAGCTATAATATTTAATAAAGTTGTCTTTCCCGACCCGCTTTCTCCAACTATGGCATAGGTCTTATTGTCATGAAAATTAATATTTATATTATCAAAAATATTTTTTTCTCCAAAGCTCTTAGATAAATTCCTAATCTCAATCATCCTATTCCCCCTTTAAAATTGTCATACTTTGCTTATTCTCTTTTTTATTTTGAACATATAAAATTATGAGTGAATTCATAACAAAGACTAAAAATGTTCCTAGGCTCGCTGCTAAGTCATTGGTTAGCTTAAAGGAAGCTATTAAACTAAGTAAGAATATTATAAACTGCATTATAATAAAGCGCTTATGGATACCAAAGAAACTCAATCCAGATATTCTCTTTATGAAATTTTCTCTTCTAAATTCTTTGAAGTAGGTTATAACAATACTATTAAACAAGAGTAAGGATGTAAGTATAGTAAAAATACTTCCAATAATATTAAACCTAATATCTCTTATTTCGTCTGACAATCTCTCATAATAATCACTTCTGCTATTTTTTATATAAGAAACCCACTTTATGAGATTGTGATCTTCAAGGGTTTTGTGGCAATATTCATAGTTATCAAAAAATATAAAATTAGCTATCATATTATTCCAAAACATCAAACTACGATCACTAGATCCTGTAGATTTTGGACTTATAACTATAATAGCAGGGTCAATTAAATACTGCTTGTCTGTAATAATTGTTGTATTGAAGATAAATCTTTTTTGATTATCACTAACATATTCGACCTTTGCCTTAAAATCACCCTCACCACCAAAAGTTTCATTAACATAATCCTCATATATTTTTACAAGTGATTCTTCATTAGCCTTTGTCTTCTCAGGCAATATTAGTCCAAACTCTCCATATTTCAAATCAGAAAAGTCAGTTTTATGATTTACTTGTTCTTTTTCTAGATAAGTATTGGAAACAATTATGGTATTTCCATCTGGATCATACTTATCTAGATTAGCCCTAGTAGTCTCTATATCAGATCCAAAATAATTAGCAATATTACTATAAGCTAGTATCCACTTATCATCTTCAAAAGTATCATCTAAGTATTCATACCATTGATTCCATCTCTTTAAATCCTCTTCAAGGGAATCTGCGTGAGAATTTAAATTAAAAGTAATATTTACTGAATCAGGATATTCATCCCACTTACTAGCTGAAGTCTCAAGAGTTTTAATCTGTGGATAGGAAAAACTTGCAACTCTAAACTGATATGCCACTATTATAAACGATAAGATTTGAGAAATAACCAACACAGCCATGATTGACTTTATTGGTAGCCTTCCCTTGATGATTTGCATAAGATTCTCATATTTAATTATAGCAAAAAATAAAAATGAAACTATTAATGATACTAGTACAATACCTAATAAGTAAATGATAAGAGCTGTCAAAAAATATCTCATTATAGGTTCAATAAAAATATTATGTACTTTAAATAAAATGCCAAAAATAATCACATTCATTAGAAAAGCCAAAATAACAGTAATTAAATCATCTATAAAATCTTTAAGTAGCAGCATTGACTTTCTCTCTCCAGATATTAGCTTGATGCCATATTTAGATGTTTCATTTAGTCTATTAATTATAGATATAGCTAAAATAACAAAGAAACTTACTACAAGTATAAACATCATAGCAGGATATCCAAATAGCTCAATTACATTATCTAGGGAAGATCCATCTCCAAACTTTCTAGTTTGGTTACCATCTGCTGATAAAAAATTATATAATTCGTCCTGGCTTAAAGCTTTGCCTATGATAATATAAGTTGCAGCTAAATCATCGTTAATCTTTAGCACCTCATCAGAAGCAATGTTTATATAAGAAGGAGCTTCCTTATCACCAAAGGTCTTATAATAAAACTTAACTTCTCCGCTTTTTTGAGGTATGACTATTCTTTTAGCAATAATAACATCATTTTGATTAGCCAAGGCTTCCAAATCTTCCTCAAAATCAGATTTATCTATCTTTGGATTTACATAGTATAAATCTACAGTTGGAAATGATGAAAATATTGTCTGACTTTGTGTACCACTTATAAAAAAGTACAAAAGAGTACTCATTAGTAGCGATGATATGAAAATCACGATTTTTTTCATAATATCTCCTTATAAAAACTAGGCAGTAAATGAACCGCCTAGTTATATTTTACTATAAATTAAAATCCATAATAGAAATATGCTTTTTCTCCAATCTTAGTGTGTATAAAAGCTTGTGATGTATTACCTGCACCTGCATATTTTGTATCGTCTTTGGAATCACGCCCTCTTACTACTCTTGAGTAATGATATCTACTAGGATGGTAGTAGTTAGAAAAAGCGCCCCAGTTACCTACTTCATGAACTCCACCATATGACCAAATTCCGCCGTCTACTTCTACTGACGCAAATGCTACTGATGTTAAAAGTGTTGATAGTGAAACAATTGATAATATCGTTTTAATTTTTTTCATGTAATTCTCCTTTTACTTTTAAATAAATTCACATAAAATACTTTGATCAAAATATGATGCTTGTAATTTTTTGTTATCTTTTTTACTAATTAGCGGTTGAATCAACAAGATTACAATTAATATTTTAGCTATTACTTTCACTTTACCTCCTTCTATATTCATAGTATCATTTATAGTAATAATAGAACATGAACTAAAGTTATTATTATTTACTTAGAATTGACTTTTAGTATTTTTTATATATTTATAAAGGTGTTTTGATAAGATAAAAAATGAGTGTAACATATAACCCAACTTATATTAAAATAGGAGACCTTATAGCTACCAACAGAAAACTTCAAGGATATACTCAAGAAGAATTTGCCCATATTATTGGAATATCTATTAGAGCATTATCTAAAATAGAAAATGGATATAATCTCCCTTCATTATCAACAGCTAGTCTGATAGATTCACTACTAAATATTTCCATTATGGATCTATTAAGAATATTTACCGATAATCCTGAACAAAAAATCAGTATTCTATATAACGAATATAATCTTGCTCTTAATAATCGAGATATGGAAAATCTCATTGATATTTATAAAGAAGTTGAAAAATTAAGTAGTCTTGTAAATAAAGATTCTATACAGTACAAAAAATATCTATTTATAAAATCTTGGCACTTAATTAATTCTGGTGATATTGTGAATGCTTATCAAACTCTTGAAGCTGCATATAAGATTCAAATTATCAAATCGGAAGAGAATAGAATTTTAAATTATAAAATATATCTGTTAAAAGAATCCATTGCACCGGATTTAGAGACAAGTATAGACGGAATTGAAAGAGTTGCTAAATTATCAATGGATAATTTGATTAGAAAATCAAGTGAATTACAAAATCATCCTGAATTGAGAATGAAATATTTATATAATTCTTTAATAATAAAAATGGAAAATTTAGAAGATTATTCTATGAATCCATATATTTTAATCCCACTATTACAGATTGCACTAAAGCTCAATAGTTATACTACTTACTTTCAAACTATATTTTATAGAGGAATTTTAAATTACTATAATGGTACCACTTATTTTTATTTAGATATTGATGAGGCTCTTGCATATTTTTATATTCAAAAGAACCAAGTTTTCTTTGATTCTAATGTTGATTTCCTAAGAAAGACTATTCTTAAAACATATTAATTACTATACTAAGGCTAAAAAATTTATTAATAGTCATTTCTTTGCTATAATAGATTTATGACAAAGCTATTTTTAATAAGCTCCACTGCTGGGGCTACTGAATATCATTTTACTAAAAAACAAATAGAAGATGTATACAAAAAGTATGGCAGAGAAGATGAGATAATTGTCAAGGAGACTAGGTACAGGGGGCATCTTGAAGAAATTGTAAGGGCATTTTTGGCTTCTTCCTACCAAGATAAGGTGATTATCACTTTGGGTGGAGATGGGACTATCAACGAAGTTGTCAATTTGTGCCTAGGTAATGATGTAGCTATTGGTCTTATACCAACTGGGACTGGTAATGATTTTGCCAAAAACTTTGATTACAAAAATTTTAAGATTGAGGATACTTTTGACATAAGCATTAGACCCATAGATCTTATAAGGGTCAATGGCAAATATTGTGTAAATGTGACAAGTCTTGGCTTTGATACTGAAGTTTTAAAGACAGCTTATGATTATCTTGATAAGGATAAGTCTTTGGGTAAACGTGCCTATATCAAAGCAGTTGCTGATAGGGTCAAAAACTTGACCTACCAAGATCTTTCGATTAAGCTAAGCTTAGCCGATTCTAAATATATATATCTAAAAGATGAGTTTCTTGTTTCTGCTATATGTAATGGTGGCTACTATGGGTCTGGCTTTAATCCAGCTCCAGATGCGAAAATTGACGATGGGATTATTAATTTTGTCACAGCCAGGAGGTTTCCAAAATGGCAATTACTTCCCCTAATCTTAAAATATAAGCAAGGCAAACACCAGTCTTCAAAATACTTAGATGAATACCTGGTTAAATCAGGTCAAATCAAATCAGATAAGGATTTCTTGGCAAATATTGACGGAGAAATATTTTCAACCAATAATCTAGATTTTGAAGTAGTATCCAAAGCTATAAATTGGGCATTTTTTGAAAAATAAAAGTCTCCCTAGTTAGGGAGGCTAATTTTATCTTTTTATGAGAGCTAGTGATTCATAAGGTCTTAGCTTTATTTTTTCTTCTACTTCTACTTCTCCATAATTTCCTAGTAGATATTCGTAGTCTTTTATATCTGTCAGAATTTCACTTAATGAAAGTTCTACTTCTTCTCCGTAGAAATTGTTGAAGTTGATTAATTTCTGATTTTCATATTCTCTCATATAGGCAAAAATACTTGGGTGGTCTTCAAGTATTGGTTTATATGAACCATCTGATATAAGTTCCTCGTTTTTTCTTAGGCTAATCAGTTTTTTGTAGTAATAGTATACTGAATTTTGGTCTTCTATTGCCTTTGCTACATTTACTTTTTTGTAGTTGTCATTAACAGCAATCCAAGGTGTCTCATTTGAAAATCCTGCATTGTCGCTATCATCCCATTGCATAGGAGTTCTGGAATTATCTCTTGATTTTTTTCCTATTATCTTAAAGGCATCTTCATCAGATAGGCCCTTTTCTTTTAGCATTTTATATGCATTTTTTGATTCTATATCTCTATAATCCTCTATTGACTCATATACAGGGTCTGTCATGCCAATTTCTTCACCCATGTAAATATAAGGTGTCCCACGCATCATATGAATGGACTGGCCTAGCATAGTTGCACTTTCGTATGGATAGTTTTTGACATCTCCAAAGCGGTTGTTGGCTCTTGGTTGGTCATGGTTATTCCAAAATAGGGCATTCCAGCCTCCACCTTCTTCCATGCCTACTTGCCAATCATTAAATATTTCTTTTAATTTCATAAAGTCAAAGCTAGCATCTGTCCACTTATCTCCATTTTCGTAGTCAACCTTTAAGTGGTGGAAGGAAAACACCATGGAAAGCTCTGTGTCATCGTTTGACGAATACATGATAGAGTTTCTGATATTTGTTGAGCTCATTTCCCCTACTGTGATTATATCACTATGTTTACCAAAAGTATTATTGTTTAGTTCTCTAATCCACTTGTGAACTCTTGGTGTGTCAGTGTATAGAGGCTTTTCTTCCACAATGTTTCCATTGGAATCTTTTAAGATTTGATCTTTTCCTATGACATTTAGTACGTCAAATCTAAATCCCTTTATCCCCCTATCAATCCAATAGTTTACGATCTTAAATAATTCTTCTCTCACATTTGGATTGTGCCAGTTTAGGTCAGCTTGGGTCTTATCATATAGGCAAAGATAATATTTGCCAGTATCTCCAAATGGCGCCCAGGCTTCCCCTCCAAATTTGGACTCCCAATTTGTTGGAAGTGAACCATCTTCTTTCAGATCTCTGATGTAGTAAAAATCTTGGTAATACTTATCTCCTGCAAGGGCCTTCTGGAACCATTCGTGGTCTGTTGATGTATGGTTAAAAACCATATCAAACATGAGGCCTAGTTCATTTATTAGATTCTCTTTTTAATATAAGTGTGACTTAACTATTAAGCCAAATATATTCCCACTATCTAGAAATCTGGTATGTAATAGACATTTCTTTTTACAATTTAGAAAATAAAATGTCAGATGTACAAAATATCAGTTCACTTTTCAAGAATTACAGGTTTTAATTGTTAATAACATTATAAAAATTTACAAATAAATTTAATCACCTTTATGATTAAAAAATTAATTAAAGGGTAATAATTTAGAAACAGAACAAAAGATATCTATAAAGTGTGATTTTTTAGATTACTATTAAAAATTACATAGAAGTAGCAAATAGAGAAAAGGAGATAATATGAAATTAAAAACAGGGAAAAAAATTGTTATTTTAAATTTATTACTAGCATCTCAAGTTGTGTTCATGCCGTGCTCATTTGCTGGTGAAAAATCACATAGCCGTACTGAATATCAAACTACATTTACACAAAATATGCACCTTGCAAGTAATAATATAGAGATTGGAACATTAGCAGTTGATGGAACAAAATGGGCGGAAGGAAAAGTTGAATATATTGGGCAAGGTTCACATTTAGTAACAAATTATTTTTGGGTAAAAGGAAGCGACATGCCAAAATACAATGTTGTTGGTAGAGCTAGAAGAAAAGCTGTTATTGATAAATATGGATCAATCAATGAAAATGCCACTTATAAAATGAAGACAACTCAAAAAGTTAACATGAGTATGCAAACACAAGGTATTGTAACAGTGTCTGCTAAAGCATGGTGTTATGGTATAGATTTAAAAACTTATTAGATACTTTTGAAACCAGCATATAGACTATATGTTATCAAAAAAAATCATTAAAATTTTGAACCCTCTTAAGAGATAGGAATAATCTAGTTAAGAGGGTTTTTCATAATTAAAATCATACAATGAAATTTTATAAATAAATATTATGATAATCTTAAAAAGTAGTATTTTAAATATACTTTATCGTGATTTTGTGTATAACTTATTATATGTGGGTTGATTTTCATATGATATAACTATTCTTTATAACAATTTCTACATTAATGTTTGTATAAATTAGATAATCATTTAAGTCATTTACTTAAAGTACTTTGTAAAGTATATTTTAATTTCTTATAATTCGAAATATAAATATATCAGGATCATTTAATACAAAACGCATCCTTGTAACACAATGAGTTACCGATGAGATATTCGAATCTCCGCCAACATACTCATGAAGTTTACGAGCATCATCAATATATTTTCCCATAATTCCTCCTATATATATTAATAATATAATTATAATACATTTTTATATTATTGACAATATTTATCAATGTAATTTCATGTTAAATTGATGTAAATTATTTGATAATGATTATTGTGTATAAAAAAAGGGGCTGTTGCAAATTGATAGATATCTAACGTTCCATCATTGGAGTGCACTCCCAGAAAGTTTGAGGTTTAGCCCGCCGGCTCAGGGAGGCCAAACTTTGTGGGAGGGTTCTCGAATGATATAGGAACGATTTATCTATTTTGCAACAGCCCCTTAAATATGTTTGCTAACTATTCATCTTGTAGTTCTTGAACTTCTTGTTCTTCCTCAAGTTCTTTTCTTACATAATCTTCAGCTGCTTGGGTCATCTGTTCGTTATCAATATTTGACCTTTCGATTAATTTGTCTAATCTTTTCTTATCGGCTTTAGAAAAGTCTTCATTATCATCCATCTTTTTTCTCATGTAACTTCTTATGCCAAGACGTTTGTATTTTTCGTATTTTATAGAAGATTTCTCCCTATACCAGCTTATAAGCAATAAGGCCATCATAAACATACCTACGTAACCAATAATTGGATAAAATATAGAAACTAGCTTTTTGAAGCCTCCAAAGCTTAAAATAAAACCAACAAGGGTTAATGTGATTAGCATAATCCTAAAGCTTTTTTCACTATCATTTGAAAATCTTCTAGCTAGTGCATAAAAAAGTGAAATCCCAGTATTGAAAATCATACCAAATATTACAAGGGCCATCAAAAAGCCTAGGATTGGATGAATACTATTGATAACACTTAGCATAGGTATGTCAAGCTGTCCAACTTCATCTACACGTATAAATAAAGTAAAAGAAATAAGCACTCCCAATATACCAGCTATGGCTCCACCAAGTAGCCCACCGATTCCAGCTTCCCTAGGGTCAAGTTCTTCTCCACCTAGGACGAAACCCATTGAAACTCCACTCATCAAACACATACCATAATAATTAAATATTGCAAAAACTACATTATTAAAGTTTGATGGTAGGCTTTTCGCAACTGAATCCAAATATGACCAATCTGGCTGGTAATTTATGAAAGTATAGATAGAACCGATCAAAGTAAAGACTATTATCATTGGAGTAAAAGAACCGATAATTCTTGAAACTTTTTCAAAATCTAACAATCCTACAATTATAATCATACTGGCACAAACAACCTGGCCAATCCATTTTGGTATATCAAAGGCTTGATTTAGGTTTGATCCAGCTCCTGCTATCATTACAAAACCTATAACAAAGCAAGTAAAAATAAGTGCCAAATCCATAAATTTGCCAATAAATTTGTTGGTAATCTCTCCAAATACATCAGAATGGTCTGTAGCCATATAGTGACTTCCTAATTGGAGCAATACTCCCCCAAACAATATATGAAGTATGCCAACTATAGAAATCCCAACCAATCCTGGTATTCCTAGTGAAATAAAATATTGTAGGAGCTCTTGTCCTGAAGCAAGACCTGCACCAGTAACAACCCCTACATAAGCAAACATAATAACTATTGATTTTTTACTCATAAATCCTCCGAGTATACAATATACTTTAATTATGTCTATATACCAAAGATTGTTAATAAATATATTATAATCTTCACATACAAAAGAGGCCTTGCTAGTGCAAAAGCCCCTCTTTAGTCAAGTCTTATTTAATTTCTTTGAGCAATTCTCTTAGATACTCGTTGACTCTTTGAACAGATGCGATTTCAACCTTTTCTTCTGGTGAGTGAGCACCTGTGATGTTTGGTCCTATAGATATAATGTCTAGATTTGGATACTTTTCATAGAAGCAACCACATTCTAGGCCAGCGTGGATTACGATAGTTTCGAATTCCTTACCTTCTAGCTTTTTGTAAACTTCTTGAGCTAGTGGTCTAAGTTTTGAATCTTCTTTGTATTCCCAGCTTGGGTATTCTGAGTCAATATTATATGCAAAGCTTGTTTCTTCCAAAACTTTAGCAATCTTTTCTCTCAATTCTTCCAATTTTTCGTTGTTAGAAGATCTTAGGGAGATTTCACTTACTAATTTTCCTTCTTTTTCTCTTACTAGGGCAAGGTTGTCAGATGATTCTACAGTTTCATTGTCTTCCATAAGGGAGTTAACTCCTGTAGGCATGTCATTTATCATCTTGATTAGTCTTTGTGATAGATCTTTGGAATAAGATTTGCCTTTTGCCTCAGCAATTTCAACTTCCATTTCACCTAGTAGGTCAGCGTGTTTTTCTAAAATGTCTTTTTTAGCATCTTCTAGAGCTTCTTTGCTTGCTCCATAAACTTTTACGCTTCCTTCTGATGGTATAACATTGTCTAGGTTACCAGAGTTAAATTCGCCAATTGTTATATCTTCTTTGATATTTGCTAGTAATTCTCCGATGATTTTTACTGCATTTCCTCTTTTTTCGTGGATTTGCATACCTGAGTGTCCACCTAGAAGTCCTCTTAGTTTGATTTCAAATCCTTCTTTTTCTTCCAAATCTTTGAGTTCTTCTTCTACGAAAAATGTGATTCCACCAGCAGATCCTACTGTAAGGATTCCTTCTTCTTCTGAGTCTATGTTGATTAGGTAGTCACCTTCTAGAACATCGTCAGCTAAGGCTATGGCACCTGACATACTTGTTTCTTCATCTGTTGTTACAAGCAATTCTATTTGTGGTCCCTCGTAGTTTTCATCTTCTAGTAGTGCAAGTCCCATCGCTACTGCTATACCATTGTCAGCTCCAAGTGTTGTATCTTTTGCTGATAGGTATTCTCCCTCAATTACAGGTATGATAGGGTCTTTTGTAAAGTCGTGGTCAGAGTTTTCTGTTTTTGATCCAACCATATCCATGTGACCTTGAAGTATTACTTTTGGTGCATCTTCATAGCCTTGTGATGCCTTTCTTTTTAACACTACATTTAGTGAGTCATCTTGGTAGGTTTCCAATCCTAGTTCTTTACCAGTAGCTATTAGAAAATCTGACACTTCTTGTTCATGCTTACTTGGTCTTGGAATATCCATTAATTTTTTGAAGTAGTAAAAAACTCTTTGTGGTTGTAAATTTTCCATTATTTATCTCCTTTGGCATTTGCTAAGATTATGTTCTTGATAACATTGACAGATTTTTCCATTATATCAACAGATACTATTTCGTATCTACCATGGTAGTTGTAACCACCTGTAAATAGGTTTGGTGTTGGAAGTCCCATATATGATAGTCTTGCTCCATCTGTGCCACCTCTGATTGGTTTTACTATTGGAGTGATGCCTTCTTTTTCTATAGCATCTTTTGCAAGATCTATAATTTCCATATGTGGTTCTACTTTTTCCCTCATATTGTAGTAGGAATCTTCGATCTTGATATCAATGATATGACCGTATTTTTCATTTAAGAAATCTACTGATTTTTCTAGCATCTCTTTCTTTTGATTAAATGTTTCAGTGAAGAAGTCTCTGATGATATATGCCACATCTACTTCTGCAGATGTTCCATGGATTTCATCTAGCATATAGAAGCCTTCGTAGCCTTCAGTATATTCTGGTCTCTCATTTACTGGTAGCATTTGATTTAATTCTAATGCTACTAATAGGGCGTTTACCAAAACATTTTTAGCTGAACCTGGGTGAACAGATTTTCCTTCGATATGAATATCAACACTTGCTGCGTTGAAGTTTTCGTATTCTAATTCTCCAACTGGTCCACCGTCTATGGTATAGGCAAAATCAGCACCAAATTTTTCAACATCAAATAAATCTGCTCCCCTACCTATTTCTTCATCTGGGGTAATGCCTATTTTGATGTCTCCAAAATCTTGGTCCCTATTTTCCATAAAATATTTGGCAACGGTCATGATGATGGCAATACCTGCCTTATCATCTGCTCCAAGTAGGGTTGTACCATCTGTTGTCACTAATTTGTGGCCTACAAGGTCTTTTAAGAATGGGAATTCTTCTTCAGTTAATTTGTACTTGTCGTTAAGTACTATATCTCCACCTTTATATTTTTCAACTACTTGTGGATTGACATCCTTGCCTGTTATCTCTAGGGCTGTATCCATGTGGGAAATAAGTCCTATAGTTGGAACATCTTTATTGGTTCCCTCTATACTTGCATAAACATAGCCATGCTCATCCATGTGAGCATTGTCAATGCCCATTTCCTTAAGGTCATCAACTAGAACCTTAGCAAGGTCTAGTTGGCCAGGAGATGATGGACAAGACTCGTTCTTATCATCACTTTGAGTGTCATAACTTACATATTTTAAAAACTTTTCTAACATATATCCTCCACTTTATTAAATCATGGTTTGAACGCCAAGCATCACTACGCTTAGGATTAATATTATACCCATTAATGGCAATATAAATTTAATCCATTTATTATATGATACATCAACCATTTCTAGTGTTGCAAGGATTAATCCTGTTGGAGCAATAATTGCCATCCAACCTTGACCAAAATTATATGCTGAAACAACTACATCACGACCAATAGATACTGTATCTGCTAGTGGTGCAATGATTGGCATTGAAAGTGTTGCAAGTCCTGATGATGATGGGATAAATATTCCTAAGAATGAGAATAGAACCATTTGTACTGTTGAGAATAATACTCCATTCATTCCACTGATGATATTTGATGCATTGTATAGTAATGTATCAGAAATCATACCATCATCTAGTATTATATTAATCGCTCTTGCCACACCTATGATAAGTGCTACTGAAACTAGGTCTGCTGCACCGTCCAAGAATGAGTTTACAGCCTTTTGTTCACCTAGTCCTGATAAAATCATAAGTAGTATACCTACAACTAAGAATAGGGTACTCATTTCTTCAAACCACCAGTCAAGGTTCATAACACCATAGATCATAACTGGGAAAGCTAACATAAATACAACTAACATACCAATTCTTCTAAAATTAAATGGAGCAGTATGTTCAGGGTCGTAGTTTTCTAGATATTGTTTTCTGATCCTAGGCATCTCTTCAGCTATAATTGACTTAGATGGATCATTTTTAACTTTTTTAGCATATCTATAGATATAATATAAACTGATAGCTTGGCCAATAAGTAGGGTTATTATTCTTATATTCATACCTTCCTTAAAGCTGATACCAGCAGCATTACTAGCTACAACAACTGAGAAGGCATTTGTGGTTGAAAACATAGTACCTATTGAAGAACCCATATATATGGCTGCAATAGTAACCATAGCATCATAACCGGATGCTAAGAATATTGGCATAAGAATTGGATAAAAGGCAATCGTTTCTTCTGCCATACCAAATGTTGTACCACCAAGGGCTATTAGTGAAGATATAATAGCTACCATCAAGAACTCTTTACCTTTAGTCTTTCTGGATAGGGCAGCTATACCTGCATCAAAGGTTCCAGTTGTATTAAGTACTCCTATACAACCTCCCAGTAATAGTACAAAGACGATAATACCAATAGAATCTGCTATACCATCTATAGGTGCTCTAGCAACTTCAAAGAAGCCTTGTGGACTTTGTTCAAGTTTGTGATAAGAACCAGGTATAGCAACAGGTTTTTTGATATCTCCTCTTACAAAGTTTTCAAGTGGTACTGTTACATTTAGTTCATCTAGTACTTCTTGACTAGCCTCTAGGCTTGTTTCTTCACCATCGCTTCCTATTCTTACAAACTGGCTGTTTTCGCTATCATATTGCAATCTATCATAGGATCCAGCTGGGATTACATAAGTAAGAACTGCCGCAATAATTAATACAATAAATAATACCGTAAAAGCAGTAGGAAATTTCCTTTCCTTTTTCTTTTTTTTAGCAACTTCGCTCATAATTAAACCTCCTAAAATTTATGAAAACGT
Organism: Anaerococcus sp. Marseille-Q7828; assembly: GCF_949769285.1. NCBI lineage: Bacteria > Bacillati > Bacillota > Tissierellia > Tissierellales > Peptoniphilaceae > Anaerococcus > Anaerococcus sp. Marseille-Q7828. Next base: position 1,945,002 of record NZ_OX458331.1, read on the forward strand.
TAATCGTTACTATTATAGTTTAACATTTATACAAACTTTGTCAATTATTTATTTATATGTAAAAAAATGAATAATTACAAATTGATGATAATGATTGATAAATCTCAGAGAATTTGCTTGAGATCTTAGAATGAAGATGGATTTATGATAAAAAAAGAGCAGACTTAGTGTCCGCTCTTTGCTATTTATTAAATTATTTTATAACCTTTGTTACAACGCCTGATGCTACTGTTCTTCCACCTTCACGTACTGCGAATCTTAGTCCTTCTTCTAGGGCTATTGGTTTTTGTAGGCTGATTTTGAATGTTGCGTTGTCTCCTGGCATTACCATTTCTACGCCTTCTTCTAGTTGAATGTCGCCTGTTACGTCTGTTGTTCTGAAGAAGAATTGTGGTCTGTATCCGCTGAAGAATGGTGTGTGACGTCCACCTTCATCTTTGGTTAGTACGTATACTTGTCCTTCGAATTCTGTGTGTGGGTGTACGCTGTCTGGTTTTGCTAGTACTTGTCCTCTTGAGATTTCGTCTCTTTGTACGCCTCTTAGTAGGATTCCTACGTTGTCGCCTGATTCTGCTTGTTCTAGAGATTTGTGGAACATTTCTACGCCTGTTACTACTGCGCTTGATGTTTTTTCTGTTAGGCCTACGATTTCTACTGTGTCGCCTACTTTTAATGTTCCTCTTTCTACTCTTCCTGTTGCTACTGTTCCACGGCCTGAGATTGTCATTACGTCTTCTACTGGCATTAGGAATGGTTGGTCGTTGTCTCTTTCTGGGATGTCAAAGTAGTTGTCTACTTCGTCCATTAGTTGTAGGATTTTGTCTGACCATTCGCCTTCTCCACCTTCTTGTAGGGATTTTAGGGCTGATCCTACTACTACTGGGCAGTTGTCGCCGTCGAATTCGTATTCGTTTAGTAGGTCTCTTACTTCCATTTCTACTAGTTCGATTAGTTCGTCATCGTCTACTTGGTCTTGTTTGTTTAGGAATACTGCGATTTTTGGTACGCCTACTTGTCTTGCTAGTAGGATGTGTTCTCTTGTTTGTGGCATTGGACCGTCTGCTGCAGATACTACGATGATTGC